>NZ_JBIVGP010000011.1:0-220251 GCF_044748725.1 Pseudomonas sp. NPDC089752
GTAGTGTGGGGTTTCCCCATGTGAGAGTAGGTCATCGTCAAGATTCATTTCGCAAAACCCCTATCTGCGCGAGCAGGTAGGGGTTTTGTCTTTTCAGCTTCAGGTGTCCTTGCCACGAGCTACTTCGGCCAGGTGTGCGATCGATTCTTCGCTTTTGAGTACCAATACATCACTCTCCAGCGCATCGAGCACCACTTCCGAGGTGTTGCCGATCAAGGCTCCAGAAATACCGGTGCGGGCGACAGTGCCGATCACCGTTACCACCGCATCGAGCTTCTTCTCGGTAAAGGGAATCAGCACATCCGCTGGCCCCTCTGCGACATGCAGGCGATCTTCGCTGATGTCGTATTCTGCCTGGAATGCGCTGCAGGCTGCCCGATAGCGTTTCTCGATGGTCTCGCTGAGCTGATAAACCGGGTCCGAAGCTGCCAGCATGGGTGAGGGATGGGCGCTGATCACATGCAGATCACCTTTGGCCAGACCTGCAATTGCATACCCATGATCAATGATGCTCGCATGCAATCGGCGATGGTCTTCATCCTGATTGCCCACATCGACAGCCGCAAGAATCACCCCACCGGTCCAAGGCCGCTCACTCTTCACCATCAGCACAGCACAAGGGCACTGGCGCAACAGCTTCCAGTCGGTTGGCGTAAGCAAAGCTTTCTTCAATGGATTATCCGGGCGATGTTCCTTGATCACCAATTCGCAGCCTTCGGCTTGCTGCACAGCTATGATCGATTCCTGCAACGTGTCATGCCATGCCTGCTCATGGGTGACATTGTCATAACCATCATCATGCAACTGGCTGCTCAAAAGGCTGAGCAATGCACTATGGTCATGTTTCTTGTCGCACATCAGCAGATGGAGGCGGGCACCGGTTACGCCCGCAATAAGCTTCGCGCGGGTCAATGCACGGCTATGGGCATGTTCGGGGTCGAGAACGACAAGAATGCTGCGGACAGCTTGCATGGGCATGAACTCCGTTCAAAGGTGGCGGCCAATGCCTGACTATAGTCGGCGCTCCTTGTGTCGCCGCTTGATATACATCAAGCATAGCCACTGGCGCTTGCAGCCGCCGCCGGTATAATCGCCGGTCCTGCCTGCCTGTGTGGTTGTACGTTTATGTCCCTGATCCCCGAAATCGATGCCTTTCTTGGCTGTCCTACTCCAGACGCCTGGATCGAAGCGGCGCTCGCCGACCAGGAAACCTTGCTGATCGACCACAAGAACTGCGAGTTCAAAGCGGCCAGCACGGCACTTAGCCTGATCGCCAAGTACAACACCCATCTGGACCTGATCAACATGATGTCGCGCCTGGCCCGTGAAGAATTGGTGCATCACGAGCAGGTACTGCGCCTGATGAAGCGCCGAGGTGTACCATTGCGGCCGGTGTCGGCAGGGCGCTACGCATCCGGCTTGCGCCGCCTGGTGCGGGCCCATGAGCCGGTAAAACTGGTGGATACGCTGGTGGTGGGGGCATTCATCGAAGCCCGAAGCTGCGAGCGCTTCGCAGCCTTGGTACCGCACCTGGATGAGGAGCTCGGCAGGTTCTACCACGGGTTGCTGAAAAGCGAGGCACGCCACTACCAAGGCTATCTGAAGCTGGCTCACCACTATGGGGATCAGGCAGACATTGCCAAGCGTGTGCTGTTGGTGCGCGAAGCTGAAGCTGAGTTGATTCAGTCTCCAGACCAGGAGCTACGCTTTCACAGCGGTATTCCAATGGCGCAAGCCGCCTGATCAGCAGCAGGCGGCAGCGCACGATTAACGATTTAGTAGCGACGCCCCAGCAACAGGCCGATCACCAGGCCAAAGCCCGCTGAAACTGCAACCGTCTGCCATGGATGCCCGCCAATATAGTCGTGGGTGGCCTCGACCACCGGTTGTGCCTTGGCGCGCACCTGGCCGGCAGCCTCCACAGCCTGGCGCAATTTCTGGCTGACCTGCGCACGCAGCGTGTCGGCTTCCTCGCCGACCAGGGAGGCGCTGTCGTTGAGCAGCTTTTCCGATTCTTGGATCAATGCCTGCAGCTCGCTGAACACCTGGTCCTTGATCTGCTCGCTGTTGGCTGCAATGGCAGTTTTTCGGGCCATGAAGTCGTCCTCGTCGATGGGGGGGGGGTAAGCAATGGATGCCGGCACGCCGGGAAAGTTGCGCTGACCTACCGATCAAGTAGCGCCTCGGTGTTAAGATAGCGGCCATTTTCACCAGGCAGGTATCTTCATGAGTTTCAATCTGGCCAACAGAAGTCACCAGGAACGGGCGCAGATCGAGGCGGAAAAGGCCCGGCTGTTCGAGATGTGGCAGAACAATCTCGGCAAGGCCAAGGGCGAGGCCGCTCGGCTGATCTCGGAAAAATCGCGTCGCAAGGGCAAGTGGGCCGAATGGGTGCGTGCCGAATTGGAAGGTATGTCGCCGCCGGAATACGCCGCGATGGTTCGCAGCGAAGTCAACAAGATGATGGCCGCAGCCAGCGCCAACCGCTGATATGGAAAGGCCCTGTCACCAAGGCAGGCTGTTACCTTTGGGCAGGTCGAGCTTGCCCTCGTCGGTGAAGCGAACGGTTCCAAACGGCCCGTTGGCCAATTTGCCGCGCAGCACGTAGGGCATCCCCTGCAGCGAGTCGAGCTTGCTCAGGCCATAGGCCTGGCGCAGGAAGCCAAAGGCTGTGATGCTCACCGGCACCACCACCACCGCTTCGCCGTAGCGGCCAACATGCCCCGGCTGGTCGCTGACCCCAGACGCCAGCGGTTGGCCATTGACCTCCAGTTTCAGCGCGATACCGTTGTAGTCGACCGCTGCCTCATTGGGGTTCTGCACGCGCATCTTTACCGCCATGCGCATTTCCAGCTCCTGTCCGGCCAGCGGTTCGATGCCGATCACGCTGATGTTCAAAGGGTCGCGTGGCTGAAACAGCGCGCAGGCATTGAGGCCGGCTGCCAATAGCAAGACCAGCAACAGCGGGAAGCAGCGGTACAAACGGGCAGTCATGGGCGTGGACCTTGCCAACAGAGTCAGGTCTGCAGTGTGGCAAATGCACACTGGCGTTGAAAGTAGCGTTCGATCAACTGAAGGCGGTCCGCAGATCCTGCGCAAACGCTTGTTGTGCTTCTCCAGGCGCCTGGGCCCGATGCCTGGCTAAAGTAAAAGGCACGACGAAGTCCAGTTCGCTATCCAGCGCCCGCAACATCCCCTGGCGCTCCAGGCCGGCAGCGCTATGGCAAGGCAGAAAACCGATATGCCGCGCCGACAGAATGAATGTCAGAACACTCTCGATCTGCTCAGCCACGGCCATGCTGCGCCGGCTCTGGAACGGTTCGCCACCCTTGAGAAAACGATAGGGGTGCCGTACCTGGTCCGCTTCCAGCAATTGCTCGCGCGTCACCTGCGCCAGGTCGAACAGGGGATGCCCTTTGGCGCAGTACAACCGTTGGCGCTCCTCGAACAACGGCTGGTAATCGAACGCCGCCTGGTTACCGGAGAAGTAGCTGATGGCGTAGTCCAGGCGCTGCTCCAGCAGCAGTCGCTCCAGCTCAGCCGGAGGGGCGCTGATCAGTTCCAGCTGCACCGACTCGTCCCGTTCGCGAAAGCGTGAAATGGCAGACGCCAGTCGCAGGCTGACGGCCGGATCCTGATTCTCCGCCATGCCTATCCGTACTGTGCCCAGCAAACGCCCGCTCACGCCATTGGCCTGCTGGCGAAACTGCTCGATGCTCACCAGCAAGGCCCGCGCAGCGTCCAGCAGAAGTTCACCCTTTTCGGTCAGACGAAACCCACGCTTGCCCCGGCTGCACAGGCGATAGCCCAGGCGCGCTTCCAGTTGTGCCATGCGCTGGCTGATGGTGGGCTGGCTCAGGCCTGAAACGCCCTGGGCGGCGCTGAACCCACCGGCCTCGACTACAGTGACGAACAGCCGTAGCAGATGCAGGTCAGGGTCGTGCAGTTGTCCAAGCATCACATTGCTCCTGATGAATGTCAGCTTTGCAAACTTGTCATTCTTGCAATGTAACCCGGCTGGCATGCTGGCGGCATCCACCCATCAGCCGAGGTGTCCGTCATGCGTCGATCGTTGTGTCTGCTGTCCCTGTTCCTGGCCGTGCCCCTGCACGCCGAAGAAAAGGTGGTGAATCTTTACAGTTGGGCGGACTACGTAGCCCCGGAAACCTTGCAGCGCTTCGAAAAAGAAACTGGCTACAAGGTGCGCTACGACACCTTCGACACCACCGAGGTGCTGGAAACCAAGCTGCTGACCGGTGGCAGCGGCTATGACGTGGTGGTGCCGTCGTCCACCGTACTGGCGCGGGCACTCCAGGCCAATGCCCTGCAGCCTCTGGACGCGCAGGGCATGCCGGGTTACGCCAACCTCGACGAAGACCTGCTGGCCAAGCTGGCCGAAGCCGACCCCGGCAATCGTTACGCTGTGCCTTACACCTGGGGCACGCTGGGCCTGGGCGTCAATGTCGAGGCCGTGCGCCAACGCCTGGGAGATGTGCCAATGGACAGCCTGGACCTGCTGTTCAAGCCCGAGTATTCCAGCCGGCTGAAAGAATGCGGCATCGCCATGCCCGACTCTCCCCAGGAGGTGATCGGCGTGGCGCTGAACTACCTGGGCAAGGACCCATACAGCCAGGACAAGGCCGACCTGGCTGCGGCGCAGAACCTGCTGAGCCAGTTACAACCGTCGATCAGCTATGTCGCCAATGGCCGGCAGATCAATGACCTGGCCAATGGCAGCGTGTGCCTGGCGTTGACCTACAACGGCGACGCCGCCATGGCTGCCGATCAGGCGCGCCGCGCGGGCAAGCCGTTCGAGCTGATCTACCGCATTCCCCGTGAAGGGACGCTGGTCTGGCAGGACAACCTGGTCATTCCCAAGGATGCCCCGCATCCGGAAGCGGCCCGGGCTTTCATCGCCTTCATGCTGAAACCCGAATCGGTCGCCGCGCTGACCAACACGCTGTTCTTCGCCAACGCCAACCAGGCTGCGACGCCCCTGGTCGACGAGGCCGTGCGCAATGACCCGGATATCTATCCGCCCGCCGCTGTGCGTGAGCGCCTGTTTGCTGACCGCAGCATGGCGTTGTCCGACCTTCGCCAGCGCAACCGCCTGTGGACGGCATTCCGCACACGCCAATAACCCATAACAAAGGAGACGGACCGTGGAGCAAGCCCATAACAACGACCAGGCCATCACCCGCGACAGCCTGTATGGCACCGCAGCGGAAAGTACCTACGCCGGTATTACCAGTTTCTCCCGCCGACGCTACAGCCGCGACCTGCGCGGGGTGGACGTGGTGGTCAGCGGCGTGCCGTTCGACACCGCCACCAGCAACCGCCCTGGCGCGCGCTTCGGGCCGCGAGCGATCCGCGCAGCCTCGGTGCAGCAGGCCTGGGCGCGCCATTGGCCCTGGGCATTCGACCCGTTCGACCACCTGGCGGTCATCGACTACGGCGATTGCGCGTTCGACAGTGGTACGCCGCAGTCGGTCCCGGACAGCATCGAAGCCCACGCCGAGCACATCCTCGAAGCAGGCTGCGCCATGCTTACCCTGGGCGGCGACCATTTCATCAGCTACCCGTTGCTCAAGGCTCACGCCCGGCGTCATGGCCCCCTGGCGCTGATTCATTTCGACGCGCACAGCGACACCTGGCCGGACGAGGAGGGCAAACGTATCGACCACGGCACCATGTTCTGGCACGCCGCGCGCGAGGGCCTGGTCGACCCGTCATGCTCGGTGCAGATCGGTTTGCGCACGACCAATGACGACAGCCAAGGCTTCGCCATCCTCGATGCTCGGCACGTGCATCGCCAGGGTACCGAAGCGGTGATCGCGGCGATCCGCCAGCGGGTTGGTGAGCGACCGGTGTATCTGACCTTCGACATCGACTGCCTCGACCCGGCCTATGCACCCGGTACCGGCACGCCAGTGTGCGGCGGGCTGACCACGGTGCAGGCGCTGGAGATTCTCGGTGGCCTGCGTGGCATCAACCTGGTGGGCATGGACCTGGTCGAGGTGGCGCCGGCCTATGATCATGCCGACATCACCGCCTTGGCAGGCGCAACGCTGGCCATGGAGATGCTTTGCCTGTATGCGGCGCGGCACAAGGTCGATACCGCTCGCTGATCAAGGGGGCCGCGCAGGCTCCGACAGGTTCATACTGAAACATCACGAATCGCATTCACACTTTTGCCGCGAACCCCTCGCGCCTTAGGCTATCCAACGCATGAGGCGCGCCTTTTCGTACATGAGGTGAAGCATGAACCTGACATTGCCAACCCTGGCCATCAGCCTGTTGCTGTGCCTGCCTGCACAGGCGGCACCCGTGCAGCCGCTGCAACTGGCCGCCAGTAACAACAACCCCTACAACAGCCCCATCCAGCGTGCCAACCCCAACAGCCGCCAGGGCAGCATGCAACCTGCGCCGCCCGTGCGTGGTCCTTCGACGGCGCCAATCCAGCGCACACCGTCCCTGGACAACCGTGGCATCGGCAATGGTGACAACCTGCGCCGTCAACAACAGACGCCCAATCCGGAACCCACCCGCCCACCGCGTGATACCCAGCGCGCGCCTTGAGCCCCTTTGAAAGGACTTCTGCATGATCCGAGCTACCTGGCTGACCACACTAACCGCCGCCACATTGTTGCCGCTGTTCGCGCACGCCGCCGCCGAGCAGCAGTTCTCAAGCGAAGAAGGCCAGATCACCGTCAGCACGGTGGCCGATGGTCTGCGCAACCCATGGGCCCTGGCGTTCCTGCCGGGCGGCAAGGACATGCTGATTACCGAACGTCCCGGTAACCTGCGTGTGGTCAATGCCGAAGGCAAGGTTGGCCCACCCATCAGCGGCGTGCCCAAGGTCTGGGCCGAGGGCCAGGGCGGCCTGCTCGATGTGGTGCTGTCGCCGGAGTTCGCCAAGGACCGTACCTTGTACCTGTCGTATGCCGAGGAGGGCAGCGATGGCAAGGCCGGTACCGCAGTTGGCCGCGGTCAATTGTCCGCAGACCGCGCCAGGCTGGAGAACTTCAATGTGATCTTCCGCCAGCAACCCAAGCTTTCGGTTGGCAACCACTTCGGCTCGCGGCTGGTGTTCGACCGTGACGGCTACCTGTTCATCGCCTTGGGCGAAAACAACCAGCGCCCGACCGCACAGGACCTGGACAAACTCCAAGGCAAGATCGTGCGCATCCTGCCTGATGGCGAAGTACCCAAGGACAATCCCTTCGTCGGCAAGAACAACGTGCGCCCCGAGATCTGGTCGTTCGGCCACCGCAACCAGCAGGGTGCGGCGCTCAACCCTTGGAGCGGCAAGCTCTGGACCCACGAGCACGGCCCACGCGGCGGTGACGAGATCAACATCCCGCAGGCAGGCAAGAATTACGGTTGGCCCATCGCTACGCATGGCATCAACTATTCCATGTTGGCGATTCCCGAAGCCAAGGGCGAGCATGTCGATGGCATGGTCGACCCGCACCATGTCTGGGAAAAATCGCCTGGGATCAGCGGCATGGCCTTCTATGACAGCCCGACCTTCAAGGCTTGGGATCACAATCTGTTCATCGGCGCGCTGGCGACCCAGGAGTTGATCCGCCTGCAACTCGATGGTGACAAGATCGTGCATGAAGAGCGTTTGCTGGGCGATCTGAAGGCGCGCATCCGCGATGTGCGGGTCGGGCCGGATGGTTATCTGTATGTGCTGACCGATGACAAGGACGGGGCCTTGCTGAAAGTGGGCCTGAGCGAGGGCTGAGGCGGGTTGCCGACGGTCGGGCCCATGCACATAATGCTGCATGGCGCTCGATCCCAGTTCTCTCTACCAGCAGGCACTTGCCGATCAAGGCTACATTCCCGACCCGGCGCAAGCCTTGGCCGTCAGCGCTCTGCAAGCCTGTTTCGAGGCTGTCGAGCAGGGCCGGGCCGCTCAGGGTATCTACCTATGGGGCCCGGTGGGCCGCGGCAAGACCTGGCTCATGGACCTGTTCCACCGCTGCCTGAGCATCCCGGCTCGGCGCCAGCATTTTCACCATTTCATGGCCTGGGTGCATCAGCGCCTGTTCCAGCTCAATGGCACCGCCGACCCCTTGCAAGCCTTGGCCCGGGAACTGGCGGGGCAAATCCGCGTGCTGTGCTTCGACGAGTTGTTCGTCAGCGACATTGGCGATGCGATCATCCTCGGCCGCCTGTTCCAGGTGCTGTTCGACCACGGTGTAGTAGTGGTTGCCACCTCCAACCAGCCGCCGCAACAGCTGTATCGTGACGGCTTCAATCGCGAGCGCTTCCTGCCGGCCATTAGCGCCATCGAGCGGCACATGCAGGTGATGCCGGTGGCTGGCGAGCAAGACCATCGTCTTCACCCTGGGGTAGCACGCCAGCGCTATTGGGTAGCTGAAGAGGGCGGGGCCGGGGCCTTGGCGGCGGTGTTCCAGCAGCTCAGCGTGGATGACCCGGGTAGCACGACGCCGCTGTCGATCGGGGCACGGCACATCCAAGTGGTCCGGCACAGCCCGCAAGCACTCTGGTGCCGCTTCACCGACCTGTGCGAACAGCCCTTGGCGGCAATCGATTTCATGGCCCTGTGTGATCGTTTCTCGGCAATCCTGGTGGAGGGCATTCCGGCCCTGAGCGGCCAGCAGCGTGCCGGGCGCATCGCCCGAGGTACCGAAGACGGCGCTGCGCGGGTGGAGGCAGGTGATCGTCAGTTGCCGGCGCTGTCGCCCAAGGATGACGCCGTGCGCCGCTTCATCGCATTGGTCGACGAGTGTTACGACCGCAGGGTGGCGCTGTACCTCGAGGCGCAGGTACCGCTGGAAGCGCTCTACACTCAAGGGTATCTGGCGTTCCCGTATCAACGGACCCTGAGCCGGCTACGGGAGATGCAACTGCAACGCTTCGCCTGAAGGAGCCGACCCATGGAGCCGCTGTCGCACCATCTGCTGACCCAGGCCTATAACAATGGCTGGGCCAATCACCGCCTGTACAAGGCTTGCCTGCAACTGACCCAGGACGAGTTCGTCGCCCCTCGCTGCAGTTTCTTTCCATCCATCAAGGCCACCCTCAATCATCTGTTGACGGTGGACTGGTTCTACCTGCACATGCTCGAGTGCGAGCAGCGCGGTGAGGCGCCTGAGCCTGATGGCGAGCGTTTCTTCGAGCCGGAACAGCCATTCGCCACCTGTACCGACCTGCATGCCCAGCAGGCCCAGGCCGACCGACGGCTGATCACCTATTGCTGTGGGCTGCACGATGAGCAACTGGCGCGCTATGTCAGCATCGTGCGGCCCGACCGTGTGCAACGCGAACCGCGCTTGCGCCTGTTGGCGCATTTGTTCGAGCATCAGATCCATCACCGCGGGCAGGTCCATGCGATGCTCAGCGATACGGCGGTGCGGCCACCGCAGCTCGATGAGTTTTTCTGCGAAGAAGAGGCCGGGTTGCGCGAGGCAGACTTTGCCGAGTTGGGCTGGACAGAAAGCCAGATCTGGAGGGGTTAGCAGCCCCCTGTAGGAGCGGCTTCAGCCGCGAACACCGGCAAAGCCGGTGCCATCCACCGCGTTGTCCGCTTCGCGGCTAAAGCCGCTCCCACCGGTGACGGGCAGGGTTCTACTTCCCAAGCCACTCGATCAGTGTCTTGTTGAAACGCCGCGGCTCTTCGATCTGCGGCGCATGCCCCATGCCTTCGAAGGTCACCAGTTCACCCTGCGGAATCAACTTGGCCACCTGCGGGCCGAGTTCCTTGTAGTGCCCCAACCGCGCCTTGACTTCCGGCGGAGCGATATCACTGCCAATGGCCGTACTGTCCTGGTCACCGATCAGCAGCAGGGTCGGCATTTTCAGGTCCTTGAACTCGTGGTACACCGGCTGGGTGAAGATCATGTCGTAGATCAGTGCCGAGTTCCATGCCACCACTTCATGGCCCGGGCCTTTGTTCAACCCCACCAGCATCTGCACCCAGCGCTCATACTCGGGTTTCCAGCGCCCCGCGTAATAGGTCTTGCGCTCATACTCGCGCACGCCTTCGGCATCGAGCTTGAGTTCGCGGGCATACCACTGGTCGACCGTGCGGTAGGGCACGCCCAGGGCCTTCCAGTCTTCCAGGCCGATCGGGTTGACCATCGCCAGGCGCTCGACCTGCTGCGGGTACATCAGCGCATAGCGGGTGGCCAGCATGCCCCCGGTGGAATGGCCGAGGATGATTGCCTGCTCGATGCCCAACTGCTCCAGCAGGGCATGGGTGTTGTTGGCCAACTGCTGAAAACTGTACTGGTAGTAATCCGGCTTGCTCGACGTGCAGAAGCCGATCTGGTCAGGTGCGATGACCCGGTAGCCAGCCTGGCTCAATGCATCGATGGTGGTTTCCCAGGTGGCAGCGCAGAAGTTCTTGCCGTGCATCAGCACTACGCTGCGGCCATTGGCCTGGCCTTTGGCTGCCACGTCCATGTAGCCCATCTGCAGGCGCTGGCCCTGGGACTGAAAGTCGAAATGCTTGAGGGGGTGAGGGTAACTGAAGCCTTCGAGCTGTTTACCGTAGGTGGGCGATTCGGCGGCGATGGCCGGGGCGCCGACGAGGCAGGCCAAGGCCAGGGCGGTTGCGCGCAGCATGGGGGCACTCCGTGTAGGACCATGTAGGAATTGGCGACTTTAACAGTCACAGAAGCACCTTAAACGTTAAAGGTGTTACCAGGCATGAACCAGCGACGCAGAGTTGCCCCCAGGGGCCGAGCCTCAGTAGTTGGCGACCACGGTGTCCTGGCCATCCTGGGTCACCCCGATAACCTGATAGGCGTCCTTGTGATCGCCCATTTCCATGCCCGGCGAGCCCATCGGCATGCCCGGCACGGCCAGGCCCTTGAGGTCGCTGCGCTTGGCCAGCAGACGTACCTGTTCGGCCGGCACATGGCCTTCGACGAACTTGCCGTCTATAACGCCTGTGTGGCACGACGCCAAACGTGGCGCCACGCCCAGGCGCTGCTTGACCGCGCTCATGTTCGGCTCGACATGGTCGTTGACGGTAAAGCCGTTGTCGCGCAGGTGGCTGATCCAGGCCTTGCAGCAGCCACAGTTGGGGTCGCGGTAGACATCGATGATCTCGGCGGCCTGGGCCAGGCCGGTGATGGCCAGCAGGCCGATAGCGATCAGGTGTTTGTGCAGCATGGTCGAACCACTCCTTTGAAAACGCAGACGCACGCCTGACGAAAGTGCGGCGGGTCACCATCCTCGCCGAGTGCACCTGTCAGCCAGCTGAGGCAGACATTACAGCATTGTCAGGCAAGCTGCTCGCCCAGGTCGCGCATCAGCAGGCCGTACTCCAGCGCAACCTGTTCAGGGATCGGCAGGTACACCACATGACCGTCTCCCGGTGCCACTTCGATGGCCCGTTGCTGACGATCGCAAAGGCGGTGCAGGTCGAAGTGGTAGTTACCGCGCGGGGTCATCAGCTCCAGGTGATCACCGACGACGAAGCGGTTCTTGACCTTGACCTCGGCCAGGCCGTCGACTCGCACACCCGTCAACTCGCCGACGAACTGCTGGCGTTCGGACAACGAATTGCCCCGCAAGTAGTTCTGGTATTCGTCATGCACATGGCGGCGCAGAAAACCTTCGGTGTAGCCGCGCTGTGCCAGCGACTCCAGGTTGTCCATCAGGCCCATGTCGAAAGGCCGCCCGGCGGCGGCGTCATCAATGGCCTTGCGGTACGACTGTACCGCGCGGGCGCAGTAGAAGTGCGACTTGGTGCGGCCCTCGATTTTCAGCGAGTGCACGCCCATGGCCGCAAGTCGTTCGACGTGCTGGATGGCGCGCAGGTCCTTGGCATTCATGATGTAGGTGCCGTGTTCATCCTCGAACGCGGGCATTTCGCTGCCTGGGCGGTTGCTCTCCTGCAGCAGGAAAACCTGTTCGGTCGGCGCGCCGCGGCCCAAGGTCGGTTCGACCTCGCGCACGATGTCGCCCGTGGCGTTCTCGGTGGCCGCTGTGGCGTCGTACTTCCAGCGGCAGGCGTTGGTGCAGGTTCCCTGGTTGGCATCACGTTTGTTGAGGTAGCCCGACAACAGGCAACGGCCTGAGTACGCCATGCACAGCGCGCCATGGACGAACACCTCCAGTTCCATGTCCGGTACTTGCTGGCGGATTTCTTCGATCTCTTCCAGGGAAAGCTCCCGCGACAGGATCACCCGGCTCAGGCCCACCTGTTGCCAGAACCGCACGCTGGCCCAGTTGACCGTATTGGCCTGTACCGACAGGTGCACCGGCATCTGCGGGAAATGCTCGCGCACCAGCATGATCAGGCCTGGGTCCGACATGATCAGTGCATCGGGGCCCATCTCGATGACGGGTGCCAAGTCCTTGAGGAAGGTTTTCAGCTTGGCGTTATGCGGTGCGATATTGACCACCACGTAAAACCGCTTGCCCAACTGGTGTGCCTCCTGGATACCCAAGGCCAGGTTGGCGTGATCGAATTCGTTGTTACGCACCCGCAAGCTGTAACGCGGCTGCCCGGCATAGACTGCATCGGCGCCGTAGGCGAATGCATAGCGCAGGGTCTTGAGGGAGCCGGCAGGGGCCAGCAGTTCGGGCTTGGCGGGAAGATTCATGTGCGCACCGGGGCAAAAAGCGCGGATCCTAAGGCCTGCCCGCTGGAGCCATGTTGATTTGAATCAAGGATGCGACGGCACTTTTGCGATTACGCCGTGCACTAATGTTCAGGACACTTGAGGACGCTCCATGAACCAGACCGCTCTCCAGAACAAAGCCCTGGCAGTATTGCTGGCGCTGGTGACCATAGCCTTCGGCTGGATCCTGCTGCCGTACTATGGCGCCATTTTCTGGGCGGTGATTCTTGGCATCCTGTTCGCGCCGCTGCAACGCAACTTGCTCATACGCTTTGGCCGGCGGCGCAATCTGGCTGCCGGTACGACGTTGCTGGTGTGCCTGTTGGTGGCCATCATGCCGGTGATCATCACCAGCGCTTTGTTGGTGCAGGAGGGCGCCGTGCTCTACCAGCGCATCGAGACCGGGCAGTTAGACATTGCCGGTTATGTCGAGCGCGGTATGGACATGCTGCCGCCGTTCATCCAGCACAGTCTGGATACTATGGGCATGGGTAATCTGGATGGGTTGCGCGACAAGATTACCAAATGGGCAACGCAAGGCAGTCAGGTCCTGGCCAGCCAGGCATTCAGTTTTGGCCAGGGCACCTTCGAGTTTCTGGTGAGCTTCGGCATCATGCTGTACCTGCTGTTCTTCTTCCTGCGCGAGGGCGCCGACGTGGCGCGCCGTGTACGCCTCGCTGTGCCCCTGCCGGAACACCAGAAACGCCGCCTGCAGCTGAAGTTCAACCGGGTGGTGCGGGCCACGGTCAAAGGCAATGTGCTGGTGGCCATTACCCAAGGGGCGCTGGGTGGGTTCATCTTCTGGGTGCTGGACATTCCCAGTGCGCTGGTCTGGGCGGTGCTGATGGCTTTCCTGTCGCTGCTGCCGGCAGTGGGCGCGGGGATCATCTGGGCGCCGGTGGCGGCGTACTTTCTGTTGACCGGGGCGATCCTGCAGGGGCTGATCCTGACGGCCTTTGGCGTGCTGGTGATTGGCCTGGTAGACAACGTGTTGCGGCCGATCCTGGTGGGCAAGGACACGCGCATGCCCGATTACCTGATCCTGGTGTCCACCTTGGGTGGGCTGGCGGTATTCGGGCTCAACGGGTTCGTGATCGGGCCGCTGATTGCCGCGCTGTTCATGTCCAGTTGGGGGATTTTCGCGGCGACCAAGCCGCAGGTGCAATTGCCGTGACACTCATGCTGATCCCTATGCGGGAGCCAGTTGCATGCCACGAGCATGAGGCAACACGACATTGCCACTGGACACCAGATGAAAACGCTCCAGGCCAGGTACCACGACATTGACGAAGCTGATGCCCTGATCGCCACGGAAAACTTCGCAGATACCGGCCACGCGTCCATGCTGATGCAGGTCCTGCAGCACCGTCTGCACCTGTTCCGTGACGGGCACGCGTGCCATCGGCGTGGGCAAGACGATATCCATCACCGTCGTTTCAAGCAGTGGCGTCAGCTGTAGCTGCAAACAGCGGTGCAACCTGGGCCAGCTGCGAAGCTGCAGTTCCGCTTCCTGAAGCTCCAGGGCGGCCGCAGGCACCCTGGCGTTCAGGCACATCTGCACCAGTTCACTGATTGCCCGCCGAATACCATGTCGAGGATCCAGAGCAGCGCCGCTACCGGTGAGGCCTTCATGCAGCCGATGGGGTGAGTGCGGGCACCAAGCCAGGTAGGTCCGGCTGGCAAACTCACTGCTGATGTCCAGTACCGCGATCGACGCGCCGAGTTGGCGTTCAGCCTGCTCCCAGAGCATCGACAAGTCCGAGTCGTCGGCAGGCTTGATCACGCGATGCAGTGTGTCGGGGCGCTGGAAGTAGAAGTGGCGAAGCATGAACAGGGAAAGCGCATCACGTTCGATGAGCTGGTTCAGTGCATGCAGAACCGCTTCACTTCGGCTTGCACCGATCGCCGAGCCGTCGTTGCTGCTGTATCGGCGCAGACCGTCGTAGTTGAATGTATCGCCTGGCAGCGAGGCTTGCGCATAGTCAGGCCGTGTCACGCCAATAGGATAGTCGAACAGTGACTGGCCGTCTGCGGTCAGGTAGCGCTGGCAGGCAAGTCTTGTATCAGGTTGCTCCAGCAGCCAGGGTTGCAAAAAATCGTCCTTCAGACGCAGGTCGGCGGCAAGCTCCGTACTTTCGCGGATTACCCAGTGACGCTGATGATGTTCATCCAGGTAATGTTCGAGCGCCTCGAACCGAGCACCTACCGTTGCTTCGGCAAGGGTCCCTTTGCCACTGCCTCGGGCAGTGCAGCCGGTCGATGCTTCGAGCTTCACCAGAACGGAGCCAATGGCTGCGCCCAGCTGGCGTTCCTCCACCTTCAAGGACAATGCAGCCAGCTGCGCATCGATTCGCGCCAGTGCCTGGCTCAAGCTGATTTCACGCTCAGGGGGAAGTTTGCTTTCCATGGGTTTCCTCGGTGTCAGGGCTCAAGGCGCAATGGGTAGGCAGGGCAGGCTTCGATGTTCGAGGTGGTAGAACTGAAACAGGCTGTCCCCTGTTGCAGTGCCGGCCAGGCTGCGGTGGACCACCATGCCCGCGCGGCGCGCTTCGACACTGACCTCGAACAGCAGTGGCGTATGCCCGAACAGGATCATCACGCCATCGGCCCTCAGCAGTCTGGCCAGCGAATGGAAGAGATTTACGGCGGTTTGTCGTGGCATGACTTCAGCATTCAAGAAACGCAGGATCAGTGCATCGCAGGATGCGAGCGGGACTGCCGGCGTATGGGCATCGGCGCGTCGGAATGCCAGGTTGTTCGACCGATGATGGCGCCTGGCATGTTCGATCATGTTGAGCGACGCATCTGCGCCCATACAGCGCACTCTGGGTAAGGCGCGGGCGATCGAGGCGATGAACGTGCCTGTCGAGCAAGCGGGGTCATGGATCAAGGCCCCTTCAGGCAAGCGCTTTTCGAGAAGCACGTGGCATGCATCGCGAAAATGCTGCTCCTGGCGGTCCAGGTTGGTAGCCAGTTGCTCTGGATTGTTCCAGTAGTCCGCTGAAGCGAACAGCTCCTCGCACTGTTGCCCGAGAACCGGGAAAGGAAAATGCACGCGGTTGTGCGGGGCAAGCAACGCCTGGCGAAACAGGGCGCGTTTATTCGCACTGGCGATCGGTTGGTAACAGCAGTTCAAGCCCTGATCGCTCCATGTGGACTTGAGCAATCGGCCATAGAGCATGTCGGGAGTCAGCCGACTGCCCAGTTCCTGGTGCTCGTCACGCTGTTTGCGGCCCAGGTATTCGACACCCTCGACAGTGAGTACGAACAGTGCATTCAGTGCAGGACCGATGGGCTCGAACAGCTGCTTCACGACAGTAGCCATGTTCGTCACCTCTGCAGATGTTTCAGATGAGGCAGCATGCAGGACGCGGTGGGTGGCCAGGCAGCCTTGGCGGTTACCTGGCCCAGTGCGTTACTTGTCGTTCAGCACTTTCTTTTCATGTCGAGCCAGCTGCTCGGTAGTGAGCGGCTGGTTTTTCTTCTCGGCGTCTTGCGAAGCAGTTTGAGCATCGCGGTCTTTGAAGGAATTGACCCAGCCTTTGGTGTAACCACCCATGGTAAAACTCCTTTGCGTGCGTGGCTTTATTGCCACAGGAGCTACTATCGTCTTGGCCAAGACCTCTTTCGAGAGGGAAATGTTTCTTGAGACGTGGTCAGTTGAACCGATAGGCGACTCCGGCATAAACCCCAAAGCCTTCCCCGGGCGTCGACCGGGCGATGTCCTGCCCAGCATCGTCGTAGCCCGGTGTCACCGTTGCCGCATAACGCTTGTTGGTCAGATTGCGCAAGTCCAGCCAGGTCTGCCAGTCCTGCTTCGGCGAATCCCAGCCGAGTCGCGCACCCAGCAACGCGTAGGCATCGGCGTGGTAACTGTTGGCGTAGTCGACTTGCACCTTGGAGGCCATTTGCGTGTTGACCCCGGCGTAGAACCCGCTCGGCCAGTCGTAACGCAGTTCGGCCTGGTAGTAGTGCATCGGGATGCCAGGCAGGCGGTTGTCATCGAACCTGTCGTCGTCGCGGTAGTGGAAGTCGCTGAAGGTGTAGGCCTGGCGCAGGTTGAGCTTGCCAGTGCCCGGGCGCTCCCAGAGGGTGCTGTCCAGGCCGGCCTCTACGCCTTGGTGCACGGTGGCGCTGGCGTTGAACTCCTTGGCCGGCTGGCCTTGCACGATCTCCACCGCCAACAGTTCGTGGCGCACTTGCGAGTAGTACCAGGCCAGGTCCCAACGGCCCAGCGCCGAATCGCCACGTGCACCCAGTTCCAGCGTGGTGGCGGTCTGGTTCTGCATTTCGATCGGTTGCGTGGCGACCGTCGAGCTCCAGATCAGCGACCATGGGTGCGGCGGTTCGACCGAGCGGCTCAGGTTGCCATACACCTGCAGCTGTGGGCTGATGTCGTAACGCAGGCCCAGGCGCGGCGCATAGTCCCAGTCGTGCTGGCTGACCTTGCCACCGGTGGCAGGGTAGGTGACGTCGCTTTCACGTCGGGTGTAGATCATCGCCAGGCCCGTGGTCAGCCAAAGGTCGGGGGTCAGTTCCAGGTCGTTGCCGACATGCAGCACGGTGTCCGAACCCTGATAGCTGAAGTCGCGGCTGCGCGCGCCGAAGTTGTCGCCGCTGCTGCGGGCGAACTGCGAGGCGCCACTGTTGGGCAGGTGCTTGGTGGTGCGCCAACCGACCGTGGTCTTGCTTTCGTGACCGAACAGGGTGTCACGGCGCATGTAGTTGAGCGTGCCGCTGACATCGGTGTAGGCGACCTTCAGGCGCATCGGGCCTTCGCGCAGGTCCATCGGGAAGTCGTGATAGACCAGCCCGGCTTCGATGCGGGCATCGTCTTCGAGGTAAAAGGTGGTCTTGTTGGCGACCCAGGTGCTGCCCGGTTGCGGGCGGCTGTCGTCGCGGGCCAGGTACGCGGCATTGGCGGCGCGCGGGTCGTGCTTGATCTGGTCTTTGGTCAGGCGCCCGGCCAGGTCGTTCTCGGTTTCCCGGTAGCGCAGGTAGAAACGTGTTTCCAGGTTCGGGTTGAAGCGATAGCCGACATTGGCGGCGATGCCTTTGGCGCTGCCGCTGCTGTGGTCCTGGTAGCCGTCATACTCCGAGTCGGTCAGGGCCACGTAGTAGTCGAGATTGCCCAACACCTGCCCCGAACTGATGTGCCGGTGCTGGTAGCCACGGCTGCCTGCTTCGTAACGCACCTCAAGCGGGGCGGCATCGTAGCCGGTGTGGGTCACGTAGTTGATCGCGCCGCCCAAGGCCAGCGAGCCCACATCGAAACCGTTGGCCCCGCGCAACACTTCGGCGCGGCTCAGCCACAGCGGCTCGAACAGCTCGTAGGGCGTACCGCCAGGGCCGGTCAGTGGCAACCCGTCGAACATCGTGTACACGCCTGAACCGTGCGCGCCGGGCGCGCGGTTGATGCCCGAGCCACGGATAGATAGCTTGATGCCGTCGTTGCCCGCTGATTGGGCGAACACACCGGGCTGGTAGGCCAGCACATCCTGATTGCTGGCGACCCGCCCCTGGCCCACCTTGTTCATGTCCACCAGATTGCTGGCGCCGGGGATTTCCCGCAGGCGCTCGGCGGCGCTTTCCAGTTCGGTCTGTTGCTGGTCTTCGATCAACACCTGATCGAGTTCGACACGGCCTGTGGCTTGGGCTGCGTTGGCAACCAACAGGGCCAGCAAGGAGAGGGGGAGGGAGGGGCGCATTTCATGGGTTCCAGATCGATAAGCGGGAATCTGACGCTGCAACTGTCAGACGAAGCACAGCTTTCGTTCTGTAGCCCGGAAAAAGAAAAACCCCGCCGAGGCGGGGTTCTCCGAATCGCTGAACAATCAGCCGATCAGTTGCAGGCCAGCCTGCTGGACCATTTCCAGCAGAGGCTGCGGGTACACACCCAGGACGAAGGCGAGGATGGCGATGGCCAGCAGCATGACGCCACCGGTGCGCTGTTCCCACTTCAGCGGGGCGTCGTGGCGACGCAGGTTCGGCTCGACCAGGTACAGGGTGACCATGACGCGCAGGTAGTAGTACACGCCGATGGCGCTACCGATCACCAGAGCACCGACCAGCCACCACAGGTGCGACTCGACGCCGGTGGCGATGATGTAGAACTTGCCGATGAAGCCTGCAGTCAGCGGAATACCAGCCAGCGACAGCATCATCACGGTCAGTACCGCAGTCAGGTACGGGCGACGCCAGAACAGGCCGCGGTACTCGTACAGCGCGTCGGCGTCACGGCCGCCATAAGGCGAGGACATCAGGGTGATCACACCGAAGGCGCCGAGGCTGGTGATCACGTAGGTGACCAGGTACACGCCCATGGCTTCCAGGGCCAGGCCCTTGCTGGCGATCAGGGCGATCAGCAGGTAGCCAAAGTGGGCGATGGACGAGTAACCGAGCAGACGCTTGAGGTTGCTCTGGGTCAGCGCCAGCAGGTTGCCGATCAGGATCGAGGCGACCGCGATCACGGCCAGTACGGTGCTCAGCACGCCACTGCTGGCAGCAGGGGAGAGCATGAACAGGCGCACGACCACGGCAAATACCGCGACCTTGCTGGCGGTGGCCAGGAACGCGGCGACCGGCGCCGGGGCACCCTCGTACACGTCCGGGGTCCACAGGTGGAAGGGTACCAGCGACAGTTTGAAGGCCAGGCCGACCAGCATCATGCCCAGGCCCAGTTGGGCCACCAGGCTTGGCATGCTGGTGGCAGCCAATGCCTTGCCGATCTGGTCGAAGCTCAGGCTGCCCGCATCGGCGTACAGCAGCGCCATGCCGAACAGCAGGAACGCCGAGCCTGCAGCCGACAGCACCATGTACTTGATGCCCGCTTCCAGCGACCGCTTGTTGAAGAACGCATACGCCACCAGGCCATACACCGGCACCGACAGCAGTTCCAGGCCGATGAACAGGCCGGCGAGGTGGTTGGCGCTGACCAGCACCAGGCCACCGAGGGCCGACATCAGCAGCAGCAGGTAGAGTTCTTCACGGTTGCCCGGGAAGCCCTTGGAGCCCTCGCCAAGGTAGGCGTGGGCGAGGGTGACGCAGGCCAGCGTGGCCACCAGGATGATCGCCATGTACAGGCAGGCGAACTTGTCGATGGTGATCAGCGGGGTGACCGCCAGCGGCGCGACCTTCAAGACCGGCAAGATCGACAGCAGGGCCAGGTTCAGGCCCACGGTGGACAGCAGGAAGGTCTGCGAGTGGTTGCGCTTCCAGGCGATCGCCAGCATCACCACCACCGTGGTGATGGTGGTGATCAGCATCGGCGCCAATGCGATGAAGTGTTGAGTGGTGAATTCCATAGCGCTCTTACCGGGCCGAAGCGAGTTGAGTGAAAGCGGAACCGAGCCACTGCTGCACACCACTCATGGTGGCGGCAGAGGTGTCGAGGAACGGCTGTGGATACACGCCCAGAACGATCAGCAGCACCGCCAGGCCAAGCACCATGATCAGCTCGCGGCCGTCCATGCCAGCCAGCACGGTGTCGCTCTTGCTTGGGCCGAAGTAGGCGCGGTGGATCATGATCAGCGAGTAGACCGAGCCGAACACCAGGCCGGTGGTCGCGATCACGGTAATCCACGGCACGCTGGCGAAGCTGCCGATCAGGATCAGGAACTCGCCGACGAAGTTGCCGGTACCAGGCAGGCCCAGGGAGGCGGCGGCGAAGAACAGGCTGATGGCAGGCAGGTAGGCGATGCGGTGCCACAGGCCGCCCATCTGACGCATGTCACGGGTGTGCAGGCGCTCGTACAGCTGGCCGGACAGGATGAACAACGCGGCAGCCGACAGGCCGTGGGCCAGCATCTGGATCACCGCGCCTTGCAGGGCCTGCTGGCTGCCGGAGTAGATACCGATCAGCACGAAGCCCATGTGCGAGACGCTGGAGAAGGCGATCAGGCGCTTGATGTCGCTTTGCGCGAAGGCCAGGAAGGCACCGTAGAAGATACCGATCAGGCCCAGGGTCATGGCGATCGGCGCAAACTCTGCCGAAGCGTTCGGGAACAGCGGCAGGGCGAAGCGCAGCAGGCCATAGGCCGCGGTCTTCAGCAAGATACCCGCCAGGTCCACGGAACCTGCGGTCGGTGCCTGGGCGTGGGCATCAGGCAGCCAGGAGTGGAACGGCACGATCGGCAGCTTGACCGCGAAGGCGATGAAGAAGCCCAGCATCAGGATGTACTCGACGCCGGCCGGCAGCTCGGCCTTGAGCAGGTCGCTGTAGTTGAAGGTCAGCACGCCGGTGGTGTTGTAGTTGAACAGCACCAGGCCCAGGATCGCCACCAGCATGATCAGGCCGCTGGCCTGGGTGAAGATGAAGAACTTGGTTGCGGCGTAGATCCGGGTCTTCTTGCCGTCTGCGGAGCTGTGACCCCAGAGCGCGATGAGGAAATACATCGGCACCAGCATCATTTCCCAGAAGAAGAAGAACAGGAACAGGTCCAGGGCCAGGAACACACCGACCACGCCGCCGAGGATCCACATCAGGTTGAGGTGGAAGAAGCCGACGTGGCGCTGGATCTCTTTCCAGGAGCACAGTACCGACAGCACACCGAGCAGGCCGGTGAGCAGGATCATCAGCAGCGACAGGCCGTCGAGGGCCAGGTGGATGCTGATGCCGAAGCGCTTGATCCACTCGACTTTGTATTCGATGGCCCAAGCAGGTTCGGCACCTGGCGCAGGCGCCAGGGTGTAGTCGCCGGTGCCCCACAGGTAGAGGCCGATGCCAAGCAGCAGGGACATGGTCAGCAGCGCGATCCAGCGCGGCAGGGTGGCGCCGAAGCGCTCACCCAGCCAGCACAGGAAGCCGCCGATGAAGGGGATCAGGATCAGCCAAGGCAAAATCATGACGGGTTGGTTTCCTTTGGCAAAGTCGCAAGATTCATAGTCATACCGCAGCCACTACCACAGCACCGAGTACCAGCACGGCGCCGACGGCGATCGAGGCGGTGTACCAGCGCAGCTGGCCGGTCTCGGTCTTGCTCATGGCGACGTGGCCGCCACGCGCCATCCGAGGGATCAGGCCGATGCTGCGGTCAACCGGATCCTTGCGCAGGACATGGCTGATCACCAGGTAAGGTTTGACGAAGAGCTTGTCGTAGATCCAGTCGAAGCCCCAGGCGGCGAACCACCAGGCCGACAGGACGCGGCCGATGCCGCTGTTGGCGATGGCGCTGACGAAGCGGCGCTTGCCCAGGAACAGCAGGGCCGACAGCAGGATACCGGCGATGGCGATGGCGCCCGAGGCGATCTCCAGCGAGTGCTTGGCATCACCACCAGCGTGGCCGGCGCTTTCCGGCAGCACACCGGCCAGCGGAGGAGTGATCCAGGCGCCGACGAAGGTCGACAGCACGATCAGCACGCCCAGTGGCAGCCAGTGGCTGATGCCGTGGCCAGCGTGGGCTTCGGTCTTGGCTTCGCCGTGGAAGGCGATGAAGATCAGGCGGAAGGTGTACAGCGAGGTCATGAACGCACCGACCAGGCCGGCGTACAGCAGGCCGGTGTTGCCGCTGGCGAAGGCTTCCCAGAGGATCTCGTCCTTGGAGTAGAAGCCCACGGTCACGATCGGCAAGGCGGCCAGGGCGGCACCGCCGACCACGAAGCTGGCGTAGGCCAGTGGCAGCTTCTTCCACAGGCCGCCCATCTTGAAGATGTTCTGCTCGTGGTGGCAGGCCACGATCACCGCACCGGAGGCCAGGAACAGCAGGGCCTTGAAGAAGGCGTGGGTCATCAGGTGGAAGATCGCCGCGTCCCAGGCGCCAACGCCCAGGGCCAGGAACATGTAGCCGATCTGGCTCATGGTCGAGTAGGCGAGGATCCGCTTGATGTCGGTCTGCACCAGCGCGGCGAAGCCGGCCAGTACCAGGGTCACGCCGCCGACCACGCCGACCAGGTGCAGGATGTCCGGCGCCAGCAGGAACAGACCGTTGGTACGAGCGATCAGGTAGACGCCCGCGGTCACCATGGTTGCCGCGTGGATCAGTGCCGAAACCGGGGTCGGGCCCGCCATCGCGTCGGCCAGCCAGGTCTGCAGCGGCAGCTGGGCCGATTTACCGACCGCGCCACCCAGCAGCATCAAGGTCGCCAGGACCATCCAGGTATCACCCGCCTGGAACTTCTGCGGTGCCAGCACCAGCAGTTCCTGCACGTTCAAGGTACCCAGCTGGGCGAACAGAATGAACAGGCCGATGGCCATGAACACGTCGCCGATACGGGTGACGATGAAGGCCTTGAGTGCGGCGTTACCGTTGTTGCGGTTGCTGTAGTAGAAACCGATCAACAGGTACGAGCACAGGCCCACGCCTTCCCAGCCGAAGTAGATGAACAGCAGGTTATCGCCCAGCACCAGGAACAGCATGCTGGCGATGAACAGGTTGGTGTACGAGAAGAAGCGCGAGTAGCCGGCTTCGCCACGCATGTACCAGGAGGCGAACAGGTGGATCAGGAAGCCCACGCCAGTGACCACACCGAGCATGGTGACCGACAGGCCATCCACGTACAGGGTGAAGTTCGGCGCGAAGCCGTCCACCGACATCCACTGCCACAGCAGCTGGCTGTACGCGCCGCCTTCAGGCGGGGCGACGTTGAACTGCCAGATCACGTAGGCAGCGGTGGCCGCCGAGAGGCCGACCGAGCCGACGCCGATCAGCGCGGACAGGTTCTCCGAGAACCGCCCGCGCGAGAACGACAGCAGCAGGAAGCCGATCAGGGGGAAGACGAAAGTCAGGAAGATAAGGTTCATCCGCGCATCTCACTGGCAGCATCGATGTCGAGAGTGTGGAAGCGGCGATACAGCTGCAGCAGGATCGCCAGGCCAATACTGGCTTCGGCGGCTGCCAGGCTGATCACCAGAATGAACATCACCTGGCCGTCGGGTTGGACCCAACGGGCACCGGCGACGACGAACGCCAGGGCAGAGGCGTTCATCATGACTTCCAGGCTCATGAGCACGAAGAGGATGTTGCGGCGGACCATCAGGCCAACCAGACCTAAGCAGAACAGGATGCCGGCGACCGCCAGACCATGCTCGAGAGGGATAGCACCCATGATTTACTCCTTCGCCTCAACGCGGCCCAGGTGGAAGGCGGTGACCGCTGCCGCGAGCAGCAGCATCGACGCCAGTTCGACCACCAGCAGGTACGGGCCGAACAGGCTGATGCCCACTGCTTTCGGGCCCACGGTGGTGCCGCTGATGCCGGCGCCGCTTGGCGCGACGAACAGCACGTACAGCAGTTCGAGCAGCAACAGGGTGCCGAGGATCACCGGCCCCGCCCAGATACCGGGCTTGAGCCAGCCGCGCTCCTGGGCGACCGAAGCCGGCCCGAGGTTGAGCATCATCACCACGAAGACGAACAGCACCATGATGGCGCCAGCGTAGGCGATCACTTCCAGGGCGCCGGCGAACGGCGCACCCAGGGCGAAGAAGATCATCGCCACGGAAATCAGCGAAATGATCAGGTAAAGCAAGGCGTGCACGGGGTTGGTGCCGGTCACCACACGCAGGGTGGAGACCACGGCGATCCCGGATGCGAAGTAGAAAGCGAATTCCATCTTTCTGTCCTTATGGGAGCAAGCTCTTCACGTTGATCGGCTCGGCTTCGTTCTGTGCAGAGCCTTTCGGCTTGCCAGCGATCGCCATACCCGCAACACGGTAGAAGTTGTAGTCAGGGTTCTTGCCGGGGCCGGAGATCAGCAGATCTTCTTTCTCGTACACCAGGTCCTGACGCTTGAACTCGGCCATTTCGAAATCCGGAGTCAGCTGGATCGCGGTGGTCGGGCACGCTTCCTCGCACAGGCCGCAGAAGATGCAGCGCGAGAAGTTGATGCGGAAGAACTCCGGGTACCAGCGGCCGTCTTCGGTTTCAGCCTTCTGCAGCGAGATGCAGCCAACCGGGCAGGCCACCGCACAGAGGTTGCAGGCCACGCAGCGCTCTTCGCCGTCGGGGTCGCGGGTGAGGACGATGCGGCCGCGGTAGCGCGGCGGCAGGTACACGGGTTCTTCGGGGTACTGCAGGGTGTCGCGCTTGCGGAACCCGTGGGAGAACACCATGGCCAGGCTGCGCAGCTGTGTGCCGGTGCCCTTAACGATGTCGCCGATATACTTGAACATGGGTCAAATCCTCACTGGGCCGCGACGGCTGGCGTGTTGTAAAGCACGATCGCAGCGGTCACCAGCAAATTGATCAGGGTCAGCGGCAGGCAGAACTTCCAGCTGAAGTCCATCACCTGGTCATAGCGTGGGCGCGGGATCGAGGCGCGCAGCAGGATGAACAGCATGATGAAGAAGCCGGTCTTCAGGGCGAACCACAGGAACGGCAGCTGCGGCAGCAGGTCGAACGGACCGTGCCAGCCACCGAAGAACAGGGTTACCAGCAGCGCCGAGATCAGGATGATGCCGATGTACTCACCGACGAAGAACATGCCCCATTTCATGCCGGCATATTCGATGTGGTAGCCGTCGGCCAGTTCCTGTTCCGCTTCCGGCTGGTCGAACGGGTGACGGTGAGTCACGGCGACGCCAGCGATGAAGAAGGTGCAGAAGCCGAAGAACTGCGGAATGATGAACCACAGGTTCTGCGCCTGGTATTCAACGATGTCGCGCATGTTGAACGAACCCACCTGCACCACCACGCCCATCAGCGCCAGGCCCAGGAACACTTCGTACGACACGGTCTGCGCCGACGCCCGCAAGCTGCCCAGCAGGGCGTACTTGTTGTTCGACGACCAGCCGGCGAACAGCACGGCGTAGACCGACAGGCCGGCCATGGCGAAGAAGAACAGCAGGCCGATGTTCAGGTCGGCGACGCCCCAGCCCGGGGTGATCGGGATGATCGAGAAGCCGATCAGCAGGGCACTCATGGCCACGACCGGCGCCAGGGTGAAGATCATCTTGTCGACGAAGGGCGGGTTCCAGTCCTCTTTGAAGAACATCTTCAGCATGTCGGCGGCGATCTGGAACATGCCGAACGGGCCGACACGGTTCGGACCGTAGCGGTCCTGCCACCAGCCCAGCAGGCGGCGTTCGACGAAGCTGAGCAGGGCGCCGCAGACCACCACGGCCAGCAGCACCACGATGGCC
Source organism: Pseudomonas sp. NPDC089752 (assembly GCF_044748725.1). NCBI lineage: Bacteria > Pseudomonadati > Pseudomonadota > Gammaproteobacteria > Pseudomonadales > Pseudomonadaceae > Pseudomonas > Pseudomonas sp. NPDC089752. Next base: position 25,684 of record NZ_JBIVGP010000011.1, read on the forward strand.
TTGACGACCTGAATGATCACGTCGATCACTTCGGGGGTGAACCAGCTCATTGTGCTGCCTCCTGCAGGCCTTCGACGGATGCACCGAAGATGGCAGGCGGAATGCCGGCCAGGCCTTTCGGCAGTGCGACCAGGCCAGCGCCCAGCTCTTCATTGATACGCAGTGGCAGGCGCAGGGCGACACCGGCGACGGTCAGGCTCAGCAGCGCGCCTTCGTTGACGCCCAGGCGGTCGGCTTCGGACTTGGCCAGGGCCACGTAGGCTGGCTGGATGCGCTCTTGTACCGGAGCGGCGCGAGAGGAGCTTTCTTCGCTGCCGAACAGGTGGAAGAACGGTACCGCAGTCCAGGTGCCACGGGCCGGGTTGAACGCGCCTGGGATGGCGTTGAACCAGGTCAGCCGATCGCCTTGCGATTCGATCAGGCGCACGCCCGGGTCACCGGCACGCAGGTGGCCACCGACCTCGTCCTGGAACTTGTTCCAGGCTTGCGGCGAGTTCCAGCCCGGCGACCAGGCGAACGGTACCTGCTGGCGCGGTTCGGCGGAGCCCGAGTAGCCTTCCATGGAGAAGGCGAACGCGGTGTCCTTGTCCTGCGGGGTACGTGGCTCGTGCACACTGATGTTGGCGCGCATCGCGGTACGGCCGGAGTAGCGCAGCGGCTCACGGGCCAGCTTCATGCCCTTGATGCGGAACGCAGCGCTTGGCGCGGCGTTGACGATGCCGGCCAGTTGCGGGGCGGCTTCGGCGCAGGCGCTGGTGACGTGGTCCAGCTGGGTCCAGTCGACCGGCTTGTTGAGCAGGGTGGCACGCAGGGCGTGCATCCAGCGCCAGCCTTCGTGGACCAGGATGCTGCTGTCCAGGTATTGCGGGTCGAACACCTGGAAGAAGCGCTGGGCACGGCCTTCCTGGCTGACCAGGGTACCGTCGCCTTCGGCGAACGAAGCGGCAGGCAGAACCAGGTGGGCGCGCTCGAGGGTAGCGGTGTGGGAATGGTCGGCGACGATCACCACCTTGGCGGCTGCCAGGGCGGCATCGACCTTGGCGGCCGGCACGCGGGTGTACAGGTCGTTTTCCAGCACCACGATGGCGTCGGCCTTGCCGCTGATGACCGCATCCAGCGCGGCATCGACGGACTCACCGCCCATCATCGCCATGCCGAGGCTGTTGGCCTCAGGCACGACCAGGCTCAGCGAACCGTTCTTCTCGCGCAGCTTCAGGGCTTTGGCGATGTTGGCGGCAGCTTCGATCAGGGCCGGGTCGGCCAGGGAAGTGCCGGCAACCACCAGTGGGCGCTTGGCCGCGACCAGGGCGTCAGCGATGCGCTGTGCCAGGGCGTTGGCTTCATCGTCCAGGCCTGCTACTGCAGGTGCGCTCGGGTCGATGGCGTGGGCCACGGCGAAACCGATGCGGGCCAGGTCGGCGGGGGCGGCGTGCACGCATTCTTCGGCGACGTCGTCCAGCTTGGTTTCGGCCAAGGATGCGATGAACAGCGGGTACAGCGCGTGCTGGCCGATGTTCTTCACCGCTGCGTCCAGCCAAGGCTGCACTTTCATCGCCTCGGCCATGGCTTCGGCCTTGCCTTTGGTGGCCTGGCGCACGGCCAGGGCAACGCGAGCGGCGGTCTGGGTCAGGTCTTCACCGAGCACGAATACCGCGTCGTGGTCTTCGATGTCGCGCAGGGTCGGCACCGGCAGCGGGCTGTTGTTCAGCACGTTCAGGGCCAGGCGTACGCGGGCCAGTTCGCCGGCTTCCATACCCGAGTAGAAGTAGTCGGCGCCGACCAGTTCACGCAGGCCGTAGTTGCTTTCGAGGCTGGCGCGTGGCGAGCCGATGCCGACGATGGTGCGGCCGCGCAGCAGGTCGGCGGCTTTGTCCAGGGCGGCGTCCAGGCTCAGCTTGGTGCCATCGGCCAGGCGTGGCTGGCGTGGGCGGTCGGTGCGGTTGACGTAGCCGTAGCCGAAACGGCCGCGGTCGCACAGGAAGTACTGGTTGACCGAACCGTTGAAGCGGTTTTCGACCCGGCGCAGTTCGCCGTAGCGCTCGCCCGGGCTGATGTTGCAGCCGCTGGAGCAGCCGTGGCAGATGCTCGGGGCGAACTGCATGTCCCACTTGCGGTTGTAGCGCTCGGAGTGGGTCTTGTCAGTGAACACGCCGGTCGGGCAGACCTCGGTCAGGTTGCCGGAGAACTCGCTCTCCAGCACGCCGTCTTCAACGCGGCCGAAGTACACGTTGTCGTGGGCGCCGTAGACACCCAGGTCGGTGCCACCTGCGTAGTCCTTGTAGTAACGCACGCAGCGATAGCAGGCGATGCAGCGGTTCATCTCGTGGGCGATGAACGGGCCGAGATCCTGGTTCTGGTGGGTACGCTTGGTGAAACGGTAGCGGCGCTCGTTGTGGCCGGTCATTACCGTCATGTCCTGCAGGTGGCAGTGACCGCCTTCCTCGCACACCGGGCAGTCGTGCGGGTGGTTGGTCATCAGCCACTCGACGACGCTGGCGCGAAACGCCTTGGATTCTTCATCTTCGATGGAGATCCAGGTGCCGTCGGAGGCAGGGGTCATGCAGGACATGACGATACGACCACGGGTGTCGTTCTCGTCGGTGTACTGCTTGACCGCACATTGCCGGCAGGCGCCGACGCTACCAAGCGCCGGGTGCCAGCAGAAATAGGGGATATCGAGGCCGAGCGACAGACAGGCCTGTAACAGGTTGTCTGCACCGTTGACTTCGAGCGCTTTGCCGTCTACGTGGATAGTGGCCATTGTTCAAAGTTCTTCGTTGGCCCGCGTGAGCGGGCGTGGCTAATGGAAATCTGTAAGCCTGCAGGCACGCCTCGCTTCATGCGGGCCGGCCTGCGGGCTGGCGAGTGGCACGGACCACTCGCCGTCTATCTTTTTATGCGCCAACTACAATTGGCTTGGCCAGGTTGGGGCACAGGGTGTCGGCAGCGCTTGCTGGCGCGACACCGGCCTCGAACTCGGACCGGAAGTATTTGATGGCACTGCCCAAAGGCTCGACGGCACCCGGTGCGTGAGCACAGAAGGTGCGGCCTGGGCCGAGGAAGTTGACCAGACCCAGCAGGGTCTCGATGTCTTCGGCGCGGCCCTGGCCGTTCTCCAGCGCGCGCAGCATCTTCACGCTCCACGGCAGGCCGTCACGGCACGGGGTGCACCAGCCGCACGATTCGCGGGCGAAGAACTCTTCCATGTTGCGCAGCAGCGAGACCATGTTGACGCTGTCGTCGACCGCCATGGCCAGACCGGTACCCATCCGGGTGCCGACCTTGGCGATGCCACCGGCGTACATCTGTGCGTCGAGGTGCTCGGGCAGCAGGAAGCCGGTACCGGCGCCGCCTGGCTGCCAGCACTTGAGCTTGAAGCCGTCGCGCATGCCACCGGCGTAGTCTTCGAACAGCTCGCGGGCGGTGACGCCGAACGGCAGTTCCCACAGGCCCGGGTTATTCACCTTGCCGGAGAAGCCCATCAGCTTGGTGCCATGGTCTTCGCTGCCTTCACGGGCCAGCGACTTGTACCAGTCGTTGCCATTGGCGACGATGGCCGGCACGTTGCACAGGGTTTCGACGTTGTTCACGCAGGTCGGCTTGCCCCACACGCCCACGGCGGCAGGGAAGGGCGGCTTGGAGCGCGGGTTGGCGCGGCGGCCTTCCAGCGAGTTGATCAACGCGGTTTCTTCACCGCAGATGTAGCGGCCGGCACCGGTGTGCACGAACAGCTCGAAATCGAAACCGCTGCCCAGGATGTTCTTGCCCAAAAGGCCTGCGGCCTTGGCTTCGTCGATGGCGCGGTTGAGGTTCTTCGCGGCGGTGGTGTATTCGCCACGCAGGAAGATGTAGCCACGGTAGGCCTTGAGGGCGCGGGCACTGATCAACATGCCCTCGACCAGCAGATGGGGCTGTTGCTCCATCAGCATGCGGTCCTTCCAGGTGTTGGGCTCCATTTCATCCGCGTTGCACAGCAGGTAGCGGATGTTCATGGATTCGTCTTTGGGCATCAGGCCCCACTTCACGCCAGTGGGGAAGCCTGCGCCGCCGCGGCCCTTGAGGCCGGAATCCTTGACCGACTGCACGATGTCGTCGGCGGACATGTCGGCCAGCGCCTTGCGCGCGGCGGCATAGCCGTTCTTCGACTCGTACTCGGCCAGCCATACAGGCTCGCCGTCGTCTCGCAGGCGCCAGGTCAGCGGGTGGGTTTCGGCCGAGCGCGCGATGCGGTTGGCCGGGCCGAAGGAAGTAATGGTCATACGTAACCCTCCAGCAGTTTGGAAACGCCAGCCGGCTGCACGTCGCCAAAGGTGTCGTCGTCGATCATCAGCGCCGGGGCTTTGTCGCAGTTGCCCAGGCAGCACACCGGCAGCAGGGTGAAGCGCCCGTCGGCGGTGGTCTGGCCGAGGCCGATGCCCAGTTCGCTCTGGATCTGGCTGACCACCGACTCATGGCCGCCGATGTAGCAGACCATGCTGTCGCAGACGCGGATGATGTGGCGGCCGACCGGCTGGCGGAAGATCTGGCTGTAGAAAGTGGCCACGCCCTCGACGTCGCTGGCAGGAATGCCCAGCACCTCGCCGATCGCGTGAATGGCGCCGTCCGGCACCCAGCCACGTTCCTTCTGGACGATCTTCAGGGCTTCGATGGACGCCGCGCGCGGGTCCTCGTAGTGATGCATCTCGTGCTCGATGGCCGAGCGCTCGGTTTCGCTCAGGGCGAAACGGTCTGTCTGGATAAGCGTGCTGTTCATGCTTAGCGGTCCACGTCAGCCATAACGAAGTCGATACTGCCCAGGTACGCAATGAGGTCGGCGACCATGCTGCCTTTGATCACCGAAGGGATCTGCTGCAGGTGCGGGTAGCTCGGGGTACGGATCCGGGTGCGGTAGCTCATGGTGCCGCCATCGCTCGTCAGGTAGTAACTGTTGATGCCCTTGGTCGCTTCGATCATCTGGAACGACTCGTTGGCCGGCATGACCGGGCCCCACGAGACTTGCAGGAAGTGCGTGATCAAGGTTTCGATGTGCTGCAGGGTGCGCTCTTTCGGCGGCGGCGTGGTCAGCGGGTGATCCGCCTTGTACGGGCCTTCCGGCATGTTGCGCAGGCACTGGTCGATGATGCGGATACTCTGGCGCATCTCCTCGACGCGGACCATGCAGCGATCGTAGGCATCGCCGTTGTGGGCCAGCGGTACTTCGAACTCGAAGTTCTCGTAGCCGGAGTAGGGGCGCGCTTTACGCAGGTCGAAGTCGCAACCGGTGGAACGCAGGCCGGCACCGGTGGTGCCCCATTCCAGCGCTTCCTTGGTGTTGTACGCGGCAACGCCGATGGTACGGCCCTTGAGGATGCTGTTCTGCAGGGCGGCTTTGGTGTACTCGTCGAGGCGCTTGGGCAGCCAATCGACGAAGTCCTTGACCAGCTTGTCCCAGCCGCGCGGCAGGTCGTGGGCGACGCCACCGATGCGGTACCAGGCCGGGTGCAGGCGGAAACCGGTGATCGCTTCGATCACGGTGTAGGCGCGCTGGCGGTCGGTGAAGGTGAAGAACACCGGGGTCATGGCGCCGACGTCCTGGATGTAGGTACCCAGGAACAGCAGGTGGCTGGTGATGCGGAAGAATTCGGCGAGCATGATGCGAATCACGTCGACCTTCTGCGGCACCTGGATGCCGGCCAGCTTCTCCACCGCCAGTACGTACGGCAGGTTGTTCATCACCCCGCCGAGGTAGTCGATACGGTCGGTGTAGGGGATGAAGCTGTGCCAGGACTGGCGCTCGGCCATTTTCTCGGCACCACGGTGGTGGTAACCGATGTCCGGGACGCAGTCGACGATCTCTTCACCGTCCAGCTGCAGGACGATACGGAATGCACCGTGGGCGGACGGGTGGTTGGGGCCGAGGTTGAGGAACATGTAGTCCTCGTTGGCGCCCTGACGCTTCATGCCCCAGGCTTCCGGGTTGAAGCGAGCCGATTCCTCTTCGAGCTGCTGCTTGGCCAGGGTCAGGCTGTAGGGGTCGAACTCGGTGGCACGGGCAGGGTAGTCCTTGCGCAGCGGGTGGCCTTCCCAGGTGGGCGGCATCATGATGCGGCTCAGGTGCGGGTGCCCGGCAAAGTCGATGCCGAACATGTCCCAGACTTCGCGCTCGTACCAGTTGGCGTTGGGCCAGATGCCGGTCACGGTCGGCAGGTTCAGGTCGCCTTCGCTGAGCGACACCTTGATCATCACGTCGCTGTTACGCTCGATCGACATCAGGTGGTAGAACACGCTGAAGTCGGCAGCCGGCAGGCCGCGACGCTGGGTGCGCAGGCGCTCGTCGACGCCGTGCAGGTCGTACAGCATGCTGTATGGCTTGGCCACGCCGCGCAGGAAGCTGAGCACCTCTTTGAGCTGGGCGCGCTTGACCCACAGCACGGGCATGCCGGTGCGGGTTTCCTGGGCGACGAATGCTTCGGCGCCAAAACGGTTGTTCAGTTCGACGACCACATCCTGGTCGTCAGCCTTGTAGGGCGGAATATAAATAGCGTTGTCCGCTGTCATGGTCTCGGTCGCTTTGGGTCAACGTTAAGAATGAAGCCAGGCCGCCGGCTCTTCAGGGAGCGGGCGGCAGGTCGCTGGATCAGACTTCGTCGGGGCTGCGCAGGTTGGTCACGGCGATGCGCTGCTCACGACGCAGGTCTTTCTGGGCTGGCATCTCGGCACGGTAAATACCTTGATCACCAACAACCCAGGAAAGCGGGCGTCGTTCTTGGCCGATCGACTCCTGCAGCAGCATCAAGCCTTGCAGGAAAGCCTCAGGGCGTGGCGGGCAGCCAGGGACGTAGACGTCCACGGGGAGGAACTTGTCGACCCCCTGAACGACCGAGTAGATGTCGTACATGCCGCCGGAGTTGGCACACGAACCCATGGAGATGACCCACTTCGGTTCGAGCATCTGCTCGTACAGACGCTGAATGATCGGCGCCATCTTCACGAAGCAGGTACCGGCGATGACCATGAAGTCGGCCTGGCGCGGCGAGGCCCGGATGACTTCGGCGCCGAAGCGGGCGATGTCGTGGGGCGCCGTGAAGGCCGTGGTCATTTCCACGTAGCAGCAGGACAGGCCGAAGTTGTACGGCCAGAGGGAGTTCTTGCGACCCCAGTTGACCGCGCCACGCAGCACATCTTCGAGTTTCCCCATGTAGATGTTCTTGTGGACCTGGTCTTCCAGCAGCTGGTCGGTGACGGTTTCCCGATCACCTACCGGGTACTGCTCGTTGGGCGCATCCGGGTCGATTCTGGTGAGATTGTATTGCATTGCCAAAGCCTCATTGTTTCAGCTTCGCTTGCCGCTTGCGACGACCTTCGGGAGCCCAATCAAGAGCACCGACGCGCCATAGGTAGACAAGACCTGCCAACAGAATTGCTATGAAAACGAGAGCTTCGACGAATCCGGTCCAGCCGCTTTCGCGGACGGACACAGACCAGGCAAAGAGAAAGAGGGCTTCGATATCGAAGATCACGAACAGCATCGCGACCAGATAGAATTTGGCGGACAGGCGCAGGCGGGCGCTGCCGACGGGCAGCATGCCGGATTCGAAGGGTTCGTTCTTGGCGCGGCCCCAGGCCTTGCTACCGAGCAGGCTGGACAGACCGAGCATGAAGGCACACAGGCCGACGACACCCAGGAGGAAGATGGCAAAGCCCCAGTTGTGGGCGATGAGTCCTGCCGAATCGGACATGCTAAAGATCCTTATACAGAGACCCAGCTCTGCAGTCTGAAATAAGTAAAGCGGCGACGTGGTGTCGCAGGTGCAGTGACCAAATGTCGCAGCTGAGTCAATCGCGCTGATTTTATGGGTAAACCCGGTGCAAGTAAAATTTCCGTTGCAAATTTATTCGTAGCATTTAGAACAAATCCTGCTCGTAACTGGCTGAAAGCCTTGAGATTCGGGCATTGCGACTGGTTTTGTTAATTATGTTTCTTGCGAGTGGTAACGAATTACAAGTTGCGTAATGATAATTAATATCATTTGACCTGGTGCCTTGTAATTGGGCTGTTCTGAGGCTTGTAAAGTTCATTTGGCTAATGGCCCCACTTGCAAATGCGAAAGACTCGTGTTCTATCAGATTTTTGAGGGTGAGATACCGCTCTGGGTCAATGGTTTGGCGGTTGGGTTGAAGCATAGACGGGATATGGGGAGGGGGTGGATTGGGGTGAGCCTGAGAGGTGCTCGCCACGACATTTTTAGCGCCCAGGAGATCGAGCGCCGCCCGCGCGGCGCATCGCGAGCAACGCTCGCTCCTACGTTCGTTTCTGGCCAATTACGCCAGTGCCAGGCGTGCGCGAACGCTTTGTTTTTATGGCGCGATATTGAGCCGTGCGCCAGAGCGTTCGCGCGTTTATCCCACTGTGATAGCTGGCCCAAAACAAACGTAGGAGCGAGCGTTGCTCGCGATGCGCCGCGCGGGCGGCGCTCGATCTCATAGGCGCTGAAGCTGTTGTGACAGGCACAAAAAAGCCCGGAGCTCTCACAAGCCCCGGGCCTCATTCACCACCTACCCAATCAGTGGAACTGCTCTTCCTCGGTCGACCCAGTCAGTGCAGTCACCGACGAAGCCCCACCCTGAATCACAGTGGTCATGTCATCGAAGTACCCAGTACCCACTTCCTGCTGGTGCGCCACGAAGGTGTAACCCTTGCTGGCATCAGCGAACTCCTGCTCCTGCAGCTTCACGTACGCGGTCATGTCGTTGCGGGCGTAGTCGTGCGCCAGGTTGAACATGCCGTGCCACATGTTGTGGATGCCGGCCAGGGTGATGAACTGGTGCTTGTAGCCCATTGCCGACAGCTCGCGCTGGAATTTGGCGATGGTCGCATCGTCCAGGTTCTTCTTCCAGTTGAAGGAAGGCGAGCAGTTGTAAGACAGCAGCTGGTCCGGGTATTCCTTCTTGATCGCTTCGGCGAAGCGGCGGGCTTCGTCCAGGTCCGGCTTGGCAGTTTCGCACCAGATCAGGTCAGCGTACGGTGCGTAGGCCAGGCCGCGGGCGATGGCCTGGTCGAGGCCGGCGCGCACTTTGTAGAAGCCTTCACGGGTACGCTCACCGATCACGAACGGCTGATCGTACGGGTCGCAGTCGCTGGTCAGCAGGTCGGCGGCGTTGGCGTCGGTACGGGCCAGAATGATGGTTGGTACGCCCGAAACGTCGGCAGCCAGGCGTGCTGCAACCAGTTTCTGTACGGCTTCCTGGGTTGGTACCAGCACCTTGCCGCCCATGTGGCCGCATTTTTTCACCGAGGCCAGCTGGTCTTCGAAGTGCACGCCGGCGGCGCCTGCCTCGATCATGTTCTTCATCAGCTCATAGGCGTTCAAAACGCCGCCGAAGCCGGCTTCTGCGTCAGCCACGATAGGCGCGAAGTAGTCGATGTAGCCTTCATCGCCTGGGTTCTTGCCCGCTTTCCATTGGATCTGGTCGGCGCGGCGGAACGAGTTGTTGATGCGCTTGACCACGGTCGGTACCGAGTCGACCGGGTACAGCGACTGGTCTGGGTACATGGACTCGGCCGAGTTGTTGTCGGCGGCCACCTGCCAGCCAGACAGGTAGATGGCCTGGATGCCGGCCTTTACCTGCTGCACTGCCTGGCCGCCGGTCAGGGCGCCCATGCAGTTGACGAAATCTTTTTCAGGGCGGAAGGACGGGTGGGCACCTTCGGTGACCAGCTTCCACAGTTTTTCTGCGCCCAGGCGGGCCAGGGTGTGCTCTGGCTGCAGGGAGCCACGCAGGCGAACGACATCGGCGGCGGTGTAGGTACGGGTCACGCCTTTCCAGCGCGGGTTTTCGGCCCAGTCTTTCTCGAGGGCTGCAATTTGCTGTTCGCGTGTCAGTGCCATGGAAATAAACCTCGTCGCATCGATCTTGGGGTAATTGTGCTGATGCTCACGAAGCGAATCAGGGGGCTTGGCGGCTGTCCTGTCCGGGGGAGTGCGGCGGCGAACGTGAAGGCTCGAAGGGGAAGGAGATGCAGGCCAGGCGAGGCGGTGCTCCGGCAGGTCGGCTCGTGGATGCCTTGCTGCGGTGCTACGCGATTGCCAGTACTGCGGTGATGCGCTTCCGTCCCTCGGGACAACTTCTTCGTTGCAGTCGCAATCCCGTCGAACCGCCTTGTGGGCCGTATAGACACGAGGTGCCTCCAAGGGTGGTAGGAGTGCGCCTCGAAGGCCCTTGCCAGGGCCCCTGATTAGCGGGAGCGAGGCCATCATGCCCTTGCCAAAAACGGCCTGTCAAATGTTTTGTAGTGCTTTTTTCTGCTTACTACATCTTTGGTCTAATGCGACTTGGCGGTCAGTTTCAAGGCCCTTGGTCGAGGCCTTGAATTGCCTGGGATCAGTCGAGAAGGTCGACTTTGACACGTAAAGTCATGTTTTCACCCCGTTGGGTGCTGTAAGTGCGACTTGACGGGCTGCGCTCGGCCTGACTTTGCTGGTTGAACCCTGCCAGAGTGATCCACTCGCCCAGTCTGCCGGTGATGGTCGTGTCGGTACTTTGCACTTTTACTACATCAGCACGTTCCTGGCTGATTCGATCATTATTCGTGCTTATTTGCAGACGAACAGTTTCGCCGCTCAGGCTTGGGGTGACGTAGAAACCTTGGGTAACATTGCGGTATTCAGTGTCGCTTTGAATGCGCCCGTAGCCATCGGTGCTGGTGCTGGTGATCGGAATGCTCTGGCCGATCTGGATCAGTGCCGGCTGGCCTTCACTGGCCTGAACCTGCTGCAGGCCGCCATCACGATTGCTGGTGCCGTAGTGGATGATGTGCGCATTGCCGCGGTTGTCCTGATAGTTGCTGTCATTGTTGTCGACGCTGATCAGCAGGCGCTTGGGCGCGGTGTCCAGTTGCTGAAGCAGTGCGCGCAGGTCGTCGATGCGTTCGGGCGGAGCATTGACGATCAGCTTGTTCTCGAAGGCGTTTACGCTGCCTTCCTTACCGATGAAGGACTGTGCGGCGGGCAGCAGTTCGGCGCTGCTGCGGTACTGCAAGGGCAACACTTCGGTGGCGGCTTGGGCAGTCAGGCTCGCAGCCAGCAGCAGCGAGGTAAAAAGGGGGCGTAGCGGCATGTCCATGATCTCCGCAGGTGGAATGATCATGATGGCAAATTTGTCAGGTGTTTGCCGGAATGGGTGCGAGGCGGGGTGTTTTATCCCTGTTTATCTTGTAGGCTATAAAATATAGTCGCATGTATAATTGAGGATAGTTCATGAGCCCCTCCCGCCCAATTCTGCGCCGCGATCAGTTGGCCCAAGCCTTGGCCAAGGACCTTGCCGGCGAATCGCTGGTCGATTACAGCTCGGGAATGTTCCTGGCGGCGCCCCGACGTACCGGTAAAAGCACCTTCCTCAACAACGACTTCGTGCCGGAATGCCTCCAGCGCAGCTGGTTACCTGTTTATGTAGACCTGTGGTCTGACCGAGATGCGGACCCTGCCGAGTTGATCAGCGGAGCCATCGGGACCGCCTTGGGCAGTTTTGAAAGCACGCTGGTCAAGGCTGCGAAGAAGGCCGGTGTTGAAAAGATCAATCTGCTGCGGACGCTCAGTTGGGATTTCAGTCGGCCTCAGCTGCCGGCAGGAACCACTTTGGCCCAGGCGCTGGCAGTCTTGCACCAGGTGTCCGGGCAAATGGTCGTGCTGATCATCGATGAGGCCCAGCACGCCCTGAACAGCGAAGAGGGCTTGAATGCGATGTTCGCCCTCAAGGCCGCGCGCGACCATCTCAACCGTGGTGACCGCCCGGATGGCCTGCGATTGGTGTTCACCGGGTCCAGCCGTGACAAGCTGGCCAACCTCGTGCTCAAGAGCAAGCAGCCGTTCTTTGGTGCCAGCATCACCCCTTTCCCGCTGCTGGGTCGCGAGTATGTAGAGTTCGTTACTCAGTTGTGGAACCGGCGCCTGGCGCAGGACAACCAGTTCAAGGTCGAGGACCTGGAGTACGCCTTCGAACTCGTCGGCAGGCGGCCAGAAATGCTCGGCAAATTGCTGGCAGAGGTCAGCGTCGGTCTCGGCGAGGCGGGCAACCTGGGCGAGCTGCTACGCACTGGTGCACTCAACCACCAGGCCGGCGTCTGGAGCGATTACGAAAGTGCCTGGAATGAGCTTTCTCCCTTGCAGCAAGCCGTGCTGGAGGTAATGGCAGAGCGCACCTTGGCAAAACAGCCGTTTTCGCCCTTCACTGATCAAACCTTCACTGACGTCAACCGCAAGCTTGAGCGTGCCCAGGCACAGGCCAATGCCAGCGCCACCAATGTGCAGAAAGCGCTGGACGCATTGCGCGACAAGGAACTGGTTTGGAAAGCCAATCGCGGCGAATACGCCTTGGAGGATGTCTCGATGGCGGAGTGGATGACGCGTGCCGGGCGGTAGATGCCCTTGCGGTGGCCGCTGTCAGACAAATTCCGTAACATCGCGCTCCACGACTTTTGCCGTCCCCGTAGGATTTCAATGAAACCCGCCCGACTTCGCGCCGACCTGCTCGCCGGCCTGACCACTTCGTTCGCCCTGGTGCCCGAGTGCATCGCTTTCGCACTGGTGGCCCACCTCAACCCATTGATGGGCCTGTATGGCGCTTTCATCATCTGTACCCTGACAGCATTGTTCGGCGGCCGACCTGGCATGATTTCAGGCGCTGCCGGCTCGATGGCGGTGGTAATCGTTGCCCTGGTGGTGCAACACGGTGCGCAATACTTGCTGGTCACGGTGCTCCTCGGCGGTGTGGTGATGATCCTGTTCGGCCTGCTGCGCCTGGGCAAACTGGTGCGTCTGGTGCCGTACCCGGTGATGCTTGGCTTCGTCAACGGCCTGGCGATCGTCATCGCGCTGGCACAACTGGAGCACTTCAAGCAGGGCGAGCACTGGCTCAGCGGCACCCCGCTGTACCTGATGGTCGGCCTGGTGGCACTGACCATGCTGGTGGTCTACGTGCTGCCGAAGCTGACCCGCGCCGTGCCGCCAGCGCTGGTAGCGATTCTCGGTGTCGGCCTGCTGGTGTATCTGCTTGATCTGCCGACCCGGACACTTGGCGATATGGCGCACATCGCCGGGGGCCTGCCAGCGTTGGCCCTGCCGGACGTGCCCTGGAACCTGGAAACCCTGACAATCATCGCCCCCTATGCGCTGCTGATGGCCATGGTCGGGCTGCTGGAAACCCTGCTGACCCTCAACCTCACCGACGAAATCACCGAAAGCCGCGGCTATCCGGACCGCGAATGCGTGGCCTTGGGCGCGGCCAACATGGTCTCGGGCCTGTGCGGCGGCATGGGCGGTTGCGCGATGATCGGTCAGACCGTGATCAACCTGAGCTCCAACGGCCGGGGCCGGCTCTCTGGCGTGGTGGCGGGGGTGATGATTTTGCTGTTCGTGCTGTTCCTCTCGCCGCTGATCGAGCGTATTCCGCTGGCGGCGCTGGTCGGGGTGATGTTCGTGGTTGCCCAGCAGACCTTTGCCTGGGCTTCCCTGCGGGTGCTGCACAAGGTGCCGGTGAGCGATGTGCTGGCAATCATCGCGGTAACCGTGGTCACGGTGTTTACCGACCTGGCCACGGCGGTACTGTTCGGTATCGTCATCGCGGCGGTGAACTTTGCCTGGCAGCATGCGCGGGAGCTGTATGCCGACAGTCATGAAGACGGGGAGGGCGTGAAGCATTACCAGGTGCATGGCACCTTGTTCTTTGCTTCGGTCACGCCGTTTCTCAATCAGTTCGACCCGGCCAATGATCCGGCCAAGGTTACGCTGGATTGCCAGCATGTGAGCTTTGTCGATTATTCGGCGATTGCGGCGCTGACGACTTTGCGTGAGCGGTATGCCAAGGCGGGCAAGCATCTGCGCGTGGTGCATTTGTCGGAGCGGTGCAAGAAGCTGTTGAAGCGGGCGGGTGAGCAGCACTGAAATGAGAGGCTGACTGTCCCGGCCTCTTCGCGGGGCAAGCCCGCTCCCACAGGAGATATGCAGTCCATCCCTGTGGGAGCGGCGGTCCGGCGATCCGGCTTGCCCCGCGAAGAGGTCGGCACAGGCGAACGATTCACTCCCCGCGATTCTTCTTCACAATGCCATCGGCAATGCTCGCCGGCGCCTCGGCATAGCGGGTGAACTCCATGGTGTAGCTGGCCCGCCCCTGGGTCATCGAGCGCATCGAGGTGGCATAGCCGAACATCTCGCCCAGCGGTACTTCAGCGCGGATCACCTTGCCAGCTGGCGTTTCGTCGCCATCCTGAATCATCCCGCGGCGCCGGCTCAGGTCGCCCATGATGTCGCCCTGGTACTCCTCGGGGGTGACCACCTCGACCTTCATCACCGGCTCCAGCAACACCGCGCCGCCTTTCTGCGACAGCTGCTTGGTGGCCATCGAGGCGGCGATCTTGTAGGCCATTTCGTTGGAGTCTACGTCGTGGTACGAACCGTCGAACACCGCTGCCTTGAGGTTGATCAGCGGATAGCCGGCGAGCACGCCGTTCTTCATCTGCTCTTCGATGCCCTTCTGAATGGCCGGGATGTACTCGCGCGGCACCACGCCGCCGACGATTTCATTGATGAACTCCAGGCCTTCCTTGCCCTCATCCCCCGGCGCAAAGCGGATCCAGCAGTGGCCGTACTGGCCGCGCCCGCCGGACTGGCGAACGAAGCGCCCCTCGATCTCGCAGGTGTTGCGGATCTTCTCGCGGTAGGCCACCTGCGGCTTGCCGATGTTGGCTTCGACATTGAACTCGCGGCGCATGCGGTCGACGATGATATCCAGGTGCAGCTCGCCCATGCCGGAGATGATGGTCTGGGCGGTTTCTTCGTCAGTGCGCACGCGGAACGAGGGGTCTTCCTGGGCCAGCTTGCTGAGGGCGATGCCCATTTTCTCCTGGTCGGCCTTGGTCTTCGGCTCCACGGCCACGGAAATCACCGGGTCGGGGAAGTCCATGCGCTCGAGAATGATCGGTTTGTCGATGTCGCACAGGGTGTCGCCGGTGGTCACATCCTTCATGCCGATCAGTGCGGCAATGTCACCCGCACACACGTCCTTGATTTCGGCACGCTGGTTGGCGTGCATCTGCACCATGCGGCCGATGCGTTCCTTCTTGCCCTTGACCGAGTTGAGCACGGCATTGCCGGAGCTGAGTACGCCGGAATAGACGCGGGCAAAGGTCAGGGTGCCGACGAACGGGTCGGTGGCGATCTTGAAGGCCAGGGCCGAGAACGGCTCCTTGTCGTCGGCGTGGCGCTCCAGGTGCTTTTCTTCATCGTCCGGGTCGGTGCCTTTGATCGCCGGGATTTCCGACGGCGCGGGCAGGTAGTCGATGACCGCATCGAGCATCAGCGGCACGCCCTTGTTCTTGAAGGACGAGCCAAGGATGGTCGGCACGATCTCGTTGGCGATGGTGCGCTGGCGCAGGGCGGCCTTGATCTCGTCGATGCTCAGTTCCTCGCCGTCGAGAAACTTCATGGTCAGTTCATCATTGGCCTCGGCGGCGGCCTCGATCATGTGCGCGCGCCATTCGTCGGCCAGCGCCTGCAGCTCGGCGGGGATCTCTTCTTCGCGGTAGCTGGTGCCGTTGTCGGCATCGGTCCAGTAGATGGCCTTCATCTTCACCAGGTCGATCTGGCCGATGAAGTTTTCTTCGCTGCCAATGGCCAGCTGGATCGGCACCGGGTGGTGCCCCAGGCGCTTGTCGATCTGCTTGACCACGCGCAGGAAGTCGGCGCCTTGGCGGTCCATCTTGTTGATGTAGGCCAAACGCGGCACATGATACTTGTTGGCTTGGCGCCACACCGTTTCGGACTGCGGCTCGACACCATCGGCGCCGCTGAACACCACCACTGCGCCATCGAGCACGCGCAACGAACGTTCCACCTCGATGGTGAAGTCGACGTGGCCGGGGGTGTCGATGATGTTGAAGCGGTATTTGTCGGCGAACTGCTTGGTCGAGCCTTGCCAGAAGGCCGTGGTCGCCGCCGAGGTGATGGTGATGCCGCGCTCCTGCTCCTGGGCCATCCAATCCATGGTCGCGGCACCGTCGTGCACTTCACCCATTTTGTGGTTGACGCCGGTGTAGAACAGGATGCGTTCGGTGGTCGTGGTCTTGCCAGCGTCTACGTGGGCGACGATACCGATATTGCGGTACAGCTCGATGGGTGTTGTGCGGGCCATGACGGACTACCTGCGGCTGTGCGGATTCTCCCACGGTAGCAGAGTGGGAGAATCCTGCTTTACCGCCGGGCCCTCAGTCGGCCTGGGCTTGCAGCAGCCATTGGCCGTCGACTTCGCGGGCCAGGCCGCTGGCCGGCAGCAGGGCCAGCAGGCGCTCGTGCAGGACGGCGTCGGTGAACGTCTTGAGGGTAGCCAGATCCAGCGCACCGATCAGGTTGAGGTCGGCCTTGGTATACGACAGCCAGGCCTTTTTCAGCACCTGGGCCACATCGCTACCGGAAGTGCTGGCAAAGCGACGGTGCCACTGGCGCCCTTCGAAGGTGAAGCTGTGTGCGTGGCTGTAGGTGCTTTCGTCATCACCCTCGGTGCAGCGGTGGCAGCGGCATGGGCCTTCGCCGAAGGCATTGCGCAGGTAGCTGTTGAAATCCACGACGGGCTTGAGGGTCAGGCGTTTGTCGACTTCGAACAGGTCGGCAATCAGGGGGTGTTCGGCACTCACTAGGGGTCCTCGTCTGGTGCGGCGCGTTTAGGTGGGCACAATACCAGTCGCGGCCTTGCTAGACCATGCGCACACTGCAAGCAGGCGCGCATGGCTGCTGATCCTACTTGAAGGTGCAGTCTTGAGGGTTGTTGTTGGTCGATTTGCAGAATCCATCCTTCCAATCGCCCTTGTCAGGGGTTTTGGATTCACGCAGGTTCATGCGCACACCGGAGAAATTGCCATCCCCTTCGAAGTCGCACAAGACGACATTAGGATTGACCTTGACGGCGGTAAACTTGAAAGACTTGATATCGTTTTCATCGGCGCCGGGGTTTTCACCCGTCCAGCCGCCGGGGGCTTTGTAGGCGAAACCGTGGTTCATTGGCATTTGGGTAATGTCTGAAGCCTTTGGACAAGCGTCGGCCAGTGCGCCGCCTGCATAGGCGATGCTTGCAAAAGCGCT
The DNA here is from genome assembly GCF_044748725.1 of Pseudomonas sp. NPDC089752. Classification (NCBI taxonomy): domain Bacteria; kingdom Pseudomonadati; phylum Pseudomonadota; class Gammaproteobacteria; order Pseudomonadales; family Pseudomonadaceae; genus Pseudomonas; species Pseudomonas sp. NPDC089752. Next base: position 42,792 of record NZ_JBIVGP010000011.1, read on the forward strand.
TAAAATCATGAGTTTACGCATGGTATTTATCACTCTGAGTTAGGTGAAACGTCACCTTACGAGTCAGAGCGGGACTGAAAAATCAGATGAATCAACTTGCATTGGAGCTAGGCGACATTCAGTGCGTAGGATTATTCGCCTGCAGTCGAAAGTCCAAGTTAAACTTACCCTTGGCTTTGGCTACTGTCTGGTGCCAATGCACACCCTACCCATGAGGCTTTTCGATTGAGCAAGTATCCCTATATCGCCAATGTAACCGTCAGCGCCGAAGACCGCGGCGGGGACACCGAAGCCGAGGAGAATCCCGGCCTGCGCGTCGGTCTCGAGGCGGTGACTGAAACCCTGAAGAAGGTGCATTTCGTCGGTACGCTCGCAGCGCCCGAAAAAAACGCCACGCACATCTGCGTCACCTTGGAGAACGGCCTGACGTACTACGGCCCGATCGTCAACGGCCACGCCGAACTCGAAGGCGGCTGGATTGCTTTCGAGTCCGACATGCTCACCCCTGAAGAACTGGGCCTGTAAGTATCAGTTCAACTCCGCCAGGCTCTGTTCGAAGATATCCAATCCTTCCTCCAGCACCTCGGTTTCGATGGTCAGCGGCGCCAGCAGGCGAATGATGTGTCGCGCCTTGCCGCTGGGCATCAGCAACAAGCCTTTGGCCCGCGCTGCGTCCATCACCCTGGCCAGCTGCGCCGGTGCCGGGCTGCCGTCGGCATTGACGAACTCGATGCCGCGCATCGCGCCCACACCGGTCAGGCGCCCAATGAAAGGGTACAGGCCTTGCCAGCGTTGAACCCGACTGACGATCGCCTGCTCCTGGCGTTCGCCCCACGTGGCAAGGTTCTCATCGGTCATTTGCGCCAGGCTCGCCAGGGCCGCCGCGCAGGCGATCGGGTTGCCCGAATAGGTACCCCCCAGGCCGCCCTTGGGCAGCGCCGCCATCAGTTCTTTGCGTCCAACGACCGCGCCGAGCGGCATGCCGCCCGCAATGCTTTTCCCCAGCAGCAGCAGGTCCGGCTCGATCCCCAGGCGCGTGAAGGCGAAGCGCTGGCCGGTACGACCGAAGCCGGATTGGATCTCGTCGATGATGATCAGGATCCCGCGCTCGTCGCAAAAGCTGCGCAGGGCCTGGGTGAAAGCGGGGTCGAGGGCGAGGAAGCCGCCTTCACCCTGCACCGGCTCGAAGATGAACGCCGCCACGTCTTCCACTGCCAGCTCGACGCTGAACAGGCGGTCCATGGCTTTTAGCGCTTGCTCGCAGCTGACCCCGGTGTCGGCACTGGGGTAGGGAACGTGGTACACCGGCCCCGGCAACTCACCGACCCGTTGCTTGTAGGGGGCGACCTTGCCGTTGAGATTCAGCGTTGCCAAGGTACGGCCGTGGAAGCCGCCATCGAAGGCGATGATGGCGCGTTTGCCAGTGGCGGCGCGGGCGACTTTCAGGGCGTTTTCCGCCGCTTCCGCGCCGCTGTTGGTGAGCATGCCGGCCAGTGGATAGCTGACCGGGACGAATGCGCTCAGGCGTTTCATCAGCTCCAGGTAAGGGCCATGCGGTGCGGCGTTGAAGGCGTAGTGGGTCAGCCGCGTGGCCTGGGTCTGTATGGCCTCGACGACAGCAGGGTTGCAGTGGCCCAGGTTGAGTACACCGATACCGCCGACGAAGTCGATGTAACGCTTGCCTTCGGTATCCCAGACTTCGGCATTGCGGCCATGGGAAAGCGTGATCGGATGAACGATGGCAATGGATTGGCTGACGCTTTGCAGATTCATGGGCGGGCGGACCTTGTGCGATGTTCTCGATATCGAAGCTTGTCGCAGTGGTTTTCCACAAACGAATTATTCGATTGCTGTAATTCCATAAATTCTCGATCTTCAGTGCGCCAAAAACCGCGACGTGTTGACCCTGGTGCAGAACCTACGCTCATTCTCCAAAATTCATTCTATTTCGGAATCATGTACTTCGAAAAGGTCGTTTGTTGACCTCGCCTTGCAGATCGATACTGACGTGGATCAACGACGTCACAACAAGAAAAACGAGCGACACGAATTACAAGAATGCTGCTCCAACTTTTCAGCCGCCCCTGCGGCGGCCGACCCATTCGAGGGTTCTCCATGGCTTCGCTAGAAAACAACAAACAGCGTTCCCTGCAGCACGGCCTGACCTCCCGTCAGGTGTCCATGATCTCCATCGCCGGCATCATCGGCGCCGGCCTGTTCATCGGCTCCTCCAACGCCATTGCTACGGCTGGCCCGGCCATTCTGATTTCCTATGCCATGACCGGCCTGCTGGTGCTGCTGGTGATGCGCATGCTTGGCGAGATGGCCATCGCCAACCCCAACAGCGGCTCGTTCTCCACCTATGCCAGCGAGGCCATCGGCCCTTGGGCGGGTTTCACCATCGGCTGGCTGTACTGGTGGTTCTGGGTGCTGATCATTCCGGTCGAGGCCATCGCCGGGGCGGACATCCTGCACGCATACTTCCCAGGTGTGCCGTCCTGGCTGTTCGCCTTCCTGATCATGCTTTTGCTCTCGGGTACCAACCTGGTCAGCGTGAAGAATTTCGGTGCGTTCGAGTATTGGTTCGCGCTGGTCAAAGTGATTGCGATCATCGCTTTCATCGTGGTCTGCAGCCTGGCGGTATTCGGCTTCTGGCCGCTCGCCGATGTGTCCGGCGTCAGCCGGCTGTGGGACACCGGTGGCTTCATGCCCAATGGATTCGGCACAGTGCTGGGCGGCGTGCTGATCACCATCTTCTCGTTCTTCGGCGCCGAGATCGTCACCATCGCTGCTGACGAAACCGCCAACCCGAAAGACAAGATCCGCCGCGCCACCAATCTGGTGGTATATCGCATTGCGATCTTCTACCTGGCGTCGATCTTCCTGGTGGTGTCGCTGGTGGCCTGGAACGATCCGGGGCTCAAGGCAGTGGGCTCATTCCAGCGCGTGCTGGAAGTGCTCAACGTGCCAGGCGCCAAGCTGCTGGTCGACCTGGTGGTGCTGGTGGCAGTCACCAGCTGCATGAATTCCGGCTTGTATACCGCCTCGCGGATGCTGTATTCACTCGGCGCCCGTGGCCAGGCGCTGAGCATGACCAGGCGCATTTCCGGTGCTGGCGTGCCCACCGTGGCAGTCATCCTCTCGACTCTGGCAGGCTTTGCCGGTTGCCTGGTCAACTATGTGTTCCCCGGCAAGGTGTTCGGTTTTCTGCTGTCGACCACCGGCGCCATTGCCTTGCTGGTGTACCTGGTGATCGCCGTGTCGCAGTTGCGCATGCGCGCACGTGCCGACCGTGAAGGGCGGCCGCTGGAACTGAAGATGTGGCTGTTCCCGTGGCTGACCTGGCTGGTGATCGGCACCATTGTGATGGTTCTGGGGTATATGCTGTTCAGCGACGCCTACCGCTACGAGACGCTGATGACTGCCGGGGTGACGCTGTTCATCCTGCTGGTCTCGCTGACCCAGCGGCGCGGTAGGGTGATTGCGCAGACTGCGTGATCCTTATGGGCGGTTTGCGCCCCCACCAACCAGCACAGGAAGCGTATGAACGAACAAGCTCTGTCCCTGCAGGCCCTGGCCGCCGCCGACGGCATCTGCTACGGCTGCGGCTGCGCCCACCCCAGCGGCCTTCACGTACAAAGCCATTGGGACGCCGACGGTATTCACCTGCTGTGCCGGCATATGCCCGACAGCGCCTTTACTGGCTGGCCGGGTTTGGTCTACGGCGGCCTGCTGGCCATGCTGGTCGACTGCCATTCCAACTGGACCGCCATGGCCTACCACTACCGGGCAGAAGGCCGTGAACCCGGTAGCCTGCCACGCATCGATTGCGTGACCGGCAGCCTTGGCCTGAACTACCTCAAGCCGACCCCGATGGGCGTAGAGCTGCTGCTCAAGGCGCGTGTGGAAGGCGAGGTCGGGCGCAAGACACGCGTGCTCTGCGAGGTATGGGCGGGGGATGTACTCACGGTCAGCGCCGACTCGGTATTCGTCCGGGTGGACACCGAGAAACTCAAGCTCAAGGCCCATGGTCAGGGCTGATTGCGCGCCCTGATCGCGGTTAATTGTAGGCAATTCCCATGCGCTTCGTGGGAAATGTCCTATAGGTGCACTACCTCCATCGCACTAGTCTGGCGGCGCCTCCACTACGAGACGCTCCAGGATGTTCACTTTGCCCAGCAAACCTGACCTTTTCCCGGCCCATTCACGCGGCCGGGGCTCTCGCGAACATCCTGGTTCATTCCAATCCCTCTGCTAACGCTCTCCGGACACGGCGGTAACGGTGTGCCCGGCCTGTAGCAGGCGCATTCAAGGAGATCCTTCATGCGTGCCAGATTCACTACCAAAGCCCTGTCCACCGCAGGCCTGCTGATACTGCTCGGTGGGTGCGCCAGCGCTGTCGTGCCCAGCGAGCAGATCGAACTGACCCGCAGCGCAATCAATCGTGCCGTGTCGGCCGATGCCACCCAGTACGCACCAGTCGAAATGCGTGCGGCTCAGGACAAGCTCAGCGCCATGGAGCGCGCCCTTGGCCAGAAGGACCTGAAACAGGCCCGCAGCCTGGCCGAGCTGGCCGAAGCCGACGCCCGCCTGGCCGAGCGCAAAGCGCTGGCACGCAAGAATCACGAGCAGTTGGAAATCGCCCGCAAGGGCATTGAAGTGCTGAGGCAGGAACTGCTCGATGCACCTGACAGCAACCCTGCCAACCTTACTCAGTAAAGGCTCTGAACATGTCGAAACTCTACTTGCTGCCCACCGTATCTGTGCTTGGCTTGCTGTTGGCCGGTTGCAGCACAGCGCCAGAAAACGCCAAGCTGCTCGAAGCCCGTGAGTCTTACTCGCTGTTGCAAAGCAAGCCGGAATCCGCCCGCATCGCCGCCTTGGAAACCCAGGAGGCCTATGTTGCCCTGGGCAAGGCCGAAGGTGCCTCGTTGAAAGATCGCACGTCAGACGATGTCGAGCACTTGGCCTACCTGGCTCAGCGCAAGATCGACACTGCCGAACAGACGATCTTGCTGCGTCAGGCAGAAAAGGGCCTGCAAGGTATCGAGGCGCAGCGCACCCAAGCCCGCCTGGACGTACGTACTGCTCAGCTCAAGGCGCTGCAGTCGCTCAAGGCCAAACAGACCGACCGTGGCATGGTGGTGACCTTCGGCGACGTGTTGTTCGATACCGGGCGCGCTGAATTGCGTGGTGGAAACCACCGTAAGATTCAGCAGCTGGCGGATTACCTGCGGGCCAATCCAGAGCGCAAGGTGTTGGTCGAAGGTTTTACCGATTCGACAGGCAGCGATGCCTTCAATCAGCAGCTGTCCGAGCGCCGAGCCGCTTCGGTGGCCAATGCCCTGCGCCGCCAGGGTATTACAGCCGAGCGTATTGCCAGCTCGGGTTATGGCAAAGAGTATCCGGTGGCAAGCAACAGCGACGCGCAGTCGCGCCAGCTCAACCGCCGGGTCGAGGTGATCATTTCCCAAGGCGCCGAAGCAGTGACGCCACGTTTCTGACCGACACCAAGGCGCGGCGCTCAGCCGCGCTTTCGGTCGTGATGGTCAAATCTCGGTATTGCCCCTAGAGTGGTGGCTTTCACTCTTCCAGGGCCTGAGCATGACCGATCTGAGCGCATTCCCCATCACCCGCAAGTGGCCGGCGCAACACCCCGAGCGTCTGCAGCTGTACTCGCTGCCCACGCCCAATGGCGTCAAGGTGTCGATCATGCTGGAAGAGATCGGCCTGGCCTACGAGCCGCACAAGGTCAGTTTCGACAGCGACGATCAGCTGAGCCCTGAATTCATTTCGCTCAGTGCCAACAACAAGATCCCGGCGATCCTCGACCCCGATGGGCCAGGTGGCAAACCGCTGCCGCTGTTCGAGTCGGGCGCGATCTTGCAGTACCTGGCGGAGAAGAGCGGGCAACTGCTCAGCCAGGATCCAGCGACCCGTTATCAGACCCTTCAGTGGCTGATGTTCCAGATGGGGGGCATCGGCCCAATGTTCGGCCAGGTCGGCTTCTTCCACTTTTTCGCGGGCAAGGACTACGAAGATAAACGCCCGCGGGATCGTTACGTCAACGAGTCGAAGCGCCTGCTGGGGGTATTGGACCGGCATCTGCGGGGGCGACATTGGATGGTCGATGAGTACAGCATTGCCGACATCGCCATCTTCCCCTGGGTGCGCAACCTGGTGGAGCGCTATAACGCGCGCGAGCTGGTTGGGTTCGATGAATTCAAGGAAGTGCAGCGCGTGCTGGGCATTTTCCTCGAACGGCCAGCCGTTCAGCGTGGCCTGAAAATTCCTGGATAAAGCCAGTATCGAACCTGTAGGAGCGGCTTCAGCCGCGATCACCGGCAAAGCCGGTGCCCTCCACCGCGTCGTTGCTTCGCGGCTGAAGCCGCTCCCACGGGTTCTATCTGCGGGCTAGAAAATCTGATTCAGAACCCAGTACAGGCTGCCTGCCAGCAGCATCGCCGCCGGCAAGGTCAGCACCCATGCCATGAGCAGGTTGATCAGCGTGCGCTTCTGGATACCCGAACCAATGGCGACCATGGTCCCGGCCACGCCCGAACTCAGGACATGGGTGGTCGACACCGGTAGCCCGAACATGTCCGCCGCGCCAATGGTGCACATCGCGACCACTTCCGCCGATGCGCCCTGGGCATAGCTCAGGTGAGTCTTGCCGATCTTCTCGCCCACCGTCACCACGATGCGTCGCCAGCCGACCATCGTCCCCAGGCCCAGGGCAATTGCTACTGCCACCTTGACCCACAACGGAATGTAGCGCGTGGCGTCGTCCAGTTGGGTCTTGAACAGCTGCACATGCCTGCGGGTGTCAGCGTCGAAAGCCACCAACTGGTGCTTTTCGATCAAGCGGATCGCTTCGCTGGTCAGGTACATGTCATTGCGCACGTTGGCCATGGCTTCGGCGGGTACGCGTTTGAGCGAGCCATAGCCTTTGACCTCTTCGCCGATCATGCCGGTGAGTGCGGCGAGGGCCGGTACCAGCTGCGGATCGGCCTTGGGCTGAGTGATGAACAGGGTCAATACCTGGCGTGGGTCAGCAGGCAGTGGTTGCGGATCGCTGTGCACCAGGGCCTGACGGGTCGCCTCGGCGACGGCGGAAAACTGCAGCGCCTGCTCGCTGGGCATGGTCTTGTTCAGTGCATAGGCCATCGGCAGGGTGCCGACCAGGATCAGCATGATCAGCCCCATGCCCTTTTGCCCATCGTTGGACCCGTGGGCGAAGGAAACGCCTGTGCAGGTCAAGATCAGCACGCTGCGAATCCACCACGGTGGCGGCGTCTGGCCCTCTGGCGCCTGGTAGAGATCCTTGCGCTTGACCAGCGCGCGCAGTGCGAGCAGTAACAAGGCCGCGCAGGCGAAGCCGATCAGCGGCGAAAACAGCAACGCATAGCCGACCTTGCTGACCTGGCTCCAGTCCACCCCGCTGATGCCGTCACGCCCGTGCATCAACGCGTTGGCCACGCCGACGCCAATGATCGAACCGATCAAGGTGTGCGAGGATGACGCCGGCAGCCCCAGCCACCAGGTGCCGAGGTTCCAGATGATCGCGGCCAGCAGCAGGGCGAAGACCATGGCGAAGCCGGCCGTCGAGCCCACCTGCAGGATCAGCTCGACCGGGAGCAGGGCGATGATGCCGTACGCCACCGCGCCGCTGGAAAACAGCACACCAAGGAAATTGCACAGCCCGGACCAGACCACCGCCACGGGTGCCGGCAATGCGTGGGTGTAGATCACCGTGGCCACGGCGTTGGCGGTATCATGAAAGCCATTGACGAACTCGAAGCCCAGGGCGATCAGCAGCGCCAGGCCCAGCAGCAGAAATGGCGTGACCGTGGTAACAACGGTGCCGCTGGCGCTGACGTCCTGTTTGAGATTCCAGGCGGTGTAGGCGATGCCGGCCATGAGCAGGCCGAAGAACAGAAAGAGGGTGGCACGCCCGGGTTTGTGGTTCAGCTGCGGGCGTGAGTCGCAGTCGGCCAGTTGCGGCTGGCTGGCCAGTGACGGGGTTGCCATGGGGGCTCCGATGGGCGTCGGGCGAAGGTGCCGAAGGCTGTCAGCATAGAAAAAATTCCTGACTTGGGCGTGATCTCGGTCAACGGATTGCCTAGGCTCAAGACGATGGGTAAAGGCAGGGCAAAGCCATGATTCGCATGACATGAAACTCATACCGGCCACTGACCAACATTGCACCTTCGCCCGCGACCTTACCCGGCGGGCAATGCTGCCCTATTACCAAGAGTTCGACCTGTTGTGGGTCGAAGAGGCATTTGATCAGGCCTGGGGTTGGCGTGAGCAATGGCTGATCGTAGAAGGGGAGACGGTGCTGGGTTTCTGCAGCCTCAGCCAGGATCGTCAAGCGCTCTTCATTCGTGAATTGCATCTTTTGCCGGAGTATCGGGGCCGCGGTGTGGGCAGCTGGGTGTTGGAGCAATTGGCCGGTTGGGCAGGGCAGCGGCGCCTGTCGTTGCTAAGGTTGATGGTGTTCAAGAGCAACCCGGCGCGGCAGCTGTACCTGCGCTGCGGCTTCGTCGAGATGGGCGAGGATGAATGCTTTGTGCGCATGCAGCGAGTGATTGGTTGATGGGGCGGGCAGTGGTGGGTCAGTAGATAGTGGCGTAATGCTGGCTTGCGACGTTGGCCTGCTAGGGGCATAGTGATTGCGCAGTTTTTGAGTGCCCACAGGGTCGTGGGCAGTGTCATATGCCGACATGGGAAAAGGAGCAACCTCATATGAATGGACTCGGTACGCGTCTCAGGGAAGAGCGAGAACGCTTGGGCATGACCCAGCGAGTATTTGGTGACATCGGCGGTGTTGAACCCAATGCCCAGGGTAAATACGAAAGCGGCGAGCGCACACCGCGGGTGGATTACCTGGCGGCGCTGGCGGCACGCGGCGTGGACGCGCTGTATGTGCTGAGTGGGGTTCGCACGCCTGCACCGCTGGCCAGCCTGACCGCCGATGAAACCGCCGTGCTTGGCGCTTTTAGGCGATTATCTGCGGCTGATCAGGCGGCATTTTGGCATTTGTTGGGGCGCCTGGTGGGCGAGGTAGGCAATCGTGAAACATCGTGGTCGCAGCGGCGTGAGCGTCAGACATTTCTGACGGAAGTTTTACGCTAGGTCCACCGTGAAAAATTTTGTTAAGGTGGCGGGATCCAATCGCCCTGTTGACGAGGTGTCTGCTTGATTAGGGTCCTAGTGGTCGATGACCACGATCTGGTACGAACCGGTATTACACGCATGCTGGCCGACATCGATGGCCTGCAGGTGGTGGGTGAGGCAGATTCGGGCGAGTCGGCGCTCAAGCTGGCCCGAGAGCTCAAGCCGGATGTCGTGCTGATGGACGTCAAGATGCCCGGCATCGGCGGCCTGGAGGCCACCCGCAAACTGTTGCGCAGCTTCCCCGACATCAAGGTGGTGGCGGTGACCGTATGTGAAGAAGACCCGTTCCCCACGCGTCTGATGCAGGCCGGTGCGGCGGGCTATCTGACCAAGGGCGCTGGCCTGGACGAGATGGTCCAGGCCATTCGCCTGACGTTCGCCGGCCAGCGCTACATCAGCCCGCAGATTGCCCAGCAACTGGCGCTCAAATCGTTCCAGCCGCAAGGGTCGCCGTTCGATGCGTTGTCGGAGCGGGAAATCCAGATTGCCCTGATGATCGTTGGTTGCCAAAAAGTGCAGATCATCTCCGACAAGTTGTGTTTGTCGCCCAAGACCGTCAATACTTACCGTTATCGGATCTTTGAAAAACTCTCGGTCACCAGCGACGTCGAACTGACCTTGCTGGCCGTTCGCCACGGTATGGTTGACGCAAGCCTGTAAAACTTCATGTCCCAAGTCTTTGATGCCAGCGCGTTCCTGGCGACCTGCAGCGGTCGCCCGGGCGTCTACCGGATGTTCGACGCCGAGGCTCGGCTGCTCTACGTGGGCAAAGCCAAAAACCTCAAGAAGCGTTTGGCCAGCTATTTTCGCAAGACTGGCCTGGCGCCGAAGACTGCTGCGCTGGTGGGGCGCATCGCCCAGGTCGAAACCACCATTACCGCCAACGAAACCGAGGCGCTGCTGCTTGAGCAGAACCTGATCAAGCAATGGCGGCCGCCGTACAACATTCTGTTGCGCGACGATAAATCCTACCCGTATGTATTTCTGTCCGATGGCCAATTCCCACGCCTGGGAATTCACCGCGGGGCGAAAAAAGCCAAAGGCCGTTACTTCGGGCCATATCCCAGTGCGGGGGCTATTCGAGAAAGCCTCAGCCTGCTGCAAAAAGCCTTCTCGGTACGCCAGTGCGAGGACAGCTACTACGCCAACCGCACCCGGCCCTGCCTGCAATACCAGATCAAGCGTTGCAAGGGACCGTGCGTCGACCTGGTCGATGCCGAGGAATACGCCGAGGATGTGCGTCACTCGGTCATGTTCCTCGAAGGCCGCAGCCAGCAGTTGGGCAATGAGCTCAATGCCGAGATGGAAAAGGCCGCCATGGCGCTCAACTTCGAGAAGGCCGCCGAGCTGCGCGATCAGATCGCACTGCTGCGCCGGGTCCAGGACCAGCAATACATGGAGGGCGGCTCCGGCGATGTCGATGTGGTTGCTGCTTTCGTAAACCCCGGTGGCGCCTGCGTGCACCTGATCAGCGTGCGAGGCGGGCGGGTTTTGGGCAGCAAGAATTTCTTCCCGCAAGTGGGCATCGAGGAAGAGGTCGCCGAAGTCATGGCGGCCTTCCTGTCCCAGTATTACCTGGGCAACGCGGAGCGCGAGCTGCCAGGCGAGTTGATCGTCAACGTGGTGCATGAAGACTTCGCCGCTATCAGCGAAGCGCTGCAGACCCTGCGCGGCCGCGAGCTGACCATCAGCCATCGAGTGCGCGGCACCCGCGCGCGCTGGCAGCAGCTGGCGGTGACCAACGCCGAGCAGGCGCTCAATGCGCGCCTGGCCAATCGCCAGCACATGGCCGCACGTTTCGAGGCGCTGGCCGAGGTGCTGGGCCTGGACGAAGTACCGCAGCGCCTGGAGTGCTACGACATCAGCCACTCCAGCGGCGAAGCGACCGTCGCCAGCTGCGTGGTGTTCGGCCCGGAAGGCCCGCTCAAATCCGACTACCGTCGTTTCAACATCGAAGGCGTGACCGCAGGTGACGACTACGCTGCCATGCATCAGGCCCTGACGCGTCGCTACGGGCGCATCAAGGACGGCGAGGGCAAACTGCCCGATGTGTTGTTGGTGGACGGTGGCAAGGGCCAGCTGAACATGGCCCGTGACGTGATGCAGGAGCTGGCTTTCACCGACCTGACCCTGCTTGGCGTGGCCAAAGGGGTGACTCGCAAGGCCGGTTTCGAGACCCTGTACCTCAATGACGTGGCCCACGAATTCACCCTCAAGGGCGACAACCCGGCGCTGCACCTGATCCAGCAGATCCGCGACGAAGCCCACCGCTTCGCCATCACCGGCCACCGCGCCCGGCGCGGCAAGGCCCGGCGCGTGTCGAGCCTGGAAGACGTTGCCGGGGTCGGGCCCAAGCGTCGTCGTGACCTGCTGAAACATTTCGGCGGCCTGCAGGAGCTCAACCGCGCCAGTATCGATGAGATCGCCAAAGCCCCGGGCATCAGTAAAAAGCTTGCCGAGTCGATTTATGCCAGCCTGCATAGCGAGTAGAATGCCGGGCTCAACCCGCAGCCAGTCGTACCGATGAATATTCCAAACCTGCTCACCGTTCTACGCGTCCTGCTCATTCCGATCTTCATCCTGCTGTTCTATATGCCCTATCACTGGAGCTATATGGCCGCCAGCAGTGTGTTCGCCGTTGCCGCCGCCACCGACTGGCTGGACGGCTATCTGGCGCGTCGGCTGCAGCAGAGCACCCCGTTCGGCGCCTTTCTGGACCCTGTGGCCGACAAGCTGATGGTCGCCGTGGCCCTGGTGCTGCTGGTGCAGGTGCATGCCAACTTCTGGCTGACCTTGCCGGCCGCCGTGATCATCGGCCGCGAAATCGTAGTCTCGGCACTGCGCGAGTGGATGGCCGAACTGGGGGCGAGGGCGCATGTGGCGGTGTCCAACCTTGGCAAGTGGAAAACTGCCGCGCAGATGCTGGCGCTGGTGATTCTGCTGGCCAATCCGCCAGTGGTGAGCTTCTGGGTAATTCTGGGCTATGGTTTGCTGCTGGTGGCTGCGGCGCTGACGCTTTGGTCCATGGCCCATTACCTGCTCGCCGCCTGGCCGCACCTGCGTGAAGGTTCGGAGCAAAAATAAAACTTTTTTGAATCAAGGGGTTGACGCCGTTTTAGATATCGCTAGAATGGCACCCATCACGACGCGGGAATAGCTCAGTTGGTAGAGCACGACCTTGCCAAGGTCGGGGTCGCGAGTTCGAGTCTCGTTTCCCGCTCCAAATTAAGATCTGCAGAGTTCGTTTAGAGTCTGCAAGTCGTGAAAAAAAGGGCCTCAGGGCCCTTTTTTTGTGCTCGATTTTCTCTGGCCAGGCTTTAGTCGTTCGCTATCATGCCCATTCCACTTCATCAGGCTAGTCGCCTTGCCAGATGGGCGAACCCGTCAATACGCCGAGTCAGTTCATCAAGCGTCCAAGGCTTGGCGAGAAACGACCCATTGTGGGGCAGCGTTTCAAGCGGCACCACGGCATCACCTGAAGTGAGCAGCACGGGTATGTCAGGCCAAGTGCGCCAGATCTCCCGAGCCAGCCCCAGACCATCCAGGTCCCCAGGCATATGGATGTCGGTGAAGACCAGCGAGACGCCCGGCCCTGCGCGCAACAGCGCCAACGCCTCGTCTGCATTTGCGCAACGCAGAACCTGATCGGCGTACAGTGACGAGAGGCTCTCAGCGGTCAGCGCGCCGAGCAACTCATCATCTTCGACTACCAGAATATGGCGGGTCATAGGGATTACTCAGGTCTCATAACGATTAGGGCCTCACGCGTTTTTCTTGGTTGCTACCGGGCGATGAGTGGCACTGCATACGCTTGCGCTCAATTGCAGCTATGGTTTCAGGGCCCAAAGCGCAACGACGTCGGTCAAGCAGAGGAATCGTCGCGTTTCCTCTCGGCATCTGAATGGAGAGCGTATGCAACAGTTACCGCCTGATGAAACCATTCGAGCAGCCCTGAGAAAGTCTCATGCCCGGCTTCACCGGCAGCATGAACTGGTTGTCGAGTTTGGCGTGCTGTCACTGAAGGTCGATGATCTGGATACGCTGCTCACGCAAGCGTGCACCGCCGTGGCCGAGGGTATGCAGACTCGTTTTTCCAAGGTGCTCCAGCCCCTTCCCGATAGTGATGCCTATCTACTCTCGCACGGTGTGGGTTGGGACAAGGCGGATATTGGGCATGCCACCGTTGGCGCCGACGTTGCAAGCCCAGCTGGATTTGCATTGGCCACCAACCGGCCTGTCCTGTCCAATCACCTGGGTTTGGAGGAGCGCTTCCGCACCCCCGACCTGCTGAAAAAATACGGGATAGAGCGTGCCATCAACGTACCGATCCGCGGCCCGCTGACGCCCTTTGGCGTGCTAGAAGCCGACAGTAGCAATGGCAACGATTTCGTCGAAAGCGATCTGGTCTTCCTCGAGGGCATTTCCAATGTCATTTCCATGGCGGTCGAGCGCATTGCAGCGGGTGTCGAGGCGCCTCACCCCGATCCCTACTCGGAAAGCTTCCTCAATGCCAGTCCCGACTGCGTGAAGATCCTGTCGCCCGGCGGCGAAATTGAATTCATGAATGAAAAGGGCCTTGAGCTCATGCACCTGGCTGCCTTGCCTGAGGTCAAAGGGCAACGTTGGACCGAATTCTGGCCCGATGAGTCAAGACCAGTGGTCATGGAGGCGTTGGGCAAAGTAGCTGCTGGTGAAACGACCCGGTTCGAGGCTTATTTCCCCACCGCACCCGATGAACCCAAGTGGTGGGATGTGACAGTCGCTCCGATTCTGGGTGCAGACGGCCAGCTCGAACGTGTCATCGCCGTGTCCAGGGACATTACCGAGCGGCATCAATACGAAGCTCAGCTGCTATCGCTGATCGAAGCGCAGAATTCCCGACAGAGCCGAAGCGATCTTTATCTGGAAGAGATCCATCATCGAGTCAAAAACAGCCTCCATCTTGTGAACACTTTGCTGCTACTGCAGGCCAACCTTTCGGTGGATACGGCAGTCAAGCTCCAGCTGGAGACTGCTGCAGGCCGCGTCGTGACCATAGCCAGCGTTCATGAGCGCCTTTATCACACCGGCGAAGACAAGAATGTGATGGCCGCCGATTATCTGAATGCTTTGCTGGGCGACCTGGGCAAGGCACTCGCAGACCGGAAAATCGTCCTTGAGACCGACGATTTCGTGCTTCCCCCTGAGCGGATGGCGCCACTGGGATTGGTAGTTTCCGAGCTCATCACCAATGCCTTGAAGTACGGCAAGGGCACCGTTGAAGTGCTGGTAAATCATGCAGGGGATCATGTGTTGCTGACAGTAAAGGATGAAGGGGATGGGTTTCCCGACACCTATCCGAAACCCACAGGGACCGGCCTTGGTATGCGGTTGGTGAAAAGTTACTCGGGCTATGGAAGTGCCGCGGTGTCTATCGATCGTCTGGAAGGAAAAAGCTGCATCCACGTGCGCTTCAAGCTTTGAGCTTCGTTGCTCGAACCCTGGTCGCGTCCGGTCAATATTGCGTCGGCTTCAGGCGTGTTGCAGGGGGCGTTGATAGGCTAGGTTCAGGCTACGCCGAACCGCAGCTTTTATAACAAGGAGAGCCATTCATGGCCCGTGTGATTTCACTTTACCGTTATCCCGTAAAAGGCTTTCGAGGTGAAACACTCGATCAGGTGGCTTTGCGCAGGGGAGAGGGTGTGCCGGGTGACCGAGTCATCGGCATTACCCGAGGTATCGCCACTGCAGGCACAGCGCCCTTTCATCAATTGACCACCAATGCGGACCTTGTCCACTACCGGCCTGAGAGGCGCGCTGACACCTTGGGGTTGACGGAGGCGAAGTCGGGCGACGCCATCAACCTGTTCAATGACCTGCCACGCTTGAGGCAGGCCTTTGGCGAGCAGGCCAGGGTCATTCATCGAGAGGACCGGCTAGGGCATTGGGACTTCGACGACTCGATGCTGTCGATCATCAATGTGGCCACGGTGGCCGCCCTTTCTGATCGGCTTGGCGTGCCGGTCGACCCGATGCGCTTTCGCGGCAACATCTACATCGAAGCCGAACCATTCATCGAGTTCAGCTGGCTGGGGCAGGGGGTGCAGCTGGGTGGTGCGTGCCTGTCGATCATTCGGCCGATCAAGCGTTGCAGCGCCACGTCGGTCAACCCGCAGACGGGTGAGCGCGATATCAACACCCCCGCTCAGTTGAATCGACTTTTCGGCCACATCTATTGTGGCGTCTACGCCCATGTTGAAGCGGGTGGGCAAGTCCGGCCATTCGATTCGGTTCGCGTCAGTGGGCATGATTATCCGCGGCGTCTGGCCATTGCGGTGAGTGTGCCCAAGGCACCACCGGTAGCAAACTGGCCGAGGCCGGCGCTTGTCGTCAAGGTAACAGAGGAGGCGATGGGCATACGCTCGTTGTGGCTGCGCGACCCCATGGCCCATCTGGGCGCGCTGGACGCCATCAAGCCGGGGCAACACATCGCGGTGCACGGGTTGACCAAGGCCGGTGACTGGCGCCGCTATACGATCTCCGGGCATAAGGGCGATCGGCTGCGCATTACCGTGAAGCGCGATACGGGCGTCGGCTCCCGGGCGTTGCATGAGCAGGTCGCTGGAGAACTCATCCAGATCACAGGCCCTTTTGGCCCGGAAACGGTAGATACCTGTAGCCCTGCCATTTTCATACTCAGTGCAGGCATTGGGATTACTCCGACGATCTCCAAACTGCAGGCGCTGGTTGACGCAGGCTATGACAAGCCGGTGCGCGTCATTCACACCATAAGGGGAAGGCGTGAACTGGCGTTGTGGGATGAGGTGAAACAGCTTGCGGCCCTCCTGCCGTATTGTGTGCCCGCGCTGCATATCACCGGCCAGGGAGAGCCCGCTGGCGATGCTTTGCTCGGCCGCCCCGATCTTGCCGCGCTGATGCTCGAAGCCGCTCGACTGTCGGCAGACATCCATCTGTGCGGCCCCGAGACATTCCAGTCCAGCGTGCTGGCGATGGCGACCGAAGCAGGCATCGCCGCGCGCCTGCACATGGACAGTTTCGTCACGCCTGACAGCGCCGTCGAAATGCGTCCGATCCCGGACAGCGGCCCATTTGCCGTGACCTTCAAGCGATCAGGCATCACGGCCCAATGGCAGCCGCAGGAGGGGCCGTTGCTCCAGTTCGCGGAAGCCAAAGGCCTGGTGATGGCCGCCCACTGTCGCGCTGGCCTGTGCCAGACCTGTGAATGCCGTGTGCTCGAAGGGGAGGTGTTGTCTTTGTCCGAAGCCGGCCGCGCACGGCGGGAGCATGCCTTGTTGTGCTGCATGGTGCCGGCTAGTGATGTTGTGCTGGATTGTTGAGGGGGCCTGCTGGGTATTACTCGATAAGCTATCTGTCTGGGCGTTGCTGCAATCTCGGTAGCTGAGCAACTGGCCGTGCGCGTTGCAGTTCAGGTACTTGTTTTTCGAGAGCATCGGTGGCCTGGGTAATCAGCTACGCCCAGCCACTGCTGGACGAAGTCAGCATTCCATCGAGCCAACGTGGCCGCCTGCGCAAACGCTGTAAATGGCTGCTTGCTGACAAGGGCTACGACACCGAAGCGCTACGCCGTTACTGCGATCAATATCGGATGCAGCCCGTCATCCCGCTGCGATCAATGAAGCGCAAACCCAAGCCTGGCTTACCCAGGCTGTTTGACCGACCCAAGTACCGACAGCGCAACATCATCGAGCGGATGTTTGGCTGGCTGAAAGAGAACCGCCGGTTAGTGACGCGCTTCGACAAGCTCGCGAAAAGCTATGCCGCCATGGTCTCGCTGGCTTGTTCCATGGGGAGTTTGCGACATCTCTTTTCGTACAGAGCCTAGGCTGGGTCCAAGCCTGATCCTTCTTTTAGTTCGTTTGAAAACCACGCATCGAATATGTTCCCCGGTAGCAGGTCCGGGGCGTCGGAGAAAACATGATCGTACCTTAATTCTGCACGAAATTTTCCACTTCTTACATCGTAATGCAGTCGCATTTCTGTGGGGGTTTCAACTCCAAATTCGAGACATCTTTCTTCAATGGCGTCGATGTTGTCCAGTCCGATATCCAGCATGGCGCTTCGTCGTTCGGTTGAGTCGTCATATTTGGCGTCGCCAGGTTTGACGGCGGAGTTAATCTCCTCTTTCCTCACTATTTGCCCGTTAATTTTATAGAATGCATTGAAGGAAGACGTCCCTTTTTCGGATGCAGCATAGGCGAAAACTTCGTCGGCTCTATTGTCGATGTATTCAAGTGCTATGCTTATCATGTCTGCTTGGTGTTCGGAAAGATAGTCTTCAAAAGTTTTGCTCATTGCTAATATCTCCTAGTTTTTTTGATGCGCGCTACTTCTTCGATGCCGTCGATCACGTATTCTACTCTAAAGCTACTAGGCCTGACTGATGATCCCTACTGGAACGGTGCCCCCTCCTGCCGCCAGGCGGGCGATGAAGGCAAGGTCGGTCTCGCCCGCTTGCACACAGAACTCGCGGACCTGGTGGTCCATGCTGGAGCGAAGTACGTACTGATCGATGCCCTGGCGTTTGAGCATCAACTCAAGAATCTGCGGAACAGTTTTTTGTTGGAAAATGCGCCAGTTTGACCGCAGGTCGGCTCGGGCCAGGATGGGCTCCACCAGCGCATGGTAGTACGTACGGTAAAAGCCACTTTCGCCCTGACTGAAGGCGCTGACCAGGCCATGCACGTAACGCACTGGCCGCTCGCCTTCCCAAATGGTGAACAGCACTGGCTTGTCGAGCAAGTGGCCGAAATTGATATCGGACTCGAAGCTGATCAGCTCAAGCTCCAAGGTGAAGGGGGCGCTGATCTTCTCCTTGAGGGTGAATGACACCACCTCGAACTGGTCATTACCCACGAGTGGTTGAAAGCTGTAACGCAAATCAGATTAGCTAGGCATAAAAGATCCTTGTCCGCCGTCTGAGTATTCGACAAGCCCAGGCAGAGCACTTCTGCCTGGGGCATTTCAATCAGATCAGGCGATCGGTTTGCGCCAGTCGTCAGAACCCTCAGTACCCGCGGTCACGTGGGTCCAGGAGATCTTGCGGTACGACATCGCCACTTCGACCAGTTGCGTGTAGTTCGCGTTCTTCGCATTCTGGGCGTGCGGCAGCACGGTGTTGATATCGACGATGGTGGCGTCTTCCAGCTTGGTGGTGAAGAAGTGCTCCTGCTTCCCCTCTACCGAGGTGCGGTACCAGTTGACTTCAACGGTCGGCAGCATTTCACCGCTGGCCAGCGCTTGGTACAAAAATGCGATCTTTGAATTTTGCGACATCTTTACATGCAGATGACGAAAAATTCGCATACTTAGGATCCTTTGGTTGAATTCTCTCTGGCCAGCTCTTCGCTTAAGTCTGGAATTTCGGGCGTCACATCCTCATCAACTATCTGTCGAATTAAGCCAGTTTTTTTTCGAAGGTGATAGGCGCGTATTGCCCTTATTGGTGAAAACTCGAGCCCTTCAAACTTAGAATGTTGCACGATGACTGGGGTGTTGAAATTTATATTTTTTGGGTCATCTAGAGAAAGCTCCCACTTCCCCCCGAATGTCGTTCTGACATATTCACCTAAATATCTTCCGAAGACTACAAGTAAGCCAGCTATATCGTCCTTGCTCATGCTCGTGGACATCTTGTCAAATAGAGATTCAAGCAGTTCCGGGGTGTCGGGTGAGATGCTGAGAGCTACGCCAAGTTTGGAAGCCTCTTCCTCTAGCCATTCAAGCTGGCCATCCATGGCCATTAGGAAGTCATCAAATTTCTCTTCTGCTTTGATTTTGTCAAATGTCATTGCAAGGTATTCTCAGTTGGGTATTTGTGGGCCGATTTTGTATTTAATGCCGGATTTTTCTAGTGCGTCTAGGTAGGGTTTGCTGGCGCCCTTTTCAAGGATGTGTTCAACTTCCCAGCCTCGCCTAACAAGGAGTGCATCCTTTTCAATTGCAAGCTTATTCTCCTTGGTTAAACTTACCTTTCCAGTTTTAAGTTGACCGGCATACATTTCGTTTTCTTTGAGAATGTCAATTTGACGTTTTGTGATTGGGGTTTTAAGTGTGCCTTCGGTGGCTTCTAGTGCAGTACGATACTCTTTTTCTCGGGCTAAACCGTGTTGATAATTACGCATATTAGTATCATACTGCTTACTCCAAGCATCGAAATTTTTTTTGCCTCCACGCTTTTGGTATCGCTCCCAAGCCCCAGTCTTATGCTCTGGGCTGCCAGGCTTTAACTTTTTCTGCAGGACCTTGGCCCCGTCTTCCGAAGCTTCCTTGGTCACTTTGTGTGCGGTATCTTTCGCTGCTCGCTCTGTTCCTTCTTTAGCTGCCTTAGCTGAAGCTTCCGCAGCCGCTTTCGTGCCATATCGCCCGAGTTTGCCTGCGGTGCCTGCGTAGCCTACAAATGGAATAGCCGAAACCAATGACAAGGCTGCGCCCGCATAGTCACCCCGTGCAAGGCTGATGCCCGCGTTGGCAACATCGGCAAGCTCACCTACCACCGGAATCAGGCCAACAATATCCAGCCCTAACTGAATACCGTCCAGTACCTGCTCGCCTGTGACGCCCTCTGCCGGTGACTCGCTTTCCACGTCGGCATTTGAGTCGTTGGCAGATTTACCCATCGCGGGCGTTTCACCGATCACTCGTCCCAGCGTGTTGCCATTGGGCGAGGTGATGGCGCTACTGTTTCTTGCGGATGGATAGAGTTCAGTGTAGGTGGGTATGTCTTGCAGGTCTGCCAGTTCCTTCTGAAATGCCTCCTGGCGCAACGCTTCGTATTGTTCCTCGTTGAGTTCTAGGGCTTTGCCCCACTCGTTGACCCCATCGGCAAAGTCAACCAGCACCTTGCCGGAGCTATCAGTCTGCACGAACATCCGGTCCGGGCCACCTGATCGCTTGCTTAGAGGCACTTCCTTTACATGGACTCGCAGCGCATCCAGTTGAATGGGCTGTTCACTCATGGCCTCAACTCCCATTCATCCAGAAGAGGTCGCCATGACGAACCAGGTGTCGCCCCTCAGCACGCACGGAACTGCTGTGCTCCTGCGGGTGACACTTACCTTCGACAGTGCCGCTCTTGATGCCTTTTGCCTTGCCCGCTGCGTCGCCGATGGTTTTGGGTGTAAAGCTACGTTTGTAGACCACAACCGGATGGCCATTGGCGCGTACGCTCTTGGCAACCCCGGTGCTGGTATCGAGCTCTGCGGTAACGGGGTAGGGCACGGGTGGAATGCTGCTGCCCATGGGCGTTTTGCACACATCGGGCGCGATGCTGACGACCGTCCATTGGCCTTGTTGGCGGGCCATTACGTTGTCGGCCATGTCAGACGTGCTCCCGGTTGCTGCGCGTTGCGCGCTTGATGATGGGAGCGTCAGGCTTGGTCTCGAACCGTGCTTCGAGGACACGGATATCGAGCGACCCTGGCAGGCTGATGCGGTGGGTCATCGACAGCGTCATGGCATCGGTATCGATACGTAGCGTGTCGGTGAGCATGGGCAGCGGAAGCATCACACCGTTGGTCATACGCAGTAGAACGAAAGGTCTGTGACCAGGTAGCTGGATGTCACAGCGCCCGTCAGCACTCAACGATGGATCGGTCAGATTGAACAGCGTGATGCGCGTGTCAGGCGCCGGGTAAGTGATCTGTTGATCGGTGGGGGCACCGTTCCAGTAGGTGAAGTCGAAGTCTTGCGGCAGACCTGGCCAGCGATTGTCTTCCCAGGTTTGATCATAGGTGCCGGCCAGCGCCAGACGTGGAGACCACGCCCGGCCGACGACGCCAAGGCCTGCGGGCGTATAGCCATACCCATTGGCCACATCGGCCATGGCTGACGCATCCAGCGGGCCTGCGGGGTGCCGTGCGCGAACCAGGCGCTCAATGGGTTCATTCAAATGTTCTATCTGCGGGCCCGGCATGCGCTCGAGGAAGTCGCCCGTCAGCTCGTAATGCAGCTTTCCATGGTGGTGTTCTAGCCATCCACAGCCTAATGGGTTACTAAAGCAGACTTCGTTGAGTAGGAATTCGGAAGCATCGGGTGCGCCCCCATGTTGCGGGTTGGCGATTTGGCTCGTACCCCCAAAAGCCCGCTCCCAGCGCAGCGGTACACGGGTGGCGAATTCTGGTTCGGATAAACGCCAACCTAGTAGGCCATGGCGAAAATCACGCGGGCCAGTGAAGCGAAGTGTTTTGTCCAATAACAACTGCGGCGTGCGCTGCTCTCTATTACGCCGCCGCACGTCCAGGATATTGGCCTGATGCTCTTGCAGTTCGGCGGCGGTGAGGCAGACGCCCGGTGCACGCTTTGGCGGCTTTGGATCAGGAAGTTCGATTCTGGGGCGGGTGGATGTGATGCGTAAACCGGCCTCCCAAGTGTGTGCCGGACGTCCAGCAGGTGCATGTGAATGGCCGACAACGATGACATCGCAGCGCGGTTTGAAGGGCGCGAGGTCGCTCTCCTCAAGTACTGAGCCGATACCGAATTCGTCATAGTAGGTATCGGCTTTACACAGAGACAGCGGATCTTTATCGATGACGATAGGGCGATAACGGCCTAGCTGATCTTCAACCGGTTCAAGGCGATAGCCGACTTTCATTGCGATGACCGGATGTTCCTGGCCGTCAGGCGCGAGCGCACCGAAACACATGACGTCAAAAGGCGTCAGGTTGCGAAATTCCATGTTGGCTTATCCCTCAGTTGAGATCGACATCCTTGCCGTTGATTTGCACAGGCCCTGTGGCACTGAAGTCAAAGTTGCTGCCATTGATCAGCACGGTCCCGTCGGACTTCATGATCAATGAGGCCTTGCCTACTGTGATGCTGAGTTCGTCGCCTGCCGTGATGTTGAAACGGTTGCCAACGATCACGGACTTGTGAATGCCAACCTGTTCGCTTTGGCTGAGGCCAACCGTCGTGTTCATGGCTGCGCCCACACTGACCTGGTAGCCCGCACCAATGGTCAATGCCTTGGCTAGTCCGATGGTTTCTGCCTTGGCCAGCGCAATGGTTTCTGTCTTGTTGGCACCGATGGTCACGCTACGGTTCGCACCGATACTGATGGTTTCGTTCTTGCCAACGTCTTCAGTGCGATGATCGCCTATGGAGACAGTTTCGTTGTGGTCCACGCGTTCGCTGCGGTCATTGCCAACGAAGGTGGTTTCGTTGTTTTTGACGACGTTGTTCTGGTCCTTCTCCGCATGGATGAAGACTTCCTGCCGGCCCAGCTCGTCTTCGAAGCGCAATTCATTGAAACCTTTGCCCTTGTGGGTCTGGCTTTTAATGGTCATGCGGGTCTTGTGATCGGGTAGGTCGTAGGGCGGTAGCTGATCGCCGCAATAGGTGCGCCCGGTGATCATCGGCTGGTCCGGATCGCCATTGACGTACTGGATGACCACGTCCTGGCCGATGCGTGGGATGGCCATCGCGCCCCAACTGCCTCCCGCCCAACCTTGGGATACTCGCACCCAGCACGAGCTGAACTCGTTGTTCTGGCTTTCGCGGTCCCAGGGGAAGCTGACCTTGACCCGGCCCCATTCGTCGCAATAGATCTCTTCGCCAGGCGGGCCGACGACGGTGGCCATGTGCGGCCCATCGACGCGAGGCTTGTCCAAGGGAGCAGGGCGCCACTCGGTCCTACCGGGGATGAGTAGGGCGGTTTGTTCGTAGCGCGTGCTCTGGTCGATGCCGGCGGCTTCCTCTTGCAGGCTAGTGAATTGACTGCCTTTGTGGGTTACACCGTTCACACGCCAATGAACGTTCAGGTCATCACGCGGGTGACCGGCAAGGTTGAAACTGAGCCCCGGCTGCAACCGTACATCGTCACCTTCGACTTCGGCCGTGCGCACGTCATGGCGCAAGGCGGTGATGCGGTTTTCAGTGAAGGGCTTACCTGCGGCATCGCGCTTATAGCGGCCTGGGTAGTCGAAGCGTTCGTAGTCTCTGGACTGGTGTTCAAGAAAAGGCCCGGAGGCCCGGTGCTCTTGACGGTATGCTGGGTTGGTGAAGGTGTAGTCCCGCTGCACCTGCTTTGCGGTACGCACCTGCTCGCTATAGCGCAAGCGTCGCAGGCAGGGCTTTCCCTGGTCGCCCCCGCTGTTGGCCTGATACAGCACAGTATTGCGATCGATCAGATCATCATCATCGACGAAGCCCTCGTCTTCATCATCGGCCTTGATGGCGCCATGACTGATCAGCCCGAGTGACTGCAGTCGATCAGTGATGATCAACTTGTGCAGCTTTTCACTGTGCTCGAAGCGATAGACGAAGCCTTCTTCTGCCGCCAGACGGGCGATGAAGGCAAGGTCGGTCTCGCCCGCTTGCACGCAGAACTCGCGGACCTGATGGTCCATGCTGGAGCGAAGTACATACTGATCGATGCCCTGACGTTCGAGCATCAACTCAAGAATCTGCGGGACGGTCTTTTGCTGGAAGATGCGCCAGTTCGAGCGCAGGTCGGCTCGGGCCAGGATGGGTTCGACCAGCGCGTGATAGTAAGTCCGGTAAAAGCCACTATCGCCTTGGCTGAAGGCGCTGACCAGGCCATGCACGTAACGCACCGGCCGCTCGCCCTCCCAAACGGTGAACAGCACAGGCTTGTCGAGCAAGTGGCCGAAATTGATATCGGACTCGAAGCTGATCAGCTCAAGCTCCAAGGTGAAGGGGGCGCTTATCTTCTCCTTGAGCGTGAATGACACCACCTCGAACTGGTCATTGCCCACGAGCGGTTGAAAGCTGTAACGCAAATCAGATTGGCTAGGCATGAAAGATCCTTTTCCGCCTTCTGAGTACTCGAAAAACCCAGGCAGAGCACGCCTGCCTGGGGCATTTCAACCAGATCAGGCGATCGGCGTGCGCCAGTCGTCAGAGCCTTCGGTCCCCGCCGTTACGTGGGACCAGGTGATCTTGCGGTACGACATCGCCACTTCTACCAGTTGCGTGTAGTTCGCGTTCTTCGCGTTCTGGGCGTGGGGCAGGACGGTGTTGATATCGACGATGGTGGCGTCTTCGAGCGTGGTGGTGAAGAAGTGCTCTTGCTTGCCCTCTACCGAGGTGCGATACCAGTTGACTTCAACCTTTTCCAACATTTCGCCGCTGGCCAGCGCTTGGTACATCAGCGGCGTGGCCTTGTTCAGCGAGCTGGTGAAAATGAAGGGTTTGTGTACCCGTTGCCCCGCCGGTTGACCGCTTTGCGGGTCGGTAGGGACGGTGACCTGGTGCTTGACTTCCTGCACCAGGATTTCGTCTTCATGGCCTTCGACAAACACGTTGCCGACCGAGTCGGAGGTAAAGGCGCCGGCGGTGATGTTGCCTTGGCTTTTTCCTTGGATCTTGATGTAAGCGGGTGTTGGCATGGCAGTTACTCCTGCGTCCATGTGGGAAAAACACGCGCACCAAAGGTGGCGTGGCCATCGGAAGCGATGGGCTTGTCAACGAGGCGATAACCTCGATAAATCGTTGAATTCAGTGGTACCCGGTGTGGGTTGTCTATTGCTGCAAGATGACGTTGAGCGACTCCAGCACCTCGGTGGTAAGCAGGTGCAGGCGGTAGCTGTAGATCCCGTAGGCCACCGCCATGGCGATGGCTGATATGACCAACGGGCTCCACCAAGGCCAGATCCGGGTCATGCGGAAATTTCGCGGGGCGACGTTGGTGTAGGGGTCGCAGACTTCTTCGGGCGTGGGGCCGCGAAGTTCACGGATGATCCCGTGGAGTTGGTGGATCAGGGCGTTCAGTGACTCTTCGCCCTTGGGGGCAATGGCGTACTTGCCCTTCAAGCCCAGGCACAGCGCGAAGTACATGAACTCCAGCACGTCCTGGTAGCGCTTGGGCTCCTGCATCAAGCGGGAAAGCACGGTGAAGAATTTTTCTCCACCCCAGGTTTCATCGTGGAAGATGCTGAGCAGGGGCTCATGGCTCCAGCAACTGTTCTTGCCCCAGGGCCGTTCCATGACCGCTTCATCGATGTACAGGCACAGGCCGTAGGAATAGGCCAACAGCTGAGCGGGCTCATAGCCGTGTTGGCGTATTTCTTCGCGGATGTTGTCGATCTGAATACGTACTTGCTGATGCACATCTTTGATGTTGGGCAGTTCATCGAGCGTGCGCAGGCGCATGACCAGGCCGAACAAGGGCGCTGCGCAATCCAACATGAGATTGGCGTAGCCGCCTCTAAGCTGAAATTCCGGATCTGCGGGGTAGCCTTCAACAACAGGCGTTGATTGCTCCTTTTCGAGTTCAGCGTTGTCTGAAGATGAATCCACCTCGGTGTTTGCTGCGCCCACCGCGTCGAAATATCCTTGTTTGCCGTCTTGGATTTCTTGCTTGCTCATCATTCCCCCCTGATCGCCCAGAACTGCAGCTCAAGCCCTGGGAATTCACCCGCCACGTGGAAGCCGAAACCGTTGGCCGTCTTCATGCACGCCCAGGCAGGGTCGCGCCGGTCCAGCTCGAAATAGCTGAAGCCCGCATGGAAAGGCAGGTCGCGTGGTGCCACGGGCAAGGGCAACAGCGGGATGCCAGGCAGTTGCAAGGGCACCAGGTCATTCAGGGATTCAAGTGAGGTGACCTTGGCTTTCTGTATGAACATCTGGCGCAACGTCTGCGGCGGCAGGTTGGCGCGCACGGCGACGATGAAGTCGGCCTCGTCGATCAGGCGCCGGTCTTCAAGCGTGGTCTTCATCACGCCATAGTCCAGCGTCTCCAGCGGCAACGACACGGCACGTGGTTGCAGGACCGTGCTCAGGGCCCGACGCAGGGTGTCTTCCAGGGGCTTGAACGAGTTACGCAGCGCGGTGTGGTGATAGGCCGGGTATTCCTGCGGCAGTCGGTTCTCGTCGGTGAAGGTGACGAATTCGCCGCAGGCCTGGCTCATGGACAGGTACAACTGCTCAGGATGCGTTTGCCCTTGCCTGGCCAGGTGGTTGAAGCAGGGCCACCAGCGGTTCATGGCCTGCAGCAGGTTGAAGTCGCGAATGTCGGCGATACCGGACTGGCCCGATGCGCCAATGCGCGCGGCAAGATTGCGTGCACGCTCGCGCAGGGTGTTGGTGATTTCTTCGAGGAAGCGCTGAAGCGCCGGCACGGCTCGCACCGAGACGCTGGTGGGGTAGAAGGTTTCATCCAGTTGCAGGCTGCCGTCAGGGCGTCGTTCCAGAATGCGAGCCAAGGCCAGGCGAGTGTAGGCGCTGCTGTCATCCGCTTTACGTTTGAGCTGCAAGTTAGGCACGGCCAAATCGACCTGCACCAGGTCACCGTCGGCGCTGTGGGTATCCTTGATTTCCTCCGCCTGGGCGTTGTAGCGGAAGTTGGCGGCATTGTCGGGCCAGCTGACTTCTCGGCCACCCTCGGTACGCAGCGGCAGGCACAGGAATACCTCGCTGTCTTTCGAACCGTCGTCCTCGATTTCCAGTGGCGGCGGCGGTGGCAGATCGGCGGGAATATCGAACACCGTGCCATCGGGCATGATGCCGCGCGCTTTGGTGATGGCGATCTTGCCCAGGCTCAGGTATTCATCGTTCAACTGCAATTCACTGAAGCCGTAGAACGCCGCGTTGAGGCTGCCAAGGCGTTGATGCAACGCCGCTTCACTGGCCCGCACCGCTTGTTGAAAATGCTGCGGCTTGACGAACAGGCCTTCGGGCCACAGGACGGGGTTACGTGAACTCATGAGCGCTCCGTGTCAGCGTGAGTAAATGGGGAAGGGTGCAGAGGCGCTGTCATTCCTCCTCCTTGAGCAGGATCTGCGCGTCGTTGACCAGCACTGAAAGAATGATCTGGTGGCCGCGTGGTGGAATTCGCAGCACCTGCTGCCAGGTCGCGTTCTGCTGGTTTCGGTAGTCACCAATCACCGCGACGAAGCGGGTTTCGGGCTCGATGGGTTCAAGTGGAATGAACTTGAACTGGCCTGGGTTCAGCAGGTAATCGTCATCGCGAACATAAGTGCTGCGCAGAGCTTTGGCGGGGTCAGCGTCAAGCAGTTGGTACACGCTGTTGCGCAGCAACGTGTCATCGCGCAGTTGCAGGATCTTGATCGCAATCGGTGTGGCCACAAGCCTGCTCGCAGAGGTCGTGCTGCCCGGCAGGGTGAGCGCTACCGTTGGGTCGTCGTAGCTGCCGGGCGAGCTTTCTTCCATCGGTGAGCGAGCCGATTCGCTGTCGTCTTCTTCACCTGTTTCCACGGGGGACATGGCGGGAAATTGCGCTTGCAGGTATTCGAACAGCGTTCCGACTTTGTCGGTCAGCGCGTGCGGGTCGCCAGCGCTCAAGGTGACCGCGTAAGGGCTGGGTTCCAAGGTGCTCTCAGGGATGGCCGCGACATCGACACTGTTCGGGTTTGCGTTGAGCGTTGGGCTGACATTGATGCTGAAGGCGACTTGGGTCGGATGATCCTTGGGTGGCCCGATCGGTAACGAGTGATCTCTGATCACTTGGCTGGCTCTGTTCCAAGAGGTGCAGCCGGAAAGCCCAAGCAGCATGATCAGCAGTGGAGCAATCAGGAAAGGTAGGCGGTTCATAGCCGTTCTCCCGCCGTCAGATGTTGCAGCGGATCCACAGTTGATGGCGCTGCATCAGCCAGGGCGTCGAAGGCCGTCATAGGGTCTTTGCCCATGCCCGGCTCGAAGATCGAGCAGATTTCGGTAGCAGGCTCGGATCCAGACGAACTGTGCTGCCAAGCCTGTGCCGGCACATCGGCGATCAGGCGGTCGAGCACCCTGTTGTCTGGGTTGAACAGGTCTTCCAGTGAACGCAGGTCAGCGTGCTCGTGGGTGTATTGGGCCAGCAGTCGATAGGCCCCGATGCTCAGTCGGTCACCTTCCAACAGACGCCGAGGGGGTAGCGACCCCAGGCAATCAACCCCATCGTTTACAAAGGTGCGGTGACAGTGATCGATTACGCAGTAGCTGCCCTCGATCCAGCGGATTTCGCAATGGACCGGCGCAACGCTGTGATGCCGGTCATCGATCACCCAACTGGCGCCTTCGCTGCCGATGGTGCCGCCGGCGCGATCGAACCGATGACGCAGGGTGACGGTGTGCTGCACCTGGTCCAGATTGATGATGCTCAAGGTCAATGTGCTCATGACCGCCCCCGGAATCGGACAACGGGACTGATCTTGCCATCGCGGTCATCGACAAAGCTGGTCCAGCCCAGGTAGGCGCCTTGGCTGCGGTGCAGGCAGAACGGCGATAGCGCGTTTTGTTTCAGGTGCAGCTCCAGGTCGTAGGCCAGGCCATCGCGCAGCAGAAAGTCGATCAGCGCCCGCAAGCGGCCAAAGTTGGTGCCACTGGGCAGCAAGTCACGCAGTTGCGCTTGGTCGAGCTCGCTGATGACGATGGTGAATTTGCTGCTACGGGTGCGGGTGCGGCTGCCGACCATGAACGTGCTGCCCAGCTCGCCATTGCTGCGCCCAAGGCTTACCAGCTGTTTGCTTTTAGTGGGTACCGAGCGCGTTTCGAATTCGCGGATGCGTACGTGCGTCAGGTCGAAGCAGTGGCCGATGATGCCGGCGACGGTACCCGGTGCACGGCTGCGGCTGGCGATAACCCCGGCAAAGCTGAGCAGTCGGCTCCAGGGCAGTGTCGTGTCGCCGCGCAACTGTTTGTCGTTCAGCCCGAGCAGGGCAAACATGTACTGGGAGAAGCCATCGCTTGCGCCCGGTTGAAAGCGGATGTAGTAGCGGTACTTGCGCCAGATCCGATGCAGCAGGCTGAGTAATGGTTGAAGAAATCGAAGAAGGCTGGCCGCACGCCAACACCCTGGGCGTGCTCATAAGCCACCTGCTCCAGGTAGTAGGTGGGCAACGGCGAATCGGTGCCGTGCAGGCCCATGAATGTGGTGCACACGCGATAGCGCTCGTCCTCCCCGGGCATGCGCTCGGCTTTGTACACGTCCGAAACGGGAAAGGTCAGCCGCGGATCGCATGCCAGGCGCACGCGCAGCCGAGTGGCCTGGGCCGGCCAGCGCGGTTCCAGGTCATCGCCATGCAGGCCATGCAGCCGCTCCAGCAACTGGAAGAAGTTGTACTGGTGGGCGTTGGCCATCAGCTTGTCGGCTAGATCAGCGGTTGCTTGCCGGTCTGGATGGGCCATGTGTAGTGCTCGTTGTTGGTGGTGTTGATCACTTCCAGTTGATGGAAGGAATTGATGCTCGCGTACAGGGCGAAGAAGTGGGCGAGTACGCAGCCGAACAGGTACAGGTCGCCTTCGCAGAGGAAGGCTGCCTGGTCCAGCTTCAGCTGGGTGTGCAGGCCACGAATGGGCTGCCCCTTGATCAACCAGTCCATGGGCTGGGTCTGTATCTCGCGGATACCGTCGAGGCGTTTGCGGGTAGTGCGCGCTTGCTGGATGTCGTGCAAGGCGGCGAAGTCGTAGGCGCCAATCACCGCCTTGAGCGGCTCCACCGAGAGCAGCGACAGGTAGTTGAGCGACATGTTGGAGATCAGCGCCCACTGCAACTGGCCGTCCAGCACGGGGCGATAGGGGCGTGTAGGCGCACAGATGTTGGTATAGGTCGCCAGGGGAGGGGTGACTTCAGTGAGGACGTTGATGTCATCCACGCTCAATGCCAGTGGCAGGTCCCGATTGGTGCAGGTCAGGTCGATGGACGCAGTTTCCAGCTCGCCTATGTAGCTGTTGGCATCGGCGCGCACGAAGGCGATGCGGTGGGTGACGCCATCGCCGCGCAAGGATTCTTCGAGCTGATAACGGTAGTAGAGCGCCGTGCGGCCCTGGACATGTTCGATTTCGTGGGCGAATGACTCAAAAGGGCGAAATGTCCGCAGGTGCTCCCCGATACTTCCGTCAGTGGTCGTTCGGGTGCTGATGACCTCATCGACACTGAAGATTTCGTAGGCGAAATGCTCTTCGCTTCTGGGCTTGAGCTCGACCTGCGCAGCCTCGCTGGCCAGGTCGATGGGTTCGGCACTGTGCTTGAACAGGTTGACGGCAGGGGTGCAGAACAGGCTGAAATCTTCCGTGCCAACGCGCAGCGGTTCTGGCAATTGGCGCGTGAAATGAAATTCGATGCCCACCTGCTGGCAGTCTTGTGCCGGCCAGAGCTTTTCCAGGCCCGTAACGCTGAAGAAGTGAAAGCGCTTCGGGAACACGAAGTATTCCTGCAAAATCCGGTAGCCATCAAAAACGTTCTGCGGGTAGGGGAGCAAGGCTTGGTCAGGGCTGAAACCTGGGAAGGCGACGCTGCTGGCCGGCAGCCGGCGCACTTTGCCCTCTATGGTCACGCTGATGTGTTTGAGGTACTGGGAGATCCACAGGTAAAGCGTGCGAGCGGTACGGTCATCGCCGCTCAGGTGAAAGTCCAGGCTGGAGCACCCCAATGTGTTCAATGGCCGCTCGACCAAGGTTTGCAAGCCGATGCGAACCACCGAACTGTCGAGTGTCTGGGTGGCACTCACGGCATCGATTTCGAACGGATGGATATTCACTGCTGTGCAGGTGCGGAACTCGCAGGGCACACCGTCCACAGGTTTCGAGAACAATCTGGAACCTTCGGGGATGCGCTGTGATTGGCTGAGCGATTGCTGGCGCGGCGTGAACTGGATGATCGTGGCACTGGGCAGCGGCCGCAGGTAGTTGGGCCACAGTATCTGCAACATGGGGTGCGTCAGTTCCGGCAGGTCATCCTCCAGCTTCAGCCGAAGCTTGGCCGTCAGAAACGCAAAGGCTTCCATCAGCCGCTCGACATCGGGATCGCTTCCCGCCTTGCCCAGCAGTCGGGCAAGTTGTGGGTTGTCCTTGGCGAAGTCGTTTCCCAACTCGTGCAGGTAACGCAGTTCTTCGCTGAATCTGTCCTTTAGTGACATGGTTCATCTCACTCGGGTATAGCGGTTGTGCCCGTTGACCAGCAGCTCCAGCTGCAACTGCTGCGCGTGGTTGTTGACCTGTACATGGCAGTCCAGACGGAAATGCAACTCCAGCGGAGCGTGGCAATCGGGGACCGCTTTGAGCGCACGCACATGCACGCGTGGCTCAAAGCGCTGAAGGGTACGGCGGATATCGGCGCTCACTTGCTGCAGCAATTCGCCGCTGCTCGCGTCATGCCCATTGAAGTCGCGCAGGCCCAGCTCAGGGCTGCTCTGGGAGCAACCTTGGCGGGCGTTGAGCAACGTTTCGAGGTGGCGCTTGATGGCGGCGACCTTGTGCGAAGCGTTTTCCTGGCAAGACGGCTCCCGGATGGCGGACGGGTCCGCCATCAAGCGATCGAAGAAACCGCTCATTGCGTATCGAGCCGACCTACCAGGGAGATCTCGAAGTTCGCGCCCATGTACTTGAAGTGCGGGCGCACGGCGAGCGAAACCTGGTACCAGCCTGGATCACCGGCAACATCCGAGACTTCAACCTTGGCAGCACGCAGTGGCCGACGGCTGCGGACATCGGCTGAGGGGTTTTCCTGATCGGCGACGTATTGCTTGATCCATTTGTTGAGTTCGGACTCAAGGTCGCGTCGTTCCTTCCAGCTGCCGATCTGCTCGCGCTGCAGCACCTTGATGTAGTGGGCCAGGCGGTTGACGATGAACAGGTAAGGCAGCTGGGTGCCTAGCTTGTAGTTGGTCTGCGCTTGCAGGCCTTCGGGGGTCTTGGGGAAGTTTTTGGGCTTCTGCACCGAGTTGGCCGAGAAAAACGCCGCGTTGTCGCTGTCCTTGCGCATGGTCAGGGCGATGAAGCCCTCTTCGGCCAACTCGAACTCCTTGCGGTCGGAGATCAGCACTTCGGTAGGAATCTTGGCCTGCAGCTGGCCAAGGGACTCGTACAGGTGCACCGGCAGGTCTTCAACGGCGCCACCGGATTGCGGGCCGATGATGTTCGGGCACCAGCGGTAGCGGGCAAAGCTCTCGTTGATGCAGCTGGCCAACAGGAAGGCAGAGCTGCCCCACAGGTAGTTGTCGTGCCGACCGTCGATGTTCTCATCGTAATTGAAGCTGCTGATCGGCTGATCCTGGTGGTGGTAGGCGGAGCGCAGCATGAAGCGCGGCCCGGTCAGCGCGGTGTGGCGGGCGTCTTCGCTCTCGCGGAAGGCGCGCCACTTGGCATGCCGGGGGCCTGCAAAAATGTCTTTGATTTCCTTCAGATTGGGCAGCTCTTCGAAGCTGCTCAAGTTGAAGAACTCCGGGGACGGCGCGGCAATGAACGGGGCATGTGACATGGCGCCCACGGATGCCATGTAGCTCAACAGTTTGATATCAGGCGAAGAGGGCCCGAAGTTGTAGTTGCCGACCATGGCGGCAATTGGCTCGCCACCAAATTGTCCGTAACCGGCAGTGTAGACATGTTTGTAAATGCCGCTGCACGTGATATCCGCCGCGTTCTCGAAGTCATCGAGCAAATCTTCTTTGCTGACATGCAAGACTTCGAGCTTGATGTTCTCGCGAAAGTCCGTCCGGTCGACCAGAAGTTTCAGGCTGCGCCACGAGGATTCGAGCTGCTGGAACTCAGGTTGATGCAGGATGGCATCCATCTGTTTGCTGAGAACCCGATCCAGTTCGGCAATCATCTGATCGACGCGGTGCTTGTTGATGAGTTGATCTGGATCATTACTTTTGAGGATTTCGGCAATGAAGGCGGATACACCCTGCCGGGCAACTTGGTAACCCTCTTGCGCAGGAACCAACTTGGTCTGGGCCATGATCTGATCGAGCAAGGTGGCAGTGCTCAAAGTCTCAGACGTCGTTTCGACAGTGACAGTTGTGCTGCTTGGCTTTGGCATGGGGACGCTCCGTTGTCTCAGTCTTCTTTGGGCGCTTCAAGCACCAGATCCAGCTCTTGGGCGAGTTGCTTGCGGGCATGCTCGTCGTTCAGGAGATGCTGCAGTTGCTTGCGAAAGGCGGGGACGTTGCCCAGCGGGCCTTTCAGGGCGACCAGCGCTTCACGCAGCTCCAACAGCTTGTTCAGTTCGGGCACCTGGCGGGCGATGCGATCCGGCCCAAAATCCTGAATGGACTTGAATTGCAGGTTGACCGCCAGCTCTGCATCCGGGGTGGCACTGAGCGCGGAAGGCACCGACATGCCCAGGCTGACATCGGCGTCGTTCAACACATTGTTGAAGGTGTGTTTATCGATGCGCATGACTTGGCGGTCCTCGAGGGAACGGCTGTCGTCCAGGCCAAAGTCGCCCAATACCAGCATCTTGTGCGGCAGCTCTACTTCGGCCTGCTGGTCACCTGTGGCGGGTACATATTTGATGTTGATGCGTTCTTTCGGCGCGACCGAACCTGTGCTTTTTGACATCGTGCAGTGTCTCCTTGGATGTAAGGAATATCCGTTGTTTAGTGTTTGGGGTTGCGCGTTATATATGTAGGAAATTTCCTCAATATGCCGGTGCAACTTAAACAAAATAAGTGGTTCGCTGCGATTTCTTATAAAAACCATGCATTGCGTAATGGCAATTGGTCGAGCGCATAAGTGTAAGGAAATATTTATTTGTTATTTTTATTTTCAATGGACTAGGCTCTTGCCGGTTTTCGAGGTTAGGGGTGTGCTTGGACACCGGCGCAAGCCAGGCATGGAAGGCAGTTGTAAATAGGTTGCATGTACTATTTCGAATGGAATGAACTCACGATGATTGGCCGAAATACTTATGGCGTAGGTCTTTCGCTGATATTTTGCTGCATGCCGTTATCCGCGAATGCTGACCAGAATTGCTCGCAGATCGTGTCGAATCTTGCGCGCTTGGCGTGCTTCGATCAGGCGGCGGGTACTCCGGCGCACAGGCAGAAACGAGCGTGGTCGGCGCAGGAGCAGGAAGCGCCCACGGTGCGGCGCATTCTGGCGAATGAGGCTGCCCGGGCGGCTGATGATCTGACGTTTCGCATCGGCACTGGTGGCGAAAACGCTGCGGGTACACCTGAGCTTGTGATTTCAGCGCCCGCCATCGCATCGGGCAACGATCGGTCGTACCTGGCAATCAGCTGCATCCAGAACATTTCCCGCTTACAGCTGATTACCAGGCGGCCCATCGACGCGAGCTGGGTAACGGTACGGCTGAACGGGGAGGGTGGCGCTACGAACAAGACTCCTTGGCAGGTGATGGAGAACGGGCAGTTACTCGATGCCGGACGTGGCCTGCCAGCCATCGAGCAGATCAAACGTCTGATCGGTGCTCACCGCATTCAGGTCGAGAGCGACAACCCTGAGGTCGATGGCCTGACATTCGATGCTCAGGGTCTGGACCCCTTGATCAACCAGGCACGCAGCACATGCCGGTGGTAGCGCAAGGGTCAGCGGAAGAAATCACTCGGTTGCTGGCACCGATCGAATCCACCGTGCCGGCTGGGCTGTTCGATGTCGAGGATGAAACCTATCAGGCGATTGACCAGGAGATGGTCAAGCTGGGGGGGCTGCAGGAAGCCTCAATCGACTGGGGCTATATCGAAGAAGCGTCTTGCCAGTACCTGGGGCAGCAGTGCAAGCACTTGCGGATTGTCGCGCACCTCAGTGTTGCCTGGCTGCGCAGTGGTTGCTGGGAGCGCTGGGGGTTCACCTTGGCGCTGCTGGGCGGGGTGATCGAAGGCTATTGGGAAACCGCTCATCCCAAACCTGGCCCGAAAGGTTTCCTGGCCAAGCGCAAGCTCGTTGGCCTGGTGCTTAATCGCTTGATCGATGCGCTGCCACGTCTTGATCGTTTCACGTATACACCGGCTCACGCCGCAGCAGCGCACAGCGCATTGACCCAGCTGATGAATCAGCGCGAAGCCGCCCAGCTGGATGCAACTGTTCTGGGTGAGCTGCAGCGTCTGCTGTGCAAACACACGGAGCTCGCCAGCGGCGCCGGCGAGCGGAATGCTCCCAAGGCCAGCGCGTCGAATCATCATGCCGCGCCGCTGGCCGAGGTCATCGCCTC
This sequence comes from Pseudomonas sp. NPDC089752, assembly GCF_044748725.1. Classification (NCBI taxonomy): domain Bacteria; kingdom Pseudomonadati; phylum Pseudomonadota; class Gammaproteobacteria; order Pseudomonadales; family Pseudomonadaceae; genus Pseudomonas; species Pseudomonas sp. NPDC089752. The sequence continues at coordinate 77,839 of NZ_JBIVGP010000011.1, forward strand.
GCCCAAGCCGCGCGTGTCTATCGGTAACGAGCGCGAAACGCGGCTGGCCGTATTGAGCATGGCCGAGCTGATCAACCAACAGGATCCCTACGACCCGACTGGCTATCAATTACGTCGCTTCGGGTTGTGGGCCCACATTCAAGCCGCACCGCAAACCCAGCAGGGCAGCCGTACAGAGTTGATGGCGGTGCCACGGGATATTGCCAGTGACTACGAGGACGCCATCGCCGGTACGGTGATCGACGCGGCATTGCTACAGCGTATCGAAAAAAGTGTGACCGCCTGTCCCTACTGGATTCGCGGCAGCTTTCTCGCAGCGACCGCCGCCTCGCGGTTGGCGATGGGCGAAGTGGCTGAAGCCATCCGTGCGGCGACTGCTCGTTTCGTGCAGCGCATGCCAGCGCTGCAGCAGCTGTGCTTCAGCGATGGTCGGGTGTTTGTCGACGACCAATGCCTTGCCTGGCTCAAAGGGGCAGACGGGCAATCCGAACAAAGCGCCGCTTCCCAGGAATTTGCCAGCCTGCGCGAAGAGCTGGTCAGTCAACTGGAAACCGGTGGCGTAGAACCGGTTCTGCTAAGGCTGCAGGGCATGCAGGCGGGTTTTCGTGCCCCCCGCGAGCGCTGCCATACCACCGTCATCGCGGCTGACCTGCTGGCAGCACGGGGCGTGTCCTGGTTGGCCCAGGACCTGTGCGCTGGGGTCGCGCGAACGATGCAGCACACCACCGCCAGCGACTGGGAGCCGGAGGTATTTCAGCGGCTTGAGCAATACGCGTCACCCCACGTGCTGGCCGATCGGAACAAGGAGCAGGAGCCCCGATGAAGCAACTCTGGAAGTACCTCAAACGTTGGGGCTGGCCGTTGATGGCCCGCATCGGTCTGGCGATGCCGCTGCTGCTCGGGCTTGGCGCTGCGCTGATGCTGGTTGCCATCTGGTGGCTCGGCCCGCAATGGACCTGGCGCGAGCAGCAGCCGCTGGCCAGCGTGGCGCATCGCAGTGTGGCGAGCCTGGTGCTCGTGCTGGTGCCGCTGTTGTGTTGGCTGTTCGTGTTGCGAGCACGCTTTCGCCGCTTGCAAGCGGAACGTCAGCAGGCGGTGGCTGCCGAGATGGACCCGGCGCTGCCGTTCGTTCATGCACAGGAGAAGGCATTGAGCCAAGGGCTTGCACGCTACCTGGACAATGCCGGTGGGCTTCGGGCTTTGTACCGACTGCCATGGTATCTGGTGCTGGGCGATGAGCAGGCCGGCAAGAGCAGCTTTATCGATTGCACCGATCAGAGTTTTTCCCTGACCCGTATCGACAAGGTCCAGACACGAGGCCGACAAGCCCTGGCGCTTGCCTACCCGGTGGGATGGTGGATCAGTAATGATGCGGTGATCATCGACCCGCCCGGTGCCTTTATCAGCCAAGACACCCCGGCACGCTCGCCGAGCAGTGATTCATCTGACGCTGAACCCTCGGTGCCCTCTGGAACCCAGGCGAAGTTGTGGCAGCATCTGCTGGATTGGCTGCAACGCAATCGGGGTCAGCGAACCCTCAATGGGCTGTTGCTGGTTGTCGACCTGCCCGCGCTGCTGCACGGTACCGTCGTGCAACGCACGGCACTTGCCCATGTACTGCGCACACGCCTTTACGAGGCGAGCGGCCAACTGGGTGCGCGCTTGCCGCTGTACGTGGTGTTGAGCAAATTCGATCTGCTCGATGGCTTCGATGAATTCTATGCCAAGCTTTCAGCCGCCAAACGCGACAGCCTGTTGGGATTCACGTTCAAGCTGGATGCAGTCGACACCTTCGACGCTTGGCTAGGCGAGTACGGTGAACACTACGATCGGTTGCTGGAGCAGTTATTCGAGCAGGTGATCGATCAGCTGAACGTGCAGGGTGGCCATGCGTCGCGTTCGCGGCTCTACTCACTGCATGGGCAGTTGCTCGGGTTGCGTCCGATACTGTTGAGCTTTCTGCGTGAGACCTTGGCAAGTGACCGCTTTACCACTCCGGCGCTGGTGCGCGGCGTGTATTGGTCGTCGGTCGTACAGCAAGGCGACCTGCGCAATGCCTTTGTCCGCGAGGCGGCGCAGCCTTACAAGACCAAACCTCCCTTGCTCGAAGGCAAAGCGCAAGGCAAGGCGTTGACCTATTTCATTCAGCAAGCCTTTGGGCGGGTCATCTATAAAGAGGCCGGCCTTGCCGGCGACAATGTCAGGGTGGCACGCAGCAAGCGCCGGTTGTTGTGGGTGGGTTCTTCTGTGGGCCTGCTGGCCTTCTGCGTCGCCATCGCCAGCTGGCATCGGTACTTCGACATCAATGGCGTCAAGGCAGCCAGCGTGCTCGCCAAGAGCCGGGAGTACAGCCATCACGAAGTGGACCAGCGTCTGGACCCGACCGGGCGCAACTTGCTGGAGCCGCTGGACCAGATCCGCGATGCGCTCGCAGTCTTTGGCGACTACCGCGCCGCCTGGCCGGGCGTTGCTGATCTGGGCCTGTACCAGGGGCGTGCCATTGGCCCAACGGTGGATGAAGCGTACCTGAGCTTGTTGTCCAAGCGCTTCTTGCCCGCCCTGGCCAGCGGCGTGGTCGATGCCATGAACGCGGCTCCGCCGGGCAGCGAGCAGCAAATGGCCGCGCTGCGGGTTTACCGGATGCTTGAAGATCGCCAGAACCGTCGACCGGAATGGGTCGAGGACTGGATGGCGCGGCAGTGGCAACAGGCGTTTCCCGGCCAGGGGCGGCTGCAGCGGGACCTCATGCGGCACCTGAAATATGCCTTGGCCTATGCCGATACCGATCTGCCGCAGTACCGCCAGCGTGTCACCGACGTGCAGCAGACGTTGCGCAAGGTGCCGCTGCCGCAGCGGGTGTATGCAGGCCTCAAGCAGCAGGCCGAGGAACAACTGCAAACAGGTTTGGATCTACGTCACCAGGTCGGCCCTGCTTTCGATGTCGTTTACCAGTCTTCCGGATCGAACCAGCAAGACAATGCCATTTTGTTGGCCCCAATGCTGACCGCCAAGGGCTTCAAGGAGTACTTCGAGCCGCGCAGCCGGCGCTTCGCCGAGATGGCAATGATTGACCAGTGGGCGCTGGGCGAGCGCGCACAACTGGATTACTCGCAGGCCGACCAGGCGGCGCTGACCGAACGCCTGCTCAATCTTTACAGCGCCGACTACTTCGACAGTTGGCGCCGTGCCTTGAATGCATTCTCCGTGGCCGACTTTGGTGATCTGGATCATGGGGTCGTGATTCTTGAACAGTTGACTGGCCCTGCAGCGCCGTTGCACCGATTGTTGGAGACGGTTCGCGACAACAGTTCGCTGTCATCACCGACAAGCGTTGGCGCAGCGGATGAGGCCGCCTCGCTCGTTTCGCTCACCAGCAAGCCCGAGCAGCACCAGGCGTTGGCTATCCAGCGGGCGTTCGCAGGGCTGAGCGCCATGCTGCACGCCGCAGGTGAAAAGCCCAGTTACTACGATGAAACGCACGCAGCCTTAGCCGCCGTCCATGACTATGCCAAGGCGATCCAGGACAGTCCTGACCGAGGCAAGGCCGCATTGCTTGCGGTGCATCAGCGCTTTTCAATGACCGGCGACGACCCCATCGGCACTTTGCAGCGCGTTGCCACAGGCTTGCCGGAGCCGATCAATCATCAGGTCAGAAAGGTGGCAGATCAAACAGCGCAAGTCCTGAACGTCGAGGCGCTGCGAGAGCTGGAGCGACGCTGGGATGCTGAAGTCTACAGCTTCTTCCAGCAACGTCTGGCCGGTCGCTACCCCTTCGTAGTCAGAGCGCCCGATGCTTCGCTGGAGGACTTCGAAGCGTTCTTCGGGCCGAAAGGGCGACTGCAGCAATTCCAGGATCAGTACCTGAAGGTCTTCCTCAAGGACAACCTCGAAGCCTTGCAGTCTGGTCTTCAGGGGCGTTCCCTGATCCGCAGTGATGTGATCGAGCAGTTGGAATTGGCCGATCGCATCCGCGAAACCTTCTTCGACCAGCGCGGCAACCTCAGCGTGCAATTCAGCATCGAGCCGTTAGGGCTGAGTGCGAATCAACGGACCAGCCTGCTGGACCTGGATGGCCAGCTGATTTCCTACACCCACGGCCCAAGCCAGATCACCGGCATCGTCTGGCCCAATACCTTGGGGCCGCACGTGCGTAGTAACCTGACTCTGCTCAGGCAGAACGGCAACAGCAGCAGCCTGGAGTACCGAGGCCCGTGGTCGATGTTCCGCCTGCTTAGCCGCGGGGCGCTCAATGGCCGAACGGCCACCAGCGTAGACCTGAGTTTTCGCACCGGTGACGGGGTGATGCGCTATCGGCTGAACGCGGAAAAAGCCTTCAACCCCATCACTCAACAACCGTTCAAAGGCTTCCGGTTGCCGCGAGGGTTGTTGCAGCAGCCATCCAAGATGGCGCAGGTCGAGCAGGCGAGAGTAGCAGTCACGAAATTCAAGTAGTTGGGTATCGTGGACCGCTGGCCTTGTTGTCAGCGGTGTTCAACCTCCGGGTCAAGAAGCCGTTGTGCAGGAATTGCCAGCATGCGCCTGCGGTAATACAGATCCTGATCCATGCGGGTGAGCCTGCGCCACGTCTCGGTTTGTGAGCCGGGCAATGCGTCGAGATAGTCTTCGCTCTCGACCAGTGCTCGTAGATCGCGGCGATACTGCAGCGGCAGGCGCTCCCATAGGTTGAGCTGGTCGGCGCTGGCGTTGTCCAGCAACTCCTCGTAATCGATGTCCGGAAGCAACAGGTCTATGCCGGTGGCTTGGTAGTATTCATCAATTTGCGTCCATACCCGTGTACTCAAGGCGCCACGCTCCAGGCGTAAAGTGCGTGCGACATGCCGCGGGATGGCGCCGGCCTCGGGCAGGATTGCCAATGGATTGCCAGAGAAGTCCAGAAGAAGCGGATCGACCAATCCTTGCAGACCATTGGGCAGTTCGCTCAGTCCGCAGTCGGTAAGGTAAACGGTGTGCAGATGGGGGAGCGCGGTGAAGTCCGGCGCCCGACCCAACGGGCAATGCGAGAAGTCCATTACGCGCAGGTTGATCAGGTTGTCGAACCTTGCCTGGGCGACTGCGTCCCAGATGAGTGGATTGTGCTCCAGGTCCAGCCATGTAAGCGCCTGCGGTACGCTCGTCTGGGGCATCTGGTTGAAGCCGCAATGGGCCAGCTTCAGACGCGTCAGCGCGGGAAAACGCTCGTACAATCCTGCCGGCAAAGCAGTCACCCCTCGGTTGCCGGAGAGGTTCACTTCACCGATATGAGTGAAGTCGTCGGGCAATGCCAGTGTGGCGAGGTCCTCGTCATTGAGCAGCAGATCCGAGAGGTCCAGGACATACCGGGAGGTGCCATGATCCAGGTTTCGACGCCAGGCATTTTCTATACGCTGGATTGCTCGCCGCCGGTTGGGGACCGGCCGCGCCCACTCGGCGAGGTCGCTTCGCAGTTCCCGCAGCCGGTCTTGCAGCCGGTCCAGTTCAATGGTCGGTGACAGGCCACGCCTGCGCCAGTCCCGAAGTATCATCTGGATTTCCTGGTCGGACGTACTGGGAAACAGGCGCCGGTAGCGCACGGCTGCCGACGGACGCAAAAATTGTCGCGAGTAGCCCCTGGGGGGTTCGCCGCCGCGCAACATACCCTCACCCCAACGGCTTGGCTGATAGCCCCAAAGACGTCGAAGCAATTTGCTCCGGTCATTGGCGATCACTGCCAGTATGCGCTCGCGCAAAGCTTCGCCGCGATTGGCTGCAATTCCCATGGCCACGCGCCTGGCGCTGGGCAGTGCCGCCTCTACCGCACGACACAGATCATGGTCGATCAATCCGGGAGCAGGGCGTTCGCCCAGATAGGCTTCGTAGCCATCACGCGATTTGATCACGATCGCCCGTTCGGTGGCCCCTACCTCGCCGATGGCGTGTTCCACCACACCCTGCGGACTGCCAGCGCGAATTTCCAGGCGCAGATCGGGTGTCCAGCCGGGCATGCGCTCCAGGCAAGCCAACAACAGTCGCTCACTGTCCCTGTTGACCAGGCGCGGCAGCCACAAGCCCTGGGCGGCGCGGGTCAGCGGCAGGATGTCGGCACCTTGTGCAAGCGCAATGGCCAACGGGTCTTCAGCGCGCAAGCATGCGAGGGTATAGGCCAGCGGCTTGGGCATGGGGTGATTGCCGAGGTGGACATGCAGCACTTGCTGTTCGTCAGTGCCGCTGACCTGCAGTGCCTTGATCAGATCGGCATCCGCCAAGTCCTGGTAGTTCGGGCTCAGCCGCCGCACCAGCTGCGCGCCAGACCAGGCATGGGGTTGCTCGTGTTCTGCCCGCCAGGCGCCTTCGCCGTTATGTTCCAGCAGCGGCTGATAGGCTCTCGGATCGTTAGGATGGACGATACGCCAGCGATCCAAGGCAGGGTCCAGGCGCTGCTGGTAAATGTGGCCATCGAGGCGAATGAAGCTGCTGCCTCGATGCTGAAACTGACCGGCAGCGTTGGCCGGCAGATTTTCCGGCAGCGCCGTGTCACTGATGTAGGGCGCAAGATCGGGCCGCCACAGGCGCTGCGTACCTTCGGCGCTGCGAACGGGTTCAAGGCTTTCCATGAGAGTGCTGTTGAACAGTTTAGGCACGACTTTGCCAGCTGCATGCAGCCCGCCGATCAGTGCCAGGTTCAACCCGACCGTTTCCAGATGACGCAACGCCAACTGACGATCACCGACACTCCATGCTTGGTAACCTTCGTAGACTTCGTCGAGCAATTGATAAACCATCACTGCCGTCATTACCGTGCCGACGCCGGGGACGAACAGACCTGCCAGCATCAGCGCATTCAAACCCAGGCTTTCCCACAGGGCCAGGCGTTTTTTGCGCGCTTGCTCGTCGGCATCGGCAGTCGGTACAGCAAGCTGACGGGCTTCATTCTTCAGCCGGCTGACATGATCCCGATGGAGGAAACTGAACAGCTCAGCGTCGATGGCAACAGGCTCAAGGGACAGGGACGATCCGGGATCAAGGTTTTGCTGCAAGCGGTTGAGGAACGTTTGCTGCTGATCGCGCGAAACATAGGCCAGAAACCGTTGCTGGAAATCCGCCTGGCGCAGATCTTCGTGCACATGGTCATGCAGCGCCGACAGGTTCGGGAACTGGCGTAACGAGATCTCGTGGCCAGGTAAATAAAGCAGGAGCCCGCCTTCGTCCAGGTCGAGTATCAGTACCTCATGCACGTTGACACCGAACATGCTCAACTGGCTGCAGGCCAATGTCCTACCTTCGTTGAGCAACGCCCTTACCTTGTCCAGCGCCTCACCGCTCAGATGATGGCGAAGGAAGGCGAGGTCCGCTGCAAGGCGCAGACGATCCTGGTGAACCCTTGCAGCCAGCGTAGCAACCTGCGGGGAGGCGAAAGTGGATGCCAGATGTGCCTGATACTGCTGGCCGAGGTCCAAGGCTCTGCAAGTCAGTGCAAAATCTGCTGGGGAGAGATGCAAGGGCTTGATCGCATAGGCCTCGGACTCCAGCGCGATGTCGACCAGGGTTTCACTGTTGCCCAACGTGGTCTTGCCCATGACCGTGATCTTTTCCACATGCGCATCACCTGCCAGCGCGAGCGAGCTTTCCAGGCTGAATTCGACCCCGTCCGCGAAGTTGTGCAAGGCGGCTTCGAGCAGACTTCGACGTTCATGCTGGTAGACGTAGGTATCCCAGCTAAAAAGTTTATGAATGTGGATCAGCTCGGTGGTGCGCAAGGGCGCTGACAACTGGTGGTGGGTTGCCAGTGCGTGCGCAAGCAGAGGTTCGGCAAACTCAGCGATGCTTTTCAGCCCCTTCAGTGCGCGGGCCAGTGCCGCATGGGCGTGTGCCAGGCGTGCCTGGCTGGTCAGAACGGCCTCACGCAGATCGGGAATGGCATTGGTGAACCAATCGGCCTGGTCTTCAGGCAGGCCTTGGGTGGGCAGAATGGATTCGTGCAGGGTTTGCCATTGTGCGGCTGAGGCGTGGTGGGTCCACGTTGGAAGCTGTTGTTCCAGCAGCTGTTGGTACGGGTTTTCCATGTCAATGACCGGCATCGTCGGTGCTCCTTTTTCAGGGGTACCTAGGAGGCGGGAAACAAGGGTTGCCAAGGTGGTAAATAGATCCAATCCAGACCCTACCTCAGAAAAATGCGTCACGCGCTTGTCACGCCCAGCTGCTAACGTCCGTGGCCCGTTTCCAGCACAAGGTGTGCAACAAGGTGTTCCCCAGCCCCACCCGCAAACCCTTCATGCTCCGCTCTGACAACATGCGCAGCGACGATTTCGCTGCCTTGTTCACTCAACTGCACGGCAACCTCTACGCCGACCTGCCGAAGCTGGGCGAGGGCATCGTCATTGGCGGTGTCTACGGTCGTTTTGAAGGCATGAGCGTGCGGCGCATGCACTACCAGGGCGATTTCACCATCGCTTTGCCTACGCCTCAGGATGAAATCACCTTCGTGCTGCCCACGGCGGGCAAGATCATCTTCGATCACCGCGGAGAATCGATTGGTGGGGCGCAGGTGGGTCTGGCGGTCGACAAGCTGGACATTCGCTCGGTGCGGTTTGCTCAGAGGCATGCCCAATGCGGTATGTCGATCCGCCGCGGGTTGTTCGCCGAGCGGCTGTCGGCATTGCTGGGGCGGCCGTTGGCAGCGCCAATCCGCTTTGTCCCGGTGGTGGACCTCAATGTGGCGGCCTTTCAAGGTATCCGCGCCTTGATCGAAATGGCCACCGGCGCCGAGTTCGACCAGCTGATCAACAGTGGTTTGCTGATGCCAGTGCGGCTGCAGGAGATGTTGGTCGACGCCGTGTTGGAAACCTGGCCGCACAATTACAGCGAGGCGTTGCGCAGCCCAGTACCTTCGATTGCGCCGAGGCATGTCAAGGCGGCAATGGCTCACATTCGCGAACAGCCCCTCAGCGTGATCAGTGGCAGCGAGCTGGCCGGGCAGGTCAATGTCAGCTTGCGTGCGCTGCAGGACGGCTTCCGCCGGTTTGCCGGTACATCGATCGTCGGGTACCAGCGCCAGGTGCGCCTGGAGCAGGCGCGGCAGGCGCTGGCCAATGGTGAGGGTAGCTCGGTGGCCGAGGTGGCCTTGCAGCATGGGTTCAGCAATGCCGGGCGATTTGCTCAGTATTTTCAGCGCGCATTTGGCTTGAACCCCGCCGATGTGCGGCGGGGGCCTCGTTGACGTTCAGTCGTAACTGGCGAAAATGCGCGCAGACCGCCCCGAGCACTGCTGCGTCAGCCGTCGAGTCCAGGCCGGGATAAGGCTTGCCGTTGTAGTCGCCCGAATAGGTAAGCACCGCTTCGACACTGCTTTCGCTGTCCTTGTACAGCCGCTTCATGCGCTGCGCTTCCAGGTCCTTGCCATCTGCGCAGGCGAGCGCATAGTGAACGGCAAGGGCTGCACCGAATGCCAGGGCTGGCGTTTGAATGCCATGCTTGCGCGCCAGGTCGATGCTGCTGAAGATACGCTCGTGGCGCTGGAGCTTGCGCAATGGGTCGCGCCCCACCCGGGTGCATGGGTCCTTGAAGGACGTTTTGCAGCGTTCAAGGAAGGTTGCTGCAAACCCGTCGATGACTTCAGTCATTTGTGGGTTCTCCGCACTCAGGGCCGGCGCGACCTCCTGGTTGATCAAGCGCTCGGCCAACGCCGCCACCCGCGCATCGCCCATGCCCTGGCCGACCCAGTCATACCCCAGCAGGCTTGCGTACCAGGCGATGATCGCATGCGGGCCATTCCACAGCCGGTTCTTGATCAACTGGATCTGTGCGATGTCGGTGACGGTTTTCACCTGGCGCAGGCGCTCCAGCAGGTCGCTGCCGCGTTCGACGTACAGCGGCATGTCGGGCTCGCTGTTGAACAGGATCAGGTGCAACTGGCTCATCGCGCTACTGGATTGCGCAAAGGGCCTGAACCGCCCGATCAGTCGTTCGTATTCTGGCACCGGTGCAGAAGGCTTGCTGGCGTGTTCAGGTTCGCCTTCGAGGCTGTTCTGGAACATCTGCGACTTGATGCGCAGCTGCCTGAGCAATGCGTCGTTGCTGATCTTCGAAACGATGCGGCTGACCACCGTTTCAGCGAAGTGGGTCTTTTCCAGGATCTGTTGGCTGATCGCCTGCGGGCACAGCAGTTCAAGCTCCGCTTGCACGTGCAGGCGCACGAACGCGGCGCCGCCGATCTTGTTCAGTACAGTCAGAATGGTCAGCGCCCGGCCACGGCGTTCAAAGCGGCGCAACAGCCCCTTGGCGATCACCTTGGCCTGTTTGCGGATGGCCTGCTCAGGCAAGCTCAACCCGATGATTTCAGCGGCGGTGTACATCTCGATCAGTGCATCGTCGTCGTCCATGTCGATCATGCGCACGTTTTCGATGGTCTGGTCGAACGAGGTAGCCCCATAGCGCACGCTGTAACTGCCAAAGGCGCTGACCGTTTCCCTCAGCATGCGCGAGCGGGTGGCGGCGATGATCTCGCAAGGCCGGGTGTAACCATCCCAATGGGAGAAGACCTGGGTCAGATAGCCGCCGCCGATGGCTCCGAACCCATGAATGCCGACGCGAAACTGATTGAGTGAGGCGGGGAAGGGCTCGTTCACCGCTGGCGTGCCCAGGTGCGGCACGCACTCGCTCAGATCGGCGAGAAATTCGTGCATGCTGAGGTAGGCCTTGAACGCGCCGGCCTTGACCTCAGCTGCGGGCGGCTTGATGTCTTCGATCAAGATTCCTTGCCCTTCGGCACGTATCGCCGAGAGCAGGCCGTTTTCCGAGTCTTCGACCATCAGGCATTTGCTCGGCTCGGTATTGAGCGCACTGGCGGCGCGCAGGAATATTTCGGGGTGGGGTTTGCCTTGGCTGACTTCGTCACCACAGACGGTGACGTCGAAATATTTGAGCACGTTGGCGTTGATCAGGTACTCCTCGGCTATGGCTCGACGGCTGGACGTGGCGACCGCCATCGTCAGGCCCGACTTGCGCAGGCGCTCCAGCACTTCCAATAGACCGGCCTTGATCGGCACACCGTGATTGCGTACGTACTCGAGCTCAAGCTGGTCGGCACGCTGGCGAATCTGCGCATACGGGAAGTCTTCACCTTCGTGCGCCTTGGCCAGTGCCTCGGCCTTTTTCGCGCTGAGGCCCAGTGAGCCTATCAACGTCTGTTCGCTCAACGCCTTGCCGAAAATTTCCATGGAGGCTTGTTTCAGCGTTCTGAACCGCAAGCGTTCGGTGTCGAACAGGGTGCCGTCCATGTCGAAGATGGCACTGAAAATACGTTTGCCCTGAAAGAAAATCATGAGGTGTGGTTGTCCCCTTTTATCGTGTGAACCCTGCCGCTTTGCCAATGGGCACAAGCGATGACTACGGAAAACTGCAGTGAGGTCCGTCAGGTGGGAGGTACACGATCGACAGGCGGGCGCTCAGGGGTGACGCAGAGGTAGGGCGGGACGGAGCGGGGTTTACAGAGGAGGGCTGCAAGCGTTGCTGCGAGGCGGGCTTTGGCTTTGATTTCACGCCCACTGGCTGCAGTTCGATTTGCAGGCAGTGAGCGCAAGTAGCGATGGATACGTGTGATTCCTGGCATGAGGTGAAGTGCTTCCTGTTCAGTAACGGGTAGTCCTTTTTCAGCCTTGCATGTATGGGTGATGACATGCAAGGCCTGGTCAGGGATCAGAACGCGTAGCTGGCCTTGAGGCTGCCGCTCACGCCATGGCTGTCGCCGCCTGCCAATGCGGCCACCTCAGCGCCGACGCTCAGTGCGCCGAGGTTGGCCATGAGGTTGACGCCAGCATTGAACTGGTCGCGGTTGTCGAAGGCCGCGCGCTGTTCGATGTCCAGCCCCAGCAAGTGGCCCTCGCTGTCGACCTGATGATCGCCCAGGGCATGCTCGTAGCCCACCTCGACACCCGGCACCAGCTGCCAGCCGCCCATGGCGAGCGGGGCGAACGAGGCCTTGAGGTTGGCCACCGCGCTGCGCCGGGTTTCCTGCAGATCATCCACCTGCAGCGCCAGCTCGCTGCCTTTTTCGCTGAACCCGGACAGGTCGACACGGCTGACCCGCACGCCGAGGCTCGGCTCAAGCACGACACCACGGGTGTTCAGGCGATAGCCCAGCGCCAGGCTGGCACCGGCCAGGGTGCCGTGGCTGTCGCCCTTGGCGGTGCCCAGCCCACCACCAAGTTCGCGTTTGCTGCTGTAGTCGAGGTAACCGGCACTGGCATCGGCGTCGATGAACAGGCCCTGTTCCAGGCTGCCGGGAGCGAAGCGGGCGCCGAGGCTGAGGAAGGTCAGGTCGGTGTCCGCCTCGCCGCCTGCGCCACCGACGTTGCCATTGCTGTAGCCGACGCCTGCATGGGCGCTGAACTGTTCGGAGAAGCGCTGGGTCATGCCGATCATCAACCCTTGGCTGTGCTCATTGCTGCTGGCGGCGTGGGCCGAGCCGTCGGTGCCCAGGTAGCCGGCCAACGCGGTGCTCCACAGGCGCGACTGGCCGACCTTGAGGTCGCTGCCGTCGGTAAAGGGGGCGGCAGCGCGCTCGATCATCGCGCCCTGGCGCAGCAGATAGCTGGCGGCGTCGGCGTGCACCTGGCCTCCGACGGTCGACTCCACGCCACCCAGGGTGCCGGCGTCGATGGCGGACTGCAGGTAGTAGTTGTAGGCGCTGTAGCTGCCCGACAACGAGGTGTCCTGCAATTGCCGCAGCAGTTGTGCACCGCCGGCGGCGTTGCCCACGAGGCCGGCCTCGCCCGGTAGCGTGCCGTAGCGCACCATCTTGCCGCGCAGCACGTAGATCGTTTCCTGGCTCAGCCCCAGGCCTTGCTTGAGGTAGTTGTCCATGCTGCCGTATTCGCTGGTGACCTCGTCCAGGCCAGCCTGCAGGTAGCTGGCTTCGACGCCCAGCAGCGGCGCGTAGACTTCGGCCATGTTCACCGGCATGGCAGCCAGTGTCGCGGCCACGCGGGCGGCGGTGTAGTCATCGGTGGCCAGGTAGTTGCTCATGATCGTCGCGTCGTCGACGCCGGCGATGCTCAGCAGCACGGCGGCGGTCCAGCCAGTGCGGTCCTTGCCTGCAGTGCAGTGGAACAGGGCGGCACCTTCGGCGCTGGCCAGTTCATTGAACAACAGCGAAAACTGCCCGCGCATCCCAGCATCGCTGACGAAGGCGCGATTGGTTTCCTCCATCATGGCCCGCGCCTGGGCGGCGCTGGAAAACGAGATGCTGGTGATGTTCGAGCCCGAGGTGGTGCTGCCGATGATGTCGATGTTGGTGTAGCTGGCGCCGATTGGCAGGGTGTCGGGCGTGGCGGCGATCTCGCTTGGCGTACGCAGGTCGTAGACATCGCTGATACCCAGGCCATTGAGCACGCTCAGATCGCTGGCAGTCGGGGTCAGGGCATTGGAGCGGTAGAACACCCCGCCACGCATCACGCCGTCGTGGCTGGTGGTGTAAGCCGTGGTAGTGCCGGCGATATCGCGGAAGTTGTCCATGCCGGTCAGGCGCGGGGTGCCGAGCGCATCGGCAGCCTGGGCGGCGGAGATGGCGAGGGTGAGCAGGGACAGGGAGCAGAACAGACGTTGCAACACGGAAATGGCCTCGGTGAAGTGTGGTGGTCTGGCTACTCTCCAAGGGCAATATGAAACTGAATGTTACAAATCCGAGCGCGGCGCAAATGCCAGCGGGAATTGTCCGCTGGCTGCGTTTTCTGTCTCTTGAAAGGCGCTATTTGAAGAACTGACTCGGCGTGGTGCCGAACTGGCGCTTGAACATGCTGGCAAAGGCGCTGGGGCTGTCGTATCCCAGCGTGCCGGCCACATCGATGATGCGCTCGCCCATGGCGATACGTTCGAGCGCCTGCATCAACCGCGCCTGTTGACGCCACTGGCCGAAGGTCATACCGGTTTCCCTGCGGAACAGGCGCTGGATGGTCTTCTCGTCGATGCCCAGGTGCTGGCCCCAATCGGCAACGGTGGAGGGGTCGTCCGGCCGTTGCTGCAGGGCGGAGCAGATAGCCAGCAGTCGCGCGTCGTTGGGCTGCAGCAGCTTCAGCGGCAAGGTCGGCAGCACGCTGATTTCGTCGAGGATCAGGCGCATGATGCGCGCCTCGCGCGAGTCACTGGCGTACGGCCCGGTGAAGTCCACCGAGGCCTTGATCAGCTCGCTGAGCAGCGGCGAAATGCTGATCGCCTTGCTCTGCTGCGGCAGGTTCGTGGCGGCATCCGGGCGCACGAACACGCTGCGCATCTTCACGTCGCCGACGCAGCGAATGGCGTGCACCTGGCCGCATGGCATCCAGATGCCGCGGCTGGTCGGCACGGTCCAGCGCTCGGCCTGGGACTCGACGATCATCAGCCCCTTGATGGCATAGATCAGCTGATGTTTGGCATGCGAGTGCGGGGCGATGAACCAGTCGGGCGGGTAGTCGGTGGCGCGGCTACCGACCGCCCAAGGCCATTCATCGACCTCCATCAGCATGTCGTTCAGTGGCTTGAACATGGTGCCCTCGTGTCGCTGCATTCCAGCGCTGCCATCTTAGCAGCAGGTGGCTGGGCGTGCTTTCGAGCGGGTCGCGGGCAGCAGTGCGGTGGCCAGCCCGAGCAGCGGCAGGAACGAAATCACCTGGTACACCCATTCGATGCCGTGCAAGTCGGCCAGCTCGCCCAACCCGGCGGCGCCGATGCCGCTGATGCCGAACATCAGTCCGAACATCACCCCGGAGACCATGCCGACTCGGCCTGGTACGGCTTCCTGGGCATACACCACCAGGGCGGCAAACGCCGAAGACATCACCAGGCCGATGGCCACCGCCAGCACCGCGGTCCAGAACAGATCCGCGTAGGGCAGGGCGAGGGCGAAGGGCGCGACGCCGAGGAAGGAGACCCAGATCACCGCCTTGCGCCCGATACGGTCACCCACCGGTCCACCGGCGAAGGTGCCCAGCGCCACGGCGGCGAGGAAGACGAACAGGTACAGCTGGCTTTGCTGCACGCTCAGGCCGAAATGCTCGATCAGGTAGAACGTGAAGTAATTGGTGAACGATGCGATATAGACGAACTTGGCGAACATCAGCACGGAAATGACGCCCACCGCCCGCCACATGGCGCCTTTGGACAGCCCCGGTGCCTGTTGCCCGGCAAGGCCTTTGAGTTGGGTCTGGCCATGCTGGATGGTCCAGCCGGTCACCCGCAGCAGCACGCCAACGGCCAGGGCCGCCGCCAGCATGAACCAGGCGATCGCCGACTGGCCGTGGGGGATGACGATGGCGGCAGTCAGCAAGGGGCCAATTGCCGAGCCGGTGTTACCACCCACCTGGAAGGTCGATTGCGCGGTGCCGAAACGCCCGCCGGAGGCCATCCGCGCTACTCGTGAGGCTTCGGGGTGAAAGGTGGCGGAACCGACACCGACCACTGCCGCTGCCACCAGCAGCATTTCGTAACTGCCGGCAAAAGCGAGCAGGGCGATCCCGACCAACGTCACCAGCATGCCAGCGGGCAGCAGATAAGGTTGAGGGTGTTTGTCGGTGTACATGCCCACCCACGGCTGCAGCAGGGAGGCGGTCACCTGGTAGATCAAAGCGATCCAGCCGATCTGGGCGAAGCTGAGCGAGAAGTCGCTTTTCAGCATCGGATAGATCGACGGCAGCACCGCCTGGATCAGATCGTTGAGCAGGTGAGCGAAAGCGGCGGCGCCGACGATGCGGACCAGGAACCCCTGGTGTTGATCGGCGGGCGTGGTAGGCGTGGCCAAGGTGGCGGCAGAAGTCGTCATAAGCGAGGCTCTTTTTCGAGTGGTAGCAAGGCATTGCCGCTGGAGGATAGCCAGCGGTGCTTTTGCCTGTCTCACGTCGAACAGGCACCCACTAGCGCGTTTCGGACATTCGGCGCGTACTTTCCCTCGCCATCCACTTCAGCAGCATTGCGATGGGTACCCGGCGGTGCACTTCGTGACGCTGCCGGTTATTGTCCTCCCCAGACCTTTCACGATAACGGCTGACGATCAGGTGCTGGCCATCTTCCGAGACACGGGCCTCAAGTTCGTGCAGCAACTGTTCACGCGCGTTGCGCTGCAACCGCCTGAACAGCACGACCGGGGCTTGGGCGTCATTCATCTGCGTGCGCTCCCGGGCAGCTCGTCGGCCACGTGCCGGGTGCGCCGGCCTTGCCCTCGGCTACCCGATCCGCACGCTGCTGCGCGGTGAAGTCGCGCACGGCCTGGTAGTAATCGGGTTGGGTGCGCAGCCTGTCGGTAATCGGCAGGGCTTCGGCGCGGCTATCCACCACCTCACCGGCTGTGGCCACGTTGCCCAGGGTGTCGACGGTATCGCTGTTGTCGCCGAACGGATCGAGCGCCATGCCCAGCAGCGTGCCACCGGCATCGCGCAGGTTGTGGCTGCCCAGCAGCGGCAGCTCGACGATCGGGCCATCGGCGATGTGCCACACGGCGAAGGTCTGGCCGAAGTCCGAGGTGTGCCGGGCCAGTCCCATCTTCCCGGAAACGTCGACAAGGCCTGCCACGCCCAGGGTAGTGTTGAAGATGAAGCGCGTCAGGCTGGTCATCGCCCGCTCGCCATTTCCCTGCAGCACGTCGTTGACGAATACTTTCGGCTCAGCGAAGTTGGCGGCGAAGTTGTGCACGCCTTGTCGCGCGAAGTCGGGCAATGCGCTATAGCCTCGCGCGATCGGCGCGAGCAGGTAATCGTCGACACTGCGGTTGAAGGCGAACACGGCGCGGTTGGCCGGCTCGGCCGGGTCGCTGATCTGATAGGCCACGGGGCCACAGGCGCTGGCAGGTGGGCGCTGGCTGCATCCTCCGGCCGCGAGCAGGGACAGGGCAAGCAATGTGTTGCGGGCGGAGCACCAGGCAAACGGTGGAGTGGACATGGGCACATTCCTGACAAGAACTGGCGCCGATGGTGCGGGTGCTTGTTTGCCTGGAAATGTCCGATTTGCTTCGCGACTGACACTTTGTTTCCGGGTTGAAATATATGACTGCAACCTAGGAATCGACTTACAGTTAGCGCCAATTGAGCCTAGTACGCGGTATCCCGGTGTGAACCATTTGCTGATCGTCGACGATGATGTCGAAGTCCTTGACCTGTTGCAGAAATTTCTCCGTCAGCATGGCTACGAAGTCGATGTGGCCAGTGATGGAAAAGGCCTTTGGCAAGCCCTCGAGCGGCGCGTGCCGGACCTGGTGATTCTTGATGTGATGCTGCCCGGCGACAGCGGCCTGGTGCTCTGCCAGCGCTTGCGCGCCGGGTTCCCGGTGGCGGTGATCATGCTGACGGCCATGGGCGAACTGAGTGACCGGGTGGTCGGGCTGGAGCTGGGCGCGGACGATTATCTGACCAAACCTTTCGCTGCCCGCGAGTTGTTGGCCCGCGTCCGAGCAGTGTTACGTCGAGCGGGCGAAGCCGTCACCCCAGCCGCTACGCCACGCTCGGTACTGGAGTTCTCCGGCTGGCAGCTGGAGGTGAGCCGGCGTGAACTGCGATCACCCGAAGGGGTGATGATCCCCTTGTCCAATGGCGAATTCGAGCTGCTGCTGGTGTTCGCCGAGCACCCGCGGCGAGTGCTCAGCCGCCAGCAGCTGCTGGACCTGGCGCGTGGTGAAGCGCACGATGCCTATGACCGCAGCATCGATGTGCAAGTGAGCCGTTTGCGCCGCAAGCTGGAAGCCGATGACGACACTGAGCCGCTGATCCGTACCTTGCGCAATGTCGGCTACCTCTTCACCGCCAGCGTAAACCGGCGATGAGCCTGTTCGCCTGGGCGCGCAGGGCGCTGCCACGGCCCCGCGTCACCATCGCCCGGTGGATCGCGCTCACTACCCTGGCGGCCATGCTCAGCCTGTTGCTGCTCAAATGGCTGTTCAGTTCATTGCTGAGCGTGTGGGCGCAGCCACCCTTGCTGGAAAGTGGCCTGATCGAGAAGACTGCCGCAGTCACCCGAATCATCGATGCCGCACCCGCTGCGCAGCGACCCAGCCTCGCCAGTGCGGCAGGGGATGCATCGTACAGCGTGCAATGGCTGCGCCGACATGAGGATTCGGGTTTGCCACGGCTGGTCGACAGCGAATTCAGCGAGGGTGCGCCCAAAATGCGGGCCTTGTTGAATCGCCCTGATGCGCACATCGAGGTGTTCGAGCCTGCCGACCTGCCTGAAGGTTCTGCGCAGCGTGGCTACGCCTTGCTGATCGAGCTGAGCGACAGGTCGTGGCTGCTGTATCGCGCCGCCGACCGCAGTTGGGGGCTCGACGAGCTGCCGCGCAACCTGATCATCGTGGCGCTGATGATCATATCCAGCCTGGCCGTTGCGTTGTTCGCCACACGCTATCTCGCCCGCCCACTGGAACGTTTTGCCGAGGGGGCGCGACGCTTTGGCAAGGACTTCAATGCGCCACCGATTCCGGTGGTCGGCCCTGACGATCTTCGTCAGGCGATTCTTGCGTTCAACGCCACTCAGGCCCAGCTCAAGCACTTTCTCAAAGACCGCACGCAGATGCTGGCGGCGATCTCCCACGACTTGCGTGCGCCGTTGACCCGTATGCGTTTGCGCGGCGAATTCATCGAGGACGCTGAGTTGCAGGCCAAGCTGTTCAAGGACGTGGACGAAATGCAGGCAATGGTCGATGCGGCCTTGCAGTTCTTCCGCGATGACGCGCGGCTGGAGCCGGCCACGGCGTTCGACCTGGGTGAGTTGTTGTTGACCGTGGTTGAGGACTTCAAGGATGCGGGAGCAATCATCCACCTCAGTGGGCCACACCGCTGCGTCTACGTTGGCCGGCCGGTTGGCATCAAGCGGGTGCTGGTCAACCTGATCGAAAATGCGGCCAAGTATGGCGCTGAGCCGACGGTGCAGTTGGAGGTTGCTGCCGAACAGCTCGTCATTCGCGTGCTGGACCGTGGCCCGGGTATCCCGGAGCCACTGCAGGAACGCGTGTTCGAGCCGTTCTATCGCATCGAAGGCTCCCGCAACAAGGGCACGGGTGGAGTGGGGCTTGGCTTGCCGGCGGCGCGCGCCATCGTCCTCGAGCAGGGCGGCAGCGTGACCCTGAGCAACCGCCAGGGGGGCGGCCTGGAAGTCAGGGTCGCGCTGCCTGTCGGTTGATCAGAGCCCCAGCTCACTGAGCCCAGGGTGGTCGTCCGGGCGGCGGCCCAGGGGCCAGTGGAACTTGCGGTCGGCCTCGGCGATCGGCTGCTCGTTGATGCTCGAGTGGCGCAACTGCATCAGGCCATCCTCGGCGAACTCCCAGTTCTCGTTGCCATAGGCGCGGAACCACTGGCCGCTGTCGTCGTGGTACTCGTAGGCGTAGCGCACGGCGATGCGGTTGCCGGTGAATGCCCAAAGTTCCTTGATCAGGCGGTACTCCAGTTCATGGTTCCACTTGCGGGTCAGAAGCGCCTGCACCTCGTCTCGACCACGGGGAAACTCCACGCGGTTGCGCCAGACAGTATCGGCGGTGTAGGCAAGCGCCACCTTGGCGGCGTCGCGGCTGTTCCAGCCGTCTTCGGCCAGGCGCACTTTCTCGATGGCGCTTTCGTGGGTGAAGGGTGGCAAAGGGGGGCGGGACATCGGGGCGACTCCTCGTCGTTGATGGGCGTGAAACAGCGTAGTACGTCGCGAGCGTTTGCAGAATGGCGGCATCCGGCAATTCATAATTGCGCTGGGTGGAAGGACCCTGCTACAGGGTAATCAGGGGAAGTTTCAACAGCGCCTCAGTGCTTGTTCACCTCTCGATGTAGCCCTCTTCTGAATCGTCATTGCGCTGCAGATTAGCCCTTGGTGCTCGACCTCGACGGGAATAGCTTCGCTGATTTCCCCGAGGAATCGAGTATGAACAGAACGACATTCACCCTGCTGATGTGCGCAAGCCTTGCTGCTACCGCCGCGGAAGGTGAACGTGAGGGCGACTATTGGTATGTGCAGACCAGCGCCCACACCTTGCACTGGAACCCTGACCCGGAGCACAACAACCGCCAGCGATTGATCGGCATCGAACGTGTCTATACCGATGGGCTGCTATGGGGGGGCGCTACGTTCAAGAACTCCTTCAACCAGCGCTCCCACTACGCCTATCTGGGCAAGGTCTGGGAAAACGCGCGCTATCCGCTTTACGCCAAACTGAGTGCCGGGCTGGTTCACGGCTACAGGGGAGAGTATGCCGATAGAATTCCGCTCAACGGCCTGGGCGTGGCACCGGTGATCATCCCCTCGATCGGTGCTCACTGGGGCCCAGTGGGAGCGGAATTCGTCGTGCTCGGTACGGCGGCGGCCATGGTCAATGTGGGGCTGAGGTTCTGAGACCGCTTGCCATCCGAGCTTCTGCGCCCAGGCCGGGTCAGCCAGGCCTGTGATCAGTCGGCGAACGATCAGTCCCAGGTTGGCGCCAGGCCCTGTGGGCTGACTTCGCGGCCGTTGCGTTCAAGTGTGGCGATGCGCGCCATGTCGTCGGCATCCAGTTGCAGGTCGCGGGCGAGCAGGTTGCTGGCGAGGTTCTCGCGCTTGGTCGAGGACGGGATCACTGCATAGCCCAGCTGCATGGCCCACGCCAGCGCCACCTGGGCAACCGTGGCCTTGTGCTTGGCGGCAATCTCGGCCAGCAGCGGATCCTTCAGCACCTTGCCATAGGCCAGGGTCATGTAGGAGGTGACGGTGATGCCTTGCTCTTTGAGGAAGGCAGCCAGCGTGCCGTTCTGCAGATAGGGGCTGAGTTCGATCTGATTGGTAGCGATCTCGCCTTTGCCCACCACGTCGATGGCCTGGCGGGTCAGCTCGATGTTGAAGTTGGACACGCCAATCTGGCGGGCCAGGCCCAATTTCTTGGCTTCAGCCAGAGCAGTCATGTACTCGACGAGCTCAACCCCATTGCCCGGCGCCGGCCAGTGGATCAACAGCAGGTCGACATGGTCGGTGCGCAGTTTCGCCAGGCTCTCGCGCAGGCTGGGGATCAGTTTGTCGGCAGCGTAGTTGTCGACCCAGATCTTGGTGGTGATGAACAGGTCACTGCGCGGCACACCGCTTTCGGCGATGGCTTGGCCGACCTCGGATTCGTTTTTATAGATCTGCGCTGTGTCGATGACCCTGTAGCCCAGGGCCAGCGCGGACTTGACCGAATCGATGACGGCCTGGCCAGTGAGCCGGAAGGTACCGAGGCCGAAAGATGGAATGCTCATGAGGCTGCTCCTGCTGAATGATTGAAGTGGACAAGCACGTAGTCGCTCTTGTTCCAGATGCGATCGAGTGGGGAGCAGTGTGCGGGTTTCACAGGCTTTGATTAAGGCGTGGTCTGATCAAGGTCCTTTGACCTGAAATCACGAGTCGAAGGTGGCTCGTGATTTCAGGCAGGACAACGCAGGTTACGCCGCTATTTGCCCCGGAGTCGATTGCAGCAGCCAAAGGTGGCGCAGCCCCTGCAGCTGGTCGTCCAGCGTGGACGCAGCGCCCGCGCGCCGCGCCGCGCGATCCTGTTCAAGTATGGCGTCGAGCATGCTCAGCAAATCGCGGGACTGGTCCGCCGATGCGCGATGGGTTTCATCCGACTTCAATATGCCCTTCTCGTAAGTTCTTACACGTTCTTTCTGGCTGGCTTCCTGAGTGGCGCTTGCCTCGACCAGTAAGTTGTTTACGAACCCGAGACGGGTGGTGCTGCGAGAATGGTCATCGACCTCGTGATAGCGGTAGTTCTGTGATTCGTTATCAAGGGTCAGCACCAGCTCTACCAAAGGGTTAGGTGCCTTGTGCCAGGCCGCCTTGAGGCTGGCCTGCTGGTCTTGTTGCACGGTCAGGTTGGCAGCGCTGCCTTCGCGGGTGGTGGACTGCGAAACCTTGTAGTCGAAGTAGTCCACTTCATCGAGACGCAGCGGATTGATCTTCTTGAGGGGCTGGCTGATCGACGCGTCGAAGTCGGCCAGACCACTCAACAGCAGGCGGCTGGCGGTATTGAGGGGGGTGTCATGGTTGGCAGGGCGGTTACTGACATCATCGACACTATTGAGCTGTTGGAAAGCATCCTTGAACAGCGTCATCAACTGCGCGTCACCCTCGCCGCGCTTCTGGGCGGCATCGAACTGGGTCAGGTAGTTGGCCACCGCGACCTGTCGTTGCGCCTGGCTGCCAAGCAGTCTGCCACCCTGGGTATCGAAGTTCATGTTGACTTCGCCACTGGCCCCTTGCAGCTTCAAGCTGCGGGTATCCTGGTTCAGTTGCAGGTCGAAGGTTTGCGGCGTGCCGCTGGTCGTCTCCAGGTTGGCCTTCAGTTGCAGGCCGGTGAACAGGCCCGGGTCAAGCTTGACCAGTGCGCCGAGCTGCAGGCGGGGAGGTTCCTGGGACAAGCCATTGACTGCGGACTGGAAGCTGTCCGCCAGCGAAGCCAGGCCCCTTAGCTCATCCTGGGTCAATGTGCCCCCCTGCACGTCAGCGTCCACGGCCAGGCCAGCGGCGCTGCTGTACAGCCCCAGCGTCACGGTGGCGCCCGACGCGCTGGTGAGGCTGAAGGTGACGCTATTGGTCGCATGTTCGCGCAAACGGGCTTGCTGCAGGCCCAGTAGCAGGGGCTCGGTGGTGGTACTGTCGCTGATTGCCAAGCCTGATTGGGCGATGCGCTGGCCGCCGTTGGCTGCCAATTGCTCCAGCAGGGCAGCGCCAAGCCCCTGAAAACGCGCCGCGGTGGATGACGACTTGATGGCGCTCGCCATGTACATGCTGAGCTTGTCGAGGCCATTGCGCTCCCACACGTACTGGCTTTGCGGCTCGTCGGTGGTGCCCTTGGCGGTGTAGGTGGGGCTGATGCTGTCGGCAATTTGCTGGCCGAGGCTGACCAGGGTACTGGGGCGCGTCGTGGCCGACAGGGCCGGGTCGGTAGCGCCAACCTGCGGCGCGCGGATAGCGGTGTGAACGACGGGGGTCAGGCGTAACGCGGAATTGAAGGTGATCATCGCCAGCTTCCTTACTGGTCTGTGGATGTAGTCTTGGTTATCGGCAGGGCCGCCTGGAACCTGAATGCCGGCCAGCCGGCGCAATAGTTACCTCCATCGCCTCAACACGCAGTGATGCAATCGCCGCTTTGGCCCCAGGAAGCCCGCGATGCCTCAATTGCCATTCTCCGAAGATTCTACCGATGCCTTGATTGCCAGTCGCTTGCCTGCCTGGTTGACCGCCACATCGCTGGACACGCTTCGTGCGCTGCACCAAAGCCAGCGCTGGCAGCAACAGATACAGCACGACATTCACGGCCTGTTGGCACGAATCACGCCATTGGACGCGTTTGCCGCGCCGCTGCTGCAGCAAGCCCTGCAAGATGGCTACCAGTTGAACCTGGATGTTCGACAGGCGCTTTTGCGGCGCAGAACCCTGCAGCGCTTCCCCTCCTATAACGCACAAATTCCGGATGGGGTCACGGGGCAGGTGTTCGAGTACAGCCTGCTGGCGTGCGCGCTGCATAACTTTACCGAGCATGAAACCTCTGCCCTTGAAATACACCGCGGCACCGTCGTGCAGGATGCGCGGCGGCGGCCTGTCACACTTGCGCCAAAGGCCTTCATGAACCTGTGCCGCTCGCTCGATGTGGGAGGGCGCTATCAGGCCTACCTCAAGGCTCAGCTGACACCGGACGGGGAGGCGGGCCGGCAGGTCGAGGCGCTGCTCGAAGAAGGGTTTCGCGCCAATTTCGAGGCGGCTTTACGCCAGTCGTTGGTCAATGGCGAAATCGCCGAGCATGCCTACGCCCAATGCTTTGCGCTGGTGGCCATGGTGTCCAACAAGCCTGCGCAAATCACCGGGTTGCAACCCAAGGCCCTGCGCGTCTTCGGCAAGGTGGTGCGTGGCGCGGTGGCCTTCGAGCTGCGCCCGGCAGGTGAACCGCTGCAAGGCATCCTGTGCTGGATCCCGGATGATCCGCACGGTCCACTGACCTGGTACGCCTCATGGCCCACCTTGTTCCTGACCCTGGGCAAACAGTTTCGCCTACCCCGGTACACCGCGTTCTTTGAACGTTTCATTGCCGAGCGTGATCGTCAGGCATACACGCTCGCGCTGAACAACGCGTTGCAGGGCCTTGGCGAGGATGTGCCGGTCCAGCTCGATGGGCGCTTTGAGCATATCGAATTACCGTTGTTCGAGCACCTGCGCAAGCAGCAGATCGACACCTGGCTGGACAACGCCAAGGTGCACGCGCGACCCACCGCGGACGTGGATGCGCAGGTGCGCGACAGGCGGCTGCATTTTCTTCTGAGCTTCGGTCTTGACCTGCTGGGGCTGGCCAGTTTCGCCCTGCCGGTGCTGGCCCTGCCGCTGCTTGGCATCAACGCCCTGCAGGTGGCCAACGAGGTCTATGAAGGCTACGCCGACTGGAGCCTGGGCGACCGGCAGGGAGCGCTGGAGCATGTGTATTCGGTAGCCGAAGACCTGATCATGACGGCTGTCAACATTGGCGCAGGCGCTGCCTCGCACCGGCTGGCCCGGTCGGTCAAGGTCGATGAGCTGGTGCCAGTGATGGGCGCAGGCCACACACTCAAGCTCATCGATCCAAGCCTGCCGGGGTACACCGTCGAAGATCGAGGCGGCGTCGGTGAACTGACCCACGACAACGGCAAGGACTACTTGCGCACACCCCTCGCCAGCCATGAAACCTACCTCGACGTTGAAACACAGCAGCGGCGCATCCGCCACCCGACCCGTGCCGACGCTTACGCACCCGTGCTGGAAGGTAATGATGGCGGCGGTTGGCAGCATGAATTCGAGACGCCGCAAACCTGGCAGGGGCCATTGGCGATGCTGCAGGACTTGGCCAGTGAATGGGCGCAGCTCGAGGAGCGCACCGCGCAGCATGCATTGCAGGCAACCGGGTTCACCGAGGGGCACCTGCGGCGTCTGCACGTGGATCACGCCAAAGCACCGGCCCGCCTGCAGGATGCCGTGCAGCGTCATCAGCTCCACGAGCAGTTGCCTTGGTTGCGCGACGAAGGTTTCGAGGTGCACCTGCAGGCGCAGCAGGGGCAGACCACAGCGCTGCAAGACCTGCTGCGCCGCGATTTCCCCGGGCTGTCGGTCAATGCTGCGCGGGAGATCATCGAGCAGGCGCCCCCGGACCTGGTAGAAGCCATGCAGGCTCGCCAACGTGTGCCGCTTTTTCTCGCCGAGCAGGCGCGCGAAAACCTTCGGCAAACACGCCTGGACCGCGCCTGCGCGGGGCTGCGTCAGGCCGCGGCCATCAATGCCGATAGCGAGCGGTTGGCGTTGGGCCTTATCGCCGACCATGCGCCTTGGCGCGCTGTGCGCATCGAAGTGCGTCAAGGCTCCTTGGCCGGTGAGCGAACAGCCACGAGCGGCCCGCAGGCGGCGCTGGACGTGCGCACGGTGCTCAAAACCGACACGGGCTATCAGGCGCTGGATGGGCATGGCCAACCACTGCCTTCTTCCAGCAGCAGAGATAGCTTGTTCCAGGCGCTGCTGCTGCAACTCGACCCATGGCAGCGGCGTGTATTGGGGCCTGCTGGCATAGATGCCGACGGACTGGTCGAGCGGGTGTCGTCGTGGGCCAGCGAGCAGCGTGCACGGGGCTTCGAGCTGCTGGGCATGGCGCCGGCCCGGCAGCGCTTCAGGCCACCACACAGGCTTGCCGATGGCCGCCTGGGCTACCCCTTGAGCGGGCGCGGCGAAAGCAGTGATCGCGCGCTGCGACGCGGCCTGCTACGGCTGTTCCCGGATTACGACGACAGCGCCATCGAAGGTTTTGCCGCTCGCGCCCAGGCCCGGGGATTGTCGCCCTGGAACTACTACTTGCGCTTGTGCGAGCAACTGCACGCGCTCGATCATGCCCTGGGACAATGGCGGCGCCAGTCCTCCGGACCATTCCAGTTGCTCAGGCGTACCCGTATGGCCCGGCGTATTCGCCGTGCCTGGCAGCAACGCCTTGACGACGGCGAGGGGCACGCGGTGTTGGCCCTGGAAAACTCAAGGTTGTCGACGCTGCCGACGCTGCCAGCGTTGGTGAGCTTCGAGCATGTGGTGGTGTTGCGAATGCGTAATCTGCAGCTCGAAACCCTCGATGAAGGCTTTCTGGCGCGGTTCCCGAACGCGGTCGAGTTGGACCTGACGGGTAACCGCCTCGCTTCGCTACCTGGCCTTGAAGGTATGCCGCAGCTGCAGACCTTGCGCCTGAGCAACAACCTGATCACTGAGCTACCCTCGGCGCTGCTGCGCCAAGCGTCGCTGGAGCTGATCGACCTGCGCAACAACCGCATCGTCGAGCTCAATCCTGAACAGGTTGCGCTGCTACAGGCTAATGCTGGTCGAGTGCACTGGCAGGGCAACCCATTATCGTCCGCCACGCTGGAGCGCTTGCAGGCCGAACCGCAGCTGCCTGTCGGTCAAAGGCCCACTGGGATCGCGCCGTGGCTGGAGGGGTTATCCGACGCCCAGAGCCAACGCCGTCGTCGGTTATGGGAGGCATTGGCCGAAGAAGATGAGAGCCAGGCTTTTTTCGCCCTGCTCGATGAATTGCTGCAGAGCGAACAGTTCGCGCTGCAAGCGCGTGACATGCGGCGCCGAGTCGGCGAACTGCTTGAAACCATGTTCTCCCGCACCCGGGTCCGCCATATGCTTTTTCGGGAGGCTGCGGTACCTCGCGGGCGTGCCGACCTCGATGCGCTGGTGGTCAGATTGCAGGTGGCGTTGCGCACCGAAGGGCTCAGGGGGCGGCGCCTGGAGCGTGAGTTGCGCGACCTGGGGCGGGAGCTGTTTCGACTCGATCAGGTCAACCGGTTTGCCGCCTGGCACATCGATAACTTGCCGGAGCGGCCTGGCCCTGTTGAGGCAAACGATATCTACCTGGCGTTTCGTGTGGGGCTGGCAGATGCGCTGAACATCTATGGTCAACCGACCTACATGAACCTGGGGCACGTCGAGCGTGTGAAGGTTGGCGACCTGGCCGACGCCGAGGCGGCGGTGTACGAGGCCGAGACCTCTGGCGCCCTCAGCCGCTTCCTGGCGCGGCAGCCGTTCTGGCAGGACTTCATTCGTGTCCATTACGCCGATCAATTCGCCGCCCTGCGCCAAACCTTCAGTGCCCGGCTGGCGGCACTGCAACCCTTACCTGGAGAGGCTCATGCCCCCAGTGGGCCGGTGAACCAGATCGTTGCCGAGCGGCGAGAGCAGGAGCATATGCTGGCGTTGAACCTGGCGCGAGGCAATGGCTGGAGCTGGTACCGGCTCAACTCGCCGTCTGGGCCTGGCACCCGCGCGTTCACCTATCTGTCTCGGCAATTGAATGTGAGCCTGGATACCTGGCGCGGAACGCCGCAAGCGCCAGAATACGAAGGGCGGTCGTTCGTCGCAGATTTGTTGCGCAGGACCTGGCAGTCCAATTACACCGATGAGCGGCCAACAGCCGCCTCATCTGCGCACGGCCTGAGCATCAGCTCACTGCCCAGACTGCCTGCGGGTATCACGTTCGAACGGATGCGCACATTGTCTTTGCGCAATCAGCAGATTTCGATTATCGACGCGGATTTCCTGCGGCGTTTTCCTAATCTGGACGATCTCGACATCTCCGGCAATCGGCTGGTTTCGCTTGACGGGCTGGAGTTTCTGCCGCAGTTGCGCAGGTTGAACCTGGGGGGCAATCTGCTCGAAGCGGTCACCGGGTTGGAGCACCTGAGCCAACTGACTGATCTGTACCTCAGCGGCAATCAGTTGCAAGACCTGCCACCGGGCATCGAACGTCTGACTCAGCTGACGAGCCTGGATCTGTCGTTCAACCAGCTCATGGATTTGCCTGACCGTGTAGGGCAACTGAGCAATCTGGAGAACCTGCAGTTGCGTGGCAACCAGTTGAGTGTGGCGCCGCGCAGCCTGGGTAGTCTCGGCCAGCTCAGTATTCTCAACTTGAGCGGTAATCGCCTGCTCGCGGTGCCTGAGCAGTTGAATGGCCTGGGCCGGCTGACGCAGTTGTTCCTGGACGACAATCTCATCACCCTGGATGCCGAAGGCGAGTTGCGCTTGGAGTGGTTTTCCCGCTTGCAGATCCTCAGCCTGCAAGGCAACCGGCTGGGTAGCGCACCCCGGCTGCGCTACAACGTGCAGCTGAGCTTCTTGTCGCTGCGGGCCACCGGTTTGCGCGCGCTTCCCCTGGCGCTGCTGCAACGGCATCCTGATATGGTCGTCGATTTACGGGCGAACCGTATTGCAACGCTCAATGAGGCGGAGCTCAATTGGGTCGAGGCCCACCCGCAGTCAGTCAATCTGGAGCAGAACCTGCTAACTGAGCAGATCATGGCGCGGGTGCGTGAGGCCCTGAACCGGCAGTTGGCGCAGAGGGAGGAGGGGCAGGAGGGGCCGTTGACGGCGAGCAGAAAACCCACCAACCGCAGAGCGTGAAGGTTACCGTGGCCCACAGGACGTGGGCCACGGTTGACAAGGTCAGCGGCGGCGGAACAGCGGCAGCGGTTCGTCGGTGGCGGCCTGGTAGGTCACCGAGAAGTCCTTGAGCCCTTGCAGAGCATCTTCCGGGTCTTTGTCGGCACGGATGGCGAAGGCGTCGAAACCACAACGGGCCAGGTAGAACAGCTGGTCGCGCAACACGTCGCCGATGGCGCGCAGCTCGCCCTTGTACTGGTAACGGTCGCGCAGCAGGCGCGCATTGGAGTAGTTGCGCCCGTCGGTGAAGGCTGGGAAGTTGAGGGCGATGACCTGGAAGTGCTGCACGTCTTCACCGATTTCCTCGGCTTCCTCATCGCTGTCCAGCCACACGCCCAGGCCGCCGTCGCGGGCCTTGAGCACATGGGCGTGGTCACGCCACAGGTGCAGCGGGACGATGTAGTCGTCGCAGTTGGTCAGCTCGTCGAGGGTGGTTTCCTTGGGCAGCAGGTGCCAGGTTTCGTCGACGATCTGATTGTTCTTAATGATTCGCTGCATAGACGCGTTCCTTGAAGGGGTCGATGCCGATACGCTGGTAGGTGTCGATGAAGCGTTCTTCCTCGGTACGCTGTTCCACGTACACGGCGATCAGCTTTTCGATCACGTCGGCCATGGCCTCCTGGGCGAAGGACGGGCCGAGGATCTTGCCCAGGCTCGCGTCGCGCGCGGCATTGCCGCCCAGGGACACCTGGTAGAACTCTTCGCCCTTCTTGTCCACGCCGAGGATGCCGATGTGGCCAACGTGGTGGTGGCCGCAGGCGTTCATGCAGCCGGAGATGTTCAGGTCGATTTCGCCGATGTCGAACAGGTAGTCCAGGTCGTCGAAACGGCGCTGGATCGATTCGGCGATCGGGATCGACTTGGCGTTGGCCAGCGAGCAGTAGTCACCACCTGGGCAGCAGATGATGTCGGTGAGCAGGCCGATGTTCGGCGTGGCGAAGCCACCCTCGCGCAGCTCCAGCCACAGCGCGTGCAGCTGGCGCTGCTCGACGTCGGCGAGGATGATGTTCTGCTCGTGCGAGGTGCGCAGGAAGCCGAAGCTGTAGCGCTCGGCCAGGTCTGCCACGGCGTCCAGCTGCTTGTCGGTCAGATCGCCCGGGGCAACGCCGGTGGGCTTGAGCGACAGGGTCACGGCGACGTAGCCAGGGCGCTTGTGGGCGCGGGTGTTGCGCGAGCGCCAGCGGGCGAAGCCTGGGGCTTCGGCGTCCTGGGCACTGTAGTCGACGTTGTCGAGGGCCAGGTACTCGGGGTCGACGAAGTGGCGCGAAACGCGCTGCACTTCGTCCTCGGTCAGGGTGGTGTTGCCGCCACGCAGGTGGGCCATTTCGGCCTCGACCTTCTCGGCGAACACTTCCGGGGTCAGCGCCTTGACCAGGATCTTGATCCGCGCCTTGTACTTGTTGTCACGGCGACCGTAACGGTTGTACACGCGCAGAATGGCGTCCAGGTAGCTGATCAGGTCCTGCCATGGCAGGAACTCGTTGATGAACGAGCCGACCACCGGGGTGCGGCCCAGGCCACCGCCGACCAGCACGCGGAAACCGAGCTCACCGGCGGCGTTGCGCACCGGCTCCAGGCCGATATCGTGCACTTCGATGGCCGCGCGATCTTCCTTCGAGCCGTTGATCGCAATCTTGAACTTGCGTGGCAGGTAGGCGAATTCCGGGTGGAAGGTGGTCCACTGGCGGACGATCTCGCACCACGGGCGCGGGTCGATGATTTCATCGGCGGCAACACCGGCGAACTGGTCGGTGGTGGTGTTGCGCAGGCAGTTGCCGCTGGTCTGGATGGCGTGCATCTGCACGGTGGCCAGCTCGGCGAGGATGTCCGGGATGTCTTCCAGCGCCGGCCAGTTGTACTGCACGTTCTGGCGGGTGGAGATGTGGGCGTAGCCCTTGTCGTAGTCGCGAGCGATCTTGGCCAGAGTGCGGACCTGGCGGGCGTTCAGTTGGCCATAGGGCACGGCAACGCGCAGCATCGGGGCGAAACGTTGGATATAGAGCCCGTTCTGCAGGCGCAGAGGGCGGAATTCTTCTTCGCTCAGCTCACCGGCCAGGTAGCGGCGGGTCTGATCACGGAACTGCTTGACGCGGTCCTCGATGATCCGCTGATCGTACTCGTCGTATACGTACATAAAAGTCCTGTCTCAGGCTGCATGCAGCTATTCGCGCGCACGGCCGCGCACTCCGGTTCGGAGCCGGCAAACGATATCAGGTTGGGTTTATGCGCTAAAGTGATGTTTTTGCATATGAAAAGAACCAAACGGACTAAGTGAGACTGACTGGCATTTGTTCGTTACGGGAGTGCTGATGGCCGAGCATTTCAGCCGATGCCCGTGGCGTATAAATTGAACGCGATGGAGAAAGACCCTGCTTGAACAAAGGGCATTGCTCGTCTTAACTGCTGGGTGTGAAGTGCATTCCAATAACCACTACAAGAGGCAATGCAATGGGAAACTCAACCAAGGCCCGCAAAGCTGACAGCAGTGTCGATGCCTGGGCGATCCTCTGCCTGATCGTTCTGGTGGTGGTCACCGCCGTGTATTGGGTCAGCCATCAGTAGGGCCCTTACCTGCAGACCGTGAAGCAACCTGAACCGCCCGCGCAAGGGAATTGCGCGGGCGGCTTGCGTTTCAGCGGGCAGTCAGGTGCATGGCCAGTTGCACCAGGCCCACCAGCACCAGGATGAACACCAGGGTGAACAGCGTGCCCAGGGCGATGAAGTGGCTGGCCTTGCCATGGGTGAAGTCGCGCGCGCGGTTCTTGCCGCTCTGCACGCCAAAGGCGGCGGCGAGGATGCTGTGCAGCATCTGCCAGAAGGTGGGGGGCTTGCCTTGGCTTGAGTCGTCCATGGTGGCTCCTGGGTAATCGGAGGCAATCAGGGACAGTGTAGGCAATGCCATGAATGTTGGCTTTGCCGGCCTCTTCGCGGGGCAAGCCCGCTCCCACAGGTACCCCACTGATCTTGAAACCAGTGGGGTACCTGTGGGAGCGGGCTTGCCCCGCGAAGAGGCCAGAACCGTTTAGCTGTCGTAGCCCAGATTCGGCGCCAACCAGCGCTCACTCACACTGACGTCCTGGCCCTTACGCGCGCTGTAGCTCTCGATCTGGTCCTTGTCGACCTTGCCCACGGCAAAGTACTGCGCCTGCGGGTGGGCGAAGTACCAACCACTGACCGCCGCCGCCGGGAACATTGCAAAGTGTTCGGTCAGGAACACGCCGCTCGGCCCAGTCTCGCCGATCGCCGTGCCATCGAGCAGGCGGAACAGGGTTTCCTTCTCGGTGTGGTCCGGGCAGGCCGGGTAACCCGGGGCAGGGCGGATACCGCTGTATTGCTCCTTGATCAGCGCCTCATTGTCCAGGTGCTCATCACGGGCATAACCCCAGTGCTCCTTGCGAACCTGCTCGTGCAGCCACTCGGCGCAGGCCTCGGCCAGGCGGTCGGCCAAGGCCTTGACCATGATTGAGCTGTAATCGTCGCCCTTGTCCTGATAGGCCTTGGCCACTTCCTCGGCGCCGATCCCCGCGGTGGTGATGAAACCGCCAACGTAGTCAGTGACACCGCTTTCTTTCGGCGCCACGAAGTCGGCCAGCGAGAAGTTCGGCTTGCCGTCCGGTTTGATGGTCTGCTGGCGCAGGTGGTGCAGGGTGGCCAGGGGCTGGCCATTGTCGTCGTAGACCTCGATATCGTCTTCGCCCACCTGGTTGGCCGGCCAGAAACCGAACACGGCACGGGCGCTGATCAGCTTCTCGTCGATCAGCTTGTCGAGCATTTCGCGGGCGTCGTTGTACAGCGATGTTGCCGCTTCGCCGACCACTTCATCGGTGAGGATGCGTGGGAATTTGCCAGCCAGGTCCCAGGAAATGAAGAACGGGGTCCAGTCGATGTATTCGGCCAAGGTGCGCAGGTCGATGTTGTCCAACACCTTGACACCGGTGAACGAAGGCACGGCTGGCTGGTAGCTGGCCCAGTCGTACTTT
This sequence comes from Pseudomonas sp. NPDC089752, assembly GCF_044748725.1. Classification (NCBI taxonomy): domain Bacteria; kingdom Pseudomonadati; phylum Pseudomonadota; class Gammaproteobacteria; order Pseudomonadales; family Pseudomonadaceae; genus Pseudomonas; species Pseudomonas sp. NPDC089752. The sequence continues at coordinate 110,232 of NZ_JBIVGP010000011.1, forward strand.
GGCTTGGCCGCCATGGCCTGGGCGTAGCTCAGGCGCTCGGTGCGGGCGCTGCGGTTGGCGGTGCGTTCACGCACTTCGACATAGTCCTGGCGGGTCTTCTCGACGAAGCCAGGCTTGAGCTCCTTGGACAGCAACTGAGTGGCCACGCCAACGGCGCGCGAGGCGTCGGTGACGTAGATCACCGCATCATTGTTGTACTTCGGTTCGATCTTGACCGCGGTATGCGCTTTGGAGGTGGTGGCGCCACCGATCATCAGCGGCAGTTCAAAGCCCTGGCGCTGCATTTCGCGGGCGACATGGACCATCTCGTCGAGCGACGGGGTGATCAGGCCGGACAGGCCGATGATGTCGCATTTCTCGTCGCGGGCGGTCTGCAAAATCTTCTCTGCCGGCACCATCACGCCGAGGTCGACGATGTCGTAGCCGTTGCAGCCCAGCACCACGCCGACGATGTTCTTGCCAATGTCGTGCACGTCACCCTTGACCGTGGCCATGAGGATCTTGCCCTTGGCTTCCGGCTTGTCACCTTTCTCGGCTTCGATGAACGGGATCAAGTGGGCAACGGCCTGCTTCATCACACGCGCCGACTTGACCACCTGGGGCAGGAACATCTTGCCGGCACCGAACAGGTCGCCAACCACGTTCATGCCGCTCATCAGCGGGCCTTCGATGACCTCGATCGGGCGCGCACATTGCTGGCGGCACTCCTCGGTGTCCTCGACGATGTGCGCGGTGATGCCCTTGACCAGGGCATGCTCCAGGCGCTTGCCGACTGGCAGCGAGCGCCAGGCCTCGTTCTCGACTTCTTTGGTGGCACCGCCGCCCTTGTAGTCGTCGGCGATGGCCAGCAGGGCGTCGGTACCTTCCGGCGTGCGGTTGAGCACCACGTCCTCGACCTTCTCGCGCAGCTCGGCCGGGATCTCGTCGTAGATCTCCAGCTGGCCGGCGTTGACGATACCCATGGTCAGGCCGTTGCGGATGGCATGGAACAGGAACACCGAGTGGATGGCTTCACGCACCGGATTGTTGCCGCGGAACGAGAACGACACGTTGGACACACCGCCCGAGCTCAGCGCATGGGGCAGGTGGTCACGGATGTAGGCACAGGCCTCGATGAAGTCGACGGCGTAGTTGTTGTGCTCTTCGATGCCGGTGGCGACGGCGAAGATGTTCGGGTCGAAGATGATGTCTTCCGGCGGGAAGCCCACTTCGTTGACCAGGATGTCGTAGCTGCGCTGGCAGATTTCTTTCTTGCGCGCGGCGGTGTCGGCCTGGCCGACCTCGTCGAAAGCCATCACCACCACGGCGGCGCCGTAGCGCTTGCACAGGCGGGCGTGGTGCTTGAACTGCTCGACGCCTTCCTTCATGGAGATCGAGTTGACGATGCCCTTGCCCTGGATGCACTTGAGGCCAGCCTCGATCACTTCCCATTTGGACGAGTCGATCATGATCGGCACGCGGGAGATATCCGGCTCGCCAGCAATCATGTTGAGGAAGCGGACCATGGCAGCCTGGGAGTCGAGCATCCCTTCGTCCATGTTGATGTCGATCACCTGGGCGCCGGCTTCGACCTGCTGCAGGGCGACTTCCAGCGCTTCGGTGTAGTTTTCTTCGCGGATCAGCCGGGCGAACTTGGCGGAGCCAGTGATGTTGGTGCGCTCACCGACGTTGACGAACAGCGACTGGCGGTCGATGGTGAACGGCTCCAGGCCCGACAGGCGGCAAGCCTTGGCGATCTCCGGAATTTCGCGTGGCTTGTACTTGCCCACGGCCTCGGCAATGGCCTGGATGTGGCCCGGCGTGGTACCGCAGCAACCACCGATGATGTTGAGGAAGCCGCTGGCGGCAAATTCCTCGACCACAGCGGCCATTTCGGCAGGGGTCTCGTCATATTCACCGAAGGCGTTCGGCAGGCCGGCATTGGGGTGCGCCGAAACGTGGGTGTCGGCCTTGGTCGACAGCTCTTCTAGGTATGGGCGCAGGTCCTTGGCGCCGAGGGCGCAGTTCAGGCCCACGGAAATCGGCTTGGCGTGGCGCACCGAGTTCCAGAAGGCTTCGGTGGTCTGGCCCGACAGGGTGCGGCCCGAGGCGTCGGTGATGGTGCCGGAGATCATGATTGGCAGTTCGATGCCGTCGTCCTCGAACACCTGCTGCACAGCGAAGATCGCCGCCTTGGCGTTGAGGGTGTCGAAGATGGTTTCGATCAGGATCAGGTCGGCGCCGCCCTCGATCAGGCCGCGGGTGGCCTCGATGTAGTTTTCCACCAGTTCGTCGAAGGTGACATTGCGGTAGCCGGGGTCATTGACGTCCGGGGAAATCGAACAGGTGCGGCTGGTCGGGCCGAGCACCCCGGCGACGAAGCGCGGCTTGTCCGGGGTTTCCAGGGTCTTGGCATCGGCTACCTGGCGGGCGATGCGCGCGCCCTCGACGTTCAGCTCGTAGACCAGCGACTCCATGCCGTAGTCGGCCTGGGAAATCTGCGTGGCGTTGAAGGTGTTGGTTTCGAGGATATCGGCGCCGGCGTCGAGGTAGGCCTTCTCGATGGCGGCGATCACATCGGGGCGGCTGAGCAGCAACAGGTCGTTGTTGCCCTTGACGTCGCTTGGCCAATCGGCGAAGCGCGTGCCACGATAGTCGTGTTCCTCGAGGCGATAACTTTGGATCATAGTACCCATGCCGCCGTCGAGGATCAGAATGCGCTCTTTGAGTGCGTGCTGGAGTGCTTGGAGACGAGCGCTGCGGTCGGACATAGGAACTACCTGGTCGGGCAAATATCAGAAGGTGCGCAATCTTATCAAACTGCGTGGTTTTTAGGCGCATTGGCCATTTTCATGAATTCTGTTCATGTTGAGCCGCCGAGCACCCAAGGACGACCAGGCAAACGTGATGGCTTTCAAAACCAGGACTTTCGGCACATGGTGCATCGCTTTATGGCTGCCGCCTTCGCCCTGCTGATCAGCGGCGTGGCATTCGGGCAAGCCCCCCAATCGAGCCCGGCAATTTCCTACACCCGGGATATCCAGCCGATCTTCACCGAGAAGTGCGTGGCCTGCCACGCCTGCAACGACGCTGCCTGCCAGCTCAAGCTGGAAAGCCCGGAGGGCGCGGTACGCGGCGCCACCAAGGTGCCGGTGTACCAGGGCGAACGGAGCAAGGCGGTGCCTACCACGCGGCTGTTCTACGACGCCCACAGCGAAGAGGCGTGGCGCAGGAAGGGTTTCTATTCGGTGCTCGACAACCAGGGCAGCCAGGCCGCGCTGATGGCGCGCATGCTCGAACTGGGGCACAAGACGCCACTCACACCCAATGCCAAGTTGCCCGAAGAGATCGTTCTGGGCCTGAACCGCAACAACATGTGCCCGCTGCCCAACGAGTTCGACGCCTACGCCGGCGCTCACCCCAAAGAAGGCATGCCGCTGGCAGTCACCGGGCTGACCGACAAGGAATACGACACCATGCAGCGTTGGCTGGCGGCGGGCGCACCGGTCGAATACCAGCCGCTGCAGCCTAGCGCGGCCGAAGCCAGGCAGATCGCCGAGTGGGAAGAACTGCTCAACCGCCCGGGTTCTACCGAAGCACTGGTAGGCCGTTGGCTGTACGAGCACCTGTTCCTAGCGCATATCCATTTCGTTGGCGGCGAGCCAGGTCACTTCTTCCAATGGGTGCGCTCGCGCACGCCCAGCGGGCAGCCGGCCGACATCATCGCCACGCGTCGCCCCAACGACCCGCCCGGTACCGACTTCTATTACCGGCTGATCCCGGTGCAGGGCGTGATCGTGCACAAGACCCACATCACCTACCCGATGGGGCCGCAGAAACTCAAGCGGGTGAAGCAGCTGTTCTATGCCGGCGACTGGCATGCCTCCGCGCTGCCGGGCTATGGCCCACGCCACCGGGCCAACCCGTTCGAGACCTTCGAGGCGATCCCGGCCGTGGCGCGCTACCAGTTCATGCTGGATAACGCCGAATACTTCGTGCGCACCTTCATCCGTGGCCCGGTGTGCCGCGGGCAGATCGCCACCGACGTGATCCGCGACAACTTCTGGGCGTTGTTCCAGGAACCGGCCTACGACCGCTACATCACCGATGCCAAATACCGGGGGCAAGCCACGCCGCTGCTGGCAATGCCAGGGCAGATCGATGACGTCGGCAGTGTGTTGTCGCTGTGGCACGCCTACCGCGACAAGCGCAATGAATACGAAAAACGGCGTCGCCAAGCCTATGCCGACATGCCAGCCCCGGGCTGGGCAACCTTGTGGGCCGGCAACGACAACGCACTGCTGAGCATCTTCCGCCACTTCGACAGCGCTGCGGTGACCAAGGGCCTGGTCGGCGACGTGCCGCTGACCATGTGGCTGTTCGATTACCCGCTGTTCGAGCGCACCTATTACCAGCTGGCGGTCAACTTCGACGTGTTCGGCAATGTTTCGCACCAGTTGCAGACGCGGCTGTACTTCGACCTGATCCGCAATGGCGCCGAGGTCAATTTCCTGCGCCTGATGCCGGCCGATCAGCGTGGCGCAATCCTCAGCGACTGGTACCAGAGCGGCGGCAAGGTGAAGATGTGGCTCGACTACGAGGACATCGACACCGACACCCCGAGCGGTATCAAGCTCGACCCAAGCGATGCCAAACGCGACTTCGGCCTCAAGCTGCTGCAGCGCACCGGTAGCCTGAATGCCGCGCCCGACCCCATCAATCGCTGCCAGGGCGCCTACTGCTCACGGCCGCAGATGAACGAGGAATTTCGCAATGTCGAGCAGTCGCTGAGCCGCCTGGTGTCACGCCCGGCCGCGGGCCTGAAGGTGATCAATCAACTGCCCGAGGCGACGATGCTGCGCATCGAAGGGCAGGGCGGCCAACGCCAGGTCTACAGCCTGCTGCGCAACCGTGCGCACAGCAACGTCGCCTTCCTGCTGGGCGAAGCTTCGCGCTATCAGCCGGGGCTGGATACTCTCACCTTGTACCCGGGGGTGCTCAGCAGCTATCCCAACTTCATCTTCAACATTCCAGCTGCAGATGTGCCGGAGTTCGTCGAAGACATGGAATACGCACGCGATGATGCGGCCAAGTTCGAACGCATCGTCATGCGCTGGGGCGTGCGCCGCAGCCACCCGGAGTTCTGGCGCTACTTCCATGACCTCACCACCTTCATCCAGGAAACCGAACCGGTGGAGGCGGGGGTGCTGGACATGAACCGCTACGAGAACCTCTGATCGGTTGAGCTGACCTTTCCGGTACGCCTGCGGTCGGAATCGGTGGGTGGCCCTTGCCAGCGATCTGCGCTTGCAAGGGCCTCAATGCACCGGCAAGCGCAGGGTATTCCATGCTGTATTCGCTTCAGGCACTGCGGGCGTTCGCCGCCTGGGTGGTGGTCTGCCACCATTTCATGCAGATCTTCTTCGACTTCCATGCCACCGGGCCCATTGGCCAGTTTCTTACCGATCGCGGCGCCGTGGGTGTCGACATCTTCTTCGTCATCAGCGGGCTGGTGATCTACCTGTCGACCCGTGACAAAGCCATCGAGCCAGGTCGCTTTCTGCTCAACCGCGCGCTGCGCATCGTCCCTGCCTACTGGTTCTATACCGCGCTCATGGCGGTGCTGTTACTCGCCTTCAGCCAGTGGATGCCGCACCAGGAGTTCGACTGGCGTCATCTGCTCCTGTCACTGCTGTTCATCCCGGCCGAGAACCCCGGCGGCTATGGCCTGTATCCGACGTTGAACGTGGGCTGGACGTTGAACTTCGAGATGTTCTTCTACCTGCTGTTCGGCCTGGCATTCCTGGTCCGTCAACGCCATCACCTGCTGCTGGTAACGGCGGCATTGTTGCTGGTCAGCGAAGTGCTGGGCCGATTGGGTGTGCTCAGCCGCTTCTACAACAACGACATCATCTACGAGTTTCTGCTGGGTATCGGAATCGGCGTACTGTACCGCCGTGGTCTGGTGCGGGAGGGGCGGTGGTTACCCTTGGCGGTGCTGGGCTTGGCGGGCTATGCGATCTATCACCTGGACGCGTCCGACCGCCTGCTGCACTGGGGCGTGCCGAGTGCCCTGGTGGTGCTCGCGTTCGTTTCCCTGGAGCCGTACTTTCAGGGCAACCGGATCCTCAAGGCGCTGGGCGATTGTTCGTACTCGGTCTACCTGATCCACGTGCTGGTGCTGTATGCCGGCTGGTTCGCCAGCCAGCGTTTGCACCTCAATCCGTATCTGGTCTTCGCCTTGTGCGTGCCGTCCATTGGACTAATGTCGTGGTTCAGCTACCAGTGGCTGGAGCGCGGCCTGTACCGGCGCATGCAGGCCTGGGTGGCGGCATCGCGGGAGCGGACACCGGTATTTGCGCTTTCCCGAGTCAAATGCTAGGACTTTGTTCAAAGGCCAGGTTGGCGTACACTTGGCCGCAAGTCTGTGAGGAACTTCCATGAGCGCTATAACCATTACTGACGCCGCCCATGATTACCTGGCCGATCTGCTTTCCAAGCAGAACACGCCTGGCATTGGCATTCGCGTTTTCATCACCCAGCCAGGCACCCAGTACGCCGAGACGTGCATTGCCTACTGCAAACCGGGTGAAGAGAAGCCCGACGACGAACCGGTCGGCCTGAAAAGCTTCACCGCTTACCTCGATGCGGTCAGCGTACCGTTCCTGGAAGACGCGCTGGTCGACTACGCCACCGACCGCATGGGCGGCCAGCTGACCATCAAGGCACCTAACGCCAAAGTGCCGATGGTCAACGAAGACAGCCCGGTCAACGAGCGCATCAACTACTACCTGCAGACCGAGATCAACCCGGGCCTGGCCAGCCACGGCGGCCAGGTGAGCCTGGTCGACGTGGTCGACGACGGCATTGCCGTGCTGCAGTTCGGTGGCGGTTGCCAGGGCTGTGGTCAGGCCGACGTCACCTTGAAGGAAGGTATCGAACGCACCCTGCTCGAGCGCATTCCGGAGCTCAAGGGCGTGCGTGACGTGACCGACCACACCCAGAAGGAAAACGCCTACTACTGACCGGTAGTAGCTCGCGCTCCTAGCAACAAACTGTTACGGATTCAACCCCTGCGACAACAGGCCGCAGCCCATGTTTAAAGGGCTGCAGGCCATCATCGCCTTCGTCGGGTAGAAGCACCAGGGGTGTCATGCCAGAATGCCCCGGTTTTTCGGCCGGCCCGTCCCGAGGGCCGGCACCTTCCCTGTAAAGGATGGTTCCATGAATGATCTGTTGACCCGGCGCGCAGTTGTCGCCGGGATGGGCGTTCTCGGGCTCGGCCTGCTGGCAGGCTGCAACCCGGCCCGGGGGCTTGAGTTCAAGTACGGCAAGAACATGAGCAATGAAATCCTCGGGCGTAAGTTCCGCCTCAAGGATACCCAGGGCAACGACGTCACCCTGTCGAGCTTTTACGGCAGCATGCCGATGATCTTCTTCGGCTTCACCCAGTGCCCGGCGGTCTGCCCGACCACGCTGGCGCGGGCGGCGCAAATCAGGAAATTGCTCAAAGGCCGTGACCGCGAGTTGTTCCGCGTGGTGTTCATCACCCTCGACCCGGAACGCGACACCCCCGAAGTGCTCGACGCCTACGTCAAGGCCTTCGACCCGACGTTCACCGCGCTGACCGGCACACCGGAAGAAATCGCCGAGGTGGCGCGGGAGTTCAAGGTGTTCTACGAGAAAGTCCCGGCCGGTGACACCTACACCATCTCTCACTCGTCCACCAGCTACGTCTACGATACACGTGGCACCCTGCGCCTGAGCCTGGGCCATTCGCTGAATGCCAAGGAATGCGCGGAAGACCTGCTCACATTGATGGAGATTTGCTAATGGCTGTTTCACTGCAACCGATCAAGCGCGGTCTGGCCGCCATGGCCCTTTTCGGCCTTGCCCTGCCAGCCCTGGCCCAGACCACCGTGAGCGATGCCTGGGTGCGTGCCAGCGTCCCGCACCAGCAGTCGACCGGTGCCTTCATGACCCTGACCGCCAGCAGCGACAGCAAGCTGGTCGGCGTGGCATCGCCCGTGGCCAAGACCGTGCAGGTGCACGAGATGACCATGAACGGTGATGTGATGGGCATGAAGCAAGTCGATTCCGTCGCGCTGCCTGCCGGCAAGCCGGTGAGCCTGGACCCGAACGGTTATCACGTGATGCTGATGGGGCTTACCCAGCAGGTGAAGGAAGGCGAGAAAGTGCCGCTGACCCTTACCGTCGAAGATGCCAAGGGCGCCAAGGAAACCTTGCAAGTGCAGGCAGAAGTGCGTGCGCTCAATGCCGAGGCTGGCGGTGGGCATGACCACATGCACATGAACCACTGACCGACGAAAGGGCCGCATCAGCGGCCCTTTTTCATGCTGCCCTGCGCTTCAGCTACGAAAGCGTGGCAGCGGCCTTTCGAGGGTCAGCGAGGTCAAGGTCTTGCGTACCTGGGCTTCGTCGGCCTCCAGGGCCTTGAGGCTTGCGCGGATCTTGCCGGCGGCGGGCACATCGCCCTGCCGGTCGATCCAGTCGGCAATCTCCTTGCAGGCGCTGCTCAGGCAGGCCTGACGCTGGTTCATCAGCGATATGAGGGTGGTGAGCTCTCTTTCGGACATGGCAGGATCCTCCGTTAGCCCCCTCAGTGTAGCAGTGGCCAGCGTACTTGCCTGACGGCTAGCCGTGCAGGCAGGCCGTACGGTAGGCACCTGGCGTGACGCCATAAGCTTGCTTGAACTGCCGACTGAGATGGCTCTGGTCTGCGAATCCCAGGTTGAACGCAACGTCGGTTGCCGCCAGGCCGCTCTTGAGCAGCTCTCGCGCACGGGCCAGCCGACGTTGCTTGAGCCAGGCGTGGGGTGGCAGGCCGGTGGCCTGGCGGAAGGTCCGGGCGAAGTGAAAGGGCGACAGGTTCACGGCCGAGGCCAGTGCTTCCAGCGAAGGCGGATCTGCCAACGTGCTCTCAAGCAGCTCACGGGCGCGGGCCACGGCCAGCGGCTCATTGCCGGGGGCGCTTGGCGCTGGGCAGTGACCGTGGCGCTGGACCAACGCGAGCACCGCGTTGCGCCACGCGGTTTGTTGCTCGAGGGCGCTGGCACCGGCTTCCGACAACTGGTGCAACTGACTGAAAGCCAGCGCCAGGGCGGGGTCGTTGATTACGCTGTCCTTGAACAGCGGCATGCCATGGTGCCCCAACTCCAATTCATCCAGCACCCCGGTGACGCGCTCATGCTCCGGGTAGAAACCCCGGTAGCGCCAACCCGCCTCATGCGCGGTAGCCCCGGTGTGCAGTTCGTCCGGGTTGATCAACACCATGCTGCCGACCGGTGCCAGGTGCTCGCTGCCACGGTGCCAGAAGCGCTGGGCGCCGGACTCGATCACGGTAAACACGTAGCCTTCGTGTACATGCGGGGCGAATCGCTGCTGAAAGTAGCGCGCATGCAGCATCTCGACGTCGCCCAGGGCGGGCGCCTGCCAGAGATGGGTCTGTTCGCGCAGGGACGTGCTCATGCCAGCCAACTGCGCAGCAGGAAGAAGATCAACATGCTGGCCAGCATGCTCAGCAATACGCTGCGGGTCAACAGCACCAGGGCGATGGCCACCAATGCACCCAGCAGGTAGGGGTTGAGCGGGCTGAGGTCGAGCTGGTGGCCCGGCAGGAAGATGATCGGCCCGCAGATCGCGGTCAGCATGCCCGGTACGGCGAAGCCGAGGAACTGCCGGGCATTGGAGCTCAGGCGCAAGGGCAGGCGCGGCTCCAGGAAGGCGTAGCGGTTGAGGAATACCACGGCGCCCATGGCGAAAATCAGCAACCAGGTCATGTGCGTGCTCCGGAAAATTTCTGGCAGATGAAGCCGGCGGCCATGCCCAGCAGGCCGGCTGCCACCAGCGCGGTTTCCCAGTGCCAGTAGCTGAACAGCACGGAGCAAAACAGCGACACTGCCACGCACACCACAGTGGGCAGGTTGCGTACCAGTGGGGTGATCAGCGCGACAAAGGTGGCGACGATGGAAAAGTCCAGGCCCAGTTGGTCCAGATGCGGGATGTTCTGGCCCAGCACGATGCCGGCCAGGGTGAACAGGTTCCAGGCGACGTAGAACGTCAGGCCGACCCCCAGTGCGTACCAGCGGTTGAACTGCTGCTGGTCGTAATGGCTGGTCAGGGCGAAGAATTCATCGGTCAGCAGGAAGCCCAGGCCCAGCCGCCAGCGCAGCGGCTGGCTGGACAGCACGGGGCGCATGGTCAGCCCGTAGAGCAGGTGCTGTGACGTCAGCAGCAGTGTCGTCAGCAGGATCGACATCAGGTTGGCGCCACCCTTGAGCATGCCGATGGCCACCAGTTGTGCGGCGCCGGCGAAGACGATCGCCGAGAGGCCCTGGCCTTCCCAGGCGCTGAGATTGGCCTCGATGGCCATGGAGCCCGCGAGCAAGCCCCATGGCGCCACGGCCAGGGACAATGGAAGAATGGCGATGGCGCCGTGCAGGAAGGCTTGGCGGGCAATGGCAGGACGGCTGGACATGGTGGCTGCGACACTGTTGTTCGGTAAAACAGCATGCCAGCCGACGGCCATGGCTGGCTTGAACGATCTTGCTGGTTTGTCGAGGGTAGAGGAAACCGTCAGCGCTGGCTGGTCAACCGCCGTTGCGCTGCGGCACAGCCATTGATTTCCACCGCCTTCTGCAGCAAGTCCTGGCGGTGCTGCGGGTCCAGCTCACCGAGCAATCGGTACACCTCGGCCTGGTAGTCGCGCTGGCGCCCCCACTGCATCTGCAGCCCTTGTGGCTGAGTACGGGCACAGGCAAGGCGTGCGGCCGGTTGTGGATAATAGGGCGCGTACAGCGTGGCCATGCTCGGGATCGCCTCGAGTGCTTCGCGATAGCGGCGGCTAGCGTTGTAAGTCGGACACCAGGTAGCGATCGCCGTGGCCGGTGGAGCGAAGCCTTGTTGCAAGCTCGCCTCCAGCAATGGGCAGGCGGCATCGGAAATCTGCGCTGCGGGCAGATAAGTCGTGTAGTACAGCGCCAGGCGATACTGGGCTACCGGATGGCCGAGTTCCACGGATTTTTTCAGCAGCGCCACTGCTGTCGGCAGGGTTCGCGCCATGGCCTGGCCTTGGCGGTTGAGCTCGGGGTCGCCGCCGATCGCCGTGCGCAGAATGCTGCCGCTGACGTCCTGATTATCAGCCTGCTCCAGCAGCGGCAGGGCCTGGCGGTAAAGCAGGTCGGCGTGCGGGTCGATGCGCACGTCGAGTGCTTGTGCGGCAAGCGGAAACAACGTGGCGACCAGCGCGGGTAGAAGAACAGCGCGACTCACGGACGCGCCTCGCGAACGGCGCGTACGTGGCTGGCAGCCAGGTACGGGTGGACTGGAGAAATATTCATCACAGGTACGCGTGCGCCTCAGGCGGATCGGAACGACGGCCTATTCTAGCCAAGCGTAGGGGGCGACCGAAAGGGCAGCGCCCAACCTTCAGACGAGCTTGATCGGCGTGACCTTGCGTCGGGCGTGTTTTTCCTGGGCCAGGCCAAGTTTTGCGGTGATGACTTTGGCCAGTGCATTGTTGCCCAGGTCGTTGAGGTGCATGCGGTCGATGAACAGATCCGCGCCGAATACCGGGGAGCTGCTGAGCATGCCGTTCATGTCATAGCAAGGCACGGGGTCGGCCTGGGTCTTGATTCGCCTGAAAAAAGCCGTGTGCAACTGGCTGTCGAAAATGCCTTCGAGCAGGCTGTCGAAGTGCGGTGGTTGCCGCTCCAGTGCCGTCAACATGGCCTGTTCACCGGCAGGCAGCGTTTCCCGGCACCAGGGTAGCAGGGGTTGCAGGATGAACGTGAGGGTAGCGTGGCTATCGGCCAGCAGGCGCTCCCATTGACGCAATGTGCGGCCGATGTCGTCGGCAGCTCCAGCCAGGCGTTTCGCCGGGGCAGACAGCCGCCAGGCGGGCGCGGGCACCTGGCGACGAGGCGCCAGCGCCTGGCCCAGCCTCTGCCATAGGGACTCGCGCACGGGGTGGGTGGGTTGAATTCCCTCGTTATAGCCGCTGAAGAAATGTTGCAGTGCCTGGGCCTGCCCCAGCTCATACCGGCTGGCCAGCACTTCGCCCAGGGCCTGGTGGGCCAATGTATTGATGCCGCTGAGCACTACCACGTGGCCGATGTCGCCCAGGCGGTGCTGATGAGTGAGGAACAGCAGCAGCTCCTGGCTCGCATTGAGCCCACAACCCGCCAGGTTCAGCCACACTTCTCCAGTCAGCATCGAAAGATGCGAGGCCACGGTGTGCTCATCGCTGCTGGCACCGACACCCAGTGCGGTCGAACCGCCGACCAGCAGGTTGACCCGCGGCGCGCTGCCCCTTTCTGCAGGAGAGAAGCGCTTTCCGGCGCCATGGCTGTAGCGCAGGCCAAGCGCGTCGGTGTTGATGGTGCCGGAACGGTAGCCGCTTTCGTGGACATGCAGCGTATGCGGGGCACGACGGCTACCCAGCTGCAGGAAACGCTGGTAGTCCTGCGCCAGCGGAGAGGGGAGGCCCTGGCCGTGTGTTGCAGCGTTGAACGGGATCATGGCGCTCCTTGGCTGACACGGGTTCGCACGTTAACGCTTCAGCCCGCCAGCTCTTTGACGTTGTAAGCCAGGCCGCCGATCGCAATCAGCAACAGCGCGACCCCCGAGGCCAGCGAAATCATACGGTTGCTGCGTTGCGAGGCGATCTTGCCAATGGCGAAGATGTACAGGCTGAGCACGGCGAAATCGATGGCCACCCACAGCAGCGACAGCACCACCATGCTTTTGCCGAACGATTCGGTGATCTGGATGAACTGCGGGAAGAAGGCGATGAAGAAGATGATGTCCTTGGGGTTGGAGATGCCCACCATGAACCCCTGCCACAAACCGCCGCGCCCGGCTTTCGGTGGCTGTGCCTCGTTGTGCACGGCGGGTGCCTGCAGGCATTCGCGCAAGGTGCCCACAGCGATATAGCCGATGAACAGGCAGCCGAGCAGGCTCATTCCACTCAGCCAGGCTTTGTCGATGGCCGCACTGGTGAGGATGACCCAGGCGGCGGCGCCGATCAGCACCAGCGATGCCCAATTGGTGCCGACGGCGGTGAACATGGCCTTGCGCGAGCCCGAGGCGGCGGCGGTGTTGACGATCAATGCCACCACTGGCCCGGGGGTGGCGATCAGCAGCAGGACGGTCAGTGCATAGGTTGCAGTCAGTGCGGTATTCACGGTCAGTTCTCGATCAGTGTGTCGGGTGTGGCGTGGGCATTGGCATGAAAGGGGCAGCGCGACGGGTTGAGCGAGCCTGCTTCCTGCAGTTGGTATTGCTTCCATTCGAAATTGTCGTCCTGGCCGAAGAAGCCCAGGCTGTCGGGCATCACGCCGTCGTTGTAGTGGCGTACGCGTTCGCGGATGCGCGCGCGGATCCGTTGACCGCTTTCGGTGCTGGCGTTGGCCACTTCGTCGAAGTTTTCCCGGGGGTTGATGACGAAGGTGATGTGGTTGCCCAGGTTGCGGCTCTTCATCTGCTGATGGCCGGGGAAGTTCATGTTGATGAACAGCGGCATGCCGGCGTAGCAGAACGACCAGCCGCTGTCCTGTGGGTCACTGGGGATTGCCTGCGGCCATGGATGCGGGTCGCGCGCATGCACGCCACGCAATACTCTCCAGGCCAACGCCTGCTGCTCCGCGAGGGTGCTGCCGGCGGTGGTTTCGAGAAATACCACCAGAGGGCTGCCGATGCGTTTCTTTATGGCAACGGGGTTGATCAACCGAATGTACTCGGCCAGCCCTTGGGCGATGTCATCGGCCAATTGTTCGGCACGGGCGAAAAGGATGTGGCAGGATTCCCCAGCCACCGCTTTGCGCCCGAACAGGCACGGAAAGTCGGGATTGGCGAGAATGCTGCGAAAGTGCTGAAGGGTTTGGTGCGTCCAATGTTGTGTATTACGCACATGTTCGGCGGCGAGCTCTAGCGCGTCCAGGCGATAGCAGTTTCCATAACCCGTAAACATGATTTCCCCAGGCGTTTAATTGAAAGAAAGTTACAGGCACATGCAGGCAGGTTATTGGCTTATCTTGGTTATTTACCTGCATTTTCTGAGACGCGCTTCTCGTTGTAAAACGCGTGGAACTATGACTTACTATTAGTCTCACTCATGCTTCGGGGGCGTCATGTCAGAACGGATTCAGGCCTTGCACGCACTACGCGCTTTCGAGGTCGCCTCGCGATACGGGTCATTCACACGTGCGGCCGAAGAACTGGCGTTGACCCAAGGCGCTGTCAGCCATCACATCAAAACCTTGGAAGGCATGTTCGGGTGCGACTTGTTCGAACGGCGCGGCCCCAAGCTGAGCCTTACCGAACATGGGCGCCTGCTTTCCCAGGAGCTCAAGGTCGGCTTCAAGATCATCGAAAACGCCTGCGCACTGTTGCGCCAGGACCGCTATGGACTGCGCCTCAAGGCGCCCTCGACGCTCACCGTGCGCTGGTTGCTGCGGGCGCTGGATGCGTTCAAGAAGGTCGACGACAGCTGCAGCGTGCAGCTGTCGAGCGTGTGGATGGACATCGACACGGTGGATTTCTACTCGGAGCCCTACGACTGCGCCTTCCTGTTGTCCAATGGCCGCTTTGCCGCCGATGTCGAGAGTTTCAAGCTGTTCGATGAATGGCTGATCCCTGTGTGCCACCCCGACTATATGGCGCACGATCAGCCGGCACTGGGTGACCTGCGCCAATGTGAGCTGCTGCACCCATCGCCTGACCGGCGCGACTGGCGGCGCTGGCTGGCACGCATGGACGCGCTGGACATCAGCATCGATCAGGGCCAGGTGTTCGATACCCTCGACCAGGGCATTTCCGCAGCCCAGCAGGGCCTGGGTATCTCGGTGGTCGACCTGGTGCTGGCCAGCGCCGACCTCGCCGCAGGCCGTCTGGTGACGCCGTTCAAGCATGCGGTGGCGACCGGTGATGGGTATTACATGACCTGGCTCAAATCCAGCCCCAAGGCGCGGCAGATGCACAAGCTGCGCGACTTCCTGCTGGGCCAGGTACCGCCCCTGGCTTACAAGGACATCAACTACCTCTACGGTTGATCGCCCGCACAGCGGTACAATTGCTCCATTCGATTACCCCGAGGACAAGGCAGTGGAGTTGCAGCAGGGCTTTGTCCTGACCCGGCACTGGCATGACACGCCCGAAGGCACCTGCGTGGAGTTCTGGCTGGCCACCGATAAGGGGCCGCGCCTGTTGCGCCTGGCCCCGCAAGATTCGGTGATGTTCATTCTGCAGGCGCAGGCGGAGCATGCACGGGTGCTCCTGGCCGCTGAATCAGGTGTGCAGCTCAAGCCGCTGCAATTACGGGATTTCCAGCATCGACCGGTGCTGGGCGTGTACTGCCGCCAGCACCGCCAACAGATGCAACTGGAGCAGCGTCTGCGCAGCGCGGGTGTGGAGGTGTTCGAGGCGGATATCCGCCCGCCGGAACGCTACCTGATGGAGCGCTTCATCACTGCGGCGGTTCAGTTTACCGGGCAGGTGGATGCCCACGGCGTGGTCTGCGATGCTCAGCTCAAACCCTCGGCGGATTATCGTCCACCGTTGCGCCTGGTGTCGCTGGACATCGAGACCAGCGAACGCGGTGAGCTCTACAGCATCGCCCTGGAGGGATGCGGCCAGCGTCAGGTGTTCATGCTCGGGCCCGCCAACGCCCAACCCGATGCGGTGGATTTCGAACTGCATTACTGCAACGACCGTGCTGAGCTGCTGCACTGCCTCAACCAATGGATGGCCAAGCACGATCCGGATGCGATCATTGGCTGGAACCTGGTGCAGTTCGACCTGCGCCTTTTGCATGAGCATGCCCAGCGACTGCAGGTGCCGTTGAACCTGGGGCGCAACGCCGCGCCCATGACCGTGCGTAGCCATGCCAACCGCGGGCATGTGTTCGCCGATGCGCCCGGTCGGCTGTTGATCGACGGCATCGAGGCGCTGCGCTCGGCCACCTGGAGTTTCCCTTCCTTCAGCCTGGAGAACGTCGCCCAGACCTTGCTGGGGGAGGGCAAGGCAATCGACACGCCCTACCAGCGCATGGACGAAATCAACCGGATGTTCGCCGAGGACAAGCCCGCCCTGGCTCGCTACAACCTCAAGGACTGCGAGTTGGTCACGCGGATCTTCGCCCATACCCGGCTGCTGGAGTTTCTGCTCGAACGTTCATCCGTCACCGGGTTGGCGGTGGATCGCAGCGGCGGTTCGGTGGCCGCGTTCTGCCATCTGTACATGCCGCAGATGCATCGGCTGGGCTTCGTGGCGCCCAACCTTGGCAGTCGCCCGGATGAGGCCAGCCCCGGCGGCTTCGTCATGGACTCGCGCCCAGGGCTGTACGACTCCGTGCTTGTGCTCGACTACAAGAGCCTGTATCCCTCGATTATCCGCACGTTCCTCATCGACCCGGTCGGGCTGGTCGAAGGCCTGCGCGAGCCGGACGATGCGCGCTCGGTCGAGGGTTTTCGCGGGGGGCGTTTCTCGCGCAGCGTGCATTGCCTGCCGAGCATCGTCGAGCGTGTGTGGCAGGGCCGGGAAGCGGCCAAGCGCGAGGGCAATGCGCCGTTGTCGCAAGCGCTGAAGATCATCATGAACGCCTTCTACGGCGTGCTCGGTTCGAGCGGTTGCCGTTTCTTCGACCCGCGCCTGGCATCGTCGATCACGATGCGCGGCCACCAGATCATGCGCCAGACCCGCGCGCTGATCGAGGCACGGGGCTACGACGTGATCTACGGCGACACCGACTCCACCTTCGTCTGGCTCAAGGGCGCCCATGGCGAAGAAGAGGCGACACGCATTGGCCGCGAGCTGGTGGCTGAGGTCAACCAGTGGTGGCGTGAGCATCTGGGCGAAACCATGGGCCTGACAAGCGCCCTGGAGTTGCAGTTCGAAACCCATTATCGACGTTTTCTCATGCCGACCATTCGCGGGGCCGACGAGGGCAGTAAGAAGCGGTACGCCGGGCTGGTGCAGCGTGCCGACGGCAGTGAGGAGATGGTCTACAAGGGCCTCGAATCGGTGCGTACCGACTGGTCGCCATTGGCCCGGCAGTTTCAGCAGGCGCTTTACGGCCGCGTCTTTCGCGGCCAGCCGTATCGTGACTATGTGCGCCAGTTCGTGCAGCAAACGCTGGCCGGTGAGCTGGATGATCTGCTGATCTACCGCAAACGCCTGCGCCGGCCATTGGCCGATTACCAGCGCAACGTCCCACCCCATGTGCGCGCCGCGCGGCTGGCCGATGAATACAACACTCGCCTGGGGCGCGCGCGGCAATACCAGAACGGCGGCTGGATCAGCTACATGATCACCACGGCCGGCCCCGAGCCTCTGGAAAACCTGCAGTCGCCGATCGACTACGACCACTACCTGAGCCGCCAGCTGCAGCCGGTGGCCGATGCCATTCTGCCCTTCGTCGGTGATGACTTCGCGGCCTTGACCGACCGCCAGCTGCTCTTGTTCTGAGCCCGGGCGTTAGCTATCTAGCGCCTGGCAATCCGTCCCTTGCTTAGGCTGACCTCCTCACGTTCAGGAGGCTCCAACATGAATATCCAACCGCCGTCAGATCCGCTGCGTGATGACGCGTTTCGCCTTGCCAGCGAGGCATTTCAGGACGACATCATCGGCAAGCGCCTGCCGCCATGGTTGCGCAAGGCATCGGTCGAACAACTGCCCGCGCTGGGTCAGGCGCTGGCCAAGAGCCTCGAGTGCCGGCACCAGCTTACCCACTTGCTGGCACGCATCGACAGCATCGACGATTTCGTCGCCTCGGCAATGGAAGCTGCACTGGCCGAGCGTTATGGCATGGCTGTCAACCTGCGCCGCTTGAGTTTTCTCCAAGGACGCCGTGAGCCGATCATCAATAGCGAACCTGTGGGCGCCCACCTCACCGAGGTGGTCTATGAAGAAACACCGCTGCTCGAGGTTACCTTGCGCAACTTCAGCGTCGATGAGGCTGCACCTGGGGGGCAACCGGCAGGCAACCGCTTGCTCGTCCCGCGCCTCGGCACTGCCAGGCCGCCCACCGCCATCGAGTTCGCTGCCTTGTGCCGCGAGCTGGACCTGGGAGAGCGCTATCAGCAGCATCTGGACGCCATTCTCAAGCCGGTCAATGCCGAAAAACAGGTTGAGTCGCTGCTGCTCGATGCCTGCCGCTATGCAATGCTGGAAGAGGCGCACAAAGCCAGCTTGGACGACAGGCTGGACGCCAGCGAATTGAAGTTGATCGCAGCCATGTGCCTTGAGGGTAAATTGCTGCGCCTGGCCGGCGATCTGGTGGAGGCCAAGCGTCTGACACTGCTGAACTGCGCGCTGGAACAGGTGGTGGTGCTCGAAGTCACCGACCAGGGGCCGTTGTTCAACACGACGCGACGCCTGTTGCTGTACATACCGGGCGATCCGATTGCCCCCTGGAGTGCGTTCGATGACCTGGAGGGTCTCAATCGAGCACTGGGCCATCGCTTGCGGGTCAAGTCTTACCAAGGCTTCTTCAGCCGCTTCGTGCTGCGGCGCGAAAGCCAGGCATTCTTCGCCACCGTGATCCCCGTTTTCGATGATCTTCCCGACTGGGCCAGCTACGATTTGAAGCCGCGTCTGCACGCTTATGCAGCGCCTCTGTTCAACACCCTGGCGCAATCGCGGATTCGCCAGATAAAAGAAGATGCGGCAATGATCGCGACGCCGGTGGCGCGGCTCGATCGTGACCTTCAGCGCGCCCACGATCAGCGTCTGGCTGCCGAGGGCTGGCTGCTGCTCAATATTGCCGGGCTGTTCGTGCCGGGCATCGGGCTGCTGCTGCTGGCCGTGACTGCATGGGAGCTGCTGGGTGAGGTATTCCAGGGTTTCAAGGCATGGCAGGACGGTGATCGTCAGGAGGCGCTCGATCATTTGACCAATGTCGCCACCGACCTTGCGGTGATCGCAGCCACGGTGGCGGGGGTGAAGATCGCACAGCGCGTGTGGGCACGCTCCTCGGTGGTCGATGCGCTGACGCCGGCGCGGCTGGAGGACGGCAGTACCAAGCTCTGGAGGCAGGACCTCACCCCCTATCGCAGCTTGCCCCCGAGCGCGGCAGCAGTGCCCGATGCACTGGGGCTTCGTCGGCTGAATGCACAGGCCTGGATCGAAATGGACGGCCACCATTATGCCGTGGCCGAAACTGGCAGTGACGGCCAGTGGCGGTTGCGTTCGCGTGACGGGCATGGCCCTGCACTGCGCCACAACGGTGCTGGCGCATGGCGAGTATGGAGCGAGCAGCCCGCTGAGTGGGACGATACCTATCGCTTGTTCCGTCGTCTCGGCGAACCTTTGCAGGGCATGAGCGACGAGCAGATCGATGAAGTGTTGAACATCCATGGCTTGAACGCCGATCATCTGCGTGCGCTGCATGTGTATGCCCGGGCGCCGGAACCCGGCATGCTCGACAGCGCCGAACGCTCCAGGCTCGATCGACGTATTCGGCAGATGATCAGCCGCTTGCGCAGTGGCGAGCACGTTGAAGACAGCACGGTGCTTGAGCATGCCCGGCAGCTACCCGGTGCCAGCGGCTTGCCCGACCAGGCGCTGGCCGAGCTGGCATGGGCCCGTCGTCGCGCCCTGCTGGGCCAGGTGTACGCTGCCTTGCAGCCGGACGACAGTGCCGGTGCCGCTGTGCTGCGCAGGGTCTTTCCGGGCTTGCATCGGCGCGCAGCCCAAGCGTTGCTCGAGGGGGCCTGCGGCGATGATCGACGGCGTCTGCTGCAAACCGGGCGCGTGCCGTTGAGCCTGGCCGAAGCGGCGAGGCTCAGCGTCATGAACATTCGCAAGGCGCGTGTGTTCGAGGCCTTTTACTTGGATACGCCGCAAACTGCCGACCTGGCCCGAGTGGTGCTGGGCTTGCTCAAGTATCTTCCCGGCGCTGCCCAGGGCGTGCGTTGGCGTCTGCTCGAAGGCCATCTTGGTGGACCGTTGCTGGTATCGACCGAGGCAGGTACGCAGGCGTTCGACCTGATCCATCAGCAGGGCCGTTTCCAGTTGGTCGACGCCCAGGGCGCAGAGCAGGGTGAGGCGGGTGAGCTGTTCGAGGTGATGGTTTCGGCCTATACGCCGCAGCAACAGGACGCCATGGCGGTTGGCGACCCTTTTGCGCACAATCTCAGGGTAATGCTGGCGCGTGAGGCCCGGCAGCGGCGCTCCGAGCTTGAACCGCTGCTCGGTCTGCAGCGGCCGGGTGCTTTTCGCGCTCCACTACGTATTGCCAATGGCAGGCTCGGCTACCCGTTGGGCGGTCAAAATACGGGAGGATTCAGGCGCGCCCATCAGGCACTGCCGGCCACCTTGCGTGATCTCTACCCAGCCTTCAGTGACAATCAGGTGGCTGCCTGGGTCGAAAGAGTGCGGCGCTCGGGGCAGCAGCTCGATACGGTACTGGCAGCCCAGCGCGAGCAGCTCAGCGCACTGCGTAACCGGCTCGATGCCTGGGTAGGCGAGGCGCACGGCGAGTTGCGCGCGGAGCGACACACCGTGCGCCGGACCTTGGTCGATTGTTGGCAGCGCCTCACCCATGCCGAGGACTTGCTTGCCGATACGGACGACAACTACCGCCTGATCATCTACAACACTCAGCCGGGTGCGCTGCCAGTGCTCCCTGCGCAGGTGAGTTTTGCCCATGTCTCCGAGCTCTCGTTCCTGGACATGGGCTTGACTGAGATTCCACAGAGCTTCGTGCTCGCGTTCCCGCGATTGCAGGTGTTGGACCTGGGCAGTAACCGCCTGACACGATTACCTGAACCGTTGCTGCAATTGCCGTCCTTGCGCCAGCTGACCTTGACCGACAATCAGATCGTCCTGAGCACCCACCAGGTCACCACCTTGGCGAGCGCCACGATGCTGGAGTACATCGACCTGTCCCACAACCCCTTGGGGCGCACTTTCACGTTGAGTGGGATGACCTATTTGCGCTGGCTGAGCCTGCGTAACACCGGCACAAGCAACTTTCCCCATGGCCTGAACAACCGTTCGGGGCTGCTTTACCTGGATATGCGACAGAACCGGATCCGCCAGATACCCGAGTGGTTCTATCAAGCGCCCGCGCTGTTTCGCCAGCGTATCCGGTTGAGCGACAACCCCTTGCCGGCGCTTGAGCGTCAACGGCTGGACGCTGCCTTGATCCTTCCACCCGGCGTGCTCGACGCGGCACTGGAGCGCGAGCGGGTGGTTCGGGCCCGGGAGATCTGGGGGGACGCGGTGGGGCCGCGAAACCGTGGCTTGCTGATAGCGGCCTGGGAAACGGCGGATGTCGGCGAGGCGTCGGAGCGGTTCTTCCGGGTGTTGCAACAACTGCTGCTGTCGGCGGACTTTCAGGTGAGCGCCGAGGCGCTGGGGTACCGGGTGCTTGCCCTGCTCAGAGCGATGGGGGAAGAGCCCGCCTTGCGTGACCACTTGCTGAGCGTGGCCAACGACGAGTGGGGATGTCAGGATGGCGCAACCTGGTGTTTGAGCAACCTGGAAGTGAGTGTTCTGGTGTGGCGTGCTCGGACCGATCACCCAGCCAACTCGGAACGGGCGCTGATCAGGCTGGGACGACGCTTGTGGCGGCTGGAGCAAGTGGACAACATCGCGGTACGAGAAATCATCCGTCGCGGCGGCGATCCTGATGAAAGCGAGATCGGGCTCGCTTATCGGCTAGGGTTGCGAGAGCGGCTGGATCTGCCCATCGAAGTGGGTGATATGAGCTTCAGTCGGATTGCCGGCGTGGATGAGCAGCACCTGCAGGTGGCGCAGGCGCAGATCCGTCGGGAGGAGACGCAGGAAGCGTTGGCTCGCTCGCTGGTGGATCATTCATTCTGGCAGGCCTATCTGGAACGTACCCATGCCAGCCGTTTTGCCGAAGTGGACAGGCCCTTCCAGCGCCGACTCAGTATCCTGCTCGATGATCTTGCGTTGACTGATGATGCCCGCCGGGTGCAGTCGGATGCCATTCTGGCAGAGCAACGTGCCATGCGCCGCCGGGTGATGCTCGACTTGACGCTGGCGGCGTTGGAGATCGGCCTGGGGGATCCGCCTATCGACGTCCGTTGACCCTCGCAGGCAAGGTGCAGCCTGTCACCCGCGTGCCAGCAGAGCCTTTGGACTATGCTCAGATGAGGTGACGGAGGTGGGTTGAGCATTCGCTCCGGGACCAAGGCCGCTGCGGAAACCACCAGTTACTTTTCCATGGCCACCTGCAGCGCGAAGTAGTTTAGGCTCCCGATCGGATTTTTCTCCGTGATCTGTAGTCATTGGTTTATCGAGACAAATAAGGAGATGCGTATGCTCGTCCGGTCACTGATCCTCGCCACCTTGCTCGCCGTCACTGGGCCTTCGTTCGCCGCCGACAGCGACGCGCCGCTGGCCAAGGAGGTGGGCAAGGCTCGACCTTTGGTGATCATCGCGCCGAGTTCTGCGGACCCCACGCTGCGGGGGTTGAACGAGGCGCTCAAGGACCCTGCCACCCAGGCGGCATTCAAGGAACGCGGCCTGGTGGTGTATAGCGTCGCCAACATGATGGGCAAGCGCGAGGACAAGAACCTCGAGCAACAGACCACCATGGCCCTGATCCGAGAACTCAAGCTCGGCGCCAGCAAGGGCACCAAGGTGATCCTGGTGGGCAAGGACGGCGAGCGGCATATGCTCAAGGATGACGAGTCTGGCGAGAAGATCGACCCGCAGGCGATCCTCAAGGCGGTCGACGAACTCCCCGCGTCGGAGCAGGCCGTTGCGGCACCTGAGCCTGTTGCCGCCGTACCGGAACCCAAAGGCAAAGACAGCAAACCCGCCAAACCTGCCAAGCCCGCCGCGCCGCCCAAACCGCTGGAAGACTGACATCACAGTGCATCAGGCGCGTGCAGCAATGCGCGCGCCGATCCAGTGATCGATGCTCAGCCGGCCGGCGCCCTTGAGCAGCAGGGGCAGCAACGCCACCAGGTAGATCAGCGGCAACTTGAAATTGCCAAAGCCTTGGTCAGTAATGGCGTAGCCCTGCGCCAGCTCTGCCAGGCTCGACCAGTGCGCGGGCCAGTGCACGGCGGCTATCGCCACCACAGTGATCACCATCAGCCCCGCCGAGGCCAGCCTGGTGCCAAGGCCCAACAGCAGCAGCACCGGCAACAGCAACTCGGCCCACATCGACAGCTGCCAATTCAGTGATGGCGGCAGGATGTTGAAGGGGAACGGGAAGCTTCCCTGCAAATCGCCGAACCAGTTGCTGCCATTGAATTTCTCAAGGCCCGATTCGAAGAATTCCCAGGCCAGGAAAAGCCGGAGGGGCAAGTCGGCGCTCCAGCTGCCGAAACGGTCGACGTGGGTGAAAGTACGGGTCAAGGTGGTCATGGTGTTTTCTCTTCTTCAGGAAAGGGCGGCGGTGTTGCGGCGCTGGCGCAGCGCCAGCTTGGCGGTGAGCTTGAGGCCGATGGCGGCGAACATCAGGGCGAACGCCAGCGGGTACCAGCCGGCCATGGGGATGCGCTTGTAGAACGACAGGCAGAACACTGCGGCCAATACCCACATGCCAGTACTGTGCAGGGCCTTCCAGGTGCGGCTGCCAAGCAGGCGCATGGCGGGTTTGAACGAGGTCAGGGTCAGCAACAGCAAAAATACATAGCCGATGCTGCCCGGCAGGCTGGAGGTGACGGTACGGCCAGCCCAGAACAACTCGGGGAACTGCTGCGCGTAGCGATAGATCAGCAGGCCATGCACGGTGTGCGAGAAGGCGAAGGCCAGGCCCAGGTAACGCCGTTCGCGCACGATCCGCCGTGTTGCCGGGCTTGGCAGCAAAGCCACCAGCGAGGAGGCCAGGAACGCCAGCAGGAACAGTGCAAAGGAACTGCGCGCAGTGGCGCGGATAGCGCTGCGCAGGCCATCGGATCCGGCTGGGTGGGCGGCCAGGACCACGACGGTCATGAGCAGGGTCAGGGCGGCGAGGGCGCTGAACAGCTTCCAGCCGGACGGTAGGGTGATAGGTCTCATCGACAAGCTCCCGGGGTGTGGTTGTGTGACCGGAAGTGTGTGGCGATGAGTTATCTGCAGTGTGTCGAACCCAGCTGCTTTATGTATCGGACTGTAGTCAGTGCAACTCGATCTGGGCGCACAACCCGCCACTGCGGCGGTTGCTCAGGGTCAAGCGCCCGCCCATGGCCTGGGTCAGTTGCTGGGCGATGGCCAACCCCAGCCCGGTTCCGCCGGTGCTGCGGTTGCGCGAGCTTTCCACCCGATAGAACGGCTTGAGTACTTCGCTGAGTTCTTCTTCCGGAATCCCCGGTCCCTCGTCGAGCACGCGGATCAGGGTGCGGCCCTGTTCACGGCTGACTTCCAGTTGAGCCTTGCCGGCGAACTTCAAGGCATTGTCCAACAGATTCACCAGCACCCTGCGCAACGCATGCGGGCGGGTTTCCAGCAAACTGTCGGTATGGCCACAGCGCTCGACCTGGGCGCCGCTGTCCTGATAGTCGAACACCACGCTGTCGAGAAACGCATCGAGGTTGATCCGGCAGGGGGGCTCGGTGTTGATATCCATGCTGCGGGCATAGGCCACGCCTTCGCGGACCAGGTGCTCCATGGCATCCAGGTCATGCCATAACTTGTCTTTCTCGACGCTTTCGTCCATCACCTCGACGCGCAGTTTCATGCGTGTGATCGGGGTTTGCAGGTCGTGGGAGATCGCTGCCAGCAACTGCATGCGCTCCTTGAGGTAGGCGGCGATGCGGGCTTGCAGGGCGTTGAAAGCGATGGCCGCTAACTTCACTTCGCGCGGGCCGCTTTCGTCGAGCAGCATCCCTGGCTTGTCCGGGTCGAGGTCGTCCAGCGCCTTGATCAAGCGGGTCAGCGGGCCGATGGCCAGGCGCACGGCCAGCCAGGTACAGAACAACAGCACGCCAAGCTGGATCAGCAGCACCAGCGGCAACCATTTGGCCACAGGTACCGGTGCAGGCGTGACGTCGATGGTCAGCGGGGCACCGTCAGCCAGGCGCAGGTGGGCTTGGAAGTGTGCGTTCGGCCCGGGGATTTCCAGGAAGGTCAGAGGGTAATGATGACCGATGGCCTTGACGATCGACTCGGCGGCCATCGGTGGGTCGTTGCTCGGCATTGACTCACCGGCGAGGCCCTCATCCAGCCGGTAGCGGTAGGTGCGCCGCTCCAGGCGTGGCAGCCAGGCGGCGCGTTCGGCCGCAGGCAGGCGGTCGAGAATGGCCACCGAGGTGGCGACGTCCAGCTCCAGGTTGCTGAGCATCATCGAGCGGCTGCTGATGTAGCGCTCATAGGCCTGCAGGCTGAAGGACAGCCCATAGGCCAGCACCAGGCCGGTGAAGAAGATCAGCGCCAGACGCGAAGCCAGGGTGCGGGGCCACTTCATGACGGCGACTCGAGCAACTGCACCGGCAGCGAGAATACATAGCCCTCGCTGCGCACGGTCTTGATGCAACTGGGTTCGCGAGCATCGTCACCCAGGCGCTGGCGCAGGCGGCTGACCAGCAGGTCGATGGAACGGTCGAAAATGTCGGCCTCGCGCCCTTGGGTCAGGTTGAGCAGCTGCTCGCGGCTGAGCACCCGTTGCGGATGGTCGAGGAATACCCGCAGCAAGCGGTACTCGGCGCCGCTGAGGGCCACCAATGTACCCTCGCTGTCAAGCAAGTGGCGCGCGGTGGTGTCCAGGCGCCACTGGCCGAAGGCGAGCAGGCGGCTGCTTTCACTGATGGTCAGGTTGGGCGGCAGCATGCGCGTGCGGCGCAGCACGGCGTTGATGCGGGCCAGCAGTTCGCGGGCGGAGAACGGCTTGGTCAGGTAGTCGTCGGCGCCCATCTCCAATCCGATGATACGGTCGGTTTCATCGTTGCGTGCGGTCAGCATCAGCACCGGCGTGTTGCGGTGCTTGCCGGCGCGCAGTTCGCGGCACAGCAGCAGGCCGTCATCGCCCGGCATCATGATGTCGAGCACGATCAGGTCGACGCTGTTGGCTTCGAGAAAGGCGCGCATCTGCCGGCCATCGGCGACGATGCTCGTGCGCAGGCCGTTCTTCTTCAGGTAGTTGCCGACCAGTTCGCGGATTTCGCGGTCGTCGTCGACGATCAGGATGTGATCGACATGTTCCATCGCTGGAGTCCTGTGCAAAGTGGAGTGGGCGCAGTGTACCGAGCAGGCAGGTGCTTGCCTGCAGGGGTTTGTATTGCAGTGTATCTGCCCCCGGCGCTGATACAGCAGGAAGCACATCACCGGTTCTGCGACACATGCCCGATACCTGGCGGGCGTGAAATGGCTCTCGACCGGGGAGCAACACTCCCCACCCCTCGAAGATGCACAGGAGCGATACCATGAACGTCAAAACCCTTGCCAGCGCCAGCCTGTTCGCCGTGCTCAGCCTCGGCACCCTGGCCGCCCAGGCGACCACCATGCCGACCAACGATGCCAGCGTCATGCAGTACCGCTACGGCGATCAGCTGGATGTGCAGAAAGTATTGTCGGTGAAGGATGACCAGAGCAATGGCTGTGGCCTGGTCAACACCCGCATGGATTACATCAACTCCAAGGGCCAGCCGGAAAGCGTCCAATACCGCACCTACGCCACGAGCGGCTGCCATGACAACTGATCGCCGTCGGCTGCTCAAAGCGGGTGGCGTGGCCCTGGCGCTGGTCGGCCTGGGCCTGGCCGGCCACCTGATGGCCCGCGACAGCTACGGCGCCATGCCCTCGCTGGCGGGGGCCAGCGCGTGGCTCAACTCGCCGCCGCTGGACGCCCCGGCGCTCAAGGGCAAGGTGGTACTGGTGGACTTCTGGACCTGGGACTGCATCAACTGCCAGCGCAGTATGCCGCATGTGAACGACTGGGCTCGGCGTTATGCCGACCAGGGGCTGGTGGTGGTGGGCGTGCATACACCGGAGTACGACTATGAACATGATGTCGGGGTGCTGAAAAGCAAAGTGGCCAGCCTGGGTATTGGGTATCCGGTGGCGGTGGACAATGATAAAGACGTGTGGAATGCCTGGGGCAATCAGTTCTGGCCCGCCCATTACTTCGTCGATCGCCAGGGGCAAGTGCGGCATGTGCACTTTGGTGAAGGCGACTATGACGGGCAGGAGCAAGTGATAAAGGCGTTGCTGGATGAAAAAGGGTGATGTCAGTGCCGGCCCTTTCGCGGGGCAAGCCCGCTCCCACAGATCCGGCGGTGCACCCTACCTGTGGGAGCGGGCTTGCCCCGCGAAAGGGCCGGTGATGCCTCAGCTGAAACTGGCGAAATGCGCCTGCATCCGCGCCGCATCCGCCTTGCGCCCACTGAACAGCTCAAACGCTTTCACTGCCTGGAAAACCGCCATGTTGCTGCCATCCAGCGTCCGGCAACCCAACGCCCGCGCAGCGCGCAGCAGTTCGGTCTGCAGCGGGAAGTAGATGATCTCTGCCACCCACAGCCGCGCATGCAGCAGTTCTACCGGCAGCGGCGTCCCTGGCAGTTTGGCCATGCCCACCGGCGTGGTGTTGACCAAGCCGTCCGCCTCGGCAATTTCATTCGCCAAGTCCGTACCGAGCACCGCGCGTCCCGCGCCAAAATGGCCGTTGAGGTTGTCGACCAGCGCCTGCGCACGCGCCGCATCCACTTCGAACAGCACCAGCCGCTCGACCCCTTCGCCCAACAGCGCATGGGCCACCGCCGAACCGGCGCCCCCCGCGCCCATCTGCACCACGCAGCGCCGTGCCACATCCGGCAGGCCACGGCGCAGGCCTTCGGCAAACCCTAGGCAGTCGGTGTTATGACCTACACGCTTCCCGTCCTTGAGTACCACCGTGTTCACCGCGCCGATACCCCTGGCCTCATCGGACAGTTCGTCTAGCAGCGGCACAATCGCCTGCTTGAACGGGTAGGTGATGTTGAGCCCGGTAAAGCCCGTGTGCTGGGCGGCGTCGAGCAACTGTGCCAAGGCGCTGTCGTCCAGTTGCAACTGGTCGGCATCGATCAGGCGGTAGAGGTAGCGCAGGGCCTGGGCATCGCCTTCGTGTTCGTGCAGGGCAGGGGTACGCGAAAGCTGGATGCCGCGGCCGATCAGGCCGGCAAGAATGGCTGGCTGAGTCATGCGGCCTGCTCCCGGAACCGTTCGGCGAAGTGGCTCAGGGCCATGCGGTAACCCTGACTGCCCAGCCCGCAGATCACGCCCACGGCGATCGACGAGACGAACGACAGGTGGCGGAACGGCTCACGTTTGTGCACGTTGGAGAGGTGGACTTCGATCACCGGCAGTTCGCAGGCCACCAGCGCATCGCGAATGGCCACCGAGGTGTGGGTCCAGGCACCCGGGTTGATGACCACACCGCTGCAGCGATCACGGGCAGCGTGGATCCAGTCGATCAGTTCGCCTTCGTGGTTGGTCTGGCGGAATTCGATTTCAAGGCCGTGCGCGTGCGCGGTGTCGGCGCAGCTTTGGGCCAGGTCAGCAAGGGTTTCGTGGCCGTACTGGGTGGGCTCGCGGGTACCCAGCATATTCAGATTGGGGCCGTTGAGCACAAGGATGAGGGGCTTCATGGCGGGCATCGCTTTGTTGTTGTTGAATGCCTTTATGGTTGTACCACCTGGTTAGTTTCGTCAATTGGACAAGCCGCCGCACGAGGGATAGTGGGCGATTATCGAACTTGATTACAGAATTGTAACGTTGACGCCACCGCCTCGATATCCAGCCCTCCCTACAGTCCCTCGCCACCGCTTGCCGACGAGGACTTTCGAAGTGCCCACCCCCCGCAAGATCGTCATGCTCTGCCTGTTGCTGACGGCCAGCGTCAATGCCCAGGCCGAGCAGGGCCCGAGCCTGTCCGAAGCGCTCGCCGCTGCCTTTGCCAACAATCCCGAGCTGGCCGCCGCCGGCCGCGAAATCGGCATTGCCGAGGGCGAGCGCCGCCAGGCCGGGCTGATCCCCAACCCCGAACTGTCCTGGGAAGTCGAGGACACCCGCCGCGACACCAGCACCACCACCGTCACCCTCAGCCAACCCTTGGAGTTGGGCGGCAAGCGTGGTGCGCGCATCGCGGTTGCGGGGAGTGGCCAGGCCATCGCCCAGCTCGAACTGGAACGTCAACGCAACGGCCTGCGCGCCGACGTGGTTCAGGCATTCCACGCCGCCCTGCGCGCGCAGACCGCAGTGGAGCTGGCGCAGCAGTCGCAGGCGCTGACCGAGCGCGGCCTGCGCGTGGCACAGGGGCGCGTCAGCGCGGGACAGTCGTCGCCAGTGGAAGCGACCCGTGCCCAGGTGCAACTGGCCCAGGCGCAAGCCGAAGTGCGTCGCGCGCAAACCCAGCAGACGGTGGCCTACCAGGCATTGGCGCGGTTGACCGGTAGCCCGTTGGCGACGTTCAACCAGTTGCCTGCTACCGCGTTGTCACCCGGCGCGGCGCCCGATACCGACACCCTGCTCGACAAGGTCGAACACACCGCCGACTGGCGACTGGCGGCCGCGCAGATCGAGCGCGGCGAGGCCTCGCTGGGCTCGGAGAAAGCCCAGCGCATTCCCAACCTGACCGTCAGCGTCGGCAGCCAGTACAGCCGCGAGGATCGCGAGCGGGTCAACGTGGTGGGCCTGTCCATGCCCCTGCCGCTGTTCGACCGCAACCAGGGCAACGTGCTGGCCGCAGCACGCCGCGCCGACCAGGCACGCGACCTGCGCAATGCCGTCGAGCTGCGCCTGCGCAGTGAAACCCGCAGCGCCGTCAGCCAGTGGCGCACGGCAATGCAGGAGGTGGACGCCTATGACCGGGCCATCCTCCCTTCGGCGCAGCAGGCCGTGGATACCGCCACCCGTGGCTTCGAGATGGGCAAATTCGCTTTTCTCGATGTGCTCGATGCCCAGCGCACGCTGATCGAGGCGCGCGGGTTGTACCTCGACGCACTGGCCACGGCGACCGATGCCCGTGCGCAGGTCGAGCGCCTGTACGGCGACCTTGACGGTTTGAACACCTTATCGAGCAGCAGGAGCACCCATGAATAATCCCCGCAAGTTAGCCCTCCTGGCTGCCGCCATCACCGTGCTCGGCCTCGGTGGCCTGGCCTGGACCGGCAACCTCGGCCAGGCCAGCAGTGGTGAGGCCCATCACGACGAGCATGGCGAAGACAGCCACGGCCACGGCCACGGTGAAGAAGGCGGCGAAACGCACGAGGGAGAAGAAGGCCAGTTGCACCTGAGCGCCGAGCAGATCAAGGCCGCCGGCATCCAGCTGGCCACCGCCGCGCCGCGCGAGCTGGGCACCGCCATCAGCTTCCCCGGCGAGATCCGCTTCGACGAAGACCGCACCGCCCATGTGGTGCCGCGCGTACCCGGTGTGGTCGAGGCGGTGCACGCCGACCTCGGCCAGGCGGTCAAGCGTGGCCAGGTCCTGGCGGTGATCGCCAGCCAGCAGATTTCCGACCTGCGCAGCGAGCAGCAGGCCGCCCAGCGCCGCCTCGAACTGGCGCGCCTGACCTTCCAGCGCGAGCAGCAGTTGTGGCAGGAACGCATCAGTGCCGAACAGGACTACCAGCTGGCTCGCCAGGCCCTGCAAGAGGCCGAAATCGCCTTGGCCAATGCCCGGCAGAAGGTCGCCGCGGTCGGCCCGGCCGGTGCGGGCAACCGTTACGAGCTGCGGGCGCCGTTCGACGCGGTGGTGGTGGAGAAACACCTGACCGTGGGCGAAGTGGTGGGTGAGACCAGCAATGCCTTCACACTTTCGGACCTGAGCCGGGTCTGGGCCACGTTCGCCGTGGCCCCGCGCGATCTGACCAAAGTCACCACCGGCCGCAGCGTCACCGTCAGTGCCCCGGACCTGGGCGCCGAGGTCGAGGGCAAAGTCAACTACGTCGGCAGCCTGCTTGGCGAGCAGAACCGCGCCGCCACCGTCCGCGCCACCCTGGCCAACCCCAACGGCGCCTGGCGCCCCGGGTTGTTCGTCAATATCGCGGTCAGTGTCGAGCGCTTCAACGCCGCCGTGGTAGTGCCTGAAAGCGCCCTGCAGACCTGGGAAGACCAGGCCGTGGTGTTCGCCCGCACCGGAGAGGGCTTCGAGGCACGCCCGGTGAAGGCGGGCCGGCGCGATGCCGGCCAGGTGGAAATCACCGAAGGCCTGGCCGCCGGAACCCAGGTGGCTGCCGCCGGCAGCTTCGTCCTCAAATCGGAGCTCGGCAAGGGCTCCGCCGAGCACAGTCATTGATCACGGGGACGCTTGCATGTTCGAACGCCTGATCCAATTCGCCATCGAGCAGCGCCTGGTGGTGATGCTTGCCGTGGTGCTGATGGCCGCTGTGGGTATTCACAGTTACCAGAAGCTGCCCATCGACGCGGTACCCGACATCACCAATGTCCAGGTGCAGATCAACACCGCTGCCCCCGGTTACTCGCCGCTGGAAACCGAGCAGCGCATCACCTTCGCCATCGAAACGGCCATGGCCGGCCTGCCGGGGCTCAAGCAGACCCGCTCGCTGTCGCGCTCGGGACTGTCCCAGGTGACGGTGATCTTCGACGATGGCACCGACATCTTCTTTGCCCGGCAGCTGGTCAACGAGCGTCTGCAGGTGGCCCGCGCGCAATTGCCGGCCGGTATCGAGGCCGGCATGGGGCCAATTTCCACAGGCCTTGGTGAAATCTTCCTGTGGACGGTCGAAGCCGAGGAGGGCGCGCTCAAGGACGACGGCACGCCGTACACCGCCACCGACCTGAGGGTGATCCAGGACTGGATCATCAAGCCGCAGCTGCGCAATGTGCCGGGGGTGGCGGAAGTCAACAGCATCGGCGGCCATGCCAAGCAATACCTGATTGCCCCGGAGCCCAAGCGCCTCGCGGCCTACAAGCTCACTCTCAACGACCTGATCGCAGCCCTGGAGCGCAACAACGCCAACGTCGGCGCAGGCTATGTCGAGCGCAATGGCGAGCAGTTGCTGATCCGCGCACCGGGGCAACTGGCGTCGGCCGAGGACATCGCCAATATCGTCATCTCCAGCGCCGATGGAACGCCGATCCGCGTCAGCCATGTCGCCCAGGTCGGTCTTGGCCAGGAGCTACGCTCTGGCGCCGCTACTGAAAACGGTCGTGAAGTGGTGCTGGGCACGGTGTTCATGCTGATCGGCGAAAACAGCCGCACGGTATCCCAGGCCGTGGCCGCCAAGCTTGTCGAGATCAACCGCAACCTGCCCAAGGGGGTAGTCGCGGTGACGGTGTACGACCGCACCAACCTGGTCGAGAAGGCCATCGCCACGGTCAAGAAGAACCTCATCGAGGGCGCGATCCTGGTGATCGCCGTCCTCTTCCTGTTCCTTGGCAATATCCGCGCCGCGCTGATCACGGCGATGGTGATACCGCTGTCGATGCTGTTCACCTTCACCGGCATGTTCAGCAACAAGGTCAGTGCCAACCTCATGAGCCTTGGCGCCCTGGACTTCGGCATCATCGTCGACGGCGCCGTGGTGATCGTCGAGAACGCCATCCGCCGCCTGGCCCACGCCCAACAGCGCCATGGCCGCATGCTGACCCGCGCCGAGCGCTTCCACGAAGTGTTCGCCGCCGCCCGCGAAGCGCGCCGGCCGCTGATTTACGGGCAGCTGATCATCATGGTGGTGTACCTGCCGATCTTTGCCCTGACCGGGGTCGAGGGCAAGATGTTCCACCCCATGGCCTTTACCGTGGTGATGGCGCTGCTCGGTGCCATGATCCTCTCGGTGACCTTCGTGCCGGCGGCCATCGCCCTGTTCGTCACCGGCAAGGTCAAGGAGGAAGAGGGCGTGCTGATGCGTACCGCGCGCAAGCGCTACGCCCCGGTGCTGGCCTGGGTACTGCGCCGGCGCAGGCTGGCCTTTGCTGGCGCAACGCTGCTGGTGCTGTTGTCGGCAGCCATGGCCAGCCGCATGGGCAGCGAGTTCATCCCCAGCCTCAGCGAGGGCGACTTCGCCCTGCAGGCCTTGCGCGTGCCGGGCACCAGCCTGTCGCAGTCGGTGGATATGCAGCAGCGCCTGGAGCAGGCGATCATCGCCAAAGTGCCGGAAGTGCAGCGGGTTTTCGCCCGCACTGGCACCGCCGAGATCGCTTCCGACCCCATGCCGCCGAACATCTCCGACGCCTACGTGATGCTGCACCCCCGCGAGCAATGGGCAGACCCGAGCAAGCCCCGCGAGGCACTGATCGCCGAGGTCCAACGCGCCGCCGCCAGCGTGCCGGGCAGCAACTACGAGATGTCGCAACCGATCCAGCTGCGCTTCAACGAGCTGATTTCCGGTGTGCGCAGCGATGTGGCAGTGAAGGTGTTCGGTGACGACATGGACGTGCTCAACCGCACCGCCGGGCAAATCGCCAGCAGCTTGCAGCAGGTGCCGGGCGCCTCGGAAGTGAAGGTCGAGCAGACCACTGGCCTGCCGGTGCTGACCATCGATATCGACCGCGACAAGGCCGCCCGCCATGGCCTGAACGTGGGCGATGTACAGGACGCCATTGCCATTGCCGTGGGCGGGCGCACAGCCGGTACGCTGTACGAAGGCGATCGCCGCTTCGACATGGTGGTGCGCCTTGCCGAAACCTTGCGCACCGATGTCGATGGCTTGTCCAGCCTGCTGATTCCGGTGCCGGCGAACGCGGCAGGCGGCGCTGCGCAGATCGGGTTCATCCCCCTGTCCCAGGTAGCGACACTGAACCTGCAGCTGGGGCCGAACCAGGTCAGCCGCGAGGATGGCAAGCGCGTGGTGGTGGTCAGCGCCAACGTGCGCGGGCGTGACTTGGGCTCGTTCGTCAAAGAGGCCGAGCAGACTTTGCTGCAGCAAGTGCAGGTTCCGCCAGGCTACTGGACCCGCTGGGGTGGCCAGTTCGAGCAGCTGCAATCGGCGGCCGAGCGCTTGCAAGTGGTGGTGCCGGTGGCGTTGCTGCTGGTGATGGGCTTGCTGCTGATGATGTTCAACAACCTCAGGGA
Organism: Pseudomonas sp. NPDC089752; assembly: GCF_044748725.1. NCBI lineage: Bacteria > Pseudomonadati > Pseudomonadota > Gammaproteobacteria > Pseudomonadales > Pseudomonadaceae > Pseudomonas > Pseudomonas sp. NPDC089752. The sequence continues at coordinate 144,139 of NZ_JBIVGP010000011.1, forward strand.
TGGCCTGCTGGTGTTCACCGGCATTCCCTTTGCCTTGACCGGCGGCGTGCTGGCGCTGTGGCTGCGGGACATTCCCCTGTCGATTTCGGCGGGGGTGGGCTTTATCGCGTTGTCGGGGGTTGCGGTGCTCAATGGCCTGGTGATGATCGCCTTCATTCGCAGCCTGCGCGAAGAAGGTCGCAGCTTGCGCGTGGCAGTCGAGGAGGGTGCGTTGACCCGATTGCGGCCGGTGCTGATGACGGCGTTGGTGGCGTCGCTCGGGTTTATTCCGATGGCGCTGGCCACCGGGACCGGGGCAGAAGTGCAACGGCCGCTGGCGACCGTGGTGATTGGCGGGATTCTGTCGTCGACGGCGCTGACCTTGCTGGTGTTGCCAGCGCTTTATCAGTGGGCGTACCGGCGCGAAGAGGCTGACGAAGGTTGAGAGTGCTCTACTGACCTGCATGCCCTGTGGGAGCGGCTTTAGCCGCGAAGCAAACGACGCGCTGGATGGCACCGGCTTAGCCGGTGTTCGCGGCTAAAGCCGCTCCCACAGTGGCCCAGCATCCACAGCCGGCTCTTCATGCAACGAAATCCGCGAAGTCTCGGGCAACGCCAACCCCCCGACCAACGCCACCAACGCAATCACGACCAGGTAAAACGCCGGCGCCAGGCTGCTGCCGGTCTGCCCGATCAGCCAGGTCGCCACCAACGGCGCGGTACCGCCGAACAGGGTGTAGGCCACATTGTAGGTAATCGCCGACGCGGTGTAGCGCGTACGGGTCGGGAAACTCTCCGACAGCAGCGCCGCCGTCACCACCCCACTGCACAACGCCCCCACCGCCAACAGGATCACCCCCAACAGCGCGCCGGACATCGACCCGGAACTGGCCAGCCAATAGGCCGGGAACACGCAGACCACCACCCACAGGCAGGTAAAGCCAATGGTCTTGCGCCGCCCGACCCGATCGGAAAACGCTCCGGCCAGCGGGCAACCGATGGCAGCGAAAAGCAGCGCTACAGTGGTCACCAGCAGCGATTGCGCGCGGGTCAGGTTGCCGACCAGTTGCAGGTAGGTTGCGAAGTAGGTGGTGAACATATAGAACGACAGCGCCGTCAGTGAGATGAACGCCCCCAGGTTGCGAATGGCCCGACCATGGTTGCGCAGGGTGTCCTTGAGCGGTGAGTGCTCATGCACCTTGCCCTGGGCAATGGCTTCACGGAATGCCGGTGTTTCCTCCATGCGCCAGCGCAGGTACAGCCCCACCAGGCCCAACGGCGCCGCGATCAGGAACGGGATGCGCCAGCCCCAGGCCGCCATCGCCTCGGCGGACAGGCTCGCTTCCAGGCCGTAGGCAATCACCGCTGCGCAGGCGAAGGCCGAGAAGGTCGAAACCGGCACGAAGCTGCCATAGAGCGCGCGCTTGTTGCGCGGGGCGTGCTCCATCAGGTATGCACAAGCCCCGGCATACTCCCCACCGGCCGAGAAGCCCTGCAGGCAGCGCGCCAGGGTCAGCAGCGCGGGGGCGGCAAGGCCGATGCTGGCGTAGGTCGGCAGCAGGCCGATCAGCGTGGTGGAGCCGGCCATCAACAGGATGGTCAGCGACAGGATGCGTTTGCGCCCGAGCCGGTCACCCAGCGCGCCGAACACGATCCCGCCCAGCGGTCGCAAGGCGAAGGCCACCGCGAACACCGCAAAGGTCTTCAGCAAGGCCACGCTGGGATCACCGCTGGCAAAGAACTGGCTGGCGATGAGCGTGGCGAGAAAGCCGTAGACGGCAAAGTCGAACCATTCGACGAAGTTGCCGATGGCCGAGGCAGCGATGACCCGGCGCAGGGTGGCGGGGGATACCTCATGAGTTGCGGACATGTGGGAACGCTCCGGTTTCCAAAGGCAGCCTGGAGGGAATGTGAGGCGGTCCATGCCGCGTCATCATTTTTTGTTCCAGGCAGTAGACCGGCAGGTGGAGCTCCGCGCTTCCACGTGGGCGACATCGGGATATCTGTTTCGACCGCTGTGTCTATTCTGTGGGGTCAGATGCACACGCTCAGGGCCGGTTGACCCGCCACGGTGCGTAGTTCATTTCGCTGTAACCCGTTGCCAGGCCCTGCTCATCTACCTCGAAGCCGGGCAGCTTGCTCAGGTCCAGTGCCATGCAGCGGCTGTTCAATTGAGCTTGCAGGTTGCCATCGAGTTTGAAGGCATCCTTGCGCAGCGGATGTGGGTACAACTGCACCAGGCAGCCTTCGACCTTGCCCTGGGCGTTGGCCTGGTAGTAAAGCGACGCGGTGCCGATGCTGGTCACAGGCTGATCGCGCAGCAAGTGCTCCCAGAAAAAGTCCCGTTGGGCATACGCCTTGCGCCGCAGCGTGCCAGGCGCCTGTTCCGATCGCGGCAGCACGATGTACAGCGGTGCGAGCACATGCACGGTGCCATCTTCTTCGCGCATGGCGGCGGGCGCTACGGGATAGATGGTTTTCCAGCATTGCGCCTCGACCATGCGGGTCAAGGCCTTGATGTCGGTTGCCATCACGCCGGCCGGCAGCGCCATCTGGTATTTGACGGGCGCGCGTATGGCCTTGCAGCTGGTTGGGGCAGACTGCCGATCCAGTTTGACTTCGAGCAGCACCGCACCGATCTGCTCGCCCGTGTCAGCCGTTGCCATGCTGTGGATCAGCGTTCGTTGCATGTCGTTGATGAAACTTTGACGCTTTTGTTCATCCTCCTTGGATACGGGTGCTGACTGGCAGCCGGCCAGGGTGATGAAAGCAGTGGCGAATAGGGCGGGGGACAGCGATCTGAACACGTCGACTTCCTTGATAGAGCTGTAAGCCGGAGCTTCATGTGCCGGCAGTTGTGATGAGCGCAGATTATCACTGAATATCTGTTGACTGTGCCGGCCCTTTCGCGGGGCGAGCCCGCTCCCACACGGTGGAGAAATCTGTGGGAGCGGGCTCGCCCCGCGAAGAGGCCGGCACAGTCAAACGATCAGAAGCGCATATCCACCGCCACCTCGAACGTCCTCGGCGCGCCCATGTAGTATTGCAATCCATACGCCTGCTTGGCATAGACCTCGTCCGTCAGGTTGCGTACCCGCCCGGTGACCGTGGTGTGTTCGTCCAGTCGGTAGCGGGCGAAGGCCCCGAACAGGGTATAGGCCGGCGCCTTCAGCGTGTTGGCGTTATCCGCGTACACCGACCCCACATAGCGCCCATCGACCCCCGCCGACCACGCCGGTGAGAAGCTATAGGTCAGCCACAGATTGCCGACATTGGCCGGCACGTTCACCGGCGCATTGCCCTTGCGCGACACCGACACGCCATTGACCGCCTCGTTGAATTCATCGTACTCGGCATCGACATACGCATAATTGGCCTCGGCCAACAGCTTCGAGGTGACCTGCAAGCGCCCCGACAGTTCGATGCCGCGCGAGGTCTGCTGGCCGGCCTGTACCGTCAGGTTGGGGTTGTTGGAATCGCGCACGGCAAAGTCTTTGCGCACGATCTGGTACAAGGCAACGGTCGCTGCGCCGCGGCCATCGAGGAAGTCGAACTTGCTGCCGACTTCCCATTGCTCGCCCTTGGACAGGTCGAACAGCCCCACGTTGGAGTAGGTCGCCGCAGCCAGCGAGCCGGCGGGCAAGTCGGCGGAGTTGCTGTACTGCGCGTAGACGCTGGCCGACGGCGTCAGCTCATAGGTCAGGCCGATACGCCCCGACAGCGGCTCCCAGCGCCGTTCGAAATAGGCCGGGGAGGTGGGCGTGACGGCGCCGTAGTTGGTGACCTCCATGTCCAGGTAGTCGTAACGCAGGGCCGTGAGCAGTGCCAGTCGATCGCTAAGCTGCAGTCGATTCTCGGCGAACACGGCGCGGTTGCTCACCTCATGGCGGCGCTGCTTGGTAAGTCCGGCGTTCACGCCCGGGATGTCGTCGAAGCTGCCGGGGTCGAAGTGGTCAGGGTCGACCTCGTCGTTCCAGCTGCCCGACGTCGGGTACAGCGTCTGGCGCATGCGCGAGTAGTCCAGGCCCAGCGACCACTGGCTAGTCAGGCCGAACAGCTGGTTGTCGTGGCGCAGTTCGATGCGGTCGCCCAGCACGTTCTGGTCGTGGCGCTGCAGGTAGGGGCTGGCGCGCAGTACGTTGCCGTCGCTGGTGTAGCTGTAGCGCTCGACGTTGCGGTAATCGCGCTGAGCGTTGTAGTGGTAGAGGGTGTTCTGCACGCTGGTGCTGTCGCTGATCCGGTAGTCGAGGATCGAGCGCAACCAGCGTACGCGCTGCTCGTAGCGGCCGTCGGCGACGTTGTAGTTTTCGAAGCGGCGGCTGTTGTCGATCTTCATGGTGCTGCGCCCAGGCAGGATCGGCGAGCCCCAGTAGGGGCTGTCTTCGCTGTCTTCCTGGTACTCCAGCGCCAGGGTGTGGGTGAGGTCTGGCGTCAGGTCGCTGAGCAGCGAAAACGCCAGGCTGTCGGTCTGGCGTTCATTGCGGTCTATGTAGCCGTTGCCCTGGCCGTGGCTGTAATCCAGGCGCATGAAGTGGCGAGCATCGGCCGGGTTGCTGGCCAGGGCCTGGTTGATGCCGAAGGCCACTTCCGAATCGTCGAAGCTGCCATAGCGAATGCGCCCGTCGATGATCTGCTGATCGCGGCTGGCGAGCTTGGTGATGTAGTTGATCGAGCCACCGACCGCGCCCGCACCATGCAGGAACGAGGACGGCCCGCCGATCAGCTCGACCCGGTCCAGCACCCAGGCGTCGATGGGCCGGGTGGCGCTGCTGTAGCCAAGGTTGATGCCGTTGTACAGCTGGGTCACCTGGTTCTGGGTAAAGCCGCGGTAGCTGACGAAACCGCCGTAGCCGGGGTTGGCCGAGGCGTTCACGCCAGTCATGGCATTGATCACGTCCTGGCTGTCCTTGGCGCCGCGTTCTTCGATGACGCGGCGGTCGGATACGCTCACCGACGCGGGTGTTTCGCGGGCGGTCAGGCCCAGGCGCGAGCCGGTACGGATCGGCTCGTCCAGCTGCACGCCGGTAGGCGCTTCGCGCTGGCCATCAATGGTGGTGGCGGTGAGTTCAACGGCGGTGTCGTCCGCCCAGGCGTAAGTGCAGGTGCTCATCAGGAGCACCAGAGAGGTATTGCGGAGCATGTTGTTATGTCTTCCACGCAAAGGTCATGGCTGACCGCACGCACGCAGGCAGGCGCGCCGGGTCAGGCGAGATGATTGGCTGATGCGGGGAAGACGACGGGGGAGGCGCGGGGGTTGAGGGCTGGGCGTTGATAGCGTGGGGGCGGTTGCGCCCAACTGCGCACGACGATGGGCGAAGTGGCAGCGGTTTGCGCTGGTGCGAATGACCAACCGTCGCTGCTGAGCGGCACCGCCATGCCGAACGATGAACACACCGGGCAGTCGAGCTGGGCCATGTGCTGGTCGCCGCCGGCGCCATCCAGGTCGATGGCCACGCCGTGCTCGCTGTTGATCGAGCAAAAACCACCTTCCAGGCCGGCCAGGCGCAGGCCGCCCATCTGGCCATGGTGCAAACCGCACAGCAACAGGCTGAACAGGACGCTGGCATAGAGCGTCCAGGCAGTCAGCGAGCGAGTGTGCCGGGTGATTTTCATGGCGGCGAATCTACCACCCGGATGGACGGTCGGGTAGTCGCTCTCGGTTTACCTGCTGCGCGACAGGTTGTCGCAGGTCAGGCGGCGCGTTCCAGCACGTCCAGCAGGTCGACGAATTCCAAGGCCAATTTGTGCTTTGGCGCAAGGTGCACCAAGGGCACCGACGCCTGGTGCGATTCGCGCATCTTGATCGAGCTGCTCAGGTACACCGGCAGCACCGGCATGCCCTCTTCGCGCAACTGATCGACCAGGGTCTGGTGCAGCGCCGTGCGCCCGGCGAACTGGTTGACCACCACACCTTCCACCTGCAGCGCCGGGTTGTGGTCCTGGCGTAGCTCCTCGACCTCGGCCATCACACAGTGCAGCGCCTGGCGCGAGAAGCTGTCGCAGTCGAACGGGATCAGCAGGCGTTGCGCGGCCACCAATGCGCTGAAGGTGTAGAAATTGAGCGCAGGCGGCGTGTCGATGTAGATTCGCTCGTAGTCCTCGCCCAGCTCCACCAGCAGCTTGCGCAGCTTGTTGATCTTGAACTTGCTCTCCAGCTTGCTCTGCAGGTCGCTGAGGTCGGGGCTGGCGGTGATCAGGTGCAGGTTGCTGTAGCGGGTTTCGGTAATTGCCACGCGGTGCTTCTTGCCCGAGGCGGTGACCGGCGACAAGGTCTGGCGGAAGAAGTCGGCGATGCCGGCAGGGATGGCGTCGTTGGTCAGGCCGGTCAGGTAATAGGTGGCATTGGCCTGCGGGTCGAGGTCGACCAGCAGCGTACGATAGCCCTCCGCGGCACTGGCGGCGGCCAGGTTGCAAGCGATGCTGGATTTGCCGACGCCACCTTTCTGATTGAAAACCACACGACGCATGAGACGCTCATCCATGAAGAAGGGAAATGTCAGGTTGGGGTCAATCCTATGACCGAAAGACGACAGTTTTATGACAAAGCTTGTTACAAACTGCTTTTTGGCGCTCTAGCACGGCTGTTTGAGGTAGCGCTCGTAGAAAGTCAGCGTGGCCAGGTTCTTGTCCTTGGCCTCGAACATGATGTCGAAGCGGTCGCTGAACTGTAGCGCATAACGGTTGGTCCAGTCGTTCCACATCTGGGCGCTGTGCGCATAGAGATCGCGCTTGTTCACTTTTTCCAGCAGGGCGGGGATGGTCAGCTTGGCTGCGGCATCGAAACCCAGGGTCTGAAGATGTTCCGGGGGCTGTGAGTAATGCATGGTCGGGCGTACGCCGCGCCAACTGGCGATGACCCTGTTGACGCGTGGGTCGTTCGGGTCGATGTAGTCGCCTTCGTGGATCCAGCAATGGTGGATATCCAGCACTACCGGCGCCAGGTCTGCCAACGACAGGCAGTCATCGACGCCGTAGGTCTTTTCGTCGTTTTCGAAGGTGATCACATTGCGCGCCACCTGCGACAACCTCGGCCACACTTCGCGAATGCCTTGCGCGCCCAGGCGCCCGGCGATGTGGATATTGCACTTGAAGTCCTGGAAGCGTTGACCGAAACCCATCATGCCGATCATGTCGGCGTGGTATTCGAACTCGGCAAGGCTGTTCTCAACCACTTCGGGGCGGTCTGAGCCGAGTACACAATATTGGCCCGGGTGCATCGACAGGCGTATATCCGTGCTGCGGGCGAGATCACCAATGGCCGAAAAGCCTTTGCTCATCAGCGCCTGGAAGTCGCTGTCGTGATAGACAGGCGCGATGCTGGGGTGGCTGTACAGCGGCAGCAGGTCGCTGCTCAGGCGCACCATGCGCAACATGGCGGGAAGCTCGGCGACGTAGTCCAGCAGGCGCAATTGGGCATCAAGGTTGTGCTGTACCAGCTCGAATAGCTTGGCGCGGGCGGCTTCCGGGCTTGCCCCGGTCAACCAGCGCAGCGTCGTGGTGCGCGGATTGAACGTTCGCTCGATGGTCTCCAGCGCCTTGATCGAAAGGCTGCGGTGGGGGTGGCGGTACATGCAGGCAAAGCCCAGGCGGGGCATGGTGGTCTCCAGGCTCGGGTATGAGCGTTGGACTGCGTCTGCAAGCGAACGATCAATCGGGCGTCAGGAACCGGCGTCTTCCAGCGCGTTCAGCTCGTCTTCCACCAGCTGCAGGCGCTGCTTGGCCAATGCCTGGGCCTTTTCATCGCGAGCGGTTTCGCGCATCAGACGGGTGAGTTTCTCGCTCAGGCGTTGCCCGTCCTCGGTCTCTTCCAGTGCCCTGGCCTTGGCCGGGTCGCGGGTGACCTCGACGATGGTAGCGAACTCGGCGTCGCTGAAATTCTTCTCGCTGTAGAGCTTGTACAGGTCCTGGCGCTGGTCTTCGACCGTGAGGTGCTTGCGCAGCACGCTGCGGATGGTGTCTTCGGCCAGCTGTGGGTGGGTGCGGGTGAGCAACGACGCCATGCGCTCGATGTTGTGCGCGTAGGCCTCCTGTAACGGCAGATTGGCCAGGATCTGCTCTTCGCGGGTGGGTTTCTGGTCGCAGGCGGTGAGGGCGGCGGTGAACAGCAGGGGCAGCAGCAACTTCGGGATGCGGGGCATGGGGTGGCCTTGGGCGCGCGATTCAGGTGGGGATTATAGCGAGGTCGGGACGATGCCCGCGAGCCATACCAGTACTAAGGAATGTGCTGTAGGGTAGGGGCCCCTTTTGCCTACGCCATGCTGACCGCCCCATGCCGAACTGGATCATCCAATCGCCCCGCCCTGAGGCCGTGGCCGAAGTCGTTGATTTCGTCGACAGCGCCCGCCGTGCGCTATTCCCCTTGCTCGCCAACTCGCCGTTGCCCAAAGACCTGAGCCATTTCGAGGCAACCTATCTGGACGGCGAGGGGCACTTTCTTGAAGCCCGTGATCGAGGCCGATTAGTCGCTGCCATCGGTTACCTGCCGTACGACCATCGCTTTTGCCAACTCGATTACCACGGCAAGCATGTAGTCGAAATCGTGCGGCTGTTCGTGCTCCCCGAATACCGCCGCCATGGATTGGCCGCCGCATTGTTTGCGTCGTTGCGTGAGCATGCTGTCGGGGCCGGCATCGAATGCCTGTACCTGCACACGCACCCATTTCTACCTGGGGCTATCCGGTTTTGGGAGCGGCAGGGGTTCGTGGTGACTGACGTTGAAGATAATCCAGTGTGGCGGACTACGCACATGGAACAGTGGCCAGCTGCGTAGGATTTTTCCTGTTGTTCAGTCGCTGGCGTGGACACCCGGTTCATTTTCAACAGCCGACCATTTCCTTACCTTAGGGTCTCTGACGATGATGAGAAGGAAATCACATGGCCCATCTGGCACTGTACAAACTGCAACTGCTCGATGAATTCGAGAGCCGAAACGACAACTGGAGCTTTGGCGATTTCGAGCGGCGGTTGAGCGAGGTATGGCCCAAGTCCTCCTATCACGATGCCAAGGGCATCATCAACGCGGCGCACCAGGAGCGTAAGTGGCCGAGGACGGTGAAGCGGTATCTGCTGACCAACTATCAGGTACATGGGAATGTCAGTTCGGAGTTCAACGATACCTTTGCTGATGTCGTGGCAGCGATGAGTGAGCAAGAGCGGCGAGATTGGGGGGTGGCTTAGCATTTCGGCCGGGTAGAGAACACTGCACGAGAGGGTGCCGCTTACTATGTGGGAGCGGGCTTGTCCCGCGAAACAGGCGCCGCGCAGGATGGCACGGGCTTCGCCCGTGTTCGCGGGGCAAGCCCGCTCCCACAGTTTTCAGAAACCGCCTGTCAACGGCCACTCCACCGCCAGGCGGATCTGATCCCCATCCAGCTCCGCCTGCGCCGTATCCCCGCGGTGCATGTTGTGCCTGATCGAGAACGTGGTCCCTTTCGCCTTGCCGCTCTGCACCACATACCGCGCCTCGAGGTCCCGCTCCCAGTGCTTGCCATCCTTGCCATACCCCAGGTACGCATACCCGCCAGTGGGGTCCACATGCGTCCCATCGATATCGAACCCGCGCACATACAGTGCCGTCAGGTTCAACCCCGGCACGCCATACGCACCCATGTTCAGGTCATACCGCGCCTGCCAGGACTTCTCGTTCGGCGCGTTGAAGTCGGACATCTGCACCGCGTTACCCAGGAAGATCGCGCCACGCGTCACGTAGTCGAACGGCGTGTTGCCATCCACCTGTTGCCAGCCGAGGCTGAAGCTGTGCGGGCCTTGGCTGTAGCGCGATACCAGGCTCCAGGTGGTGTTGTCGATGCGCCCGGACAGGGCCTTGCCGGTGTCGGTGGTGCGGTACAGGTTGAGGTCCAGGCTCAGGCTGCGGCGGTCGTCCAGAGCGTGGGTGATGGTGCTGCCGAGGTAGTGCTGGTTCCAGGTGTCTTCGTAGCGCGAGGTGTACAGGCTGCCACTGAACGCGGCGCTGGGGTTCCACACCACGCCGGCGAGGTCGAAGGTGTTGCCCTGGCGGCCGTTGGAGTAGTTGACCACGAAGCCTTGGTCATGGCTCGAAGCGTTGCGGTCGGTGCTTTCGTTGAAGTGCCCTGCCACCAGTTTGAGCTTGTCGATTTCGTTGCTGGTGAGGAAGAACCCCGTCGCGGTTTCAGGTAGCAGGCGGCTGTCGGAAGAACTGAACACCGGTGTCTTCACCCGCTGCTCACCATAAGACAGCACAGTGTTGGACAGGCGCAGCTTCAACGCCGCACCACCGCGGCTGTATTCGTTCTTCGGGTGGCCGTCGTTGTCCACGCCGAGCAAGCGCGCCTTGCCGGCGCGGCCGCCGCCACTGTCGAGCTGCACGCCAAGGTAGGCGTGGGCATCCACGCCCACTCCGATCAGGCCCTGGGTGAAGCCGGACTGGAACGTACCCATCAGACCGTAGGCCCATTCCTCCGCTAGGCCGTTGCGTTCGCTGCGCGGTTTGTAGGCATTGCGCGCAGCGCTGTTGCGCCCACCATGCTTGTAATCGCGCTGGTCGAACACCGTTCGGTTGAGGAGGCTCCAGGTGCTGTCTTCGATCAGGCCATTGCTTTGCGACTGCGCAGACTCGGCGAGCGCCAAGGGTGCGAGGCTAAGCAGCGGCAGGGCCAGCAGAATGCGACTCATTGTCCGGCCTCCAGCTGCTGCAGCTGGGTCGCGAAGCGCGCCTGTGCACGTGCCGGCAACCCCGCAGGTAGTGCGGTCGAATCGGTATCGCCGACCTGAATCAGCATCACCATACCCATCGCCAGGTGCGGAATGCACTGGATGCCGTACAGCCCTGGCACCGTGAAGGTCTGCTCGAACGGCTGATTCAGCTTGCTTTTGAACGCCTCGGCACCGGTTGGCAGTAAGCCCGGCACGCTGGCCGCGTTATGGCCGCTCTGGGTCGGCAGGAAGCGAACGGTGTCGCCCGCAGCGATGCGCAGGTGGTCAGGCTCGTAGACCATGGCGCCGGCCGTTCCGCGGTTGAGCATCTTCACTTCATGCACTTCGGCCTGGGCGGCGAAGGGCAGCAGGGCGCTGGCGAGCAGCAGGGCGGTGGAGCGCAACAGCATGACAGAGACTTCCATTTTCAAGGGGCGCGAAAGCGCAGGATGCGCGCGCCGTCGAAGGGGTCGGTGAGGTAGCGGGCGTGCACGCCGAAGGTGCTTAGCAGGCGTTCGGGAGTGAGGACTTCCAGCGGCTTGCCGAGCGCCACCAGGCGGCCTTGATCGAGCACCGCCACGCGGTCGCAGGTCAGTGCCTGGTTCAGGTCGTGCAAGGCCACCAGGGTGGTCACCGGCAGCGCCTGCACCTGCTGCAGCAAGCTCAGCTGGTGCTGGATGTCGAGGTGGTTGGTCGGCTCGTCCAGCAGCAATACTTGCGGGCGTTGGGCCAGGGCGCGGGCGATGTGTACGCGCTGGCGTTCTCCTCCGGACAGCGAACCCCAGATGCGCGTGCGCAGGTGCGCAGCATCGAGGTCGGCCAGGGCCTGTTCGACGATGGCGTGGTCGTCTTTGGAGAATGGTGCCAGGGCCGACAACCACGGCGTGCGGCCGAGGGCTACCGCGTCGAATACGCTGATCGCGTCGAGGGTATCCGCCTGTTGTTCGACCAGCGCCAAGGCCTGGGCAATACGCCGGCGTGGCAGGCGAGCGAGGGGCTCGCCGAGCAGCTGGACGCTGCCGCTGTGCGGTGTGCGTAAACCCGCCAGCAGCTTGAGCAGGGAGGATTTGCCCGAGCCATTCGGGCCGACGATGCCGAGTGTTTCACCGGCAACGACGCTCAGGTCGATATCACGCAGCACGCTGTTGCCCGACAGTTGCAGGCTCAGGCCCTTGCAGGCGAGGGGGGCGACGTGCAAGGGGGCCATGACAGTCATACGCGCCCCCTGCGGCTTACCAGAATCAAGGCGAATACGGGTGCACCGATCAATGCCGTGACGACACCCACCGGGATCACTTGCCCGGGTATCAACGTGCGCGACAGCATGTCGGCAGCGATCAGGAACAACGCACCGCCCAGGGCGCTGGCCGGCAGCAGGCGGCTATGGCCGGGACCCAGCAGCAGGCGCAGGGCGTGCGGAATCACCAGCCCGACAAAACCGATGGCGCCAACGATGGACACCATCACCGCCGTCACCAGCGCCGCGCAGCTGATCAGCAGCAACTGGCTGCGGCGCACCGGGATGCCCAGCGATGCCGCCGAATCGGCGCCGAAGGTGAAGGCGTCCAGCGTACGGCGGTGCCACAGGCACACCACCAGCCCGAACAGCGCCACCGGCACTGCCAGCCACACCGAAGGCCAACGCACGCCGCTGAGGTTGCCCAGCAGCCAGAACAGAATGCCGCGCGCCTGTTCGGCGGTGGCCGACTTGGTGATCAGGAAGGCGGTCAGGGCGTTGAACAGTTGCGAACCGGCGATGCCAGCCAGGATCACCTGGGCGTTGTTGCTGCTCGGGCCGGCGGCGCGCGCCAGCACCAACACCAGGCCGAAGGCCGCGACAGCGCCAACGAAGGCGCCGCCAGACATGCTCAGCGCCGCGCTGCCCAGGCCCAGCAGACCGACCAGCACAGCGCCTGTCGAGGCGCCGGCCGAAAGGCCCAGCAGATAGGGTTCGGCCAGTGGATTGCGCAGCAGCGCCTGCAGGATCACCCCACAGGTCGCCAGCCCAGCGCCGCAGGCCGCAGCGACCAGGGTGCGGGTCAGGCGGTAGTTCCAGATGATGCCGGCGTCGATCGGGTCGACCGGGTAACCGGCCTGCCAAAGATGATTGGCCAATACCTGGTACACAACGCGTAGCGACACCGTGGTTTCGCCAATCGCCGTGCCTGCCAGCAAGGCGGCGAGCAAGGCGATCAGGGCCAGGGCGGTGCAGGGCAGCAGACGCTTCATCACTGGGCCGCTTTACCGCTGGCGAAGGCCGTCGACAGGGTCTGCAGGCCACGGAACAGGCGGATGCCGGCCTGCATGGCGTCGGCGTCGAGGATGATGATGCGGTTGTTCTTCACCGCATCCATGTGCTGGGTGACCGGGTCGCTGTGGAGGAATTCGAGTTTCTTCTGGTAATCGTCGGCCGGGAAGCGGCGGCGGTCCATGCGGGCGATGATCAGCCAGGTCGGGTTGGCCTTGGCGAGGGTTTCCCAGCCCACGGTCGGCCATTCTTCGGTGGATTCGACCACGTTGCGCACACCCAGGGTACGCAGCATGAAGTCGGCGACACCTTGTTGTCCGGCGACGTAGGGGTCAATGTCCAGGTCGGCGCTGGAGAACCAGAACAGCGCTGAGGTATTGCTCAGATCCTTGCCGGCCAGTTGTTGCTTGGCAGCGTCCAGGCGGGCTTTGAGGTCGGCGTTCAGCGCCGCGCCACGGTCCTGCACGTCGAAGATTTCAGCTAGCTGGCTGACGCTTTTATAGATGCTGTCGACCTGGAAGGCCTGCAGGCGGGTGCCGTCGGCACCGACCAGGTTGTCCTTGCCTTCGCAGTCCGAGGGCAGCAGGTAGGTGGGAATCTTCAGTTCGTTGAATTGTTCGCGGGTGGCGACCACGCCCTGGGCGCCGACCATCCATTCGAACTGCACGGCCACCAACTGCGGGCGCTTGCCGACCACCGCTTCGAAGCTTGGGTCGTTGTCGGCCAGGCGCGGCACCTTGTCGTTCAGCGCCTTGTACTCGGGCAACACGTTGTTGAACCACAACGAAGTGCCGGCCAGCTTTTCGCCCAGGCCCAGCGCATAGAGCATTTCCGTGCCGGCCTGGCCGATGGTCACCGCGCGCTCGGGGGCCTGGGCGAAGGTTTGCGGCGCGCCGCAGTTGTCTACGGTGAGCGGGTAATGGGTGGCGGCGGCATGGGCCACACCGGTGAGGCTGAGGCCGGCGAGCAGTGTGGCGAAACGGGGCAGCATGGGGACGATCTCCTATCGGACAGTTCACGGAAGAACGCACGGACAGGCATCGCCGAGCCCCTGCAGCCGGCAGGGGCAACACTGATGGCCAATCCCGGACACCCCGCCGGTTGGTGAATGTAGGCCGGCAGGTCTCCTGACTGGTGCGTCGTCGTTCGGCTCCGGCCTTCCCGGACCTGAGATCCAGTGGCATTGATGAAGCGAACTCGGCACCTACAGTTGCGGGGGCAGTTCCCTTTGGCGCGCCACGGCGGCCTGGGATTCCCTATTATTTCCGTGGTGGAAACCGGCGGCCCGCATGGTAGACCATCAGACGCCGGGTGAAAACGTTGAATCAGAAGTACTTGAGCCAGGTGATGTCACGACGACGCGCCTTGAGCCGGGCGAACCATTGCACCGGCAGGTACAGCACCACTGCCAGCAGCACCGCACTCAGCCACACAGCGCCGATGCCATCGAAGCCGAAGTAGGCCCCGTGATTCAGGCCGAACAGGGCGACGCTGGCCAGGTACAGCAGCTTGAGCACGTACAGGTGCAGCAGGTAGAAGAACATCGGTGCCGCGCCAAATACCGCCAGGGCGCTGATCCAGCGAGCCTGCCCTGCGCGTTCGAAGGCGCGCAGCAACAGCAGGCCACAGCCCAGGGTCAGGGTGAGGAACAGCAGCGAAGGCGGGTATTTGGTGATATTGAAAAAGCTCATCAGCGTCTGCGTGAATGTCGGGTAGCCGCTCCACGGCGCTTCGCCGTAGCCGTTGAGCATGCGCAGCACGACGAAGCCCAGCAACGCGATCACGCCGGCCAGCAGCAGTCGATTCTGGCGTTTTTGCGCATCCTTGCCACGGGCAAACCATGGGCCAAGGCCATAGCCCAGGGCGATCACGCCAATCCAAGGCAGCACCGGGTAGGAAGTACGCAGGCGCAGGCTATCGGAAAATTCCAGCCAACCCCGATCATGCAAAATCGCCCACGGTACATGCATGGCCGACTCCACGCCGAAGTGCAGGCCATCGAGCAGGTTGTGGCCAGCGATGATCACGGCACCGACGGCCAGCAGAACAGGGCGCGGCAGCCACACCAGCAGCGACAGGGCGATCATGCTGACGCCGATGGCCCAGATCACCTGCAGGTAGATCACGCTGGGCGGCAGCTGGAAGGTCCAGGCGAAGTTGACCAGGGTGAGCTCCAGCACCACCAGGAACAGGCCGCGCTTGAACAGGAACGCCGAAACATCGCTGCGGCCCTGGTACTTCTCGCCGTACAGCCAGGCCGACAGGCCCGTGAGCAGCACGAACACCGGCGCGCACAGGTGGGCCAGGGTGCGGCTGGCGAACAGCGTCGGGTCGGTGGCGTCGATGGTCATCGGGTCGCTGACCTGGCGGTGGAGGAAGAACGTCTCGCGGACGTGGTCGAGCAGCATGAAGAGGATTACCAGACCGCGTAGGGCGTCGATGCTCTGTAGGCGCTGGGTGAGCAGGGTGGGGGTGGCGCTTGTCATGGAGAGTCGCAGGCAGGAATGAATGTCAAATGAAACGTTATCTTATAACTATTTCATTTGAGTAGAAAGGTGTTTTTGTGTTGTTCATACCGGCCCTTTCGCGGGCAAGCCCGCTCCCACAGGTGCATCACTGATCGCGAGACAGCGGAGATCCTGTGGGAGCGGGCTTGCCCGCGAAGAGGCCGGTAAAGCCGACTCACATCAGAAGCTGTAATCCACCGTCGCAAAGTACGACCGCGGCACACCCATGATCCACTGCGTACCACTGAACGCCGACGCCACATACTCCCGGTCGAACAGGTTGTTCACCTGCAACCCCAAGCGCACATCCGGCAGCACCTGCCAGCCGATATTGGCATCGACCACGGTATACCCCGGCGCGCTCTGGGTGTTGGCCGTGTTGGCATAACGCTCGTCCACATAGCGCGCGCCAATACCGGCCTCGACCTGCTGGCCGAAGCCCTTGCTTAGCCACAGGTTGGCAGTGCGCCGTGGCACGTTAGCCGGGCGGTTGCCGGCGCGGTCCTGGGGCACGCCGCCGACCAGCTCGTCGAAGTCATCGTACTTGGCGCGCACCAGCGAGGCATTGGCTGACACTTGCCACTGCTGCGGCAAGGCCAGCTCCAGGGTCGCCTCCAGGCCATCGGAAGTCTGCTGCCCGGCCTGCTGTTTTTCATGGGTCAGCGGGTCATCCACCAGCAGCTTTTTCTTGACGATGTGGAAGGCGGCCAGTGTCCACTCGCCTCGACCGTCCCAGAAGCGCTGCTTGAGGCCCAGTTCGGTCTGCTTCGACTCGGTCAGGTCGTAGTTCATCTGCGTCGGGCTGAGGCTGACCAGGTTGTTCACCCCGTCCTCGCTCGTTGAGTACTGGCCGTACAGCGACAGGTTGTCGGTGGCGGCGAACACCAGCCCGGCGCGCCAGTTGCCGCCGTTCAGGCTGCGGTCGCTGCGGGTATCGTTGGTGAGATTGTCGCGGTCGATGTGGTTCTGGTCGCGCCGCACGCCGGTCACCAACGACAGGCGCTCGGTCAGTTGCAGGCGGTTCTCGGCGAACAGGGCGAAGGTGTGGGTGGTGGACAGGGTTTGCGGACGGGTCGGCGAGTCGCTGTGGAAGTACCCCGGCGCCGGCTGCCACGGGTCGATGTAGTCGCCGCCCACATCGTTGTACGGCGAGTTGCTGTCGACGTTGAAGCGCACCTTGTTGTACTCGGCGCCGACCACGGTCTTGCTCGCCAGGCCGAACAGCGAATGGTCGAAGGTGAAAGTCTGGCGGTCGCCGATCTGTTCCTGGTTGTGCTTGATCTCCAGGTAGCTCTGGCGCAGCAGCTGCTCACGGTCGGCGTCCCAGCTGTAGTCCTCGGCGTTGCGCCAGTGGCGGCGGCTCTTGATGTAGTAGAGCTGGTTGCTGGCGCTGAGCTGGTCGTTGATCGTCCAACCGGTGGTGAAGCGGGTCCACTCGTCGTGGTAGCGCTGCTGGTCATTCTGGATGTTGTAGTTCTTCTTGCGCAGGCTGCTGCGGTAGTGGCCGTCGATCAGCGGCGTGCCGTAGTAGTTGGCGGGCTCGGCGTCGCCACGCTCATGGGCCAGGGTGAAGCTCAGGTCGTCGCTGGCGTCGAAACGCAGCGCGGCGCTGAGGGCCAGGCTGCGCGAGTCGGTGCGGTCGACCCAGCCGTTGCCGGCCTGCTGGTTGAGGGTCAGGCGGTAGCTCAGGCGCTCGCTGAGGCTGCCGCCGCTGTCCAGGCCCAGTTGCTGGCGGTCCCAGGAGCCGTAGCCCAGGCGCACGTGGTTGCGGATGTCGCCGCTGAAGGGCTTCTTCGGGATCACGTTGATGACCGCACCGGTGGCGCCTTCGCCATACAGCACCGAGGCTGGGCCGCGGATCACATCGATGCGCTCGACCATCCACGGGTCGACCGGAAAGGTCTGGGTGCCGGCACCGGTATACAGGCGTGCGCCGTCGAACAGCGTCATCACCGAGCCGTGGCCGGTAAAGCCACGGGCCGACAAGCCGGTGCCGCCATCGCCGGGGCTGCCGACGAAGGTGATGCCCGGCGAGCGGGTCACGGCGTCCTGCACGGTAAGGTTGTTGCGTTGCTGGATCTCTTCGGCGGTGATGTTGCTGGTGCTGGCCGGGGTTTCCAGGGCGCTGAGGTTCAGCCGTGAGCCGGCCTGGGTCGGCGTGGCAAGGTCGACGTGCTGCTCATCGTGGGTGTCGGTGATGGCCGTGGAGGGTAGTGCCAGGACGGCGTTGTCGTGGTCATCGGCCAGGGCTGGCAGGGCGACGGCCAGGCAGGCCGCCAGCGGGTGAAGCTTGAAGAAACGGGACATGTCTTTCCACTGACTGCAGGAATGAATGGATCCCGGTGGAAAACACGCAAAGGCACAACCGCGCACGCAGGCGCGCACGCAGATACCGGCCTGCGCCCGCCCACCGCGGGTTGCCAAGTGAAGCTTCAGGCCGGTCTCCGGGCTTGCGAGGGTCATGACGCCTTCACCTTCCCATGCATGCGCACAGTGGTGTGTCGAAGGCCTCACTCGCTTACCGTTGCGGGGGCAGCGCCGGACTTGTCGTGGACCACGACGCACCGGCTTCCCGTTTCACCCTGCGCACGGCGGCGCAGGACACCTGAAACTGGCGCGCATCTGACCACTGGTCGGGGCGCGCGTCAATCATTTACCTGCCGTGGTGATCAGTGCGCCCCGGCCGACTTGCTCAGGTCGCTTTCGGCCCATTCGGTGTAGATGCAGGCATCGGCCACCGCCCAGCGCACCTTCACGGTATCGCCCGGTTGCATTGGCATGCCAGCAGCCGACAGCGCCTTCACCGTCAGTTCGGTGCCGCCCGGGGTCATCACATGGCAGGTCTGGCTTTCGCCGAGGAACAGTACTTCGCCGACTTTTGCATCGACCTCGTTCCAGCCTGCGGGCAACGGTTCGCGCGCAGCCTGCTCGGTGGTCAGGGCCAGGGCCTTTTCCGGACGCACCATGATCAGCGCATCCTGCCCGGCCGCCAGGCCAGGGGTCAGGCGGATCGCCACCGGTTGGCCTTCGAAACTGCCTGCACCATGGCTGCTGGCCTTGATACGCAGGAAGTTCGAGTTGCCCAGGAATGAGGCGACGAAGGCGTTCGGTGGGTTCTGGTACAGATCGTAACCGGTGCCCAGGCCGACGATCTTGCCGTGGCTGAAGATCGCGATGCGCTGGGACAGGCGCATGGCTTCTTCCTGGTCGTGGGTCACGTAGACGATGGTGATGCCCAGCCGGCGGTGCAGCTGGCGCAGTTCGTCCTGCAGGTCTTCGCGCAGTTTCTTGTCCAGTGCGCCGAGCGGCTCGTCCATCAGCAGGATGCGCGGCTCGTACACCAGCGCACGGGCAATCGCCACGCGCTGCTGTTGGCCACCGGACATCTGCGAGGGCTTGCGATGGGCGAATTTCTCCAGTTGCACCAGCTTGAGCATGGCGTCGACCCGCTTGTTGATCTCGGCAGCGCCGAGCTTGCGGATGGCCAACGGGAAGGCGATGTTGTCGCGCACGTTCAGGTGCGGGAACAGCGAGTAGCGCTGGAACACCATGCCGATGTCACGCTTGTGCGGTGGCACGTTCACCAGCGACTGGCCGTCGACCAGGATCTCGCCGCTGCTGGGCGTTTCGAAACCGGCCAGCATCGACAGGGTGGTGGACTTGCCCGAGCCGCTGGAGCCAAGGAAAGTGAGGAACTCGCCGTCCTGGATCTCAAGGTCGAGGTTGTCCACGGCGGTGAAGTCGCCGTAATGCTTGTTCAGGCCGCGCAGGCTGACCAGGGTCTTGTTGTGCGCGTTGTCTTTGATCACTGCACTCATTGTTGTTTTCTCCGCGCAATCAAGCGTTGACTTCGGTGCGCCGGCGCAAGGCGGCGGCGATGACCATGACCAACAGCGACAGGCCGATCAGCAGCGTCGAGGCGACGGCGATCACCGGGCTCAGGTCCTGGCGCAAGGTGGTCCACATTTTCACGGGCAGGGTCTGCAGATCGGGGCTGGCCATCATCACGCTGAGCACCACTTCGTCCCACGACACCAGGAAGGCGAACAGACCGCCGGCGATCATCCCCGGGCGAATCGCCGGGAAGGTCACCTTGAAGATCGCCTGCAGGCGCGAGGCCCCGCAAATCACGGCGGCATCTTCGATCGACTGGTCGAACAGTTTCAGCGAGTTGATGATCGAGATGATGGTGAAGGGCAGGGCGACGATCACATGGCTGACCACGAAGGCGAACAGCGTGCCGGTGTAGCCCAGCTTGAGGAACAGTGCGTACACCGCCACGGCGATAATCACCAGCGGCACGATCATCGGCATGGTGAACAGCCCGTAGAGCATCTCGCGGCCGGGGAAACGGCCACGCACCAGGGCAAATGCGGTAGGCAGGCCCAGCAGCACGGCGGCGATGGTCGTCAGCACAGCCACCTTGAGGCTGGCCAGCGCAGCATCCATCCACTCCGGGTTGGCGAAGAACTGCACATACCACTTGAAGGTCCAGCCCGGAGGCGGGAACACCAGCCACTGCGACGAGCCGAACGACAGCAGGATGATGAACACCACCGGCAGCAGCAGGAACGCCGCGATGACCCCGGTGGTCAGGTACAGGCCCGTGCGCAGCGGGCGGCCCATGGCATTGGGAGACAGAAGCATGGCGGATTACCTCGCGTTGCCGACCGGGGATTCCGGCTGCAGCTTCAGGTACAGGTAGAAGAGCACCAGGGTGATCACCACCAGCAGTGCGGCGGCGGCGCTGGCCAGGCCCCAGTTGAGGAACGACTGCACCTGCTGGATGATGAATTCGGGCAGCATCATGTTCTGCGCACCGCCGAGCAGGGCGGGGGTGACGTAGTAACCGAGCGACATCACGAACACCATCAGCGCGCCGGAGAACAGGCCCGAGCGGCACAGTGGCAGGAACACCTTCCAGAAGTTGGTCCAGGGGCTGGCGCCGCAGATCGAGCCGGCCTGCAGCACCATCGGGTCGATGGCGTGCATGGTCGCCTGCAGCGGCAGCACGATGAACGGGATCATGATGTAGCTCATGCCGATCACCACGCCGGTCAGGTTGTGCACCATTTCCAGCGGCGCATCGATGATGCCCATGGCCATCAACGCCTTGTTGATCACCCCCGAGCTCTGCAGCAGTACCAGCCACGAGTAGGTGCGCGCCAGCAGGCTGGTCCACATCGACAGCAGCACGATGTTCAGCAACCAGCGGCCCCAGCCGTTGGGCACCAAGGTGATCGCCCAGGCCAGCGGGAAGCCCAGCAGCACGCTGATCAGGGTGACCACGCCGGCCACCGAGAAGGTGTTGAACAGCACCCGTGCATAGGCCGAGTTGGCGAACAGCTGCTCGTAGTTGCCCAGCCCCGGCACGGGTTCCAGCACCCCGCGCAGCAGCAGGCCGATCAGCGGGGCGAAGAAGAACAGGCCAAGGAACAGCAAGGCCGGCAGCAGGTTACGGCTGCCTTTCCAGCGCCGGCTCATGGGTTCGCGCCGGGGTGCGGTTTGCGGGGCGCCGGTGCCCGTGGGGGCACCTTGCGCATTGTGCAGGGCGTTGATGGCGACTTTCATTTGACCAACCACTCATTCCAGCGCGCAGCGATGGCTTGGCCGTTCTTGGCCCAGTAGGCGAAGTCCAGCGTGACCTGGTCCTGGGCGTAGGCGGTCGGCAGGTTCTGCGCCAGGTCCTTGTCGAGCTTGGCGACGCTGTCGACGTTGACCGGGGCGTAGGCGGTCTTGTTGGCGAACTCGGCCTGGCCCTCGGCGCTGCTGGCGTTGGCCAGGAACTTCATGGCCGCGTCCTTGTTCTTGGCGCCTTTGGGGATGACCAGGAAGTCGGCCATGACCAGATTCTGCTTCCAGCTCACGCCCACCGGCGCGCCGTCTTGCTGCAGGGCGTAGACGCGGCCGTTCCAGAACTGCCCAAGCGAGGCTTCACCGGAGGCCAGCAGTTGCTGCGACTGAGCGCCACCGCCCCACCAGACGATGTCCTTCTTGATGGTGTCGAGCTTCTTGAAGGCGCGGTCCAGGTCCAGCGGGTAGAGCTTGTCGGGCGCGACGCCGTCGGCCAGCAGGGCCAGCTCCAGCACGCCGGGGCTTGGCCATTTGTACAGGGCGCGTTTGCCGGGGTAGGTCTTGGTGTCGAACAGCGCGGTCCAGTCCACCGGCTTGTTGGCGCCGAGCTTGCCTTCGTTGTAGCCGAGCACGAACGAGAAGAAGAACGAGCCGACGCCGTGGTCGCTGACGAAGCGTGGGTCGATCTTGTCGCGTTTGATCTGGTTGAAATCGAGGGGTTCGAGCAGGCCTTCGCTGGCGGCACGCAGGGCGAAATCGGCTTCCACGTCGACCACGTCCCATTGCACGTTGCCGCTCTCGACCATGGCCTTGAGCTTGCCGTAGTCGGTCGGGCCGTCCTGGACGACTTTGATGTCGGTCGATTTGCTGAAGGGTACGGCCCATGCCTCTTTCTGGGCGTCCTGGGTGGTCCCACCCCAGCTGACGAAATTCAGGCTGTCGGCGGCCTGCACGGCCTGACATGCCAGGGTCAGCAGGCTGGCGGACAGCACTGCGGTTACACGTTTGCTCAACAGCATGGTTACGCCCTCGTTGCTTTTGTTATTCGAGGCGGGGCTTTTGGGTGCGCCCGCCAACAGTATTCGGGGAGCAGCTAAAACAAAGTGTCAGTGGCCGTTTTGAGTGTAGGCGGCGGCCTGCGATTTTAAGGTCTACGGGATATCATATTATGGTATTCCAAGCTTTTGGCAAGAGGATAAGGCGACCGGCCATCACTAATCTCTCGACCCTGCTTGGCACACTGTGGGAGCGGGCTTGCCCCGCGAAGGCGTCGGTGGATTCACTGCCGCCTTCGCGGGGCAAGCCCGTTCCCACAAGTGCCCGCTTCAGCTCAACATCCCGGGCTCGAACGGGATGCTTTGCACCACCTCCAGCTCATATCCCGCCAACCCCGCATACTTGAGCGGCGGCCCCAGGTGACGCAGCTTGCCCACGCCCAGGTCTTGAAGAATCTGCGCGCCGGTACCGACCTCCGAGTACACCTTCGACTGCCCGCGCTGGTAAGGCCGCACGGGCTGAGTCAGCTGCGGCACCCGCTCCAGCAGTGCCTGAGACGATTCGTGGTTGGCCAAAATGACCACCACCCCGGCGCCTTCCTCGGCAACCCGCTGCAGCGCCGCCCACAGCGTCCAGTTGGCCGGCCCGGCATATTCAGCGCCGACCAGGTCGCGCAGGGGGTCGATCACATGCACGCGCACCAGGGTGGGGTGCTCGCGGCGGATATCGCCCATGACCATGGCCATGTGCACACCGCCTTCGATACGGTCCTCATAGGTGACCAGGCGGAAGCTGCCATGCACCGTCGGCAGCTCGCGTTCGCCGATGCGCTTGATGGTCTGCTCGGTGCTCAGGCGATAGTGGATCAGGTCGGCGATGGTGCCGATCTTGATGCCGTGGGCGGCGGCGAACACTTCCAGGTCCGGGCGGCGGGCCATGGTGCCGTCGTCGTTGAGCACCTCGACGATCACCGAGGCTGGGGCGAAACCGGCCAGGCGCGCCAGATCGCAACCCGCTTCGGTGTGGCCGGCGCGGGTCAGCACACCGCCTTCGCGGGCGCGCAGGGGGAAGATATGGCCTGGCTGTACCAGGTCTTCGGGGCGCGCGTCAGCCGCCATCGCCGCCGCCACGGTGCGCGCCCGGTCGGCAGCGGAAATGCCGGTGGTGACGCCAGTGGCGGCCTCGATCGACACGGTGAAGGCGGTGCTGAACACGCTGCCGTTGGCCGGTACCATCTGCTCCAGGCCCAGGCGCTGACAGTGCTCGTCTGTCAGGGTCAGGCAGATCAGGCCGCGCGCTTCGCGGGCCATGAAGTTGATGGCCTGGGCGTCACAGCGCTCGGCGGCGATCAGCAGGTCGCCTTCGTTTTCCCGATCTTCGTCGTCCACCAACAGGACCATCTTGCCTTGCCGGTAGTCCTCGAGGAGTTCTTCGATGCTGTTGAAGGCCATGTTGCACGCTCACTGTGATGGGGTGATTATTATGGTATACCATCATACATAAATAATTCGGCAACAGGAGAGCAGCGGATGAAAGCGTATTGGATCGCCCACGTCGACGTGACCGACCCGGAGCAATATCAGCAGTACACCCAGCGGGCGCCTGCTGCCTTCGTGGCATTTGGCGGGCGCTTACTGGCGCGGGGCGGAAGGAGCGAGGCGATGGAGGGGCGGCCGACGCCGCAACGCAGCGTGGTGATCGAGTTCGAATCGTATGAGCAGGCGGTGGCCTGCTATCGGTCCGATCTGTACCAGGAGGCGTGCAGCCATCGCCAGGGTGTGGCGAAGGCTGAGGTCATCATTGTTGAAGGGTTCGAGCCCTGAGCTGATCAATACCGGCCCTTTCGCGGGGCAAGCCCGCTCCCACAGGATCTCCACTTGCTCGAAGGCTGTGGTGAACCTGTGGGAGCGGGCTTGCCCCGCGAAGGGGCCAGTCCTGCTTATGGCATCCCCGGCAACTCATGCGGCCGCAGATCAAACACCAGCACCTCCGCATCCAAGCCATTGCTCAACTCCAGAAGCTGCTCCTGCCGCACCCGCACACCATCACCCTCATTCAGCACCTGCCCATTGAGCTCGATACTGCCCCGCGCCACATGCACATAACCGTGGCGGTTCTCCGGCAAGGTCAGCCTCGCCCGCTCCGCGCCGTCGAACAGCCCGGCGTACACCCGCGCGTTCTGCCGTACCTGCAACGACCCCTCAGCGCCATCCGGGGAAATGATCAGCCGCAACTTGCCACGCTTCTCCTCGGCACGGAAGTGCTGCTGCTGATAACGCGGCGTAGCGCCCTTCACGTTAGGCACGATCCAGATCTGCAGAAAATGCACCGGCTGCGCCTGGCTGTGGTTGAACTCGCTGTGCGCCACACCGTGTCCGGCACTCATCAGTTGCACCTCGCCAGGGCGGATCACCGAGCCTGTGCCCAGGGTGTCCTTGTGCTCCAGCGCGCCTTCGAGCACGTAGGAGAAGATTTCCATGTCCCGGTGCGGGTGTTCGCCGAAGCCCTTGCCGGCGATGACCCGGTCGTCGTTGATTACCAGCAGGTCGGAGAAACCCTGCTCGTCGGGGTTGCGGTAATGGCCGAAGGAAAAGGTGTGGAAGGATTTCAGCCAGCCGTGGAAGGCCAGGCCGCGATCTTGGGCGTTACGAACAGTGAGCATGACGGATCTCCCGAGCCGGCAGGGCATCTGAGCCCTGCCATACAGTTGGAAAAGGTTACTGAAGGTGCACTTTCAGTTCAGTGCCTGCTTGACGCAGGGCCGTTTGCACTTCCGGCACTTGGTGGAGAGGGTTCAGCAACCCATAGTCATGGATCATTCCGTTGTAGCGCACTGACGTTACCTTTACGCCAGCCGCATTCAGCTTGCGTGCATACGCTTCACCCTCGTCCCGCAGCACATCAAACTCGGCGGTCTGTACCAGCGCCGGAGGCAGGCCCTTGAGCTGTTCACTGCTGGCGCGCAGCGGCGAGGCGTAGATCTGTTCCCGTGCCTTGGCATCGGTGGTGTAGTTGTCCCAGAACCACTTCATCATGCCAGTGGTGAGGAAGTGCCCCTCGGCGAACTGTTTGTACGATCCGGTCTCGAAGCTGGCATCGGTCACAGGCCACAGCAGCAGCTGGAAACGCAGCTTCGGCGTGCCGGCTTCTTTGGCTTTAAGTGCGACCACCGCCGCCATGTTGCCGCCGACGCTGTTGCCGGCCACGGCCAGGCGCTTGCCGTCCACGCCGATTTCCTTGCCATGCTCGGCCACCCAGCGGGTCGCGGCGTAGGCCTGGTTGATCGCGGTGGGGTAGTGCGCTTCGGGCGATGGCGTGTAGTCCACGTAGACCGCCACCGCGCCGGAGCCCACCACCAGATCGCGGATCAGCCGCTGATGCGTCGGGAAGTCGCCCAGCACCCAGCCGCCGCCGTGGAAGAACATGAACACCGGCAACTCACCTTTGACGTTGGCTGGGCGCACCACCTGCAGCTTGATCGACTGGCCTTCGGCCTGGATGGTGCGTTCCTTCACCTCGATGCCGGACAGGTCGACCTTGACCGAGGCCTGAGCACCGGTCAGCACGGCGCGGGCGTCTTTCGGGCTGAGCTGTTCCAAAGGTTTGCCGCCGCCTTTTTCCAGGGCTTCGAGGAAGGCCTGGGTGTGCTGTTCGACGCCTGGGCTGCCAGCGGCGAAGGCGCTGGACACGGACAGGGCGAGGAGGGAGGCGGTGAGGGTCTTGTGGACAATGTTCATGAGCGAATCCTTTTCTGTGCAAGTGTGGGTAATGGGCGTCTTGCCTGGCCTTCAGGGCCATCGCTGCGACCTGTGTGTAGATTAAGCAGATGCACTGGCGGGAAAAAGCGGCTATAAAGCGTTTGACTGTCACCAAGAGCGAGACAATGAACCCGTACGAAGACATGCGCATCTTTGCCCAGGTCATGGAAGCCGGTAGTTTCACCGCCGCCGCCGACCGCCTGGGCATGTCCAAGCAATCGGTCAGCCGGCGCCTGATGCAGCTCGAAGAGCGCCTCGGGGTGCGCCTGCTCAACCGCTCCACGCGGCGCCTGGACGCCACGCCGCTGGGCCAGCATTACTATCAGTCGGCGCTGCGCCTGCTGGGCGAGGTGCATCAGGTAGAGCATGACATCAGCGGCCAGACCCAGGCGTTGCGCGGAACCTTGCGCCTGAGTGCGCCACTGTCGTTCGCCATATCGCACCTGGGCTGCCTGTTGACCGAGTTCCTGCACCTGCATCCGCAGGTGGATGTGGAGGTGGACCTCAGCGACCGCGCCGTGGACCTGATCGGCGAAGGCTATGACCTGGCCCTGCGCATTGGTGCGCTGGAGGATTCCAGCTTGATCGCGCGGCGGATTGCCAGCGTCGAACGGGTGTATTGCGCCAGCCCTGGGTATCTTGAGGCGCGTGGTGTGCCGCAGCGCCCAGACGCACTGGCAGAGCATGACTGCCTGCCCTATGGGCATTCTCGGCAGGTGCAGTGGCAGTTCAAGAACGGCAACAAGGTGCAGGCCATTGCGGTGACCGGGCGGATGCGCGCCAACAATGGCGAGCTGCTGCGTGATGCGGCGATTGCCGGAATGGGGGTGACCTACCTGCCGACCTTCATAGTAGGCCAGGCGCTGGCAGATGGACGCTTGGTGACGGTGCTGCAGGATTGGACGCCTGCAGCGCTACAGCTGTCGGCGGTGTACCCCCAGCATCGACAAGTGGCCAGGCCGGTGCAGGGTTTTGTCGAATTTCTGCGCGAGCGCTTGGGCCAGCTCTGACTTATGCTTAGCCCATGAGCACAGCACCTTCTCTGCGCCAGCCTTGCCCACCTGGCGCCTGTGACTGCGGCCGCGAACGGCTGGCTGAGCATCCACCAGCGGCGCAGCGAATCCTCTTGCTTACCCGTCAGGAGGAAAAGCGCCTGCTCGAACGTCTGGAAAATCTCAAAGATCTGGAGGATCTGCAGCGTCTGCAAACAAGGATGTACGAGAACCTCGGCATCCGCGTGCACATCGCACCCGGTCACAACGAGGTGCGCACCATGCGTGGTATCGTCATCGAACTCGATGTCCAGCCAGGCTTGTGCCGCAAGACCCGGCAAGCGATTCCGGCGGCCATCCGGCGGGGGCTGGAACGCAATCCGCACGTGGCATTCCGCCTGCTGGATACCCATGACTTGCTGAGGGATGCCTGACGGCTGGGCACACGCGCAATCGCCCCTAATTTTTCCGAAGCTGCCAACGTCTATTTGAAAGCCGCCCTGCGCCATGGGCGTAACGGCATACCTCATTCAAGGAGACAGGCAATGACTTCCGTTTTCGACCGCGACGATATCCAGTTCCAGGTAGTGGTCAACCACGAAGAGCAATATTCCATCTGGCCCGACTACAAGGCGATTCCCAACGGCTGGCGCGCTGTGGGCAAGAGCGGCCTGAAGAAGGACTGCCTGGCATACATCGATGAGGTCTGGACCGACATGCGCCCGCTCAGCCTGCGTCAGAAGATGGCCGACGCTGCCGCACAGTGACCGCGCTCAATCTGCTGTGCCTGCCGTATTCCGGGGCCAGCGCCATGGTCTACAGCCGCTGGCGGCGCAAGCTGCCAGCCTGGCTGCAGGTTCGTCCGGTCGAGTTGCCCGGGCGCGGCGCGCGCATGGGCGAGCCGCTGCAGACCGACATGCAGGCCCTGGCTCGGCAACTGGCGGAAGAGCAGCGCCACGCAGCCACTACGCCGTATGCATTGCTGGGCCATAGCCTGGGCGCGCTGCTGGCCTTCGAGCTCGCCCACGAGTTGCAGGCGCTGGGCTGCCCGCCACCGCTGGCGCTGTTTGCCTGTGGTACCGCAGCGCCTACCCGGCGTGAAGACTATGACGGCAAGAACTGGCGCGACCCCAAGACCGACGACGAGCTGAAGCTTGAGTTGCGCGAGCTCAACGGCACCCCGGAAGAGGTGCTGGCCAATGAAGAGCTGATGAGTCTGACGTTGCCGATTCTGCGTGCCGACTTCCTGCTGTGTGGCCGTTATGCCTATCGCCAACGGCCAGCCTTGGCGTGCCCGCTGCACGTGTTCGGGGGCGAAGACGACCGGGCCAACGAGGGGCAGTTGTTGGCCTGGGGCAAGGAAACCCAGGACGCGTTCACCTTGCGCATGTTCCCTGGCAGCCACTTCTTCATCCATGAGCAGGAGGACCGCGTCCTCGCTGCACTGGCAGAGTCGCTGGAGCCACATCGGCTCTGCGCCTGATTGACGTCACCGCTTGCCTGGGGGAGGCTAGGCCTTTCCCCAGGCAAGAGGCAGACCATGCTGATCGATCCTCACAAGGCCACGCTGCTGGCCGTCGACATCCAGGAAAAACTCATAGGTGCAATGAGCGACCCCGAGGGCACCCGCGCCCGTGCGCGCTGGTTGCTGGCCGCCAGTGCCGAACTGGAGCTGCCGGTGGTGATCTCCGAACAATATCCCAAAGGCTTGGGCCATACCCTGCCTGAACTGATCGCTGCGGCACCGGCGGCCGAGGTGGTGGAAAAGAACCATTTCTCCTGCGTGGCGGCCCGGTGCCTGCCTGCGAGCCTGTTGGCCCGCGAGCAGGTGATCGTCTGCGGCATGGAAACCCACGTCTGCGTGTTGCAGACTGTGCTCGGCCTGCTGGGCCTGGGCAAGCAGGTGTTCGTGGTCGAAGATGCCTGCGACAGCCGTACCCCGGCGAACAAGGCAGCAGGGCTTGCGCGCATGCGCCAGGCCGGTGCGCAAATCGTCACCCGAGAGATGGTCCTGTTCGAATTGATGGGCAGCGCCAGCCATCCACTGTTCCGCCATATCAGCAAGACCTACCTGGTCGGTGACCAACCCTGAACGGTCGGCTACTGGCGACCGGGCTGATGGCCCTGGCACTGTTGCAGGGTTGCGCCGGGCGTCGCGAGGAAGAGCCCGAAGCCGATCCCGCCCAGGTGCGCGCCCAGCTCATGCGCCTGCTGCCGGCCCAGGCCAAGGACCGCGCGGGTTGGGCTAAAGATATCCAGGTGGCGTTCGAAGCCCAGCGCATCACGCCAAGCAAGAGCAACCTGTGTGCGGTGCTGGCGGTGACCGAGCAGGAGTCGACCTTCAATGCCGACCCGCAGGTGCCCAATCTGGGGCGCATCGCCCGCGCCGAGATCGACCGTCGCGCGGCTGGCCTGCATGTTCCGCACCTGCTGGTCGACGGGGCGCTGAATACGCCATCGGGCAACGGCCAGACTTACCAGCATCGGCTGCTCGCGGTGCGCAGCGAAAAGCAGCTGAGCGCGCTGTATGACGAGTTCATCGACCGCCTGCCGCTGGGCAAGACCTTGCTCGGCGGGTTCAACCCGGTGCACACCGGTGGTCCCATGCAGGTCAGCGTCGAGTTTGCCGAGCAACATGCCAAGGACTACCCCTACACCTACGACGGCACAATTCGCCAGGAAGTGTTCAGCCGCCGGGGTGGCATGTACTTCGGCATTGGCCATCTGTTGGGCTACCCCGCGCATTACGAGCGCCAGCTCTACCGTTTTGCTGACTTCAACGCCGGTTGGTACGCCAGCCGTAATGCCGCGTTCCAGGCTGCTTTGAGCGAGGTAACGGGGGTGGCGTTGGCGCTCGATGGCGATCTGATCGCCCCTGGCGCGATCATGCCCGGCGCTACCGAACAGGCGGCGCGCAAGTTAGGGGTGAAGCTGGGGCTGCGCAACCCGCAGATCCGCAGCCAGCTGGCGCTGGGCGACAGCCTGGCGTTCGAGGACAGCAAGCTGTATAGCGGGGTGTTCGCCCTGGCTGATGCGGCGGCGGGTAAACCAGTGGCGCGGGCGCGGCTGCCGGGGATCGAGCTGAAGAGCCCGAAGATTACCCGCAAGCTGACTACGGCGTGGTTTGCGGGGCGGGTGGATGAGCGTTATGAGCGGTGCATGAACCGATAGTTTGCTTTGTCTGTACCGGCCCTTTCGCGGGGCAAGCCCGCTCCCACAAAGTCTGCACCACAGCCGAACCTGTGGGAGCGGGCTTGCCCCGCGAAGAGGCCAGGATAGGCAGCGTCACCCTTTGCTCAATGCCCCAACCACCTGATCGACACTGGCCTTGAGCCCGGCCACGGCATCTTCAGGGTCACTTTCCACTACCAGCAACTTGGCCCCCGAGGCCTTGATCACCTCGGCCACAGCGGCATCGGGCTGGCGATGGTCCAGCACCAGCGCCACATCCTGCTCCTTGAGGTTTTCACCCAGCGCCTTGAGCGCCGCTTCATCCCACTTGCCATCCGCCGGCAGCACCTGCTCCACCACATCCAGGTTCAGGCCACTGGCCAGGTAGCCCAGACGCTCGGACAGGCTGACCACGCTCAGGTTATCGGCCTTGGCCAGCTGGGTCTGGCTGTTGGCCGTCAACTCCAGCAGCTGGCGCTTGAGTCCCGCCAGGTTGCCCTGGATCTTCGCCTTGTCGGCAGGCGCCAGGCGCTCCAGGTCATTGGCCAGCACATCGGCCATACGCCCGAAGTTCGTCGGGTTCAGCCAGGGGTAGGCGGCGTAGGCGTCGTCCCCAGTCACTGCGATGCCTGGCAACGCGCCGTCCACCGGCCTTGCGGCATCGATTTCGACAATACGGATATTGCTGCGCCGAGCCATTGGATACAGCGGATCGTCGCGCCAGATCGAGCGCACACCGATCACCGCATCTGCCTGTTGCGCGGCTTTTGCCAGGCTGGCGCCGCCACGGCTGCTGAAGTAGGCAGGCTGGCGGCTGGCCGGCAAGTTGGCCGGGGCCGCCCGCTTGAGCTCTACCGAGGTGCCATCGAGCAAGGCCGAGGCCAGGCTGTGAGTGACCGGCAGGGTGGTCAGCACTTCGGTGGCGGATGAAAGCGCAGGCAGGCCTGCCAGGGCCAGTGCCAATGTCAGTGGTTTCAGATTCATGCCGGGTTTCCTTGCAGGCGTGGGACGAGGGCGCGGGCCAGGGCGGCGAGGGCGAAGCAGATGCCGGCGACCAGGATGATTGCAGCCCCCGACGGCACCGGCAGGTCGAAGACGATTGGCAGCAGAATGCCCAGCAGCGTGCTCAGCGTGGCGATCAGCACCGAGATGAAGAAAAAGCCCTTGAGCGACTGGCTGACCAGGCGCGCGGCAGCGGCTGGAATCACCAGCAGCGCGCCGACCAGGATGGCCCCGATTACCTTCACCGAGGCTACGGTGACCAAGGTCACGAGCACGACGAACAGGTAGTCGAGCGTCTTTACCGCAACACCTCTTACTGCTGCCAGCTGTGGGTTGAAACTGGCCAGCATGATGCGGTTGTACAGCGGTAGGGCCAGCGCCAGCACCAGCGTGGCGACGACCCCAAGCACCACCAGATCGTGCGCGCTGACGGTCAGCACCGAGCCGAACAGCACGTTTTCGAGAATATGCACGTTGATCTTGCCAGCCAGCATCAGCAGCAGGCTCGCACCGAGTGCCAGCGACACCGACAGGAACACGCCGATCAAGGTATCGGGTGACAGCCCGGTGCGATTGCGCAGGAAGTTGAGCAGGATGCCGAACAGCAGGCAGTAGCCGAACAGGCTGCCATAAGGGCCGGTATAGGGCTCGCCGAGCAGGATACCGATGGCCACACCGGTCAGGGCGGCATGGCCGACCGCTTCGGAAAAGAACGCGAAGCGCTTGACCACCACCAGGGTGCCCAGCCCGCCCAGTACCGGGCCGATCATCAGCCCGGCGATCAGCGCGTTGATCACGAAACCGTAGGCCAGCGCCTCCGGCAGATAGCCAGCGCCGGCCCATTCCTGGACCAGTTGGCGGAATGCTTCATAGCTCATCAGGCGAGGCTCTCGCTGCGCGGGTGGACGGAGAACAGGGTCAGCAGGCGCTCCGGAGTCAGGGCCTGTGCCGGTGGGGCATCGAACAGCACCTGGCGGCTCAGTCCAGTGACCCGATCGGCCAGGCGCAGCACGGCTTGCAGGTCGTGTTCGATCCATAGCACAGTGGTCCCGGCCTGGCGCCAGCCGTGCAGCAGTTGCTCGAATACCTGGATACCGGCTTCGTCGAGCGCCGACATGGGTTCGTCGAGCACCAGTAGTTGAGGCTCAGGGATCAAGCCCTGGGCCAGCAGCACGCGCTGGCGTTCACCGCCGGAGAGTGCGCCCATGCGCCGCTTGCGTTTGTCGAGCATACCGACCCGGGCCAGCGCCGCGTCGATTTCCGGCTGCACGCGGCGCGACAGGCCGAGGAATGCCGGGCGTCGTTGGCACATCGCGGCCATGAAGTCATCCACGGTCATAGGCAGGCCCCGGTCGAACTCCAGCGCCTGCGGTACATAGCCGATCACCTGCTGCTCGCCCGGCCAGTGCAGGGTCAGTTGGCCCTGGTGCGGCATCTGCCCCAGCAGGGTCTTGATCAGCGAGCTCTTGCCGCCACCATTGGGCCCGACGATGGCGTGCACGCTGCCGGCGGCGACGTTGAATTGCACCCCTTCAAGGATGCGCGTGCGGCCAAGCGTCAGGTCGATGCCGGCGAATTCGATGCGCGGGCCGCCGGCCACCACCAGGTTGGCGGCGGCGGTCATGCGCGGTTCTCCTGGATGGCGCGGACCACGGTGTCGAGGTTGCGCTTCATCTCCACTTCGTATTTTTCCTTGGTGTATTCGCCATAGGAAATGTGGGTCAGCGGATACAGGCGCACGCCGGACTCGCGCTGGATGGTTTCGACGTACGCGGACGGGAAGTCCATTTCCGAGAAGATCACCTTGACGTCCAGCGCCTTGAGCTGGTCGATGGTCTTCTTCAGTTGCGCGGGGCTTGGCTCGATACCGTGGGCCGGCTCGACCACCGCCGTCACTTCCAGGCCGAAGTCGCGTACTAGGTAGTCGTAGGCGGCGTGGATGGTGGCGACGCGGAAGTTGGCGCCGGGGGCCTCGGTGACCTTGGCCAGGGCCTCGGCGCGCAGGGTGCGCAGGCGCTTGGCGTAGGCGCGGGCGTTCTGGGTATAGAACTTGGCGTTGTCCGGGTCAAGCTTGCCCAACTCGCGGGCGATGTTGTTGACCTGAGCGATGGTGGTGCTGATCGACAGGAACGTGTGCGGGTTGACCACCTTGCCGGCCCCGCGCGCCGCGATGCCGGTGGCTGCCAGCAGTGGCACGTTCTGGTTGGCTTCGATGGTCTTGATGTCGGGCTTTTCGCTGGCGGCGATCATGCGGTCGGCGAAATCGTCATGGCCGACGCCATTGAGCACCACCACGTCCAGGCTGCCGATGCGCTTGATGTCCTCGGCGCGTGGTTCGTAGGCATGCGGGTTGAAGCCTGCCGGAATCAGCGGCACCACTTCGGCCTTGTCGCCGACGATGTTGGTCACATAGCTGTAATAAGGGTGCAGGGTGATGCCGATGCGCAGCGGTTTGCCGCTGTCGGCCACGGCCAGGGCCGGCAGGGCGAGGGCCAGGAGCAGGGCGAAGGCGGAACGGAACATGGAAAATTTCCTTGGATTCAGTGACGGTGTTCGCGGGTAACCCCAGCGTCGTAATGGCTGACCACTTGCTGCCAACCGGCGGCGACCAGGGCGGTTTGGCCGAGATCGTCCGGCACTACGGCGGCGCTGTCGCGGCGCAGCCAGACGTCGGCCTCGCCGCTGCTGTCGCCTGGCAGGATCAGCAGGAAACTGCCCGCGACCTCTGGTGCCTGGCTGCGGCCCAGGTAAGCACCGGCCGGTAGCCACTGCCACTGGTGGTTGCCACGGCTCTGGCTGCCGGCATCGACCACGAACGGTGGCAGGCCTTCATCGGCCAGGGCTTGCACGTCGGGTACGGCGGCGGCTTCTTCGCGCAGCAGCTGGATCTCGTCGAACGCTACGCGCAAGTCGGTGAAGATGCCCTGTTCGGCGGCCGTCAGGTCGCGACGGGCGTCGATCTGGTGGCTGGCGATGGTCTGTTCGTCTTCACGCTCACCGCGCAGCAGCACCACCGTGGCGGCGACGATGACGATCAGCAGGCTGACCAGCAGCACGTAGAGGGTTTCGTGCCCGGCACCGGCGGGGCGCACCACCTGGGTGCGGCTGTGGGCCTGGCTGCTCATGGTTGCGCGATGTCGGCGTGGTCGACTTCGACCACGTGGCCGGGGCCTGCGTCGAACAGGACGTAGAACTCACCGTCTGGGCGCTTGAAGGTGAGGGTCGAGTCCTGGCCAAGCTTGCCGCCGACCAGGACTTGCTCGTCGTAGCCGATCACGTCCAGGGTCACACCTGGAGCACCGCTGCCGTCCGAGAAGCCACCGGTGCATTTTACCTGGCCGCCATCGATCTCTTCGCATTCGCACATCGGATTGTGGGCCAGTGCGGGGCTTGCGACCAGTACCAGCAAGGGTAGAGCCAGCCTGCGCATCAGGTGTTTCATGGTTTGCCTCCTTGTTTCTCGAGCCAGGCCACGGTGGCCGGCGAAGCTTTGGCGAGGGGGACCGATGCCTGGTGCATGCTGCCGTCCCAGCCTTCGATGGTGATCCAGACCTGCGCGTCCGGCGCGGTGCGCGGCGGAATTGGCAGGTTGGTGGCCATGCGGTAAGGCGCGCCGAAGAAAATGGTGCCGGCAGCACGCAGGCTGCGGGGTTTGCCGATGCGCAGGTAGACAGCCTTGACCTCATTGACGCAGGCCTTGCACAGCGCGGCGTTGAAGCTCTTGAAGTAGCCCGCTGGGCCATCGGCCAGAGGTGCCTGATCCCTGACTTCGGCCAGGTCGAGGCTATACGGGCCGACCTGGATATTGCTGATCTGGTTCACGCCCAGCCCGGCGTCCCCGCGAAACAGCTTGGCGTCGGCAAAATACTTGGGCATGAAGCCCAGCGGGATGAGGATCAGCAGGATATTGAGGTGGAAGCGCCACTTCAGCCACCACTGCTTGAATGGGGTGGCGGGCACAGCGTGAGCCTGGCTCATGGTTGGATCTCCGCAGGGGTTTCGCTGGCCCGCACGCGGGGCGCACGTTCACTGCGCTTGAGGGCCGCCGCGGTGGCCTGGGCAGTACGTTTGGTCCAGATCAGCAAGCCGCTGAATACCATCAGGGTCAGGATCAGGCCGAAGAAGAACCAGATCAGCTTGATCGGCAAACCGCCAAAGTCGCCAGTATGCAAGGGGCGCATCGATTCGGTGACGAATTCCAGGGCGCTGCGGTCGCTGAGCAGGAACTGGCTGTCCACCTTGCTGGTGTAGGGGTTGACCGCTGCGCTTTGGAACATGAGCGGGTACCAGCCGCGCCCGCCCATGTCGATGTGGCTATAGGCCGTGGCCGGCAGCGAGACGAAGCTGATGTCCAGGCCCGGAATGGCCAACCCGGCAATGCGCGCAGCCTCGTCCAGGTCGATGCGCGGTACCGGGCTGCCATCTTCGCTCAGCGGCACCTGTTCACGGGCGATGACCGGTACTATGGGTTCGCTGGAGATGGTGATGTGGTTATCGAACAGGATCGCCTGTATCAGGAACCAGGTGCCGGTGATCGAGATGACGGCGATGAACCAGATTGACCAGACGCCGGCCAGGCGATGCAGATCGCCCCAGAAGATGCGCGAACCGTGGCCTGTGCGGATGGGTTTGAAGAAGCCTTTCCAGAATTTCTTGTACACCACCAGGCCGGTGACCAGCGACGCCAGCATCGGCAGCCCCAGCAGCGATACCAGGTACCAGCCCCAGCTGAAACCACTGGTGAAAGGTACCAGCCACCAACCGTGCAGGGCGCGAGTAAAGCCTTCGAAGTTGAAGTCAGGTGCCTTGCCCTGTATCGCACCCGTGTAAGGGTTTACGAAGAGTGTCGGGGTAGTGCCGTCTGGCAGGGTGACACGCGCGTTGAGGGCGAAGTGGTCCCCGTCCGGTTGGCTCAGGGAGCGCACGACCATCTCGGGTTCAGCCTTGTTCAGGGCGGTCAGCACTTGCTGGAAACTCAGGCGTTCTGCGCTGTCGTTGGGCTGGCTGGCGCGTACATCCGGGTTGGCCAGCCAGACGATTTCCTGACTGACAACCGCGAGCATGCCGGTAAAGCAGACGATCAGCACGAAGAACCAGATCGGCAGGGCGAGCCAGCTGTGTACGAGGAACCACAGTTTGGACTTGGATTTTTTGGGTGATTTGGCCATCGGACGGTCTTCTGAAAATGAGGGTCGAGCATAAGCCCAACCATGGTGGCTGCATTGATAAAGACGAATGAGAATGGAAATCCTGCCAATTTAAATGCAAGCAAATGTTTCAGAAAGCCGAAAGCCGGCTGGGCGCGCTTGGCATCCTGCCGGCTTGGCGTGGAGCAGGGAGGGGTCAGGCGCTGGTCAAGGCGACGGCCGGTTGCACGTTGTCCTGTTGGCGGGCCAAGTCGTGGTAGAGCGCCTGGCCAATCTCGGCGGCGCGGGACGGCAACACCGACAGCAGGGTATCGCTCAGCCCGTGGCTGTTTTCGCAGAAGCCTTGCAGGTAGACCGAGGCCTGCATCTCGGGGCTGGCCAGAACCCGGTAGTTGCGGTCGACGGCGAAGTCTTCCAGGTAGCCAGCGAGCGGTGCCAGCAGGTCGCGGTGCGAGCGGCGTTCATAGCCGGTGGCAAGGATGATCGCATCGTAACGGTGAGTCTGGTGCTGGTCGGTGGCCAGGTCGCGCAGGGTCAGCTCGATGCCATCGCGGGTGGCGACAACCGCTTCTACCTGGCGACGGCACAGCACGTTGTGGCGGAACTGGTGCGAGACCTTCTGGCGATAGAGGATGCCGTAGATGCGTTCGATAAGGTCGAGGTCGACCACCGAGTAGTTGGTGTTGTGGTATTCACCGAGCAGCTTGGAACGTTGGTCGGCCGGCTCGTTGTAGACCAGGTCGGTGTAGTCCGGCGAGAAAATCTCATTGACGAACGGGCTGTCGTCGGCCGGCTTGAGCGCGGATCCGCGCAGCACCATGTCGACCTTGACCGATGGGTAGCTGTCGTTGAGGTCGATGAATGCTTCGGCGGCGCTCTGGCCAGAGCCGATCACCGCAATGCGCATCGGCTTGCCTTCGGAACAGGGCAGCTTGTTCAGGCTGCTCAGGTACTGGGAATGGTGGAAAACACGCGGGTCATCCTTGAACGCCCCGAACTTTTCAGGGATTTTCGGGGTACCGCCGCTGCCAACCACTACCGAGCGGGTACGCCGGCTGTATTCACGGCCTTGGATGTCGCGCGACACCAGGCGCAGATGCTCGACACGGCCGGCTTTCAGCTCAGGCTCGATGCGCAGCACCTCTTCACCGTAGACGGACTGGGTGGCGAAATGCTCGGCGGCCCAGCGCAGGTAATCGTTGTACTCCAGGCGGCAGGGGTAGAAGGTGCCGAGGTTGATGAAATCGGCCAGCCGCTGTTTCTGGTGCAGGTAGTTGACGAAGCTGTAAGGGCTGGTGGGGTTGCGCAGCGAGACCAGGTCCTTGAGGAACGAAATCTGCAGCTCACTCTGGGTGGCCAGGGTTTCGCCATGCCAGCGATAGTCTTTCTGCTTGTCGATGAACAGCGCATCGAGGGCGTGGCCGTTGGTCTGGGCGAGTTCTTCCAGGGCGATGGCCAAGGCCAGGTTGGAAGGGCCGAAGCCCACGCCGATCAGATCCTTGATGGTTTCCGGGTTTGAAGACTGGCTCATGGCTGCGATTCCATAATGGTCGAATGTGGGCGCCTGCCGGTGCTCCGGCTCCTGCGCGAGTACATTGTTTGGAACGAGCCACGTTGTGGGGAATTTACTGAGGGGCGGCGCAGGCCGTGCGCCGAGGGGTTAAAGCTTTGCGCAACACAGCCGATAGGCAAAAACGTAAGGACCCATTTTCAAGACAGGGACAAGAACATGACCGGTATTGCGGCAATCAGCATCAACAACGTTTCGTCACAGGCATTGGCTACCGCCCAGGCTGCCAGTAATGAAACGGAAAAGACCGAGGATACGCAGAAGAGCGTGGCCACGAGCGCTGCTGAGGACACGGGCAAGGCCCAGGAAGGTGGCGGCGCGAAGGGCGCGCAGCAAAGCGGTGAGAGCTCTGAGCCGGCGCACATCTCGCAATTGCGCGAGATGATCAAGAAACTGCAGAAGCAGATGGCCGAAGAACAGAAGCAACTCGCCGACCTGATGGCGCAGAAGATGGAAGAAACCACCAAGACTGTACTGGTCAGTGCCAAGCAGGCGAGCATTGCCACGCTAAATGGCGAAATCATGCAGGCGACCGCTCAGTTGCTCGAAGCGCTGCAAAAGACCGGTGGCAGCAGCGCTGGCGGCATGGTCAGCACGCAGGCTTGAGTGACCTTTTCAAGCCATTCGCGGCGTAACCCGCGAATGGCTTGCTCACATCAATCGGAGGCCAGGCGGCTCTTGCTCTGCCGCTCCGACTTGTATTGCATCGCCACCGCTGGGGCCGGCTTGGCCGCCCCGGTCTCCAGCCACTGGCGCATGCGGCTGGCATCGGCAAAATGGGTGTACTTGCCGAAGGCATCGAGGATCACCATGGCCACCGGGCGGTTGTCCATGCGCGTCAGCAGCACCAGGCAATGGCCGGCCTCGTTGGTGAAACCGGTCTTGGTCAGCTTGATGTCCCAGTTGCTCTTGTTCACCAAATGGTCGGTATTACGAAAGCCCAGTGTGTAGTTGGGCTTGCGGAAGGCCACGGTCTTTTCACGGGTGGTGGAGAGCTCGCTCAGCATCGGATACTTGCGCGACGCCATCAGCAGCTTGGCGAGGTCGCGAGCGCTGGAGACGTTCTGCGTCGACAGGCCGGTGGGCTCGACATAGCGGGTATGCGCCATGCCGAGGCTGCGGGCCTTGGCGTTCATCGCCTTGATGAATGCCGGGTAGCCGCCCGGGTAATGGTTGGCCAAGGTGGTGGCGGCGCGGTTTTCCGACGACATCAAGGTGATCAGCAAGGTCTCGCGGCGGTTCAGCTCGCTGCCCAGGCGCACGCGGGAATAGACACCTTTCATGTCTGGATTGTTGGCGATGGTCATGGTGAGCATCTCATCCATGGGCAGCTTGGCATCCAGCACCACCATCGCCGTCATCAGTTTGGTCACCGAAGCGATCGGCACCACCCGGTCGGCGTGGCTGGAATACAGTTCCTGGTTGGTGTTCAGGTCGATCAGCAGGGCGCTGCCGGAAGCCAGATGCAGCTTGGAAGGGTCGCGTTGAATCTGGGCTGGGGGTTGTGCAGCAGCGGTCGACGGTAGGGTCGCTGTTCCTGTGAGCAACAGCAGCAGGCTGAGGATGGACAGGGATGTTTTCACGTTGAGGCTCACTAAAAGTTGGTATGTCGTTGGCTGTGCAAGGGTTTTCCCCCTAAAAACCCTCGCATTCTGGAGTATGGCTCAACGGCTGTCGATTGCTCGTTGCAACACCCACTCGATATGAAAAAAGCTTCATGCTGTAACGGTTTTTCCGTCTCCGTTCGTCGGTTCGCGCAGTTAAAAAAAGACCCGCCAAATAGCGGGTCGGAACAGGGGTAGAGCGCAACGCACAACCTATCAGGTCAGGCAATCAGGCGATCACCCTGCAGCTGCTCGGCGAGTGCCTGAGCTGAGGCTCGGGTCGACAGCGGGCCGCTCACGGCTTCGCCGTTGCGCACCAGGTACCAGCAAGCCAACACACCCTTTTCACGCAAGGGAGAGGGGACGGCGCTGCCGATGACTGACATGATCTGGATAGTGGCCATGGGGACCTCCTTTGAACATGTCTCCACCTTACGCAGCCGTCAGCAGGCTTTGAAATCAACTGGCTCAATAGTGCTCATTAGCTTTATCAACGGTGAGCGGGCGATGTGGGGTGAGGTCTGTTACGCTGAACAAACGTTTCAGTTGTGGGCAAGGAGCAGTTCATGTCGGTAACTCCCAGTAAAAATACTGTCTTGTGCATTTCCCTGGCGGGTCGGCCAGGCACTTTTGGCGTGCGCTTCCATAACCATCTCTACCAGCAACTTGGGCTGGATTATTACTACAAGGCGATGAGCACCCATGATCTGCCAGCCGCAGTGGCGGGGATTCGTGCGCTGGGCATTCGTGGTTGTGGCGTTTCGATGCCGTACAAGGAAGCCTGCATAGCGTTAGTCGATGAAGTGGACCCGTCAGCCGCTGCAATCGATTCAGTCAATACGCTGGTCAACACCGACGGTCGTTTGAAGGCCTACAACACGGATTACCTGGCGGTGCGGCAATTGCTCAAACAGCACAAGGTCGATCCAGCCACTGCCTTCGCCTTGCGCGGCAGCGGCGGGATGGCCAAGGCGGTGGCCAGTGCCTTGCGCGATGCGGGGTTTACCGAAGGCGTCATCGTCGCGCGTAACGAGCAGGCGGGGCGCCAGCTGGCGGACGTGTGTGGTTACCGCTGGGTGGCCGAGCTGGGGGATCTGTGCCCGCCGATGCTGGTGAACGTGACGCCAATCGGCATGGCGGGTGGGCCGGAAGCCGATGAGCTGGCATTCACGGAAAACGCCATTGCAGCGGCCGAATGGGTATTCGACGTGGTGGCGATGCCTGCGCTGACACCGCTGATTCGCCGGGCGCAGATGTTGGACAAGTCGGTGATCACCGGGCTCGAGGTCATTGCGTTGCAGGCCCTGGAGCAGTTCGTGCTTTATACCGGGGTGCGGCCTACGCAAGAGCAGGTTGACGCTGCGGTGGCGTACGCACGCGATATCTAGATTGTATTTGCCGGCCTCTTCGCGGAACCAGCCCGCGAAGAAGTCGGCACTGACAACACGTCAAAACGCTTTATGCCCCTTGTCCAGCTGTTCATCCACCAGGGCGCGGCCGTGGGCCAATGAAACATGCTGCGCATTCTCAAGGTCCGAGAAGAACTTCATCGGCATCGATATCCGCTTGCTGGTATGGCCTTGCGGATCGGTGATCAGGCAACCGGCGGCGTAGGGGAGAGGGGAGTCGGGGTGGGGCATCACGCTGGCGGTGATGGTGTGTTCGCGGTATTCACAGTGAAGAGATTGCATCGTCCATACCTCGCTGTGGCTAGTGAAGTGCATACCTTCATATACCACAGCGAGGGGCCGGGAGTTCCCGGCCCGACGAGCGCGTGCCGATGAATCAGCCCTTGAGCTCAGCTGGCTGGATCACTTCTACCCAGTAACCGTCCGGGTCCTTGACGAAGGCCAGGTGGTTCATGCGGCCATCGGCCAGACGTTTCTGGAACGGCACGTTCAATTCTTCGAAGCGGGCGCAGGCAACGCGCACGTCCGGTACCGAAATGCAGATATGGCCGAATCCGCGCGGGTCGGTGTTGCCGTTGTGGTAAGCGAATTGCGGATCGTTTTCGGTGCCGTGGTTATGGGTCAGCTCCAAAACGCCGGGGATGGACTTCATCCACTGGTGGCGTTCGGCGTCGTCGGCGGGAATTTGCGCCGGGTCGACCAGGGCCAGGAAGTACAGGCTGAAGGCCGCCTCCGGGAAATCACGCTTGTCGACCAGGCGGAAGCCCAGGATGCGGGTGTAGAAGTCCAGCGATTTCTCGATGTCCTTGACCCGCAGCATGGTGTGGTTGAAGACGAAATGGGCGGTGGCAACGTCAGGCTGTGCGGTGACGCCTGGCAGTGTTTGCAGATCGTGCAGGCTCATGGGAACTCCAGAGTCGAGGCTGGCACCGGGGCCAGCATAAAAGACAGGCGAGCCATGATACGGCAGTGAAGCGATTGCGCAAATGAAAGCGCCCTGCACGAGGCAGGGCGCTGGAAGAGAGGCCCGCATGTGCGGGCGCGTGATGGGGTCGCTAGTCCTTTAGCTGTCTCGATATTGAGCTCATCCCTGTGAAAAATGTGTGAAGCAGGCGTTGACGTTTCATCAGCGCAGCCAACTTTCCACGGTGCCCGCCCCGTATTCTTCTTTCCAAGCCTTGAGGCCACGGTGGTTGCCGCCCTTGGTCTCGATCAGCTCGCCGGTATGCGGGTTCTCGTAGACCTTCACCACGCGTGGGCGGCGCTGCTGTTTAGGCGCGCTGGCGGTGTTTCGGGTCACGGCCTTGGGATCGAGGATGGCGATGATATCGCGCAGACTTTTGTCATAGCTTTTCATCAGGCCGACTAGTTTCTGCTCGAATTCGATTTCGCGTTTTAGGCCGGCATCCTTTTTCAGCGCCTCCAGTTGAGCCATCTGTTCCTGAAGCGCTTTTTCGGCAGCACGAAACTCTGCAAGTCTGGACACTGTAATCACTCCTGTACGTCATCCGTGGCGGGGCGTGACGAACATTGAAAGCAAATAACGCCGGCCACGCGGGTGGGTGAAACTGTTCGCTGATATCGAGTGTAGACATTAGTAGCAGTTGGGTAAACTGCAAACTTTTCCAAGTAAGACGGGAACTTTGCAAGTTTTCCGGGCGGTAATTTCGATCATCTCCGCAGCCCCGTCACGCGCCGCTAGACCATGGTCCAATGGCCTGTGCCAGAGCCTTTGCGCGATCATTTCAGATGATGGTCGGGTGTTGTTCGGCCGCCTCGTCTCAGCGTGGCAGATTAGTCACAGCTTGTTTATTCGCCTTCCTCTGGATGTTCCCTCGCATGTTCGCCCCCTTTCCTCTCGCCCCCGGGCGCCGTGTTGCCGGCGTGTTTCTGTTGTGCGCCGGCGCACAAGTCCAGGCCTCCGGTTTTCTTGAAGACAGCAGTGCCAAGGTCGAAGCGCGCAATGTCTATTTCAATCGGGATTTTCGTGATGGCCACAGCAGTTCCGGCCAGGGCGCCTCCAAGCGGGAAGAATGGGCCCAAGGCTTCATTCTCACTCTGCAGTCCGGTTTCACTCCCGGCCCGATAGGCGTCGGCGTGGACGCGCTGGGCATGTTCGGCATCAAACTCGACTCCAGCCCTGCAGACAGCAACAGTGGTTTGCTGCCGTCTTCGGGGCATGATCCCCGACATTCCGCCGACCAGTACGCGAAGATGGGCGTGGCGGCCAAGGTCAAGGTGTCCAACACCGTGCTCAAGTATGGTTCGATGATGCCGGACCTGCCCTTGGTGAAGTACAACGATGGTCGCCTGTTGCCGACGATGTTTCACGGCGCCATGCTCACCGCCGAAGAAGTGCGTGACCTGAAGTTCACCCTGGCTCGGCTTAACAAGTACACCGCGCGTGATTCCAC
Organism: Pseudomonas sp. NPDC089752; assembly: GCF_044748725.1. Lineage (NCBI taxonomy): Bacteria > Pseudomonadati > Pseudomonadota > Gammaproteobacteria > Pseudomonadales > Pseudomonadaceae > Pseudomonas > Pseudomonas sp. NPDC089752. The sequence continues at coordinate 187,184 of NZ_JBIVGP010000011.1, forward strand.
CGATCGCCAGGACCTTCGCGTGCACTGCAAGAACAAGCGCTATGCCTGCGATCTCGAAGCCGATCACTTTGACCTGGCCGGGCTCGACTATCGCTTCAATGACCGGGTCAGCGCCCAATACCAAGTGGCCAAGCTGGAAAACATCTATCGTCAGCACTTCCTTGGCATGGTAGCCAGCCAGCCACTGTCGGTCGGCGGCCTGTCGGCCGACCTGCGCCTGATAAAGAGTGACGACATCGGTAATGCCCGTGCGGGGGAGATCGACCATCAGGCCTTCAGCGGCATGCTCGGCTACAGCCTGGCTGGCCACAAGCTCAGTGCCGGCTGGCAGCGCATGTACGGCAACAGCGCCATGCCATACCTGGACGGCAGCAACCCGTACCTGGTCAACTATGCCCAGGTCAACGATTTCGCCGCCGCCCAGGAGCGCTCCTGGCAATTGCGTTACGACTATGACTTCAAGGCGCTTGGCGTGCCCGGCCTGACCTTCTTCACCCGCTACATCAACGGCGACCACATCAAGGTCCCAGGCAGTAACGCTGAAGGCAAGGAATGGGAACGTGACACCGAGTTCAAGTATCAGGTACAAAGCGGCACGTTCAAGAATGTCAGCGTGCGCCTGCGCAACTCCACCTATCGCAGCAATTACCAGACGTGGGCGCGGGACATGGACGAGACCCGGGTCATCGTCAGCTATAACTTCTCCATCCTTTAGCCGACAAGCTGGGAGGTGCCATGAAACATTTACTGCTGATCGGCATCGGCCCGGGTGATCCACGCCAGGTCACCTATGAAGCGGTCGAAGCGTTGCGTCGCGCCACGCTGTTTTTCGTCCTCGACAAAGGCTCGAACAAGGGCGAACTGGTGCGCCTGCGCAAGGCCATCCTCGACCGCTACCGGCCCGAGGGCGGCTACCGACTGGTGCAGGTTGCGGACCCGCAGCGCGATGCCGAGGCCAGCGATTACGTGGCTGCAGTCCAGGACTGGCATCGCCAGCGGGCGGCGTTGTATGCCCGGTTCATCCTCGATGAACTGGGCAGCGAGGATATTGGCGCATTCTTGCTGTGGGGTGAGCCAGGCTTGTATGACAGCACCTTGCGCATCCTCCAACTGGTTCGCGAACGTGGCGTCTCGCTGCGCCTGGAAGTCATCCCCGGTATCAGCAGCGTCCAGGCCCTGGCGGCGCGACATCAGGTGCCACTCAACCGCATCGGCGAGCCCTTGCTGGTGCTGCCCGGCCGTCGCTTGGCGGAGCAGGGCAGACTCGACAACGTGATGGTGATGCTCGATGGGCAGTGCGCATTCGCATCGCTCGACGACCCTGAGCTGGTGATCTACTGGGGCGCATACCTGGGGACGGATGACGAGGTGCTGATCGCCGGGCCGTTGCAACTGGTCAAGGCCCGGATCATGGCGGTGCGCGAAGAAGCCAGAGCGCGCAAGGGGTGGATCATGGATACCTATCTGTTGCGGCGGGAATCGTAGCGCTGCGCGGCCCCCTTGCGCGGGTCAGACCTTGTTCAGTATCCCGAGCACCTTGTCACGCAACTGATCGATGCCGAACGGCTTGCCAATCATGTGCATTCCTTCAGGCACATCAAGGCTTTCGGCGTAGCCGCTGGCGAACAGCACCGGCAACAGCGGCCGCAGTTCACGCGCCTTGGCCGCCAGTTCCTCGCCGCGCATGTCCGGCAAGCCGACGTCGGTCATCAGCAGCGCCAGGGCCTGGTTCGGATCTTCGAGGATTTTCAGTGCAGCAGCGGCACAGTCCGCTTCGATGGCCTGATAGCCCAGTTCGTCGAGCACTTCGACCATCAGCATACGGACGATGTCGTCATCTTCGACTACCAAGAGGTGCATTTTGTGATCCTGTACCAGAAGAATGTCTTTATTCTGTGCGCCAGACAGCAACAGAAGTTCCTTGAGGATACCGATCGTTGCAAAAGGAGGGAACGATTGGCGAACCCAACCTTCAAATACTGGCTAAATGCCCTGCCGAAGCCGACAAAGCTGGTTAGACTCGCTGTTAACCGGTGAGCGCGGCGGCAAGCACCAGAGGCATTATCCGCCACACCGTTCAATGGACTTTTTTCGCTCGGGCGTCTTCACATGATTCAAGCAGCCTCGATGGACCAGCAAAGCTTCCGCAAGCTGTTGAGCCGCAATATTGGCCTGCCCCTGGGGGTTGGTTTGCTCGGTGCCGTGGCCTTTGTCGCGGTGATCAATTACCTGCTGTCGGCCATGCAATGGGTCGAGCACACCGATCGGGTGATCAGCAATGCCAACGAAGCGGTCAAGCTTTCGATCGACATGGAAACCGGCATGCGCGGGTTCCTGATCACCGGTGACGAGCGCTTCCTCGACCCCTACGAGGTGGCCAAGCCCAAGATTCAAGGCAGCCTGAGCAGCTTGCGCGGCATGGTCGAGGACAACCCGCAGCAGGTCGACCGCATCGACCGGCTGATGGCCCTGCAGCAGGCCTGGAACGAGTTCGGCAACGAGATGATTACCCAGCGCCGTACCGGCGGTGATTATCGCGCCTCGGTCGGCAATGGCCGCGGCAAGCGCATCACCGACGAGATCCGCAAAGAGTTCGAGGGGTTGATCGCGACTGAACAGCAATTGCGCATGGCCCGTAATGAGAAGGTCAGCACGGTCACCGTCACCGCAATCACCGCCTTCGTCCTGCTCATCGTCGGCCTCAGCGCCCTGCTGGCCTACCTGGGGCGCCGTGACCTGCTGGCCCTGTCGGGCAGTTACGACGACAACCTCAAGGCCCAGCAGCGCTCGGCCGAACGCCTCGAACACCAGGCCTGGCTGCGCAACGGCCAGACGCAACTGGCCGAGCAGGTATTGGGCCAGCTGACCCTGCCAATGCTGGGCGACAACATTCTGCGATTCTTCGCCGGCTATCTGGGCAGCGTGGTCGGTGCCTTGTACGTGCGCGATGGGCATGGGCGCCTGGTGCGAGTGGCCAGCTACGGTCTGGATGCCGAAGAGCAAGCGCGCGAGCAGGTACTGGCAGCCCACGATGGCCTGTTGGCACAGGCGGTGCGGGAGGGCCGGCTGCTGCGCCTGGACGACTTGCCCGAGGATTACTACCGCCTGAGCTCCGGCCTGGGCAGCGGCCTTCCGCGCAGCGCCCTGTTGATGCCGGCCAGCGACGACGGCCAGATCAACGGCGTCATCGAACTGGGCTTCCTGCGCCCGCTGCAGGAGCGTGACGACGAGCTGATGGAGCGGGTCGGCGGCAACCTCGGCATGTCCATCGAAAGTGCCCGCTACCGCCAGCGCCTGCAGGAAGTGCTGGCCGAGACCCAGCAGCTCAATGAAGAACTGCAGGTCCAGCAGGAAGAGCTCAAGACCGCCAACGAAGAGCTCGAAGAACAATCGCGCGTGCTCAAGGAGTCTCAGGCCCACCTGGAAACCCAGCAGGCGGAGCTGGAGCAGACCAACGAGCAGTTGTCCGAGCGCACCGACGCTCTGGACCGCAAGAACGACGAACTGAGCCAGGCCCAGGAAGAGTTGCAGGCCCGCGCCGACGACTTGCAGCGTTCGAGCAAGTACAAGTCCGAATTCCTCGCCAACATGTCCCACGAGCTGCGTACGCCGCTCAACAGCTCGCTGATCCTGGCCAAGCTGCTGGCCGAGAACGGCGAGGGCAACCTCAGTGGCGAACAGGTGAAGTTCGCCGAATCCATCTACTCGGCCGGCAATGACCTGCTGAACCTGATCAATGATATCCTCGACATCGCCAAGGTCGAGGCCGGCAAACTTGAAGTGCGCCCTGAAACCACTCAGCTGGAGCGCCTGGTCGAAGGCCTGCGCGGCATGTTCCTGCCGTTGGCCGAGCACAAAGGGCTGGCCTTCGAGGTCAAGCTCGAGCCTCAGGTACCGGTCACGCTGTTCACCGATCGCCAGCGCCTGGAGCAGATTCTCAAGAACCTGCTGTCCAACGCCATCAAGTTCACCGATCACGGCCAGGTGAGCCTCGATATCAGCTACCAGGCTGGCACGGGAATCGTCTTCGCCGTCCGCGATTCGGGCATCGGCATCGCCGCCGACCAGCAACAGGCGATCTTCGGCGCCTTCCACCAGGTCGACGGCAGCAGCAACCGCCGCTACGGCGGCACCGGCCTTGGCCTGTCGATTTCCCGCGATCTGGCGCACTTGCTCGGCGGGCAGATCAGCGTCGACAGCAGCCCGGGGCAGGGCAGTGTGTTCAGCCTGATCGTTCCGCAGCGCTACCAGGCCGAGGCCGATGAAGTCGAGCCCCTGACCCTGCGCCCGGCGGTCGACAGCCTGCCGCCAGCACCCCAGATGGCCACGGCCGTGGCACCGAAATTGCCGGCACCGGCGTTCACCGACGACCGTGAGCGGGCGCCGTTCGACAACCGTTGCATTCTGGTGATCGAGGATGAGCCGAACTTCGCCCGCATCCTCTTCGACCTGGCCCACGAGCTGGGCTACAGCTGCCTGGTGGCCCAGGGCGCCGATGAAGGCTTTGCGCTGGCGGCACAGTTCATCCCCGATGCGATTCTGCTGGACATGCGCCTGCCCGACCATTCCGGCCTCACCGTGTTGCAGCGCCTGAAGGAGCTTGCCGCCACCCGGCATATCCCGGTGCATATCATTTCGGTAGAGGACCGCGTCGAGGCGGCCATGCACATGGGCGCAGTGGGCTATGCGGTCAAGCCGACCAGCCGCGAAGAGCTCAAGGAAGTGTTCGGTCGCCTGGAAGCCAAGCTGACGCAGAAGCTCAAGCACATCCTGTTGGTGGAAGATGACGACCTGCAGCGCGAGAGCATCGCCCGCCTGATCGGCGACGACGATGTCGAGATCACCGCCGTGGCCATGGCCCAGGATGCGCTGGCGCTGTTGCGCGAGAACATCTACGACTGCATGATCATCGACCTCAAGCTGCCCGACATGCTCGGCAACGAGCTGCTCAAGCGCATGACCGCCGAAGATATCCGCTCTTTCCCGCCGGTGATCGTTTACACCGGGCGCAACCTCACCCGCGAAGAAGAAGCCGACCTGCTCAAGTATTCGCGCTCGATCATCATCAAGGGCGCCCGCTCGCCGGAACGCCTGCTCGACGAAGTGACGCTGTTTCTGCACAAAGTCGAATCGCAGCTGTCCCATGAGCGCCAGCGCATGCTCAAGACGGCGCGCAGCCGCGACAAGGTGTTCGAGGGCCGCAAGATTCTGCTGGTGGACGACGATGTGCGTAATATCTTCGCCCTCACCAGTGCCCTGGAGCACAAGGGCGCCATCGTCGAGATCGGCCGCAACGGGCGTGAAGCCATCGAGCGCCTGGAGCAGCATGACGACATCGACCTGGTGCTGATGGATGTGATGATGCCGGAGATGGATGGCTTCGAGGCCACCCGCTTGATTCGCCAGCAAGCGCGCTGGCGCAAGCTGCCGATCATCGCCGTGACCGCCAAGGCGATGAAGGATGACCAGCAGCGCTGTCTGCAGGCTGGCGCCAATGATTACCTGGCCAAACCGATCGACCTGGACCGCCTGTTCTCGTTGATCCGCGTGTGGCTGCCGCAACTGGAGCGAATTTGACTAGCGAGCGCAACACCGACATCGAGATTCGGCTGCTGATCGAGGCCATCTACCTCAAGTACAGCTACGATTTTCGCAATTATTCCGGCGCTTCGATCAAGCGCCGGATCCTCCATGCCCTGCGCCAGTTCGACTGCATGACCGTGTCGGCCTTGCAGGAACGGGTGCTGCACGACCCGGGCATGTTCATGCAGTTGCTGCAGTTCCTGACCATCCCGGTCAGCGAGATGTTTCGCGACCCGAGCCACTTTCTTGCCCTGCGCAATGAGGTGGTGCCGTTGTTGCGCACCTGGCCGTCGATCAAGATCTGGATCGCCGGTTGCAGCACCGGTGAGGAGGTGTACTCGATGGCCATCCTGCTGCGCGAGGAAGGCCTGCTCGACCGCACCATCATCTACGCCACCGACATCAATCCGCGCTCGCTGGACAAAGCCAAGCAGGGTATCTACTCGATGCAGAGCATGCGCGAGTACGAAGAAAACTACCGCCTGGCCGGTGGTCGACGCGATTTTACCGAGTACTACACGGCCGCCTATGGCAACGCCATCATGGACAGCAGCTTGCGCGACAACGTGACGTTCGCCGACCACAGCCTGGCCACCGACAGCGTGTTTTCCGAAACCCAGTTGGTGTCGTGCCGCAATGTGCTGATCTACTTCAACAAAGACTTGCAAGACAGGGCCTTCGGCCTGTTCCACGAGTCGTTGTGCCACCGCGGCTTCCTGGTGCTGGGCAGCAAGGAATCGGTGGATTTCTCGGCGTACAGCGACTGTTTCGAGCCACTGGTCAAACCTGAACGGATTTTCCGTAAATCATGAACGGCGTTCGCGCGGTGGTGATCGGTGCCTCGGCGGGCGGCGTGCAAGCATTGTTTCAGGTGCTCGGCGGTTTGCCGCCGGCGTTCGTCACGCCGGTACTGTGCGTGCTGCACCTGCCGGATGATCGCCACAGTCATCTCGCCGAAGTGCTGCAGCGGCGTCTGCTCCGGCCAGTGCGAGAGGCCCGCGACAAAGAAACCATCGCTTGCGGGCAGATCTACGTGGCAACGCCGGGCTATCACTTGTCGATCGAGCACGATTTCAGCTTGTCCTTGAGCCAGGAGGAACCGGTGCATTTCTCCCGCCCGGCGATCGATTTCCTGTTCATCTCGGCGGCCGATGCCTACGCTGACAGCCTGCTCGGCATCCTGCTGACCGGCGCCAACGAAGACGGCGCCAAAGGCCTTGCCTACATCAAGAACAGCGGCGGCCGGACCGTGGTCCAGGACCCCCGCGACGCCCAGGTGGCGCTGATGCCGGAGGCCGCTCTGGCCCTGCACCAGCCCGACCATATTCTTACTCTGAGCGGTATTGGGCAGTTGCTCGCTACCCTGGAAACCAGCGCATGCTAAGCCATACCCCCGCCAAACTGCTGATCGTCGACGACCTGCCGGAAAACCTGCTGGCCCTCGACGCCCTGATCCAGGGCGAAGACCGCCAGGTGCACCAGGCCCAGTCTGCCGAAGCTGCATTGTCGTTGTTGCTGGAGCACGAGTTCGCCCTGGCCATCCTCGACGTGCAGATGCCGGGCATGAACGGCTTCGAGTTGGCGGAGCTGATGCGCGGCACGGAAAAGACCCGCAATATCCCCATCGTCTTCGTCACCGCTGCCGGGCGCGAGATGAACTACGCCTTCAAAGGCTACGAAAGCGGAGCGGTGGACTTCCTGCACAAGCCCCTGGATACCCTGGCGGTGAAGAGCAAGGTCTCGGTGTTCGTCGACCTTTACCGCCAGCGCAAGGTCCTCGACCGCCAGTTGCAGGCGTTGGAGCGCAGCCGCCAGGAGCAGGAACTGTTGCTGACCCAACTCCAGGTGGCGCGCGGCGAGCTGGAGCATGCGGTGCGCATGCGCGATGACTTCATGTCGATCGTCTCGCACGAGGTGCGCACGCCGCTCAATGGCCTGATCCTGGAAACCCAGCTGCGCAAGATGCACCTGACCCGTGGCAACCTCGACGCCTTCAGCGTTGACAAGTTGCAGGCCATGGTCGAGCGCGACGAACGGCAGATCAACAGCTTGATTCGGTTGATCGAGGACATGCTCGATGTTTCGCGTATCCGCACCGGCAAGTTGTCGTTGCGGCCAAAGCTGTTCGACCTGGGCCAGCTGGTGCGGGGCCTGGTGGAGAGCTTCACGGCCCAGGCCACGGCGCTGGACACCCACATCGACCTGCAGCGTTGTGAGGCTCTACAAGGTGAGTGGGATGAATTCCGGATTGAACAAGTGGTGGCCAACCTGTTGTCCAATGCCTTGCGCTATGGCGAGCGCCAGCCCGTTGCGGTGCGCGTATTCGAACAGGGCGGCATGGCCTGGGTGCAGGTCGAAGACCACGGCATCGGCATCAGCAACGCCAACCAGAAAAGGATCTTCCAGCAGTTCGAGCGCGTGGCCACGCAACAGGCCAGTGGTGGATTGGGCTTGGGCCTGTATATCTCGGAGCAGATCGTCGAGGCCCACGGCGGGCAGATCCAGGTCGATAGCGAAGAAGGCAAGGGCGCTACGTTCAGCCTGCAATTACCGCTGACGCGGTTGACAGAACAAAACGACCAGGAGCGGGCAACCTCTGCCTGAGCCTGGGGTCAGATGGCCAACTGTATGAATTTCAAGGCGTTGTTGTCATGAGTGAAGATGCACAAGATGTGGTTTTGGTGGTCGAGGATGAACCGGCGATTCGCATGATCCTGCGTGACTACCTGGCAGGCGAGGGCTACCACGTGTTGGTGGCCGAAGATGGGGAACAGGCGTTCGCGATCCTGGCGAGCAAGCCGCACCTGGATTTGATGGTTACCGATTTTCGCTTGCCTGGTGGCATTTCCGGGGTGGAGATTGCCGAGCCGGCGGTGAAATTGCGACCAGATTTGAAGGTGATTTTCATCAGCGGGTATCCCGCAGAGATCCTCGAATCGGGAAGCCCTATTGCGCGCAAGGCGCCGATCCTGGCCAAGCCGTTCGATCTGGACACGTTGCACCAGAAGATTCAGACCCTCCTGCGCTGAATCTCGCGACTGTGGGAGCCCCTTTATCAGGGCGCTGCCACAGTTTCGTTACGCTACCCGCCTCTTCATATCCATCATCATGCAGAGCTTTACGGTTTTGTACCTACTTGTCGTTGACGAATAACATGCCGGGTTTGGATTAACCCTACACAGGCTTATTCAGGGGTATGTATTTCCCTGTTGGCGCGATTTACCAATCCTTCAATGATGCCCCCAGAGGTTCGCTACAAACGAACGGGGGGCGTCATTTTTTATGGCTGCTTACCTTGGTTGAACTCACCGCATGAGTTCTTGGTTGTTACGAGGTGTTGTCATGGCTGAGCAGTATTCTGAACAACTCGATTCCTTGCTTGCTGGTAAAGGCGAGGAGTATTTGCTGCAAATCGGCGAGCTGTCGATCGACGAACTGCACGAGCAACTGGACAGTGAGCTGGATGCACACGTTGTCGAGCAATTGCACGAAGAAATAGGCGGGGCCTGTAACAAACAATTGATTGCAAAGAAAGACGCCATCATTCAAGCGTCTCCACTGCTGCCAGCTGCACTGCGCCCCGTAGCAGAGGCCCCTGCGGAAATGGGCACCTTCGCATCTCCCGCGCACTGGCACCGCAAAGACGACCAACGCTTCAGCGCTCCAGGCCAGGTATCTTCGATGTTTTCGCCTGCCGCCTACGTTGTCGAGCTTTACCGTCAGGCGAAGACGTTGTATCCAGAGAACAGCCAATGGCACATCGATCAGCGCCGTCCAGACTTGAAGCGACTGCTGTTGAGTCAGGAGAACCTTGATACCCCGCTCAGCGCTTTGAGCCTGTCGAATGAGATCACGCTCAACAGCGTACGTGCGACGCTTAACGCTTCCAACGGAACAAAGCTCAACAACGATGGCGTACGCGACACACTCTCTACCGACGTGGGTACCGGTGGCACGCCCTACCATTTTCATCACAATCGACTGTGTCTGGCTTTTGCTCGCAACGATCCCGATTTTTCGCACCTGCTGGCGGCGACGCAGTTTGCCTATCACATGGAAGACGCTGCGCTTGCGTGCTTTCATTACGATATCCCGCCGGCACTTCGTGCGCTTTTGACAGACGAGATCAATGAAACCAACGAGGAGGATAAATTCGCCCAGTATTTTCCGGGCGTGACGCCAGAATCGATGCTGCAGCCATCGAACTTGCGCAGTTGGTTCAATGTGTCGGACGCAGAATTGCAAGTTTTCATGGGTACGTTGGACACTGCTGAGTATCAACAGAGCAGGCTCACGACACGCGTCGACGAGAAAGTCGTCCAGGTGACCGTCGGCGGCCCGACCCAGTATATTAATTATGTCCGATTATATCCGTTGGCAGGTAACCGTTGGCAGTTGGCGTTCAATCTTAAAGTTTGGAATGTTGACTATTTTCGCGTCCGCTTGCCACAGACTGTCGTGATACGTCCAAGTGCCTTCGGTCTCTCGGAATTTGTACCTAATACCGAGTATCGCCATACTTTTGAGTGGGAGAATGTACCAGCAACTCATGAGTATGAGGTTTACTGGCAGAAGGCCAGAAACGTTGGAGGCGGAGGCCTTACTCAAAAATTCACGATGACCTACGCGCATGCTTCGCTCAGCGGCTATTTGCTGAAGCTCAATAAGATCATTCGCCTGCATAAGGTCACCGGGCTCTCAAACCAGGCTTTGCAGCACCTCATACAAAGCGTCGATCCCAGTCGGATTACCGACGAGACGCTGGCAATCATCTTCATGGCCGCTCAGTGTGTCAGGCGTTACGGTATGGACCATCAGGAAGCGGTGGTCATGGTTAAAGGACAGATTTCCCAAGCGGTCTTTGGCGCAGAGAAAAGCCAGTTCGAGCGCCTTTTCAATGATCCACCGTTGCTCAGCGGGGGATTGAAGCTCACCGATGTTCGGATATTGCTTCATCCCGACCACGCCAAACAGCATGAGCAGATCAAGGTATCTCTCAAGCGTGCCTATCGTACTGATGATGAGGGGTTGTATGAGCTGGGTCGGATCTTCAGCCTGGCTACATCTGACGACCCCGAGAAGTCGTTGAAATCTGTCGGTATCAAACTAAACCTTTCCGACCTGTCCGCACTGTATACCTTGAGCCTGTGGGCGCGGTATCACGGCTTGGCCCCCGGCGAGTTGCGCATGCTGATGCAGATCATGGGTGAACGGCGCGCAATGCAAGGAGAAGAGGCCAGTAAATGGCGGCAATGGTTGAAACGCCTGCGCAGCACTAGTGACTGGATGAAGGCGCGCGACTGGAGCGTACATGAACTGCTTTTGATGACCCGTGACCACCACGGCATACCGGCCAGTACCGAAATCGACAACCTGCTTGATGAAATTCGAGTCACCTTGAGTGGCGCCCAGCCTTCAGAACAGAGCACCGAGCAGAATTGGGTCAGTCTGCTCTCACCGTTGATAGCCTCGACGTTCAATCTCGGTAGTGACACCTTGGCGCAGGCCTTGTTGAATTGGGCGGATCTGGCACAGCCAGGTGGTTTGACGCTCCTGCAGGCTTGTGACGATGTCCGCGCGACCGACCGGTCAGCGGCATATGGGGATGGCGTCGTAGCCTTCGCCTACGGTCTTGCACAGATGGCTCTGATCGCTCATGCATCAGGCGTGACAGGCGATGCGTTACAACTGTTCGTGAAACAACCAAAGCTGTTGTCGACCAGCGCCGATGAAAATGCCAGCCCCGTTTTGCCGCGGGATATTTGCACCGTCATCCACCTTTGCGATTTTACTACGTGGCTCTCGACGGTTCCCGACCCCGCTGGCACGGGCGGTGCTTTGATAGGGACGCTCGGCGAAGGCCTTTCGTTCGCTCAGCTTGCGATGACCTCAGGTTTTACCGAGGAGGCACTGAGGCAGGCCGCCAAGCATGCGTATGTCAAAGGACACTTGCTTAAGGAGGATAAGGTAGGCAGTTGGCAAGAGATCCAAGTGCTGCTGCAGTGGGCGACACTGGCCAATGTCTACAATGTGACGCCGAATACACTTGCTGAACTGCTGGCTCCTGCCGCTGACTGGGACAGCTGGCGCCGGTTGGCAGACGCCTTCAATGCCGGCCTTGCGCCATCTGACGTAAGGCAGGTGCATGCCGCCACCGAGCGTCCGCTCAGCCTGGCGCTCACCGGCATGATGGGCAAGCTGCTCAACCACACAGTGCAATCCTTGAATGAACGTCTGCTGATTGATGTGCTGAACTCCGAGCACGTGACCACCAGTCGCATTGCCGAAGCGACGGTGGCCTTGCAGCAGTTCATTCACCGCAATCTTGCTGATCCGGAAGATTCTGGCGCGATGCGATATGCAGTTCTGAGTCGCCCGTTCTTCCGTGACTGGGCGCGTTGGAATACCACCTATGCCACCTGGGCGGCAGGGCGGATGTTGATGTACTACCCGGAGAACTACATCGATCCGACCATTCGCCTGGGTCAGACCCAGGCGATGGACAACATGCTGCAGGCGCTGGGGCAGGCTCAGATCAACGAGGATACGGTGGGCGATGCCTTTCACGGCTACCTCAGTGCGTTCGAGGAGGTCGCCAACCTCGAGATCCTCAGTGCCTACCACGATAGCCGCGACGCCAACCTGGGCAAATGCTGGTTTGTCGGCCGCAGCCGCGGCGAGCCTCATTATTACTGGTGGCGCACTGTGGACGAAACCAAGCGCGCAGCGAATGGTGTGCTACCCGCCAATGCCTGGACGGCTTGGACGAAGATTGAGTTGGCGCCGAACGTTCACGGCCGTTTGATACGGCCAGTGGTGTTCCGTAGTCGCCTGCATCTGGGTTGGGTCGAGTACGAAGAACAGGTGATAAGCCGCAATTCCGAAGGTACGCCAAGCAGAACGGAAAAACGCTTGTCGTTCAAACTTGCGTGGCGGCGCTTCGATGGCAACTGGAGTGTGCCCATCAGCTACCCGCTGGCTGTCGACCTCTCCCCTGATAGAACGGTGGACGATCTCTCCCTGTTCTTCTGCGCGAGGGCAGGGCGCAATGGGTTGCTTGTGGGCATGTATCGTCGCAGCGATGCTGTCGCGCAGGAAATCATCCCTTCCTCGGGCTTGCACATTCGTGAAGACCTCAGCAGCGAGCCGTTGAAGATTTTCAACCCGTTGCTGCGGCATGTTCGACACTGGTTGGATACTCCGCACCACACAGGCGTTTGCGCGATCTTCGAAGCGCCTGGGGTGCCTCATACAGAGCATCACCTGGAAATGGTTGCCGACCAACCCATTCCAAACGGCTTCAACACATTTGACGGTCGTCTCATGTTCGCCACGGCCAGGGAACATGAAGAGAACGGAGACACCACTTACCGTCTGCAACTGCGTACCGAATTATCAGTATCCGCAAAGCGCCCAGCCATCGAAAACAAGTGGGCAGCGATATTGATTCGAGATTACCCGACACTCCGTTTGCAGACCCAGTCCGTACCCGCATTGCTACGTACTGAGCACGGGGCCTTTATAGTGTGCAAAGAAGGCAGTGATTATTGGGCTTATCTATGTATCACCTCCTCGCGCATGAAAAATTATTTCAAAAACGCGAACGATCACTCTTTAGTGTGGGACGGGGCGCCTGGCGCATCGAGTTCGGCCTGGGGAAAAGCGTCGGGCGGAATAGACGCATACGTGGGACGCTACAAGATAACCAATGGCGATGCATCGCCGGTGTTATACAACGTAAATTTCGGAAGGCAGCGCGAAACCCTGGACACATCCTCGCTGGTATCGTTGCTCGACTACGAGAAAGGGCGTCCGGAAGATTCAATCTCTATTTCAGACTATCAAAACGTAGTGGCGGACAGCGTACCTTACACAGCCATAAATTGCCGCATTTACCGCGCTAATAACTCAAGACCTATTTCCCTCAGGCCCACTACAACCGATCCCTTGGACAGAGGTGTAGGCACGGTACAGTTCATCGGAAATGTCGCTGTAGGTGATACAAGCGAGTGGATCCGTGGAAAAAACTATGCCCTGCATCGAGTCGAATTCGATGTCGCTGGCGCCACCCGCACTTATACCCTAAAGGTTTACAAGGATGTCGACACACTTAAAACTGCCATTATCGGTACCTCCGGTGAAGACGCGCAATACATGGCGCACAGAGGACAAGTCACTCGCCTCAATACACTGTTCGCACGGGAGTTGACGGAAAAAGCTGCACGGGGCATCGGCGCCATTCTGACCTATGACACCCAGCGTCTAGCCGAGCCGGAAATAGGGGTTCAGGTACGTCTTACCCTGCCAGTCTACGATAAGCATCGTCATGGTGACGGTCGCTGGGCCAAGGTCTGGTTGCGGTTGGGAGCCAACAAGCTTTTGCTTTGGCAGGATCAGCTAAGTAATACCGCGCACGTGCAGGCCAATGTGGTGTTCGACCGAACCCAAGGCTATAGGGGGACACATAACTTCCACTTGGAAACCCAATACAGCAAGATTCATAACACGTTGGAGAATAACGGCAGCATCATCTTCACTAGCAAGGATAGCGAGACGCTGTCAATCCTACGAGACTCCGACGTACATACCGATGGCGTCAAGCTGTCAAAGCATAATGTGCATAAGGTGGAGATCGTAAGCAGTAGCACGTCCGAAGTTATGGACTTCACAGGCGCCAATGCGTTGTATTTTTGGGAACTATTCTATTTTTCGCCGATGATGGTGATGCAGCGCTTCATGCAGGAAGAACGTTTTGACGTCGCCGAACACTGGCTGAAGTACATCCACAACCCGGTAGGCTACGTCCAGTCTGTCAGTGCCGCGCCCGGTGTGTGGAACGTGCGTCCGCTAGAGGAAAGCAGTAGTTGGAACACCGAGCCGTTGCAATCCCTTGACCCGGACGCCGTGGCCCAGAACAACCCGTTTCACTACAAGATGAATGTTCTCATGCGCCTGCTGGACATCTATATAGGCCGCGGTGATGCGGCTTACCGCAAGCTGCAACGGGACACCCTCAGCGAAGCCAAGGTCTGGTACCAGAGCGCCCTGAAGCTACTGGGTGCTGCGCCGTGGACCCCCAGCGCCAGCAATGAAGTCGAACCCTTCCTGGGTCAGGCAGAAGCTTCCGGCGGCAGTCATTTCTTGCCAGAGGTCAATCGGACAATGCTCGGTTACTGGGAAGGGCTGGGCATCCGTCAGTTCAACTTGCGTCATAACCTGACCATCGATGGCCAGCCACTGAGCCTGGCGCTGTACTCGACACCCGCCGACCCTAAAGCGCTGCTGGCGGCGGCAGTGGCCGCAGAGGCTGGTAGTGAGCGCGAGCTGCCAGTGATCAGCGACGTGCCAGCGCTGCGCTTTAACGTATTGCTCGACGGGGCCCGCAACATGGCCGCCCATCTCATACAGTTCGGTAACACGATGCAAGGTATTCTCGAGCGCCAGGATGCCGAGGCTTTGGCCGGTCTGCTGGTGAGCCAGGGTGCGGAACTTGCCGACAACAACGTGCTGCTTTTGAGGCAGACACTCAGTGAGCTGGCTGCCGAACGCAGGACACTGGAGTGCTCGCTGGCGGCAGCGACGGCCAGTCATGATCATTACCTGAAGTTGTACGAAGACAACGTCTCTGCGAGGGAAACTAAGGCACTGAATTTGAGAACCGCTTCGGAAATAGCAGCTGCGGCTGAGCCATTCTTCATGGGCGCATCAGCCGTCGTTGCCGCGTTTCCCAAGGTCTTTGGCACGTCAAATGGTGGCGCTAATCCGGAAGAAGCTTTGAAGGCGGTGGCCTACGGCTTTGCTACGACGTCGAAGGGGTTGGGCATCGCTGCTTCGAGAATTAGCCAAGAGGAAGCCTATGCACGCCGACGTGCTGACTGGAAGTTCCACTACGAGTCGGCGCACAGGCAGATGGAAACCGTGCGCGCGCAACTCGATGCGTTGACCGTGCGTGAAACCTCAGCGCAGATGCACGTTGCGCACTTGCAGACCCAAGCCGCGCATGCGCAGGCTCAACTCGCCCTGTATCAGGGCAAATTTACCGGCAAGGCCATGTACAGTTGGGTGCGTGCGCGTCTGGCAAGTATTTTCTACACCTACTACGACCTTACGGTATCGCGCTGCCTGATGGCGCAAAAGGCCTTGCAATGGGAGAAAGGCGACTCCACTACCTACCTGCGTACTGGCACCTGGAACAGCGCTTGGGCGGGACTGTTGTGTGGCGAAGGGTTGATGCTGGCGCTGGGGCAGATGGAAACGGCATGGGTCAAGTGGCAGAAACGCGAACTGGAGGTTACCCGCACAGTCTCGATGGCCAAGCTCTTCGAGGGCAAGCTCTTCGAGTTGAAGCTCGCCAAGGACGAGCACATCAAAGATAAGCTCATCGAACAGCGCAATAACGTCAAATTTAGCGATGCGATCAAGGTGACACTGAAGGCGGGCACGGTGGAGGTCGACGAAACGCTTCCATCCGCCAAATTGGCATTGGCGGCGAGCGGCACGCTGTCGATCGATTTCTCCCTGAAGTCCTTGAACCTGGCGGCAGGCTTCGAGACCGCAGACTCGCGGCGCATCCGTAGCATTGCTGTGACGATGCCAGCGCTGCTGGGCCCCTACCAGGATGTGCATGCTCGTTTGCGGACCAATGCCCGGGGCCTGCCCGCCGGCTGTGAACAGAGCGATATCTCTCATGCTGTTCACGACAATGGCTTGTTCAGTCAACTCAACGGCTACCCGCTGGCGCGTCAGGGAGCGCAGTTGCTTCCATTCGAAGGGCTGCACATTGCCAAGGCGAACGATGACGATGACCAAACGCTGATGACCTTGACTTTCATCAATGCCAATGGCGAGCAGCGGGCACTGCTGGAGCGGCTGAGCGACATCATCCTGCACGTGCAATTCACCGTTCGTTGAGTGCTCGCAGCGAAGGCACCCAGGTGCCTTCGCTGCGAGGCTTGATCTTCCAGTTCTTGACCTTGCGCTTGCGCGTAGGGGTCGTGAAGGAGTCATGTCATGATCGATATGTCTGCCGCGCCTGCGAGTGCCGGCGGTAATGCTGTATTCAATCCACCCACATTGCCCAAGGGCGGCGGCACGGTGTCTGCTGGCGGTGGCATGTTGTCTACGGGCAGCGCCGATGGCGCTGCGGGGTGGACGCTGCCATTGCCATTGCCGGTCGGGCGGGAGCTTTCCCCATCCTTGAGCCTGACCTACCGATCCTCAGGGGGCAACGGTGCATTCGGTGCCGGTTGGCACTGTGCACCACCTGCGATCCGCCGCATGGACCGCCTGGGGGTCCCCCGCTACAGCAGCAGTGACCGTTGGCTGGGCCCCGACGGAGAAGAACTTCTGCTCGATAACGCTACCCCGCGACAGGTCGCCAGCTTGCCGTTTTCCGATGTGCCAGCCGCACATGTGCTGACTGCCTGGGTCCCACGCAATGGCGGTCGGGATGAACGCATAGAGCATTGGCGTGCAGTCGCCAGCCTTGAATCGCCGGGCTTCTGGCTGCAGTACCATGATGATGGCGGCATTACCCTGTTTGGCTGGTCGGCCGCCGCTCGCCTGGCCGAACCAGGCGCTCCGTCGCATGTTGCATGTTGGTATGCCGAGGAGACTGTCAGCGCTACAGGTGAACACATCATCTACCACTACCAGAGCGAAGATCAGGCCGGTTGCGATGCGCATGAACGTGCCATGCATCCGCACGTGGCCAACAACTACCTGATTGCCGTCTATGCCATGAACGCCATCCCGCGCTTGGGGCTCTTGATACCCGAAAAGGCATTTCGCGCAGACGATTTCATGACGGTGATGCAGCTGGATTACGGTGAGCGTGGTGGGCATATAACCACAGCGCCAGCTTTCGAGGTGCGGGCGCCATGGTCAGTACGTCAGGACTGCTTTTCTTACTGGCGCTGGGGTTTCGACTGTCGTGTTCGACGTCTCTGTCACGATGTGCTGCTTTGGCATCGCACGCGAATGATGGAGGGTGAGGCGGACCCACGTCCCGAACTGGTCTCCCGCCTGCACCTCGAATATGACCCTTCGGGTGTCGCCTCGGTGCTGGTGGCAGCGCGACAGGTCAGCTATGCAGCGGATGGCGCAGCACAGTTACAGCCTCCGGTGGAGTTTGAACCGATTCGTCCTGGGTGCGAGCGGCCAGGCTGGGAACTACTGCCCGACCTTGATGGCTTCAGTGCGCCGCATTGGCAACTGGCCGATTTGCATGGCGAAGGGTTGCCGGGTCTGCTTTACCAAGATACGGGGGCCTGGTGGTATCGCGCGCCGCAGCGAAACAGCGATGCAGGTGGCGAGGCTGTGAGCTGGGGGGTGGCGCAGCCATTGCCGGATGCGCCCCTGCCAGGTACGGGCGTGTTGGCTGATCTGGACGGAGACGGCATGCCGCACTGGTTGCTCAATCTACCTGGACTACGTGGCAGCTTCACGCGTTCGACAGATGGCGATTGGCGTGATTTCATCGCGGCCGATGCAATGCCAAGTGAGCTGGCCCACGCTGCTGCGCAACTGGTTGATTCGAGCGGTGGCGGGCTGCTGGATCTGGTCATGATCGGGCCGCGTAGCGTGCGCCTGTCGTGCCGAGTGCGGGGGGTGGGCTGGGAGCCAGCAAAGGACATCCATGCGCGTTCCACTCTGCCCCTGCCGGGCGGCGAGCACCGGCTTGTGGCTTTTGCCGACTTGGCAGGTACGGGCTTGCAGCAATGGGTCGAGGTGACCGCCGACGGTGTCACCTATTGGCCAATGCTCGGCTATGGGCGCTTTGCCCATCCCGTAAGCATGCCGGGTTTTGCCGTGGAGCAGTTCAACGCTTCGAGTGTACTCCTCGGCGATACGGATGGCAGCGGCACCACCGATCTGCTCTACATGGAACACGACCGCATACGTGTCTTTGTCAGCCAGAACGGCAATACCTTTGTCGAAAGCGCTTCCATAACTCCCCCCGCAGGACTGGTGCTGGATAGGACCTGCAAAGTCCAGATGGTCGATTTGCGCGGCCAGGGTACAGCAGAGCTGGTCGTGAGCGTTCAACATCCAATGCCGCGCAGCTGGGTGTACCGCTTCAATGATCGACGCCCGTGGTTGCTCGCGCAGGTGTGTACCAATACCGGTGGCCGCACCCTGTTCGACTACCGCAGTTCAGCGCAATGCTGGCTGGATGAAAAGCTCGAGCTGGAGCGCCAGGGACGTGTGGCGGTCAGCCGTTTGCCTTTTCCTGTGCATACCGTTTCCCAAGTGACCTCGATAAACGATATCAGTGGTCTGTGCATGGTCAGCGGCCTGCAATACCGGGGCGCTGTGTGGGACCCCGAGGAGCGCGAATTTCGCGGATTCATGCATCTGCTGCAGACCGATACACTGAGTGACGCCCAGGGTACCGCCGCCGAGCGATCACCCCCGGCGCAGGAGCGGCGCTGGTTCCTCAGCGGGCTGGAGGAGCCCGACAGCTTTGCCCCACAGGGGTTCGCCAGACCACGCAGTGCAGAGTTGGATTTCGCTTTGCAGCCCGTGCGCTTCACCCGTCTTGAAGGCGATCGCGATGTACCCTATGTACCCGAGGGTGCTGCCCGGCGGTGGTTGTTTCGGGCCTTGAGAGGAGCTCAGGTGCGCAGCGAAACCTACGGCCTGGACGGTGACGTACGCGCCGATGTGCCCTACAAGATTGTCCGCGAACGCTGGCAGGTACGTGTCTACGAGACGGCGCATGCACAAAGGCCGGCAGCCCTGGTCACGGCAATCGAGACATTGGTTTTCACTACCGAACGCATCGCCGAAGATCCGGTCATCACCCAGTCGGTAGTGCTGGCTCAGGACACGCACGGCCATGTACTTCAGCGCGCGCAGGTACATTATCCGCGGCGGGCCGCCGTCTGGCCCTCACCCTATCCCGATACTCTGCCCCAAGGGCTTGAGGCTGACGCCCGTGACCCTCAACAGGATACCTTGTGGCTGGAGCTGTGGCGCCATCGGATACACCATATGGAAGACGGCCACGATCACCGCTGCGGTCTGCTCGAAGCGACCCGCAGCGATATCCTGGTGGTGCCCGCCGATGTGGTGCCGGATCACGGATTCTCTGTCGAGACTCTGCTGGCACCGGGCAGCCCGCTGCAAGAACTGGGTGATGCCACGCTGACGGGTTATGAGCGCATGCAGTGGTGTGATGCGCAAAACCGGCTCACCCCGCAGCCGACCCGCGACGCGCTGGTGGCTTACCGGGAAGTTGCCGTGCTCGATCACGCTACGCTGACCACCCTGGAGGCTCGGCTCGCGCCCCAGGAGCTGGCGCATTGGCAGGCCAACGCTGGTTATCACTGGGTTACCCTGGCAGATGATGACCAACAGGTTCTCGTAAGCCGCCAGGAGCTGGCGAGTTATCAGGGGGCGCACCTGTTCAATCGTCTTGCCACGCTACGGCGCCATGAGCAAGTTGGCGCGCTTCAGATCGAGTGGAGTCCTCACGCTGTGAGGGTGAGCAAGTTGACCGATGGAGCCGGCCTGGAAACCACGCTGCAACATGACTGGCGTTTCCTGACACCCGTGGTGTTGACCGATGCCAACGACAATGTTCACCAGGTACGTCTGGATGCCTTTGGGCAGGTGACACAAAGCAGTTTTCACGGTACCGAACTTGGCCGCCTGGCTGGTTATCGCAGCGACCATGCATTCACGCTGCCGGCAAAGATGGAAGCCATCCTCGCTCTCAGAGGTGGCGACGTTCCAGTCGCCACGGCGCATCGCGTGGTAACCGACAGCTGGATGCCACGCGCGCCAGACCAGCAAGGGCTCCCTCTGGCACCCCCAATGGGCGAACTTGCGCTGCGCCGCTTGGCCAAGGCCAACAACCTGCCTGCCGTTGATTATCTCCAAGGACGCGAACCGCCCCATATCATCAGCCTACAGACCGATCGTTACGACGGCGACCCCGCGCAACAGCTGCGCGTCAGCGTGACGTACAGCGACGGCGCTGGTCGCCTGCTGCAAACCTCCGTGCTGAGTACGCCCGGTGATGCCCTGGTGCGAAACGCCCAGGGCAGTCTCGAGCGTGATGCCACGGGGGCAGCGTTGATCCTGCCTGCCCAGCGGCGTTGGGCTATCACCGGGAAAACCGAATACGACAACAAAGGTCAGCCGGTTCGCACATGGTTGCCTTACTACCTCAATGATTGGCGCCACGTAGACGATGACAGCGCCCGTAGCGGGATTTACGCAGATACCCACCTGTACGACGCCCTTGGGCGTGTTCACCGCGTGTTGACTGCGTCAGGTTGGCAGCGGCAAACCCAGTATTACCCCTGGTTCACAGTTGCAGAAGACGAGAACGACATGGCCTGACCGCATCGTTCGTGGCGAACGTAGCCGACGCATGTCAGATCAGCCAACACATTGCACAACGTCAAGCACAGGAGGCACGTGATGCCTGCTTCTAACGACAACGCGCTCCATCGCAATACACCCACTGTCACGGTAACGGACAATCGTGGCCTGGTCACTCGGGTAATCCGCTATCACCGTCACCCCGATACGCCGTCACAAACGCATACTCGGATAACGCGCCAGCGTCATGACGCCAGAGGCTTCATCAATCAGAGCAGCGACCCGCGCCTGCATGACGGCGGTAGGGCCAACTTCACCTGCCTCAACGACCTGGCCGGTAGACAGCTGTGCACGCACAGTGTCGATGCTGGCGTGTCGATCAACCTCAGCGACAGTGCCGGGCGACCCTTTTTGGCAGTGACCCGAATCGCGCTCGATGCGCATGCCGGTTACGATCGCAATGACGCGATCACCCGTCTATGGCACTACGAAAACGCCGACTTGCCTGGACGCCTGCTGGGCCATAGCGAGCAGGTCAATGATCAAACGCCTTGCCGGCTGGAACGGCTGGTCTACGCCGGAAACAGTTCGGCGGAAAAAGCGCATAATCTGGCAGGCCAAGCGTACCTGCACTATCACACAGCCGGATTGCAGAGCACCCAGAGCTTCAGCTTGACTGGCGTACCCCTTTCGACCACGCAACGCTTGATGGCTGCGGCCGACAACCCGCAGGCCAGAACCGATTGGGACAGCGAACAGCCCGAACGATGGGAGGCTCAACTTCAGCCACTCGCTGAGGCCAACCAGACACTCAGCACGGTGGATGCTACCGGCCAATTGCTGACCTTACGCGATGCTGCCGGGCATCAGCGCCGTCAGGCCTATGATGTATCGGGCCAACTCATCCGTAGTTGGTTGACCCTGGCGGGTGGGCGCGAGCAGGTTATCGTCGACGGCCTGAGCTATTCGGCCGCCGGAAAAAAATTGCGTGAGGTGCATGGCAATGGCCTGGTCACTCTCTATGACTATCACCCACGCACCCAGCGCCTGGCGACGCTACGCACCGAGCGGCCAACAGGCCATGCGCTTGGCGTCAAACTGCTGCAGGACCTGCGCTATGCCTACGATCGTGTCGGCAACGTCGTCGGTGTGCGCGACAAAGCCGCGCAAACCCGCTTCTGGCGTAACCAGGAAGTCGAACCGCACAGTACCTTCGTTTATGACAGCTTGTACCAATTGGTCAGCGCCACTGGCCGCGAGATGGCCAATGCCGGCCAGCAGGGCGTCAAGCTGCCTGTTCTGGCGAACCTGGACAACGTCACCTACACCCGATACAGCCGCACGTATAATTATGATTCGGCTGGCAACCTGATCCGCATCCGTCACCAAGCGCCTGCCAGCAACCATGGCTACACCATCGACATCACGGTCAGCGACCGCAGCAATCGTGCTGTGCAGAGCACACTTACCCGCGATCCAGCTGCCGTCGAAGCTTTGTTCAACGCCAGTGGGCAGCAAACTACTTTATCGCCGGGCCAGCAGCTGACCTGGACCCCCTGCGGTGCACTACACACCGTTACCCCGGTGGCGCGCGAGGTAGCGGCGGACGACAGCGAACACTATCGCTATGACATCGCTAACCAGCGCCAGCTCAAAGTCAGCACCCGCATGACCGCAAGCAGCTTGCGCACTCAACGTGTGCAGTACCTGCCAGGCTTGGAGCTGCGTAGCGTCTTGCAGGACGACATGCCGACCCAAATGCTGCAGGTGGTGAACGTGGAGAGTGAAGGGCATGCACAGGTACGCGCTTTGCACTGGGTTGCAGGCAAGCCGCCGGCGTTGCCTGACGACCAACTACGTTACAGCTATGCCGACCCATTTGGCAGCGGTTGCCTGGAGATCGACGGCAGTGGCGCCGTCATCAGTCAGGAAAGTTACTATCCGTATGGGGGCACTGCGGTATGGGCGGCGACTTCCGAAGTACAGGGGCGTTACAAGTTCATTCGTTATTCAGGCAAAGAGCGCGATGCCACCGGGCTTTACTATTATGGCCACCGCTATTACCAGCCTTGGCTGGGCCGTTGGTTGAGCGCAGACCCGGCTGGCACGATAGATGGTTTGAACGTGTTCTCGATGGTAAACAACAACCCCATGACAATGCGCGACGAGCAGGGCTTGATGCTCAAAAGCGTGGCTAACTTCTTAGGTTTCGGTACACGGGAACCCCAGGCGACAGAGGCGACACAGGCGACACAGGCGGCGGATTCAAGCGAAGGTCGGCATGACGTCTCTCCACCGCCGTCACCGAGCCCAGGTCCCAGCAGAGACAGCGCCGTCGGTCCGCCTACCGCAGACCTGAATTCCGGTGATGTCACGGCCACAAACGGAAAAAGTTCGACCGAAAAGAACCGCTTACGCAACCAGAAACGCAAGGCAGCGAAGGCCCTCGAGCGGGAGATTAAAGCAGACCTCATTCAAACGGTAGAACGCACGCCGAAACCAAAAAAAATGCCAGCTGCACCCACTCGGGAATACGGCACTCGGACAAGCAACGTTCAGGTTTATGAAAGGCTGCAGTCAGGCCTGCCCACTGACAGAAAAGGCGCGCCGGACCAAATTCTGGCCATTGGCCAACGACCAAGCGAGACAAACCGACAAGAAATAATTTTCCTGGAAAGAGGCAATGGCGAGCAGGGTTTCAAGCACATAACGGGGCGGCACCGTGCTGAATTCAATGAGATGGGGATTGAGACGGACAACGCGATCCGCGACTTGGTAATGACGGCTTTGGTCCAAGGCACCATCGTGGGCATTCAAGGTAAAACTGCGGGTAGGCCCGGGCGGCCGATTTATGAGGTTGCTTTCCAGGGCAGAACTCATAACGTCGCCGTGCAACTCATGGACAATAACAGCGTGCTGGGTGCCAATCCTAAACACTCTGTCAGCGCCAGAGAGAAAGCGGCATTGAAACCTGCACCCATTTTGCGTCAATAGTGCGGCGACCGTTTCCTTGGCACCCCTGCGCCTGAACGCAGTAAGGCTGATACGCCTCCATAACATGAGTGCGTATCAGCCTGGCCCTTTCAATTCACCACGGGAAGGCCAGCATGGATTAGCGCAAGATCCGCTCGATGCCGCCTTCCAGCAGCTTCTCTATCAAGGCTAGCCCTTGTGCTTCAGTCAATGCCTTGAACCTCCCCGGCAATTGGTTCAGCAACGTGGCCACCACATGCGCGGTAGCCTCCAACATTTCTTCAGGCAATTTCGGCTGCGGTGCAATCAACCGCAGCAATCCCACCTCATACCGCTTGCGCACTGTCGCCAGACGCGCTTGCTGTTCCTCGCTCAGGCAACAGAAATCCCTCTGCGCCAAGCGCCACTGCAGTGGCCGTTCGGCATGCAATTGCCAGTGCGCCTCGATCAAGCTCGAAAGCGCCGAAGTTCCACGGGCCACGGCACGTCGGCCCAGCTCCAGCGTCGCCTGCAACTCTTCGTACAACTCCTCGATCAGGTCGTACAGCAGGTCCTGCTTGCTGGGAAAATGGTGATACAGCGACCCCGCCGTCAACCCTACATGCGCCGCCAGCTCGCGCATGCTCACCTGGCCAAAGCCTTTTTCGGCGAACAGCGCCATGGCCCGGTCACGACGCTCTTCAAAATTGGCACAGCGCATTGCGGCATCGGCCGGCGGCATGGGCTCGCTCCTCAGTAAGTGAAGAAGCCGCGGCCGCTCTTGCGACCCAGCCAGCCGGCCGCGACCATCTCCCTGAGCAGCGGGGCAGGGCGGTACTTGCTGTCGTTGAAGCCCTCGTGGAAGGCCTCCATGATCGCCAGCAAGGTGTCCAGGCCGATCAGGTCGGCCAGGGCCAGCGGGCCGATCGGCTGGTTGCAGCCCAGGCGCATGCCGGTGTCGATGTCCTGTGCACTGGCCAGGCCTTCCTGGCGCACGAAGATCGCTTCGTTGATCATCGGCACGAGGATACGGTTGACCACGAAGCCTGGACGGTTGCCCGCAGTGATCGGGGTCTTGCCGAGCTTTTCGGTGACCAGCAGCGCCTGGGCGTAAGTACTGTCGCTGGTCTGCAGACCACGGATGATCTCGACCAGGGCCATCATCGGCACCGGGTTGAAGAAATGCACGCCTATGAACCGCTCGGGGTGCTCGATGCTCGCCGCCAGCTGGGTGACCGACAGCGACGACGTATTGGTTGCAATGAGGCATTCGCCTGCCACATGGGCCGCCACCTGTTGCAGGATACGCTGCTTGAGCTGCAGGTTTTCGGTCGCGGCTTCGATCACCAGCTGCGCGCTGGCCAACTGGGCGTAATCGGTGCTGGTGCGGATGCGCGCTCTGGCGGCCTGGGCGCGCTCGGCGTCCAGGGTGCCTTTGTTCACCTGGCGTTCCAGGTTCTTGCTCAAGGTGCCCACGCCACGCTCCAGCGCAGCATCGCTGACGTCCACCAGCAGCACCTGATAGCCCGCCACCGCGCACACCTGCGCGATGCCGTTGCCCATGGTGCCGGCGCCAATCACGGCAATCTGTTCGATAGTCATGTCGTTCTTCCGTTAAACGCGTTCGAAGACCACGGCAATGCCTTGGCCGCCGCCGATGCACATGGTGGCCAGCGCGTAGCGACCCTGGATGCGCTGCAGTTCATGAATGGCCTTGGTGGCAATGATTGCCCCGGTGGCACCGACCGGATGGCCCAGGGATATACCAGATCCGTTGGGGTTGACCTTCTCCGGGTCGAAGTTCAGGGCACGGGCCACGGCGCAGGCCTGGGCGGCGAAGGCTTCATTGGACTCGATCACGTCCAGATCGCTGATCTTCAGGCCGGTTTTTTCCAGCACCTTGCGCGTGGCCGGGATCGGCCCCAGGCCCATCAGGTGCGGTTCGACGCCAGCGTGGGCATACCCCACCAGACGTGCCAGCGGCTTGAGCCCCAGGCGGCGCACGGCGTCACCGCTGGCCAGCACCAGGCCGGCAGCCCCGTCGTTGATGCCACTGGCGTTGCCAGCGGTGACGGTGCCGTCTTTCTTGAATACGGTTTTCATGGCGGCCAATTGTTCGGCCGTGACATCGCCACGCACGTGTTCGTCGACGGTGAACTCGACGGTGCCTTTGCGGGTTTTCAGTTGCAGCGGCGCGATCTGGCTGTCGAAACGGCCTTCTGCCTGGGCGCGAGCAGCGCGGCGCTGGCTGGTCAGGGCCAGTTCATCCTGCATTTCGCGGGTGATGCCATGCTCGGCGGCGACATTTTCCGCAGTGATACCCATGTGGAAATGCGCGAACGGGTCCTGCAGCACACCGACGGTGTAGTCGATGCCCTGCAGGTCGCCCATGCGTGCGCCCCAGCGCGCTTGCGGCAGCAGGTAAGGACCGCGGCTCATGGATTCGGCGCCGGCCGCCAGGGCCACGTCGGTGTCGCCCAGCAACAGGCACTGGGTGGCCGAAACGATGGCCTGCAGGCCCGAGCCACACAGGCGGTTGACGTTGAAGGCCGGGGTTTCCTTGGGAATGCCGGCGTTCATCGCCGCCACCCGGGCGAGGTAGGCATCGCGGGGCTCGGTGGGGATGACGCTGCCCATGACCACGTGACCGATCTGCTCGGCGGCCACCCCCGAACGCTCGATGGCGGCGCGCGTGATGGCGCTGGCCAGTTCGGCCAGGGGCAGGTCCTTGAGCGATCCGCCAAAACCACCGATGGCGGAACGGACGGCACTGACGACGTAGATTTCTGCGCTGCTCATGATGGCTCCGATTGCTTGGGCGTGGCGGGAGCGGGCCAAGCTCTGCGAGAATGGCCGGCGATCCCGGATGGGGTCCGAGTCTAGGCAAAGGCTCTATTGCAGCCTATGCCGGATCTGTTCAGTCAACCTGGCATTTTTTGCCACTCAGCATAGACAGCGAATACCACCATGCGCGATAGCGATACGGTCGCCGTGTACTTTCTCAATGCCATGCTGCATGCCCTGCGTGACCAGCCGCAGGCGCGTGATGAGCAGTTGCGCAAGGTGGGTATCGACCCAGCGCTGCTCGGCCAACCTCAGGCCCGCGTACCGGCCAAGGCATTCGCCGAGCTCTGGCTAGCGCTGATTCACCTGCTCGATGATGAGTTATTTCGCCTGGACAGCCATGGCATGCCGCTGGGCAGCTTCGCCCTGATCTGCCGCGGGCTGATCCAGGAGCCGAACCTGGAAAAGGCCCTGCGCCAATGCCTGGGTAATTTTGGCCTGTTCCTGCGAGATCTGCGCGGCAACCTGACGGTGCGTGGGGGCCGAGCGCTGATCAGCGTGCAATCGAACATTGCCGACCCGCTGACCCGCGTCTACGCCGAGGAAACCTACCTGGTGCTGGTCATTGGCCTGTTGTGCTGGCTGGCCGGGCGGCGCATCGGCATCGATCGCACCGAACTTGCGCTGGTGCGTCCGGCCCAGGAAGACGACATGCTGCTGTGGGGACCGGACCTGCGCATGGGCAGTGGCCGTACCCAGGTCGAATTCGACAGCGCCTGTTTGCGCCTGCCGGTGGTGCAGGGCCTGAGCGAACTCAAGACCTTCCTGCGCAGTGCGCCGCAAGGTCTGGTGATTCGCTTTCGCAACCACAATGGCCTGGTGGCCGAGGTCTACCGCCATTTGCGCGCGCGCTGTTACGGGCAGTGGCCGACGCTGCAAGCCCTGGCAAGGCTGCAAGGGGTCAGCGCCAGCACCTTTCGCCGGCAGCTGGAGCGCGAAGGGCGTTCGTATCAGCAGATCAAGGACGAAGTGCGCCGCGCGATGGCCTTCGAGCGCTTGCGCGAGGGGGTGATGAGCGTCGCCGAGATTGCCGAGCAGGCAGGGTTTCAGGAGCCCAGTGCCTTTCACCGGGCTTTCAAGAAATGGACAGGGCAGAGCCCGGGAAGCTACCGGGCGAAATTGGCTGGGCGATAAATGCTCAGTCCTCCAGGTTTGCCGCCAGCGCCTTGACCCGCTTCAAGTCGCCTTTGGCGACTTTGGCTACCCCCGCGCCATACTGCGCATCGGCCTTGTACAGGAACGACAGGATGATGTGCTTGCTCTCTTCGTCGGCTGTGGCGAGCGACTGGCCAAAGCTGTTCACCAGGTCGCGTTGCTCACGCTTGCTGTACGAGCGGTAAAGTTCGCCGGCCTGTTTGAAATTCTGCTGCTTGGCGATGACTTTCTGCTGGGTGGTCCCGCTCAATGGCAGCTCGCTGTAGCGTGCCGATTCGGGGGTGCTGCGTGGCTGCAAGCGGCTGGGCTCATAGTTGACCATGCCGTGGCTTCGGTTCGGATTGAGCGCGCCATCCTGGTTGCCATTATCGACGGCCGCTCGTGGTTGGTTGATGGGCAGGTTGTTGACATTTGCACCCACCCTGTACATCTGGGTATCGGCATAGGAGAACAACCGGCCCTGCAGCAAGCGGTCTTCGGATGGCTCGATCCCGGGGATCAGGTTGGACGGTGCCAGGGCGACCTGCTCGGTTTCCTGGAAGAAGTTCCCGACATTGCGGTTGAGCACCATCTGACCTACCCGGCGTTCTGCCACATCAGGCCATATCTTGGTGGCATCGAGCGGATCGAACTCGAATTGCGTCAGCTGCTCCGGGCGCAGTGTTTGAATGTAAAGGTCCCACTTTGGATAGTCGCCACGGCGGATGGCACTGACCAGGTCTTCGGTCATATGACTGAACTGCTTGCCCTGGATCTGCTCGACGGCTTTGGGGTTGAGGTTTTCACGGCCTTGCAGGCTCTTCCAGCGAAACTTCACGTAGGTGACCTCGCCCTGCTTGTTGACGAACTTATAGGCGTGGACGCTGTTGCCATCCATGTGTCGATAGCTTTTGGGCGTGCCTTCGTTGGAGTAGAGCAGTGTCAGAGTGCGCGTCGCTTCGGGCATGTGAGAGAACAGATCGAAGCGCCTGGCATCGTTGCCCAGGTTGCTGCGCGGGTCGGGTTTGAAGGCATGCACCATGTCCGGGAACTTGATCGCGTCGCGAATGAAGAAGGTCGGGAAGTTGTTGCCCACCAGGTCCCAGTTGCCGGTGCTGGTGTAGAAACGCGTGGCGAACCCACGCGGGTCACGCAGCGTTTCGGGTGAGTGCAGGCCATGCACCACCGAGGAGAAGCGCACGAACACTGGAGTTTTGTGCCCAGGGGTGAACAGCGGCGCCTGGGTGAGTGCAGACAGGTCTTCGAAGGCGGTGAATTCACCGTGGGCACCCGTGCCGCGGGCGTGCACCACACGCTCTGGAACGCGTTCGCGATCGAAGCGCTGAAGTTTCTGGATCAGCTGTACGTCCTGCAGCAGGGTCGGGCCTGCGGCGCCCGCAGTCTGCGAATGCTGATTGTCACCGACGGGCGCGCCGTTGTCGCGCGTCAAGGGTTGAGCGAGCAAGGCAGGGCTGCAGAACAGAGTGACGCATAACAGGGCGACAGTGGGCGATGTCAGGCGGGTTATTGGCATTGAGGTAGCTCACGGCTGTTGATTGAAAGCCGATGCTAGTAACGCCGCCTGCAGTGTGCAGCCAGAAGGATCAGTACGTTTTGTGGGATTTTTTTTGATCGGCGTTCATGCCGGCACCATCGCAAACCCCACGCCAAAACGGTTCCAGGCATTGATGGTGGCGATGGCCAGGGTCAGATTGACGACTTCAGCCGGCTCGAAGTGCTGCTGCAGCGCCTCATATTCTGGCTGAGGTGCACCCCGCTCCGGCAAGCGGGTGAGGCTCTCGACCCAGGCGAGCGCCGCCCGCTCGCGGGGGGTGAAGTACTGGGTTTCCTGCCATACGCTCAGCGTCTGCAGACGCGCTTCGGTTTCACCCGCCTTGCGTGCGTCATTGGCGTGCATGTTCACGCAATAGGCGCAACCATTGATCTGCGAAGCGCGCAATCGCACCAGCTCCAGCAGGGCGCTTTCCAGGCCGCTCTTGGCCAGGGCCTGTTCCAGGCCGATCATTGCCTTGTAGGCCTCGGGTGAGTGCTTGGCCCATTCGATACGGTTTTGCATGGCGATCTCCGAAGAAGGTGAGGTGGACTTGGCGCTACCTTAGCGCCCTGCGCCCCGCGGCCCGATAGCCAATCCGGCACATTGCCGGGAGGCCAATTGCACCATTCAGGTGCCCACTGGCTTGCATCCAATCTCTTCATTTCAGCTCAGCCTGGCGAGGCAGGATAATGACGCGGTGATGAATCCTGAGAGTCGATCCATGTGTAACGAACGCTGCAAACAGTGCAAGCAGGTGACCCGGCCATGAGAGGCGCGTTGAATCTGCTGCTGGTGATGTTGCTGGCGCTGAACCTGCGGCCGATCCTGACCAGCATCGGGCCGCTGCTCGAACCCATACGCGCCGGTACCGGCCTGGGTTACCAACAGGCCGCGCTGCTGACCGCGCTGCCGGTGTTGTGCATGGGCCTTGTGCCATTGCTGCAGCCCTGGCTGCGCCGTTGGCTCAGTGAGCATGGCGGCATGCTCGGCGGCCTCGCGGCCATCGCCCTGGCTTGCTTGTGGCGATTGCAGCTGGACAGCGCCTGGGCCCTGATCGCCAGTGCGCTACTGGCCGGGTTGGGCGTTGCGCTGGTGCAGGGCATGATGCCGGGGCTGGTCAACCGCTGGTTCCCCAACCGCCTGGCTGGGACCATGGGTTTGTACTCGGCCGCGCTGATGAGTGGGGGTGGCCTTGCAGCGGTGCTCGGGCCACACATCAGCGGCTATTTCGGCCACTGGCAGGCAGGCCTTGGGTTGTGGGCGATTCCGGCGCTGCTGGCGGTGCTCGCCTGGGCCGTATTGCGCCCGCGTGATGCGCAGCCGAAACGGGCGGGTGCTGCCGAGGGGCACTGGTTCGGTACGCGCCGAGCCTGGTTGCTGGCGCTGTACTTCGGCCTGATCAATGGCGGTTACACGAGCATGGTTGCCTGGCTGCCGGCATATCATCTCGAGCATGGCGGCACGGCCCAGGGCGGTGGCAACCTGGTAGGCCTGATGACTATTTTTCAGGTTGCTGGCGCGCTGGGTTTGCCATTGTTGCTGCGGCGCTGGGCAGACCGTCGTTTGGGGCTATGGCTGGCGTTGTCGATCCAGCTGGCAGGCTTTCTCGGCTTGTTGCTGGCGCCGACGGTGACAATGGGCCTGTGGGTAGCCATGATCGGCTTTGGCCTGGGTGCGTGTTTCAGCCTGAGCCTGACCTTGACCCTGGAACACCTGAAATGTCCCGGCGAGGCGGGCAGCCTGGCGGCGTTCGTGCAAGGGATTGGTTTCATCATCACCGGCATCGTGCCGTACATCACCGGTTGGCTGCGCGATGTGAGTGGTGACTTTCAGGCGTCGTGGGCGCTATTGACCGCGACCGTGCTGGCCATGCTGCTGGTGACCCGCTGTTTTGCGCCGCAAGGTTACGCTGCCGCCATCGCCCGGCCAGATCAAGGGGGGCAGGCGGCGCCCGTCAGTTGAGGCGCTCCAAAGTATCGCGCACGCGGTCCAGTGCCGGGTCGATATCAAGCAGTTCGATGGCGCCGAAACCCAGTAACAGCCCTGGGCGCACGGGCGCCTCGTTGAAAAAGGGTGCCAGCGAATAAAGGCCGACTTCCACTTTGCGGGCGAGGGTGGCCAACAGTTCGATATCGACCCCCGGCTGCGCCAGCGCGCTGAGATGAAAACCAGCGCTGGCCGGCACCGCATTGAACCAGGGCGCCAGGTCGCCTTCCAGCCGCGCCAGGATGCGTGCGCGGCGTGCGCTGTAAATATCGTGACAGCGGCGGATGTGTTTGCTCAGGTGACCTTCACTGATAAACCGCGCAAGGGCCCACTGCAGCAGCGTCGGGCTATGCCAATCGCTAAGGTGCTTGGCCACGCAGGCGGCATCGAGCACTGCGCGGGGTAGCACGGCGTAGCCCAGGCGCAGTTCCGCCAGCAAGGTCTTGGAGAAGGTGCCGACGTAAGCCACCAGGCCATGCCGGTCGAGGCGTTGCAGGGCATCGCAGGCCTGGCCGTGGTAGCGGAACTCACAGTCGTAGTCGTCTTCGATGATCAACGCGCCGAGTTCCGCTGCCCTGGCCAGCAGCGCGTGGCGGCGCGCTTCGCTCATCGGCATGCCGAGCGGGAACTGGTGCGAAGGCGTTACGTAGATCAGCCGGGTTCCATCAGCGATCTGCTCGACGCACAGGCCTTGCTCATCCACTGGCACCGACTGCAGGCGCGCGCCCAAGGCCAGGAACAGCTGCCGTGCGGGCGGGTAGCCTGGGTCTTCCATGGCCACCGGACAACCGGGCTCGATCAACACCCGGGCAATCAAGTCCAGCGCTTGCTGGGCACCGTTGCACACCAGAATATCCGCAGCGCTGCAATGTACGCCGCGGGCAAAGGCGATGTGATGAGCGATGGCTTCACGCAGCTCGGGCAGGCCCTGGGCCGGGAACTGCCGTTCGGGGTGGCGCTGGCTGCGGCGAAGGGCATAGTTCAGGCAACTGCGCCAATGGTCGAATGGGAATTGCGACTTGATCGAGGCACCGCCGACGAAGTCATAGCGTGACGGCGCTTCCTGCGTGCGCCTGGCCAGTACCGTGGCGCGTTGCTGCCAGCGGGCCAGCGACGCGGCGGCGGCCAGCGGCACGGTTTGCGCGTCGCCGTTGCGTACCGGCTGGCGCGGGGTGATGAAAGTGCCACGGCCGACCACACCGCTGAGCAAGTTTTCGTATGTCAGCCTCGAGTAGGCTTCGGCGACGGTCTTGCGCGACACGCCCAGCTGTTCGGCGAGCAAGCGGGTAGGGGGCAATTGAGTGCCGGCGGCCAGGTGACCGCTGTCGATGCCGGCGCGCAGCTGTTGGTAGAGCTGGTCGGCCAAGCCTTTGCGGCCTTCCAGGCGGATGTGCAGTTCCATGAGGGCGTCCAGGATGCATGAGTGCTGAGGATAGCGAATCTTTGCTAAATTCTACCGCTGCCCCAACACCCGTTGCTCTTGCTCTTGCTCTTGCTCTTGCTCTTGATCTGCTTTTGCTTCTAAGTGCGCGGTAGTACAGACGACACAGATTGCGACTTCAGGAGGCCGAACGGAGGTCTTGCGAAGGGAGGTGACGGGCAGGAGCCCGTCAAGCGCCTCGGCCCATGGATGGGCCGTGGGCGCGGTCCTCCCGGGAGCAAGGCCGGAGTGAGGGAACCC
>NZ_JBIVGP010000012.1:0-171093 GCF_044748725.1 Pseudomonas sp. NPDC089752
GGGTTCCCTCACTCCGGCCTTGCTCCCGGGAGGACCGCGCCCACGGCCCATCCATGGGCCGAGGCGCTTGACGGGCTCCTGCCCGTCACCTCCCTCCGCAAGACCTCCGTTCGGCCTCCTGAAGTCGCAATCTGCGTCGTCTGAACTATCGCGCATTAGAAGCAAAAACCGAGCAAGAGCAAGAGCAAGAGCAAGAGCAAGAGCAAGAGCAAGAGCGGATGCGGCGCTCGACATCATTTGCGCAGCGGGTCATCCCAGAAATGCCGCTCGGCCTCTTGCTGGATATCCGCCCGGCTCAACCCCAGATCGTGCAAAGTCGCATCACTGAGGCGGGCCAGCTCTCGACGCTGGCGATACAGCTCGTACCAGCGCAGCGGGCGGTCGCTAACCGCGTGCCACAGGTGGTTCAGGGTAAAGGCAGGTTGCTGGATGCTGCTGACATGACCTTTCATCGTGAAGCCCTCCGTGTTGATGGCTTCAGTGTCAGGCCGGGCTTAAGATCAATCCAACGAATGTTTCTGATGCCACGCATCTCGGAGATTGATGCAATGTCCCAGTATCAAAGCCTCGATGCCGACGTGCTGCGCACCTTCGTCGCCATCGCCGAGCAAGGTGGCTTCACCCGTGCCGGCGAAGTGGTCAACCGCACCCAGTCGGCGGTGAGCATGCAGATGAAACGCCTGGAGGAAGATATCCTGCAGCGCCAGCTGTTCGAACGCGACGGCCGCCAGGTGCGCCTGACGGCCGAGGGACAGGTATTGCTTGGCTATGCCCGGCGCATCCTCAAGCTGCATGGCGAGGTGTTCAACACCCTGCGCATGCCGCACATGGTCGGGTTGGTGCGCATCGGCACACCGGACGACTATGCCATGCGCTTTCTGCCACGCATCCTGTCAAGCTTCGCCCAGGCTTACCCGCTGATCCAGGTCGAAGTGCATTGCGATTCGTCAAAGCAGTTGATGCTGCGCCAGGACCTTGACCTGACCATCGTCACCCGAGAACCCGGCAATGAAATCGGCCAATTGCTGCGCCAGGAGCGTCTTGTGTGGGCGGCCGCCGAAGGCTTCTGCCCGCAGGAACAGCGGCCGATGCCGCTGGCGCTGTTCAATACCGATTGCTTCTGCCGCGCCTGGACCTGCAATGCTCTGGAGGCCCAGGGCATCGACTACCGCATTGCCTACACCAGCCCCAGCCTGGCGGCGATCTTCGCCATCGTCACCGCCGGGCTGGCGGTGACGGCCCAGTTGCAGAGCCTGATAGGCGGCAATATCCGCATCCTTGGCGAGCAGGACGGCTTGCCGCAACTACCCATGGCTAACGTGATGCTGTTGCGCAACAGCCAGAGCCAGTCGCCGATCACCGACTGCATGGCCGATTACATCATCGAAGGGTTCATGTAGGGTTTCAGAGCTCGAAGCCCAACATCAGTGCACAGATCACCAGGAAGACGCAGAACATCGCACGCAGCGCTTTCTCCGGCAGCGCATGGGCCAAGCGCACCCCCCAGCTGATGCTCAGCAGCCCACCGACCGCCATGGGAATGCCCACGCTCCAGTCGACACTGTGGTGCACGCCGTAAGTCAGCAAGGTCACCGTGGTGCTCGGCGCCGCCAGCGCCAGCGAAAGGCCTTGCGCGACCACCTGGGTGGTACCGAACACGCTGGTCAGAATGGGCGTGGCAACCACTGCACCGCCTACCCCGAACAAGCCGCCCATGGTCCCGGCAAAGCTGCCCAGCACGCCCAGCCACGGCCAGGGATAGCGCAGTTCGGCACTCGGCGGCGAAACTTTGAGGAACATTCGCGCCACGTTCCACACTGCCAGCGCTACCAGGAAGCCGACAAAGCCCAGACGCATGGACTGCGCATCGATACCTACCGCCCAGATCGACCCGAGCCAGGCAAACAGGAAACTGCAGGCCGCCAGCGGCAAGGCGTGGCGCAACTCGATGCGATTGCGCTGATGGTAGCGCCATAGCGCCAGCAGCACGTTCGGCACCACCATCACCAGCGCCGTGCCTTGGGCCAGCTGCTGGTCAAGGCCGAACAGCACGCCCAGCGCAGGAATGGCGATCAACCCGCCACCGATGCCGAACAACCCGCCCAGGGTGCCCAAGGCGGCGCCCAATCCGATATACAACAACCACTCGATCATCAGGGCCTCGTCCGCCTGTGTTCTGGAATCCGAGCATGCTAACGATTACAGGCTGGCGGCGAAACGCACAGCAACGCACAATGGCTATGCGTTTCTCGCAAAAGCGGAATTTTCATGAGCCCCGATATCCTCACCGATCAACTGAGCCTGTTCCTCGATGTGCTGGAGACCGGCAGCTTTTCCGCTGCCGCTCGGCGGCACCCCCTGACCCCCTCTGCCGTGGCGCGGCGTATCGACAACCTGGAAAACGCCGTCGGTAGCCACCTGTTCACCCGCAGCACCCATGCCGTGCGGGCCACGCCGGCTGGCAATGCCTTCGCCGAGCGTGCCCGGCGCATCATCGAGGAATTGCGCCTGGCCCGCGCCGAGGCCGTGTCACTGAGCAACGCCCCGGAGGGACTGATACGCATCGACGCACCCGCCGCCTTCGGCCGCCGTCACCTGGCCCCGGCCATCGCCGACTTCCTGGTCGCCTACCCGGGGCTGGACGTACACCTGCGGCTGATCGACAGCTTCGTCGACCTGCATGGCAGCCACCTGGGCGAGGTCGACCTGGTGCTGCGCGCAGGGCCGCTGGCCGACACGCGCCTGGTCGCCACACCGCTGGCCTACATGGTGCGCATCGCCTGCGCTAGCCCCGCCTACCTGGCCGCCCGTGGCGTGCCCACTTGCCCCAGCGAACTGCCCGAACACGACGGGCTCGACTGGGATGGCCTGGCGCCACCCTTCGCCTGGCGCTTCACTGTCGACGGGCAACAGCGCCTGTATCGCCCCTCACGCATGCGCATGGCCGCCAACAATGCCGAAACCCTGTTGTTCGGCGCCCTCGCCGGCCTGGGCATCGCCCACCTGCCGACCTGGCTCGTCAGCGACTACCTGCTGCGTGGCGAACTGGTGCCGCTGTTTTGCGATGAGGGCCTGCCCGCTGCAGAAACCAGCGGTATTTATGCGCTCCGCTTGGCACATGAAACGAACTCTCGCAGCCGCTTGCTGCTCGAATTCCTCAAGAGCCGCTTCAGCCCGATTCCACCATGGGATCTGGCGCTGCGAAGTGAACTGCGCTGGCAATGAGCGCGCAAACATTCAGCGTGCTAGATTTCCACATTGATCATTCTCAAGGACCTGCATGAACGCCGACATCCAAGCTTCCTGTGACGAGCTGCTGCTGGACAACCAGGTCTGTTTCGCCCTGCACTCCACCTCGTTGCTGATGACAAAGGTCTATAAACCGTTGCTCCAGGCATTGGGCCTGACGTATCCGCAATACCTGGCCATGCTCGTGCTATGGGAGCAGGACGGCATGACCGTAGGCGAGATCAGCCAGCACCTGCTCACCGACCCCGGCTCGCTGACTCCTTTGCTCAAACGTCTGGAAAGTGAAGGCCTGCTCAAGCGCACCCGCAGCCGCGAGGACGAACGGGTGGTGCTGGTGCAATTGACCGACAAGGGCCGCGCCCTGCAACAACAGGCCAAAGACGTGCCGCAGTGCATCCTCAAGGCCAGCGGCCGCAGCCTGGAAAGCCTGCAGAAGCTGCAGGCCGACCTGCTGGCGTTACGCGAGAACCTGCAAAAAAACCTCTGACG
Organism: Pseudomonas sp. NPDC089752; assembly: GCF_044748725.1. Lineage (NCBI taxonomy): Bacteria > Pseudomonadati > Pseudomonadota > Gammaproteobacteria > Pseudomonadales > Pseudomonadaceae > Pseudomonas > Pseudomonas sp. NPDC089752. Next base: position 3,739 of record NZ_JBIVGP010000012.1, read on the forward strand.
GCTATGCTGTGCGATGCCCGTTCGGACGAGCGGTGAAAATTTATCTTGCGCACAAACTAATTGCGCGCTAATTTAAATCCCGTACCCACCCGGCGCACCTGCTCGAAGCGGGGCGCACAGCACACTAGCGAGGCTCAAGATGCAAAAGGTCACTCCGCTGTACATCGCAGAAGCCACCTCCACCGGCGGTCGCGACGGCAAATCCCGCTCCAGCGACGGCAAGCTGGAAGTCAAGCTGAGCACCCCCAAGGAACTGGGCGGCGCGGGCGGTGACGGTACCAACCCTGAGCAGATGTTCGCCGCCGGTTACTCGGCCTGCTTCATCGGCGCACTGAAATTCGTCGCCGGCCAGGAGAAAATGCAACTACCTGCCGACGCCTCGATCACCGCCAAGGTCGGCATCGGTCAGATTCCAGGTGGTTTCGGCCTGGATATCGACCTGCACATCAACCTGCCGGGCCTGGCCCAGGCTGACGCCGAAGGGCTGGTGGAGAAAGCGCACAAGGTTTGCCCTTACTCCAATGCCACTCGCGGCAACGTGGATGTGCGGTTGCATGTAACGGTGTAAGAACCCAGGCACAAAAAAACCCGGCAATCGCCGGGTTTTTTTTGCGCGTCGCAAGAAGGATTACTTCTTGGAACGGCCCTTGAAGCTGTTGTCGCGAGTGTCGATGTCGATCCACTCGTCGATCTGGATGAAGTCGGCTACCGAAATCTCGGTACCGTTCTTCAGCTTGGCAGGCTTCATGACCTTGCCCGAGGTATCGCCACGAGCAGCGTTCTCGGTGTAGACAACCTGACGGCTGATGGTGGTCGGCAGTTCAACCGATACCAGGCGGCCTTCGAAGAACACGGCTTCGCAGACGTCTTCCATGCCTTCTTCGATGTACGGCAGAACGGCTTCGATGTCTTCGGCGTTCAGTTCGTACATGGTGTAGTCGGTGGTGTCCATGAAGGTGTACGAGTCACCGCTGATGAACGACAGGGTCGCTTCTTTGCGATCCAGGATCACGTCGTCCAGCTTGTCGTCCGCACCGTAGACGGTTTCGGTCTTGTAGCCGGTCAGCAGGTTCTTCAGCTTGGTCTTCATGATCGCGCTGTTGCGACCCGATTTGGTGAATTCGGCTTTCTGGACCAGCCACGGGTCGTTGTCGATCCGCAGTACGGTACCGGGTTTCAGTTCTTTACCAGTTTTCATTACGAAGTATCCGAATCTGGATGGATTTATAAAAATCGAGGCCGCATATCATAGCCAATTTCGGTAAAACTGTACCAGCGCCTTGGCAAGGTCCGGCCGAGCGGCCTGCCGGGCTGCCCAATCACGGGCATGCTGCTGCAGTTCCGACCAATGTTTACGGGCCCCTTGCCACGCCTGTCGCAGGTCGTGGTTCATGTTCCAGGCGCGCCACAATGCCACCAGTGCTTCACCGGCGCCGTCCGACAAGCCCTGTCGATAAAGGCTGAGGAACGCTTCGAGCTTTTCCCAATGGGCGTTTTCTTCTTGCACGTAGATGTGCCACAGCATCGGCCGGCCGGCCCACTGCGCGCGCACGAACGAATCTTCGCCGCGCACCGCGTTGAAATCACAGGCCCACAGCAAGCGGTCGTAATCATCCTGGCTGACGAATGGCAGGATCTGCACGGTCAGCGCGTTGCGCTGGAACACATCACCGACCTTGACCCCCGGCTCGCCCAGCCACTGGCCCAGATCGCCCAGAATGCGGCCTTGCGGCACCAGCAGATGAGTGGCGCAGTTATCTGCGGCCAAGGCATCGAGCCAGGCGCCCAGCTGCGGGTTTTCGTAGGCGAACAGCGAGATCAGTTGCGCATCAGCTTGCACTCTAACCCCCAAGCCTTGCAGGAACGCGGCGCGTGCTTCGGCAGACTGTTCGAAGGCCTGGCGTCGCGCCATCAGCGAGGCCTCGCGCAGCAGCCCGCCAGTCCTTTCGGTAAAGCCTGGGAAGAAGAATATTTTGCGCAGGCCGTTCGACTGCGGTGAGGGTAACCCATGGCAACCCTCTACCCAGTCCTCGGCGCTGAGGTAGTCGAGGTTAAGCCACAGCACTGGCGTGGCCCGCGCGCGCATTGCCTCGACGTATGGCAGGGGCAACTGGCAGGCAAACGCGCCAATCACCACATCGGCAGGTTCCGCCGGCTGCCACTGCGCAGGCCAGGCACGCACATCGACGCCCTCGTGCCATTGCTGCGCAACGCTGGCGTCGGCGCCCGGGCACATGGGCACGAAGGCATTCAGGTCATCTACCCACAGGCGCACCGCCAGATCGTGCTCGGCGACCAGCTGCCGGGCCAACCGCCAGGTCACCCCAATATCGCCGTAGTTGTCGACGACGCTGCAGAAGATGTCCCACGTGACTTTCATTGATCCTGCCCTCGCCCTGCGCAAATCGGCGAATTCTGCGTTCAAATCGTCGCCGACAAAAGCGCTAATACTGAAAGATCGCCCGAGGCCATGCGACAATGGCGCCTCGTCCCGCCCTGCCAGGAGGCCGCCATGCCCCGCCCACGTGAATTGAAGATCACCCTCAAGCCACTGCAACTGATCCTGTGCGTGGCATTCGGCCTGTGGCTCGGCGCCGTGGCCATTGCCCTGAGCCTGTGGCTGGCCGCGCGCTGGTGGCCGGAGCAGGTGCAGCCGGTGGCTCAGGCCGTCGCTCCTGCCCTCGCCCGCCCGGCAGCCCCGCCCGTTCAGCCGCTGGATGCGCAGGGCGAAATGTTCGAGCGCTACAAGGACATCCTGCACAAGCAGGAGGTGCAGCAAGCCGCTGAGGCTGCCCAAGGCAATCCGCGCAACCTCAACAGCCCCAAGTGCCAGTTCTGGCTGTCGCAGAATCGTACGGCCCCGACCGACAAGAGCCAGGCCAACGTGCTGGAGTTTTGTTACTGATGGACAAGGCCAGCCTGTTGACGCGTATCGTCACCGCCCTGGAAGCCGACATGGAGGTGCTGCGCCGCGCCGCCCAGACCGCCTACGAAACCGCCACCGCCGAAGAGAACATCGCCGAGAACAAGTACGACACGCTTGGCCTGGAAGCTTCGTACCTGGCCACCGGTCAGGCCAGGCGCACGGCCGAGATTCGTCAGGCACTGGTGATCTATCAGCAACTGGCACTGCGTGATTATGACCCGGCGCGGGGGATACAGATTGGTAGCCTGGTGACCCTAGAAGATGAGCACGGTGAGCAGCGCGTGCTGTTCCTCGGGCCGGAAGCGGCCGGGTTGAAGATTGGCGAAGGGGCTGAGATGGTGACAGTCATCACCCCGCGCTCACCGTTGGGGCAACAGCTTATGGGCAAGAAGGTCGATGATGAAGTGAACTTGGGTGCCCAGGTTTTCTTCATTGTTGAAGTTGCCTGAACCGGCCCTTTCGCGGGGCAAGCCCGCTCCCACAGCAGCCCCTGATATTGTGGGATAACTGTGGGAGCGGGCTTGCCCCGCGAAAGGGCCGGCACAGTCGCCCCTAGGCCAGCGCATCAAACCGCCCCGCCAAGCCCTGCTCGGCGAACTGCTCCTGAACAAAATCGATGAACGCCCGGGTCTTGCCGGGCAGCAGCTTGTGCTCGGCGTAGTACAGGCTGATATGCCCATCGTCCACATACCAGTCCGGCAACACCCGCTGCAGCAGCCCTGCCTCCAGGTACGGCACGGCAAACGGCAGGCTGACCAGGGCAATGCCCAAGCCCTGCTGGGCCACCGCGCAGGCCGCATCCGAGTCGCTCATGGTCATCGCCTGGCGCAACTGCAAGGGCTGCTGGTCCTGCCAGCGGCTGGTCAGCGGCCAGGAACGCACGCGGCCGGTCTGCGGTGAGCGAATCAGGATCCCGGCATGGCCCTGCAGCGTTTGCGGGTCGTCGATGCCAGGGTGTTCTCGCAGGTACGCGGGCGCGGCCACCAATACCCGATGCGCCACCGTCAACTTGCGCGCCACCACCCCCAGCGGCAGCTCGAAACCACCGCCAATCGCGGCATCGAAGCCCTGCCCGATCAGGTCCACCTGGCGGTTGTCGAAGTGCCAATCCGGGGTGATCGCCGGGTAACGACGCAAGAACTCGCCAAGCAACGGCAGCACGTACAAGCGCCCAAAGACAGTCCCCATGCTCACCCGCAACAACCCGGCCGGCTGGCCCTCGGCGCTGGCCAGGTTGGCCACGGCGTACTGGATAGTGCGAAAGCTGTCGCTGACCTCACCGAGAAAACGCTGCCCGGCTTCAGTCAGGGTCAGCTTGCGCGTACTACGCTGGAACAGCCGCACGCCGAGGCGCGCTTCCAATTGGGCAACATGCTTGCCCACCGCCGCCGGGGTCAGGCTCAGACGGCGGGCCGCCTCGGCGAAACTGCCGACCTCGGCGCTGCGGATGAAACACTCAAGGGCGTTGAAGGATTCCATGGCCATGATTACCAACCAAAGGTTTACTCTGCTGATAGCGATTACCATCTTATCAGCAGGTAATCATCGGTCGATACTGCGCCCATCCAAGGTATTCGGCCTTGCTTCCAGCAGGAGATCAGCATGTCCAAGCAACTTACTCTCGAAGGCAAAGTGGCCCTGATCCAGGGTGGTTCCCGCGGCATTGGCGCCGCCATCGTCCGCCGTCTGGCGCGCGAGGGGGCACAGGTGGCCTTCACCTACGCCAGTTCCGAAGGCCCCGCCAACGCCCTGGTCGACGAAGTCAAGGCAGCCGGTGGCCAAGCCCTCGCCTTGCGCGCCGACAGCGCCGATGCCGCCGCCGTGCAACTGGCAGTCGACGACACCGTGAAAGCCTTCGGCCGCCTCGATATCCTGGTCAACAATGCCGGCGTACTGGCCGTGGCGCCGTTGCTGGACTTCGACCTCGCCGACTTCGACCGCACCCTGGCCATCAACGTACGCAGCGTATTCGTCGCCAGCCAGGCTGCAGCGCGCTACATGGGCCAGGGCGGGCGGATCATCAACATCGGCAGCACCAATGCCGAGCGCATGCCGTTTGCTGGCGGTGCCCCCTATGCCATGAGCAAGTCGGCCCTGGTCGGCCTGACCAAGGGCATGGCACGCGACCTTGGCCCGCAAGGCATTACCGTGAACAACGTGCAGCCCGGGCCGGTGGACACCGACATGAACCCGGCCAGCGGCGAATTCGCCGACAGCCTGATCCCGCTGATGGCTATCGGGCGCTATGGCCAGGTCGATGAAATCGCCAGCTTCGTGGCCTACCTGGCAGGGCCGGAGGCCGGTTACATCACCGGCGCCAGCCTGACCGCCGATGGTGGCTTTGCCGCCTGATAGACTGGGGGCCACGTGCCCCCCGCTTTTTTCTGAACACGAGAACCCCATGACCTCCCCAACCCTCAGCCGCGCGCTGATCCTGTTGATGGCCACCGCCACCGGCCTGGCCGTGGCCAGCAATTACTACGCCCAACCCCTGCTGCACAGCATCGCCGAACAGTTCGGCCTGAGCACTGCCAGCGCCGGCAGCATCGTCATCGCCGCGCAGCTCAGCTACGGCGCCGGCCTGCTGTTGCTGGCGCCCCTGGGCGACCTGTTCGAGCAGCGCCGCCTGATCGTGATCATGTCGGTGATCGCCACCCTGGGCCTGGTGATCAGTGCCTGCGCCCCCAGCCTGCCGTGGCTGATCCTCGGCACCGCGCTCACCGGCCTGTTCTCGGTGGTGGCGCAGATCCTCGTGCCGATGGCCGCGAGCCTGAGCGAGCCGCACCAGCGCGGGCGCGCCGTGGGCACCTTGATGAGCGGCCTGCTGCTGGGCATCCTGCTGGCGCGCACCGCCGCCGGCTTCATGGCCGAGCTGGGCGGCTGGCGCAGCATCTACGTGCTGGCCGCCGTGCTGATGGCGATCACCGCCTTCGCCCTGTATCGCAGCCTGCCGCAACACCACAGCCATGCCGGGCTCAAGTACCCGGCGCTGATCGGCTCGGTGTTCCGCCTGTTCATCGAAGAGCCGGTGCTGCGCCTGCGCTCGCTGCTGGGGTTGCTGTCGTTCAGCCTGTTCGCCCTGTTCTGGACACCGCTGGCGTTCCTGCTGGCGCAACCGCCTTACCAGTATTCCGACGCGATCATCGGCCTGTTCGGCCTGGCGGGTGCGGCCGGTGCGCTGTCGGCCAACTGGGCCGGGCGCCTGGCCGACCGCGGCAAGGGCTCGCTGGGCACCACCGTGGGCTTGGTGGCGCTGCTGCTGTCGTGGGTGCCGCTGGGTTTTGCGCAAAGCTCGCTGCTGGCGCTGCTGGCCGGCGTACTGCTGCTCGACCTGGCCGTGCAACTGGTGCACGTGAGCAACCAGAATGCAGTGATCGCCCTGCGCCCTGAAGCCCGAACCCGGCTGAATGCTGGCTACATCACTTGCTACTTCATCGGCGGCGCATTGGGTTCGCTGCTCGGCACCCAGCTGTTCCAGCACCATGGCTGGATGGGTATCGTCACGGCGGGCCTGGCGATCGGTACCCTGGCACTGCTGGTGTGGGGCTGGGCTCAGCGTAAACAGCAAACGCCTCATCCACCTGGGCCAGCTGATCTTCGCTCAGGACACCGGCCTGATAGTGCAGCTTGATCCACGCCAGCAGGTAGTCATAGCGCGCCTGGGCCAGGTCGCGTCGGGTACTGGCCAGTTGCTGCTCGGCATTGAGCACATCGAGGTTGACCCGCTCGCCCCCCTGCACGCTCTTGCGGGTCGAGACCACCAGTGACTCGGCCGCTGCCAACGCCCGCGCGTAGGCTCGCAGGCGACTGGCGCCGGACTGGCAGGCGTTGTAGTGCTTGCGCAGCTCGATCAACGCGCCGCGGGTCTGCCCATCCAGCTCGTATTCGGCTTGCTCCATGTGGCGGCTGGCCTGGCGGGTCGACGCCGACACGCCGCCGCCGGCGAACAACGGCACACTGACTTCGATGCCCACGGTGTTGGTGGCGTAGCGCTGGTTGTAGGTATTGCCGCTGTCGGACTCCTGACGCCGCGAAGTGGCGAAGGCCGTGACCTTGGGCAGGTGCCCGGCGCGGTTGCGTTCCACCTCGAAACGCGCCACTTCCAAGGCCTGACGCGAAGACCCCAACTGCGGATTGCTGGCCAGGGCCCGCGCCTGCCAGGCGTCATAGCCGCTGGGCTCGACGCTGGGCAAGGCAAAGCCGGCACGCAACGGCGCCAGGTCCTCGACGCGCACCGCCGGTTCGCCGATCAGCGCGCCCAACTCACGCAAGGCGGCGTCCTGATCGTTGCGGGCCTGGATTTCCTCGGCATCGGCCAGCTCGAAGCGCGCCTGGGCTTCGAGCACATCCGTGCGCGTGCCTTCGCCCGCATCGAACAACCGTCGGTTCTGCTGGAACTGCTGGCGGTAGGCGCGCTTGCTGGCGACGCTGATGGTGATCTGGTCTTCAGCGAACAGCGCCTGGGTGTAGCTGCTCATCACCCGCACCAGCAACTGCTGGCTCTGGTCGCGGAACGTCTCGTCGGCGAACAGCGCCTGGGCGACGCCCTTGCGGTAGGCCGCATAGGCTTGGTAGTCGAACAGCGGCTGCTGGAGGATGAAGCTCGAACCCATGCTGTCGTAGTGGCGGTGCTCTTGCTGACGGCGCGAATCCCCCAGGTACTTCACCTCGGAGTCGTTGCGGCCTTTGTTGTAGTTGTAAGACAGGCTCGGCAGCAGCCCGGCGCGGCCGATGGCGCGATATTCCTGGCCGGCCTCGCGGGCCTTGAAGGCGGCCAGGTAGGTCGGGTCGCGGCGCAGGGCCTGCTCGTAAATCTGCCACGGCCCCATGGCTGCCAGGGCAACGCCGGGCAGCCAGGCGCAGGCAGCCAGCAGCCCGATCAACGGAAAGTTCTTCACAGCGCGGTCCTTATTGTTCGGTCAGGGCAGTGCCTGCGCGGTCGAGCAGCGGCTTGAACAGGTAGTTGAGCAGTGAGCGCTCGCCGGTACGCACAAACAGCTCGGCCGGCATCCCCGGGCGGATGGTCAGCCCCTCCAGGCGTGCCAAGGCCTCGGCACTGACCGTGCTGCGCAGCACGTAGTAAGGCTGGCCACTACGCTCGTCGATCAACTGGTCGGCCGACAACAGCGTCACTTCCCCGCTGACCCGAGGCGTGCGGTTCTGGTTGAAGGCGGTGAACAGGATGTCCACCGGCAACTGCAGGGCAACCTTGTCTATCAGATTCACCGGCAGGCGCCCTTCCACTTCCAGCGCGGCGCCCTGGGGGACGACTTCCAGCAGGGTATCGCCAGCCCTCACCACCGCGCCTTCGGTGTGCACGCCGAGGTTGACGGCGATACCGTCGGCTGGCGCGAGGATCTCGCTGTGCTGCAAGGCAAAGCGCGCAGCGTTCATCTGCTGCTCCAGGGTCGCGGCCTTGACCTGGGCTTCGGCCAGCTGGCTGCGCACCTCTTTCTGGTATTCCTCACGGCGCTGCTGCAGGTTGAGCCGGGCTTCGACGATCACCTGCTCCAGGCGTGCGCTGTCACCGGCGTTCTGCGCCAGGTCGCGTTGCACCTGGGACAACTGGCGCTGGTACTCCAGCACGCGGTTGCGCGGGATGTAGCCGTCGCCGGCCAGTGGCCGCAGGTTGTCCAGTTGCTCACGCAGCGAGCCTGCCTGGGCTTGCAGGTCGCCACGGGCCCGGCGCATACCGGCCAGCTGGCCCTGTGAGCCCTCGATACTGGCCGCCAACGCGCCCTGCTCGCGGGCCTGGGCCTGGCGACGGCTGTCGAACAGTTGACGCTGACTTTCCAGGATCAGACCGAGCCCGGCATCGTCATTGGCCAGCAAGTCAGCCGGAAACGCCACCTGGCTCAGGTTGTCGCGCTCACCCTGCCAGCGTGCCAGGCTGGCGCGCGCCATGCGGTACTGGGCCTGCAACGCCTCGACATCAGCCTGCGCCTGGGTGGGATCGAGCCGGAACAGCGGCTCACCCTGATGAACCTGCTGCCCCTCACGGACCAGAATCCGGCTGACCACACCCCCGGCCATGGACTGCACCGCCTTGCGCTTGCCCGACACCACCACCGTGCCCTGCACTGGCACGCCCTGGTCGAGCGGCGCCAGGCTGGCCCAGGCCATGAAGCCGCCAAAACCGAACAACGTCAGCAGCCAGCCCAGGCGAACGTGGAAGCGCGCATCGCGTTGCTGCCGGCTCATGCGCCACCTCCGGCCTGCAATGGGCGCGGCGCCGGGGCCTGGCCCATGGCGTGGAGGATGTCGCGAGCGGGGCCGAAACCTTGCATGCGCCCCTCGTGCAGCACCAGCAACTTGTCGGCCTGGGCCAGCGCGGCGCTGCGATGGGTCACCAGCACCACGGTACGGCCCAGGGCCTTGAGTTGGGCCAGGGCGTTGGCCAGCGCGGTCTCGCCGTGGCTATCGAGGTTGGAGTTGGGTTCGTCCAGCACGATCAGGCAAGGGTTGCCGTATAGCGCACGGGCCAGGGCGATGCGTTGCTTCTGGCCGCCGGACAGGTCGACACCCGCCTCACCCAGGCGTGTGTCGTAGCCTTGAGGCAGCCGCAAAATCAGTTCGTGGACACCGGCCAGGCGCGCCGCCTCGACCACCTGCTGGCCATCGAGGTCGCCAAAACGGGCGATGTTTTCTGCGATGCTGCCGCGCAACAGTTCGATGCCCTGGGGCAGGTAGCCGATATGCGGGCCAAGCGCCTCGCGATCCCACTGGGCGAGTTCGGCGCCATCGAGCCGGATATGGCCACTGCGGGCCGGCCAAACGCCCACCAGCAGCTTGGCCAGCGTCGACTTGCCCGACCCTGATGCCCCCAGCACCCCCAACAGTTCACCGGCGGCCAAGGTGAAGTCGACCTGTTGCAAGGTGACCAGCTCGCGCCCAGGCGGCCCTGCACTGATCTGCTCTACAGCCAGTTGCCCCTTGGGCACCGGCAACGGCATCGGCGCGGGCGGCTCCGGGTGTGCGCGCAACAGGCCGTCCAGGCGCAGGTAGGCCAGCTTTGCCCCGCTCCACTGCTTCCACACGGCGAGCAACTGGTCGATCGGCGCCAGCACCCGGCCCATGAGGATGGAACCGGCGATCATCATCCCGGGGGTCATCTGCCCGTCGATCACCAGCAAGGCGCCGAGCCCCAGGACCAACGATTGCAGGCAGAGGCGCAGGCCCTTGCTGGTGGCGCTGATCACCGCCGTGGTGTCGCTGGCCTGGTTCTGCAGGTCGAGGAAACGCCCATGCTGGGCGAACCAGCGTCGGCGCAGCGCTGCGAGCATGCCCATGGCCTGGATGCTCTCGGCACTCTGCAACTGACTGCCGGCCAATAGCGTCGATTGCTGCTGCACAGCGCTGGCCTCGGCCAGGGTGGCGTGGGTCAGGCGTTCGTTGAGCGCGGCCAGGGCGATCAGCAACACGGCACCGCCGCTGGCCATCAGCCCCAGCCAGGGGTTGAAGATGAAAATAACCGCCAGGTAGATCGGAAACCAGGGCGCGTCGAAAAACGCGAACAGTGCCGGCCCGGTAACGAATTGGCGCAATTGCGCGAGGTCATTCAAGGCCTGGCCCGCAGCGCCATCACGCTGGCGCAAGTTGCGCTCGAAGGCGGCGCGGTAAACCTGCAGGTTGAAACTTTTCTCCAACTGATTGCCCACGCGAATAACAATAAAACTGCGCACCGCTTCCAGCGCACCGATATAGATGAAGAAGCCGACCACCATCAGGGTCAATAACCACAAAGTTGTAATACTCTGCGAGCTCAGTACACGGTCGTACACTTGCAGCATATAAATGGAAGGCACCAGCATGAGCAGGTTGATCAGTGCCGTGAAACAGCCAACACTGACCAGCGTTGACTTGTAATCGCCGAGTGCCGCCCACAAAGGCGCCCCGGGCTGTTTGCTCGGTAGTTTCATGATTGACCCTTGTTCACCTGGAACTTGCGTGAAGTTCCAGGCCGGGGTTATGGGTCCTGGCGTTCGAGCACCAGGTGTGTGCCGTCTGCGCTGGTACCGGCGTAGTGCCCGGCCCCGTGGCGGCTGAAATGCACGGCCTGGCTGCCGTCGGCACCGACCAGCGCCAGGGTGTCCGGCGTCACCAGCCAAGTACCGGGGCGCAGGCCCAACAGGCGTTCGGCGCACGCCAGATCGCCATTCAGTTCGCCTGCGCTGGCACCCAGATGCAGCGCGCAAACCGACGCCGGTTGCAGGTCAGAATAAAGTTGCCAACGACCGGCCAGTTGCGCGGCATTGGGGAGAAGCAGACTGCTCGCCATACAGACCTCGGTGATCACCATCAACGGGATCGCGCCCAGCGCGATCATTCGCTCGAACCTTCGCATGCCTCGACCTCGCCAGCCAGAAGGGCGACGCGTGAGCGCCGCCCCTTGTGCATCAGACCACGATGTCGGTGACAGCGGCCTGGCCAACGGTGGTCACCAGGAAATCAGCCAGGCTGTTGCCCGTGAAGTCGATGGCCAGGCTGCCCAGGTGAGTCGCCTGGTCGTAGCTCAGCAGCGCCTCGCCGGCATGGCCGGTAAAGGCGTTGACGAACTGCAGCGGCAGCTTGTCCACGGCGAGCGCGGCAATCGCCGACAGGTCGATCTTGTCCTGACCGGAGGTGAAATCCATGATCCGGTCTGGCGCCGCCCGCGTGGAGTCGCTGACCGCCGCGAACACGAAGGTGTCCGCGCCAGCGCCGCCCCACAGCTGGTCGCCGCCGCCCGCGCCGTAGATGATGTCGTTGCCGGCACCGCCCTTGAGCACGTTGGCCACGCCATTGCCGATCAGCAGGTCGTTGCCGGCCCCACCAAAGGCGTTCTCGACCGTCACGCCCTTGGCGATGGACACGTTGCCGACCATGCCACCGACGTCGGAGAACGAGGCTTCGTTGAGGTTGATCTTCTGGTTCTGGGTGAACCCGGAGAAGTCCAGAGTATCGTTACCGCCCCCGTCCCACACGGCGAACACCACTTTCGACGAGGCCGAGGTGGCCGAGTAGAAGTCGCGGTCAGCGCTTGAGTTGAAGCCGTACACGGTATCGCCCGAACGGGTCGCGTAGTTGGCCCCGTAGAGCTTCTGGATCGCCGCGATGTCGTCCATCAACGGCGCCGAGGCATAGTACTGGCCGCCCGCCTTGATGAAGTTCTGCCCGGTGTTGCTCTCGCTCCAGTAGCTCATGACGCTGTAGCCGCGGGTGTCCTGGGCGTACGAGGCGTCCTTGTAGGTCGGGTAACCCTCGCCGGCGTTGTAGTCGCCGGGGTGGGACAGCCCGAGTACGTGGCCGATCTCGTGGGTGAGGGTCTGGCGCCCGTAGTTGCCGGTGTCGGGGTTGACGTTGACCTGGTAGTCGCGGCTGATCAGGTACCAGGACTCGCCCTTGTGCGAACCCGGCTGGTTGAACGGCAGGTAGGCGAAGGCCGCGCCACCGCTGCTGCCGTCGCTGTAGTTGCCGAAGGTCATGTGACCGTCGCCTCCCGAAGCGGCCTCGGTGAAAGTCACTTTGGCCACATCCGCCCACGACTGCATGGCCAGCTTGGCCTGGGCTTTCTGCTGCGCCGAGAAGGCGCTGAAGCTGCCCAGGTCACGGCTGTAGAAGTCCGACGGTGCGCGGTTGAGGAAGGTGTAGCTGAGGCTGATGGTGCCGTCCTTGTTCACATCCTGCCAGGCGGCGCCATCGCGCAGCAGTTGGATGGCCGCCTGGTCGACGGTGAACGAGGGTTTGCCATTGACGTTCGCGCCACCGCGATCGTACTGATGGCCAAAACCATTGATCAGCCCGAATGCGCTGCTGGGCCCTTGCGGCTGCACGGCGGCACCCGCAGAAACAATGGCGCTTGCTTTGACTTTCGACATACAGACACTTCCTTGTTTACAAAAAAGCAGTAGATGTCCGACAGGATTCTCCACCTTGGCGAGAGCATCCTGTCACTCGCCTTTATGAGGCGTAAAAAAACTGACATATGTCGAAACATCGTGTCCAGCACTTTTGAAAACTTTTATTCGAAAACGAAAAACGCACGCGGTTTTATTGTTTGCGCAAACGGATGAGAACTAAAACAAAACCCGCCACACGAAGAATGACCGACAAGTTTTATTCAATAAATGGAAGTTTGATTATGAAAAAGCGACATACTGGCAAAGTGCGACGAAGCACCACATGACCCTCCGTCGCCTGCTCGTTGACTTGCCCGCTAATGGGGCGCTCAGTAGGCGCTGGTCGATGCCCTATCCCTGAAGGATCATTCAATGACAAGACTCACGGTGCAATCCGGCGACTTCTTGCAAGGTGAAGGCGAGTTTCGCAATGGATCGCTCACACTCAAGACCCCGCGCAGCCCCTCGCCTGGCGAGCGCATCTCGCTTACCCGCATTACTGACTTGCAACTGGCCAGCCTTGAATCCAGCCGCAGCCTGAGTTCAGCACTTGGCTGGGGTGTGGCCGGTGCCCTGGTGGCAGGCCCGGTGGGCCTGATTGCCGGGCTTTGGCTTGGTGGCAAGGAAGAAGAAGCCACGTTTCTGGCGACATTCAAGGACGGGCGCAAACTGCTGGCCATTACCGACGGCAAGACTTGGTCGAAGATCGACGACAGCTGGCGTCAGCATCGGCGTCCGGCAACTACTGACTGAAGTTTTCAGCGGCGCTCAGGGGATCACGCCTGATAACATAGCGGCCTTTTGTCTGCACTGGCCTCTTCGCGGGGCAAGCCCGCTCCCACAGGTATATCACTGCTATCAGGTTCGGTGGTGTACCTGTGGGAGCGGGCTTGCCCCGCGAAGGCGCCGGTGCATTCGCTGCCGCTCAAGGACCCCTGCATGCCCTCGCTCCGCCCTCGCCTGCCCCTGAGCCTGCTCAGCCTGGGCCTGGCCCTGCACAGCCCTCACGGATTGGCTGAAGACAGCGTGACACTCGCCCCGGTGCAGGTCTCCGACACCTACGGCACCGATGGCTATCAAGCGCGAGAGGCCGCAGTGGGCGGTTTCCAACCCGCCCCCCTGCTCGACACCCCAGCCTCGGTCAACGTGTTCAGCCAGCAACTGATCGAAGACCGCCAGGTGCGCAAGCTCAGCGAGGTGCTGCAAAGCGACGCCTCGGTCGGCGAGAGCTATGCCCCGATCGGCTACTACGAAAACTTCAACGTCCGCGGCTTCGAGCTGAACGCCGCCAGCAGCTACCGCATCAACGGCCAGAGCATCGCCGGCGAGCAGAACGTGGCGCTGGAAAACAAACAGCAGGTCGAGCTGCTCAAGGGCCTGTCCGGCCTGCAGAGTGGTGTCTCGGAGCCCGGCGGCCTGATCAACTACGTGACCAAGCGTGCCGAAGATGTGCGCAGCGTCACGGTCTCCACCAACGAGCACGGCGAGCGTTACCTGGCCACCGACCTGGGCGGCTGGTTCGGCAGCGAGCGGCAGTTCGGCCTGCGCGCCAACCTCGCCCATGAGGACATCCGCTCGTACGTCGACCACGCCGACGGCAAGCGTGACTTCGCCTCGCTGGCCTTCGACTGGCAGATCAGCCCCGACGCCACCCTGCAGCTGGATGCCGAGTACCAGCACCGCGAGCAACGCTCCGTGCCGGGCTACCAGCTGCTCGGCGGCAGCGAAGTGCCACACGGCATCGACCCGGATGACCGCCTGGCCTACCAGCACTGGGCCAAACCTGTGCAGAACGATTCGCTGAACCTCGGCGGGCGCTTCCAGTACCGCTTCAACGATGCCTGGAGCGGCACCCTGAGCGCCTCGCGCAGCAAGGTGGTGATCGATGACTACAGCGCGTTCGCCTGGGGCAGCGAAGGTGGCTGGCAGTCGCACTTCAGCCCGGAAGGCGATTACGACATCTACGACTTCCGCAGCCCCGACGACACCCGCCGCACCGACGAAGCCCAGGCCGTGCTCAACGGCAACTTCGCTGCGCTCGGCGTGGGTCATGAGCTGACCGTGGGCACCAGCGCGCAACGTCGCACGCTGGATCAACGCCCCTACTACAACGAGCTGGTCGGCAGCGGCAATATCTACACCGGCGCGCCTGCCGTGGAACCCTCGGACCGGCCCGTCGGGGCCAGCGAGCGGCGTCTGGACAGCCGCCAGTACGGCGTGTTCGTCAGTGACCGCATCAGCTTCAACGAGCAATGGCAGACCGTGCTCGGCGCGCGTGAAGTGCGCCTGGACGAAAAGACCTGGGACGAAAACGGCGTGGCCGGGCGCCATACCCGGCAATACCAGCTGCTGCCCAATGCCGCGCTGATCTACAAACCGCGCCCGGACACCACGCTGTATGCCAGCTACGCCAAAGGACTTTCGAGCGGTGGCACCGCCCCGTGGTTTGCCAGCAATGCGGCCGAGATCCTCGCCCCTACCGTGTCGCACCAACTGGAGCTCGGCATCAAGCGCGACTGGCAAGGCATGAGCTTCAGCGCCGCGCTGTTTCAGATCCGCCAGGCCTACCAGTACGCCCGCCCGCAAGAGGATGGCAGCTTCACCTACGTGCAGCAGGGGCAGCAGAAGAACATTGGCCTGGAACTCGGTGCCAGCGGCTGGGTGACGTCGAAGCTGCAGATTCAGGCCAGTGCCGCGGCGATTCGCGCACGGGTCGAGAACAGTGGCACCGAGGCTTATGAGGACCATCAGGCCATCAACGTGCCGCGTCTGCGTGCAGCTTTGCAGGCCGATTACAGCTTGCCGGTTCCGGGCCTGGCATTGCTTGGCGGGGCTCGGTATAGCGCCAGCAAATATGCGAGCCAGGGCGGGAATGTCGAAGTCGGCGGGTATACCGTGTTTGATGTTGGCAGCCGGTATCGCACGCGGATTGGGGGGTATGACACGGTGCTGCGGTTGACTGTGGATAATGTGTTCGACAAGCGCTATTGGCGGGATGTGGGGGATTATCTGGGGGATAATTACTTGTTCCAGGGGGCGCCGCGGACGGCGCGATTGTCGGCTTCGGTGAGTTTCTAGGGCTAGCCATGACAGCTGCAGCGCTCTTGAGATCGAGCGCCGCCCGCGCGGCGCATCGCGAGCAACGCTCGCTCCTACGTTTGTTTCGGGCCAATATCGCCAGTACCAGGCGCGCGCGACCGCCTTGCTGGTACGACTCGATATCGCGTCAAGCGCCAAGGCGTTCGCGCGCAAATCCCACAGGCATAACTGGCCCGAAACAAACGTAGGAGCGAGCGTTGCTCGCGATGCGCCGCGCGGGCGGCGCTCGATCTCCCAGGCACAAAAGATCTTGTGACTAGCACCCCAACACATAAAAAAAGCCCGACCATCGAGGCCGGGCAGGTACACCCAAAGGAGCAAAACAAGGTGTCAGGGTTGGGAATGCGTTGAAGCTCAGGCCACCGCCGCCAGCTTGGCCTTGGCTTGATTGATGCCTTTCTCAAAGAAATCCCCGCTCATGTTCAAGCCTTCGGCATGAATGAAGTTCACATCATGGATGCCGATGAACCCCATCACCTGACGCAGGTACGGCTCCTGGTGATCACTGGTGGCGCCGGCGTGGATACCACCGCGAGCAGTCAGAACGACAGCGCGCTTGCCGGTCAGCAGGCCTTGCGGGCCGGTCGGGGTGTACTTGAAGGTGATGCCGGCACGCAGCACGTGGTCCAGCCAGGCCTTGAGGGTGCTGGGGATGGTGAAGTTGTACATCGGCGCAGCCATCACCAGCACGTCGGCGGCGAGCAATTCATCGGTCAATTCGTTGGAACGCGCCAGAGCGTCCAGTTCAGCGGCGCTGCGCTGATCTTCGGGCTTCATCCAGCCGCCGAGCAGATTGGCGTCCAGGTGCGGTACCGGGGTCACGGCCAGGTCACGCACGGTGATCGCGTCAGCCGGATGCGCCGCTTGCCATTGCTCGATGAAGTCACGGGTCAGTTGACGGGAAACGGAATCCTGCTGGCGGGCGCTGCTTTCGATGATCAGTACGCGGGACATGGGTGCCTCCATCGGCAAATAGGGTGCGATTCGATGGAGGTGAGATTAAGGCTTGACCTATCGATAAAAAAGCGTAAAAAGTGGGTTCAATCTATCGATTAATCAGTTTTATTGCGCATTGCAGTCCAGCGCGATGCGCAGCTTGATGATCTGCCGGTTGAATTTGGCCGTCACGTCCACGCTTTTGCCCGCCGGTACGTTGACCCGGCGCACCCGTGGCGCCTCGGGGCCATTGCGGAAAGTCACCTTGCAGGCCGCCGGCACTTGCCCATAGTTGTTCAGGGTGATGGCACCGATGTCGTAGGCGGTGTCGTAGGCGGTGTAGTCCAGCTTGACCCCGGCCAGTTCCTTCTCCACGTCGATGGGGTAAGCCATGGCCCCGAGGGGCAGGCACATCAGTATTGCCGCACAACATTTCTTCATGGGGCGCTCTCCTTGAAAGAGCGCAGCTTAGGACAACAGGAGCCAAAGATGAAAGCGCCGCGCGTAACCCTGGATCAGTGGCGGACCCTGCAGGCAGTGGTCGATCACGGTGGGTTTGCCCAGGCCGCCGAAGCCCTGCACCGCTCGCAGTCGTCGGTCAGCTACACGGTGGCGCGCATGCAGGAGCAACTGGGCGTGCCGCTGCTGCGCATCGATGGCCGCAAGGCGGTGCTGACCGAGGCTGGCAACGTGCTGCTGCGCCGCTCGCGGCACCTGGTCAAGCAGGCCAGCCAGCTCGAAGACCTGGCCCACCACATGGAGCAAGGCTGGGAAGCCGAGGTGCGCGTGGTGGTCGATGCCGCCTACCCCAGCGCCCGCCTGGTACGTGCCCTGGCCGCGTTCATGCCGCAGAGCCGCGGTTGCCGGGTGCGCCTGCGTGAAGAGGTGTTGTCCGGGGTCGAGGAAGTGATGCACGAAGGCATTGCGGACCTTGCCATCAGCAGCTACAGCATCGGCGGCTACCTGGGCACCGAGCTGAGCGCGGTGGAGTTTGTCGCCGTCGCCCACCCCGAGCACAGCCTGCATCGGCTCGGCCGAGACATCACCTTCCAGGACCTGGAAAGCCAGTTGCAGGTGGTGATCCGCGACTCTGGCCGCTCGCAGCCGCGCGATGTCGGCTGGCTCGGCGCCGAGCAGCGCTGGACCGTCGGCAGCCTGGGCACCGCCACCACCTTCGTCAGCAGCGGCCTGGGCTTTGCCTGGCTGCCACGGCACATGATCGAACGCGAGCTGCGCGACGGCGTGCTCAAGCCATTGCCGCTGGATCAGGGTGGCAGCCGTCACCCACTGTTCTACCTTTATTCGAGCAAAGAGAAGACCCTGGGCCCGGCCACGCAGATTCTCATCGACCTGCTGCGCAATTTCGATACTGCGCCCCTGGACGTGCCCTTCGCAGCCCCCCCACAAGCCTGAGAGGACCGCGCCCATGGCCTATTTCGAACATGAAGGATGCTCGCTGCATTATCAGGAATACGGCCAGGGCGAACCCCTGGTGCTGCTGCACGGCCTGGGTTCCAGCAGCCAGGACTGGGAGCTGCAGGTGCCGGAGCTGAGCCGCCACTACCGGGTGATCCTGATGGACATCCGCGGCCACGGCCGCTCCGACAAGCCGCGCGACGGCTACCAGATCGCCACCTTCAGCGCCGACCTGCTGGCCCTGCTGGAACACCTGCAGACGGGACCGGTGCACTTCGTCGGCCTGTCCATGGGCGGCATGGTCGGTTTTCAGTTCGCCGTCGATCATCCGCAATGGCTGCGCAGTCTGTGCATCGTCAATAGCGCCCCTGAAGTCAAGCGCCGCACCCGCAGCGACTGGGTGTGGTGGGCCAAGCGCTGGGGCCTGGCGCGTATCCTCAGTGTCGAAACGGTGGGCAAGGGCCTGGCCGAGCGCCTGTTCCCCAAGCCCGGCCAGGCCGACCTGCGCCGCAAGATGGCCGAGCGCTGGGCGCGCAACGACAAGCGCGCCTACCTCAAGAGCTTCGATGCCATCGTCGACTGGGGCGTGCAGGAACGCATCGGGCAGATCCACTGTCCCACGCTGGTGATCGCCGCCGACCACGATTACACCCCGGTACAACTTAAACAGCGCTATGTGGCCCTGATGCCCCAGGCAAGGCTGGTAGTCATCGACGATTCCCGGCACGCTACACCCCTCGATCAACCCGAGGTCTTCAACCAGACGCTGTTGCAGTTCCTCGCAGCCGCTTCCACCTCTCAAGGATCTTTGAGCCCATGCTGAAAAAACTCCTGCTCGCCGCCTGTTCGGTTGCCTTCGCCACCAGCGTCATGGCCTCCGACAAGACCCCTCACGTGTTGCTGGACACCAGCTTCGGTCAGGTCGAAATCGAGCTCAATGCAGAAAAAGCGCCGATCAGTACCAAGAATTTCCTGGCGTACGTCGACAGCGGTTTCTACAACAATACGATCTTCCACCGCGTGATCCCGGGCTTCATGGTCCAGGGCGGCGGCTTCACCGAGCAGATGGTGCAAAAGCCGACCGAGGACCCGATCCGCAACGAAGCCAGTAATGGCCTGCAGAACACCCGCGGCACATTGTCGATGGCGCGCACCTCCGACCCGAACTCGGCCACCAGCCAGTTCTTCATCAACGTCGCCGACAACGATTTCCTCAACCCCGGCCGCGACCGTGGCTATGCGGTATTCGGCAAGGTGACCAAGGGTATGGAAGTGGTCGACCAGATCGTCAATTCGCCCACCACCGTCAAGAAAGGCATGCGCGATGTGCCGGCCGACCCGGTGTTCATCAAGTCCGCCAAACGCATCGACTGACCGCAGGCTTCACAGGGACGTGAAACCGCCCCAGGGTCGGGTTGAACAGGAGTGTTGTCACCCATGCTGTACCGCCGTTTCGAGCAACTGATCGACATTTTCCGCGACGCGCCCAGCGAGTCGCCGCCCACCCAGGTGTGGCCGTTCTACCTCTACTACCTTCGCCAGGTGTGGCCAAGTTTCCTCGCCCTGCTGGTGGTCGGCCTGTTCGCCTCGCTGATCGAGGTGGCGATGTTCAGCTACCTCAGCCGCATCATCGACCTGGCCCAGGGCACGCCCAACGCCAATTTCTTCAGCGAGCACAGCGGCGAGCTGATCTGGATGCTGGTGGTGATCCTGCTGCTGCGGCCGATCTTCTTCGGCCTGCACGACCTGCTGGTGCACCAGACCATCAACCCCGGCATGACCAGCCTGATCCGCTGGCAGAACCACACCTACGTGCTCAAGCAGAGCTTGAACTTCTTCCAGAGCGACTTCGCCGGGCGCATTGCCCAGCGCATCATGCAGACCGGCAACTCGCTGCGCGACTCGGCGGTGCAGGCAGTGGATGCGTTGTGGCACGTACTGATCTACGCGATCACCTCGCTGGTGCTGTTCGCCGAGGCCGACTGGCGGCTGATGCTGCCGTTGCTGGTGTGGATTGCAGCCTATGTCGCCGCGCTGTTCTACTTCGTGCCACGGGTGAAGGAACGCTCGGTGATTTCTTCCGATGCCCGATCCAAATTGATGGGGCGCATCGTCGACGGCTACACCAACATCGCCACGCTCAAGCTGTTCGCCCACACCGACTACGAGCAGCAGTACGCCCGTGAAGCGATTCGCGAACAGACCGAAAAAACCCAGCTGGCATCGAGGGTGATCACCAGCATGGACGTGGTCATCACCACCCTCAACGGCTTGCTGGTGGTCACCACCACGGGCCTGGCGCTGTGGCTGTGGAGCCAATCGCTGATCACTGTGGGCGCCATTGCTTTGGCCACTGGCCTGGTGATCCGCATCGTCAACATGTCGGGCTGGATCATGTGGGTAGTCAACGGCATCTTCGAAAACATCGGCATGGTCCAGGACGGTCTGCAGACCATTGCCCAGCCCGTGACCGTCTCAGACAAGGCCAACGCCCAGCCGCTGAAAGTCACCCGAGGCGCGGTGCGTTTCGACGACGTCGACTTCCATTACGGCAAGGCGCGCAACGTCATCGAAGCGCTCAACCTGGATATCCGCCCTGGCGAGAAAATCGGCCTGATCGGCCCGTCCGGCGCCGGCAAGTCGACTTTGGTCAACCTGCTGTTGCGCCTTTATGACGTGCAAGGTGGGCGCATTCTGATCGATGGCCAGGACATCGCCGACGTGACCCAGGCCAGCCTGCGCGCGCAGATCGGCATGATCACTCAGGACACCTCACTGCTGCACCGCTCGATTCGCGACAACCTGCTCTACGGCCGCCCTGATGCAAGCGAGGCTGAACTACACGAAGCGATACGCCGGGCACGTGCGGACGAATTCATTCCGCAATTGTCGGACGCCCAAGGGCGCACCGGCCTGGATGCGCATGTGGGTGAGCGCGGGGTCAAGCTGTCTGGCGGGCAGCGCCAGCGCATCGCGATCGCCCGGGTGCTGCTGAAGAACGCGCCGATCCTGATCATGGACGAAGCGACCTCGGCGCTGGATTCGGAAGTCGAAGCGGCGATTCAGGAAAGCCTGGAAACCCTGATGCAAGGCAAGACCGTTATCGCCATCGCCCACCGGCTCTCGACCATCGCGCGGATGGACCGCCTGGTGGTGCTGGATCAGGGGCATGTCGTGGAGAGCGGCAGCCACAGCGAATTGCTGGAACAACAAGGGCTGTATGCCCGCTTGTGGCACCACCAGACGGGTGGCTTCGTCGGCGTGGATTGATTCCACGCCTGCCCCTCACTTCCCTGCCTGCTGCAAGAAAGCCTGGGCACGGGAATCCTGCCCATAGGCAACATTGATACGCAGCCACTCGCTGCCGGCGCCTTCGAAGTCGAAGGCACTGCCGGGGGTGAGCAGCACCTCATGTTGCAAGGCCAGCTGTTCAAGGCGGGCGAAGTCGCGCCCCGGCACACGCGCCCAAACGAACATGCCGCCGTAGGGCTCGCAGAACACTTGCCAACCGTACTGTTCGAGCTGCCCAAGCAGCTTGGCCATGTGCTGGGCCAACCGCCCTCTCAACCGCTGCGTGCTCTTGCGGTAACTGCCGTTGACCAGCATCTGCCCCACCACCTGCTCGGCGAAGCGCGAGGTGCCGATGCCGCTGACCATTTTCAGCTCGGCCAGTTGCGCCAGCAGCGGCGGTTCCGCCACCAGGTAACCGACCCGTAGCGAGCTGCTCAGCGTCTTGGAAAAACTGGCCATGTAGATCACCCGCTGCTCACTGTCGAGGGTAGCCAGGCGCGTGGCCGGCCCTTCCTGGAAGTCGGCGTAGATATCATCCTCGACGATGCGCAGGTCATGCTCACGGGCCAGCTCCAGCAGGCGGTAAGCCACCTTGGGCGTCAGGCTCGTCCCGGTCGGGTTCTGATAGAGGCTGTTGACGAACAGGCAGCGCGGCCGGTGCTCGGCCAGCAGGCGTTCGAGCACGACTGTATCCGGCCCGGCCACCGTGCGCGGTACCGGCAGCATGCGCACCTGATGCTGGCGCAGCAGGTTGTACAGGTTGTAGTAGCCGGGGTTTTCCACCAGCACCGTGTCGCCGGGGCGCAGCAGCGTGCGCACCAGCAGGTCGAGGGCATGGCTGGCGCCCTGGGTGGTGAGGATGTGTTCGGGGTCGGCGGCGATGTCCAGGCGCGCCAGGCGCTTGTGCAGTTGCAGGCGCAGGCTGGCCAGGCCCTGGGGCGGGCAGTAGTCGAACAGGTCCTGCGGGTTGCCGCGGCTGACCTGGCGGATGGCCTGGGCCAGTTCGGTATCCGCGCGCCAGGCGCTGGGCAGCCAGCCGCAACCGAGCTTGAGCAACTGGTCATGGCCTTCGCGGAATTGGCGCCAGCTGCCGTCACTGGCTTCGCCCCAGGCGGGCGTATCGTCCGCGGCCAAGCCGGGTTTGCGTTCAGCGACGAAGAAGCCGGTGCCGTGGCGGGCCTCTAGCCAACCACTGGCGACCAGACGGTCGTAGGCTTCGATCACGCAGGAGGCACTGACGGCCTGATCGCGGGCCAGGGCACGGATCGATGGCAAGCGTGCGCCGGGGCGCAGACGCTGGTGTTCGATCCAGGCTTGCAGGTGGTCGGTGAGCTGCTGGACCAGGGGGATTGGGCTTTGGCGGTCTAGAGGCAGGTGCATGGCTTCAGTGTTTGGTAGTTTTGAGCGAACAGTTAAGCATAAATGGCTGGGAGGTGTGCCTTGTTGAGGGATCGGCCTGGCAGCACTGTGGGCAGTACCGGCCCTTTCGCGGGGCAAGCCCGCTCCCACAGGGTGTGTGGAGATCCCCTGTGGGAGCGGGCTTGCCCCGCGAAAGGGCCGGCACTGTCTCCTAAAAAACCAGGATCAACCCATGCCCCCGAGCACCAACCCCGCCCTGCTGGCCTTCGCCCTGTGCCTGATCACCCTGGCAGTCAACCTGCAGGCCCCGCTCTACATCGCCTACGCCGACCTCTCCGGCCAAGGCGCCGCCGCCACCGCGGTGGCCTTCTCCGCTTACGTGGTCGGGGTGCTCCCAGTGCTGCTGGCCCTGGGCGGCCTGGCCGACCTGGTCGGGCGACGGCCGCTGATCATCGCCGCACTGCTGCTGTCGATGCTGGCGACCCTGCTCATGCTGCTGGCGCCAGGCCTTGAGACCTTGGCTCTGGCGCGACTGGTGCTGGGCCTGGGCACGGGCCTGGCCACAGCCACAGCCACGGCCTACATGGGCGAGTTGATGGGTGGCGACTGCAGCGCCCGCGCCGCCAACTGGGTTACCGCCAGCACATCATTGGGTTTTGGCCTTGGCGCAGCGCTGACCAGCCTGTTTCTGCTGCGCGGGCCAAGCCTGACGCCAGGCAGTTTCCACCTGCAACTGCTGCTGGCCGGCATCGCCCTGGTACTGGCCTGGCGCCTGCCCGACCCACGCCCGGCACAACGTGGCGCCATGCTGCGCCTGCCTTTCTACCCTCCTGGCAGCGTGGTGTATGGCTTGGCCATTCTCCTGGCCTGGGCTGGCACCGGCCTGGTCATCGCCTTGCTGCCGGGCATACTGCGCGAGCATGGCCTGAGCGCCTGGTCGGGCTTCTCGACCTTCTGCGTCACCAGTTGCGGCCTGCTGTTCCAGCCCCTGGCCCGGCGCCTACCCAGCAAGAAAGCCACGCTTTTGGGCATGGCGATCCTGCCGAGCAGCTACGCGCTGCTGGCCTGGGGCGCCAATGCAGGGCATCTGGGTGCCGTACTGCTGGGCGCCGTGGCAGCCAGCAGCGCCTGCTACGGATTCATCTACCTGGGCGGGCTGGCGGCGGTGAACCAGCTGGCGGGCAGCGAGAAGACCCGGGCCAGTGCCGGATTCTTCCTGCTCGCCTACCTGGGGTTCAGCGTCCCGGTGATCTTCACCGGGGTATTGAGTGATCGGCTGGGGACAGAGATGGCATTGCTGGTGTTCGGCGGTGTCCTGCTGCTGGGGTGTGCAGCTGTCGCGCTGGCCTTGCTGGTATCCGCCCGCGACAGCACCCGCAGCGAATCACTCAGATTGCAGTAGCCCCACCATCCACCGTCAGGCTGTGCCCGGTGGTGAACGCGGCGCCGTCACTGCACAGATACAGCACCGCGCTGGCGATTTCCTCGACCTTGCCAATGCGCCCGACCGGGTGCATCGCCGCGGCAAACTCGGCTTTGCGCGGGTCGGCCTCATAGGCCCGGCGGAACATGTCGGTGTCGATTACCGCCGGGCACACCGCATTCACCCGAATGCCCTTCTTGGCGTATTCGATGGCGGCCGACTTGGTCAGGCCGATCACCGCATGCTTGGAAGCGCTGTAGATGCTCATCTTCGGCGCTGCACCCAAGCCGGCGACCGATGCGGTATTGACGATCGCCCCACCGCCCTGGGCCAGCAGCAACGGCAGCTGGTACTTCATGCACAGCCACACGCCTTTGACGTTGACGCCCATGATGGCATCGAACTCCGCCTCGCTGCCTTCGGCCAGGCGGCCCTGCTCGATCTCGATACCGGCGTTGTTGTACGCATAATCCAGGCGGTCATAGGCCTGAATGACCCGCTCGTGCAACTGGCGCACATCAGCCTCGCGAGTGACATCGCAGGCCACGAACAGCGCCTCGCCACCGGCTTGTTGAATGAGCGCGACCGTGGCCTCGCCGCCAACCGGATCGAGGTCGGCCACCACCACCTTCAAGCCCTCACGGGCGAACGCCAATGCCGTCTCCCGGCCAATGCCTGCCGCGCCGCCGGTGACCAGGGCTACCTGGCCGGAAAAGGTCATGCTCATTGCTTGCTCCTGAGGGTCATGGGCTGTCAGCACCGGCCTCTTCGCGGGGCAAGCCCGCTCCCACAGAAGATCTCTTCAGACCTGTGGGAGCGGGCTTGCCCCGCGAAGAGGTCAGCACAATAGTAGTCAGCCCACCGTCCAACTGGGCAGCATCATCAGGCCAGCGGTTGGGCTACCATGCTTACCAGTGATTTTGCAGACCAACCGGCATCACCGCGTTAAATTGCCCACTTATGCCTCCTGCCCACAAGGACCCCGCCATGCCCCAGACCAACCGCCGCTTCCTGCTCGCCAAACGCCCGGTCGGCGCCGTGCGCCGTGACGACTTCACCTTTGAAAGCGTGCCCGCCGAAACCCCCGCCGATGGTCAGATCCAGGTGCGCAACCTGTACCTGTCACTGGACCCGGCCATGCGTGGCTGGATGAACGAAGGCAAGTCGTATATCCCACCCGTTGCCCTCGGCCAGGTGATGCGTGCCCTCGGCGTCGGCGAAGTGGTCGCCTCCAGCCACCCGGACTACAAACCCGGCGACCACGTCAGTGGCGCCCTCGGCGTGCAGGACTACTTCACCGGCGAACCCCAGGGCCTGCACAAGATCGACCCCAGCCTGGCGCCCCTGCCCCGCTACCTCTCGGCCCTGGGCATGACCGGCATGACCGCCTACTTCGCCCTGCTCGACGTCGGCCAGCCCAAGGCCGGTGACACCGTGGTCATTTCCGGCGCCGCCGGTGCGGTCGGCAGCATTGTCGGCCAGATCGCAAAGCTCAAAGGCTGCCGCGTAGTTGGCATTGCTGGGGGCGCTGAGAAGTGCCAGTACCTCAAGGAAGAGCTTGGTTTCGACGGCGTCATCGACTACAAGGCCGAAGACGTGCTCGCTGGCCTCAAGCGCGAATGCCCAAAGGGCGTTGACGTGTACTTCGACAATGTCGGCGGCGAAATCCTCGACGCCGTACTCACCCGCATCAACTTCAAGGCCCGCATCGTCATCTGCGGCGCGATCAGCCAGTACAACAACAAGGAAGCGGTCAAAGGCCCGGCCAACTACCTGGCGCTGCTGGTCAACCGGGCGCGGATGGAAGGCTTCGTGGTGATGGACCATGCCAAGGAGTACGGCAAGGCGGCGCAGGAGATTGCCGGGTGGCTGGCCAGCGGCAAGGTCAAGAGCAAGGAAGATGTGGTCGAGGGCCTGGAGACCTTCCCCGAAACCTTGCTCAAATTGTTCAGTGGCGAAAACTTCGGCAAGTTGGTGTTGAAGGTCTGAAGATCGGTCAAGCCTGTGCCGGCCCGGCGAAAGGGCCGGCACAGGCAGCTGAGATCTTGTAAGATTCCCCATCGCCACTGATTCAGTGACAGGGATTTGCAGAGAAGACCATGATCAAGATCACCCCAACCATCGAGTGCTCCAACACCGCCCCGTTCGTCCTGTTCGGCGGCATCAACGTCCTCGAGTCCGAGGACCTCGCCCTCAAGGCCTGCGCCGAGTACGTGCGCGTCACTCAGAAACTGGGCATCCCCTACGTCTTCAAAGCCAGTTTCGACAAGGCCAACCGCTCCTCGATCCACTCCTACCGTGGCCCAGGCCTGGAAGAAGGCCTGCGCATCTTGGAGAAGGTGAAAGCCGAGTTCGGCGTGCCGATCATCACCGACGTCCACGAAATCCATCAGTGCGCGCCGGTTGCCGAAGTGGTCGACGTGCTGCAGCTGCCGGCTTTTCTGGCCCGCCAGACTGACCTGGTAGTCGCTTTGGCCAAGACCGGCAAGCCGGTCAACATCAAGAAGCCGCAGTTCCTCAGCCCTTCGCAAATGCAGAACATCGTGCAGAAATTCAACGAAGCCGGGAACGACCAGTTGATCCTCTGTGACCGTGGCACCTGCATGGGCTACGACAACCTGGTGGTCGACATGCTCGGCTTCGGCGTGATGAAGCGCACCTGCAACGACCTGCCGATCATTTTCGACGTGACCCACGCCCTGCAGAATCGTGACCCGTCGGGCGCGGCTTCCGGCGGGCGCCGCGAGCAGGTCGTCGACCTGGCGCGTGCCGGCATGGCCGTTGGCCTGGCTGGACTGTTCCTGGAGGCCCACCCGAACCCGGACCAGGCCAAGTGCGACGGCCCGAGCGCGCTGCCGCTGGACAAGCTGGAGCCGTTCCTGGCGCAGATCAAGGCGCTGGATGATCTGGTGAAGTCGTTTACGCCGTTGGTCATTGCCTGATTCGAGGGCAACAAAAAGGGCCGACATGCGCACTGCATGTCGGCCCTTTTTCATCTTGCGGTAGACATCGCCTAACCTGTGGGAGCGGGCTTGTCCCGCGAACACGGGCGAAGCCCGTGCCATCCAGCGCGGCGCCTGCTTCGCGGGACAAGCCCGCTCCCACAGAGATTGCCGCAGACTTTGGATATATCTATCAGCCGCGAATTTCGCCTACCACTGCCGCCAGCGCCTGCGCTGGGTCAGCCGCCTGGCTGATCGGGCGACCGATCACCAGGTAATCGGAGCCGGCATCCAGTGCCTGACGCGGCGTCAGGATGCGGCGCTGGTCATCTTGCGCACTGCCGGCTGGGCGGATACCCGGTGTGACCAGCTGCAGCGACGGATGCGCAGCTTTCAGCGCCGGAGCCTCCAGTGCCGAGCACACCAGACCGTCCATGCCCGCCTTCTCGGCCAGCGCCGCCAAGCGCAGCACCTGCTCCTGCGGGTCGACATCCAGGCCGATACCGGCCAGGTCCTCACGCTCCATGCTGGTCAGCACGGTAACGCCAATCAGCAACGGCTGCGGGCCGCTGCGCTTGGCCAGCTCTTCACGGCAGGCCGACATCATGCGCAGGCCCCCGGAGCAGTGCACATTGACCATCCATACGCCCATCTCGGCCGCTGCTTTCACCGCCATGGCGGTGGTGTTGGGGATGTCGTGAAACTTGAGGTCGAGAAACACCTCGAAGCCCTTGGCGCACAGGGTTTCGACAATGCCCGAAGCGCTGCTGGTGAACAGCTCCTTGCCCACCTTCACCCGGCACAGGGCAGGGTCGAGCTGGTCGGCCAGTTTCAGGGCGGCTTCGCGGGTAGGGAAATCCAGGGCGACGATCAGGGGCGTCTGGCAGGCGGACATGGTCGGGGTCTCTTGGCAAGTCGTAAACGGCGCGCATTGTAAACGAAGTGGCGCAGGCTTTGGGGGCCGTGGGTCATGAGAATTGGCCTGCGCAGGTGCGGCTCCTATAATTGAACCAACGGTCAAGGCAATCGCTCAACATTCATACAAGCGAAGCCGCTGATGTTCACAGGAGAACGACAATGCCCTGGTATGCCTGGCTGATACTCATCATAGCCCTCGGCTCGATCGTTGGCGGGCTGATGATGTTGCGTGATACGGCGAAAAAGCTGCCGCTGACGGAGGAGCAATTGCGCAAGGTGCGTGAACGCAATGCCGAGGCGGATGCCAAGGATGCGCAGGATCGCTGAGGCTCTGGGTACTGGGACCGGTGATAGCTACCGGCCCCAGCGGTTCAAGCGCTACTCCACCATCAACTTGTCGCGATTGCGCTCAAGCAGTGCATTGCCGATGCCTTTGATTTCCAGCATTTCATCCACCGAAGCGAAGGGCCCATTTGCCTCTCTGTAGGCGACAATGGCCTCAGCCTTGGCTTTGCCGATGCCGTTGAGTTCGCGTTGCAGCGTTGGCGCGTCTGCCTGGTTCAGGTTTACCCGCGTGGAGGAAGTTTGCGCCTGGCTGACCAGCGCGGGTGGCTCGGCCAAAGGAACGTTGCTGGCCGGGGCTGCGCTGAGGGAAAAAGACAGACCGGTGAATAATGGCAGGAACAGATAGGACAGAACGGTGTTACGCATGATGCACACTCCTTCGAGGCTGAATTACAAGGCAGCGTTTCCTTGGCTGCCCGGTAAAACTAGCGGCTCGAAGGCCACGAATAAAGCACGATGAACAGGTCAATGGTAACCAGATTCAACGGCCGACAGCGCTGCAAAACATCAGCTGTAGGAAGATACCCAGACATTCGAGCGAATGCAGGAGCACCTAGCGGTCTTGACGCTGTTGCTGGTACACCCAATCAACGATTTCACCTTCCGGCGCGTAGCCACTGACCAGCTCGCGCAGCAGTTGCCGCACTCGGGTGAAATCATCCTCCGCCACGGCCTTGAACAACGAGGCCAGACGCTCGCGCAACAGGTCCCAGGCCACGAAGTCTTCGTTGGCCGCCATGATCATCGGGTGCGCCGTCGGGGATACGTCATCGCCAATCAACAGCTCTTCATAAAGCTTCTCACCAGGCCGCAAGCCGCTGAATTCAATGGCAATATCGCCCTGTGGATTGCTTGAACTGCGCACACTGAAGCCCGACAGGTGGATCATTTTCTCGGCCAGTTCGACGATCTTCACCGGCTCGCCCATGTCCAGCACGAACACATCGCCACCCTGCCCCATCGCTCCTGCCTGTATCACCAATTGCGCAGCTTCGGGGATGGTCATGAAATACCGGGTGATCTTCGGGTGGGTGACCGTCAGCGGGCCCCCAGCCTTGATCTGCTGGTGGAACAACGGGATCACCGAGCCAGAGGAACCCAGCACATTACCAAAGCGCACCATGGTGAAGCGGGTCTTGTTGACGCGGGAGATCTTGCTGCTGTCGCCATACATCACCGGCGCGGCTTCACGGCTCAGCGCTTGCAGGACCAACTCGGACAGGCGCTTGGAGCTGCCCATCACGTTGGTCGGGCGCACTGCCTTGTCGGTCGAGATGAGCACGAAGTTGGCCACACCCGATTGCAGCGCGGCCTGTGCAGTGCACAGCGTACCGAACACATTGTTGAGTATGCCCTCGGCAACGTTATGTTCGACCATCGGCACATGCTTGTAGGCTGCGGCGTGATAGATGGTGTCTACCCGCCAAGTGCTCATCACATCTGCCAGATGCTGCTGGTTACGCACCGAGCCCAATATCGGCAGTAACTGTACTGACAGCGATTCACGGGTGATGCGCTGCTCCAGCTCGGTGAGGATGCTGTACAGGTTGAATTCGCTGTGATCGAACAGCAGTAACGTCTTGGGCTCCAGGCCGATGATCTGCCGGCACAGCTCCGAGCCGATCGACCCCCCTGCGCCGGTGACCAGCACGGTCTGCTTCTTGTTGCAGCGCCAGAGCAGTTTGTCCTGCGCAGGCACCGGATCGCGCCCGAGCAAGTCGGCAATGTCGACATCCTGGATGTCGTCGACCTTGACCCGGCCACTGGCCAGGTCGGCAAACGCCGGCACACTGCGCACATGCAGCGGATAAGGTTCGAGAAACGCCAGAATCTCCTTGCGTCGCGCACGCGAAGCCGATGGCAGGGCCAGCAGGATTTCCTGGGCGCCGCTTTCCTTGATCATCTGTGCAAGGTGTTTGGGCTTGTACACCTGCAGGCCGGAGATGACCCGGTTGGCCAGGTCGCCATCATCATCGATGAACGCGACAGGCCGCATCACCCTGCCCATGCGTAAAGCCGCCAGCAACTGGTTACCGGCCGTGCCTGCGCCATAGATGGCGACCTTGATGAGGCCGTCGTCGCGGTTGGCGAATGGAATCTGGTGGGCACCGGTAAACCAGTCACCCAGGAAGTACTGGCGCATGATCAGGCGCAAGCCACCGATGATCACCAGGCTCAACCACCAGTAGTTGAAAATGATCGAGCGCGGCACGATGACTTGATGGTTGCTGTACCAGTAAACCACCACGGCCAGAATCAAAGCGGACAATGTCACTGCCTTGATGATGGCAACCAGCGCATCGTTGCCGAAGTAACGCATCACCGCGCGGTACATGCCAAACCGGATGAACAATGGAATGGCCACTGCCGGCGCAGCCAGGAACAGCCAGGTATGTTCGATGATCGGGTTGTACATTTCATCGATGCCCAAACGGACGATGAATGACAGCCACAACGCAAACCAGATCAGCGCGACGTCAGTGCACACTTGTATAAGGCGCTTCTGCTGTCGGGACAGGTTCACCAGATACTGGCGTAGCCTGTCTTTGTTCGCATCACTCATCCGGTTCTCCTGTTTACCTTGAAGGCCCGATCCTGAGACCCGGCGGCCATCAGCCAAACCGCGCATCGAGCGCGATTGCACGATGCCCAGTCCTTTAGGCGATGTTATTCACATTTGCCTGCGCGATAGTTGATCGCCAGCAGTGTAAGAGGCACATAGGCAACCAAGGTTCCCAGTGCACCGTCCAGCTTCAGCAACAACACCGCAATCGCCACCGGCAGCAACCAGGCCAGGTTGATGGCCGCCACTGCCAGGCTCACCGGCAGATGGCTGCCGTATTGCCGTGATGCGTACTGGTAGGCGTGGCTGCGATGGGCTTCATAGATTTTTTCGCCACGTAGCAATCGCCTACCCAGGGTGAACGTGGCATCTACCACGAACACACCCAAAAGTATTAACCATCCCCAGAATAATAGCGGGTTTATCCAGGCTGCCTGCAAAGCCAGCAGCCCCAACACGATGCCGAGAAAACCACTGCCGGCATCGCCCATGAAAATCTTCGCCGGTGGAAAGTTCCAGACCAGAAAGCCCGCGACTGTCGCGGCCAACAACAACGGCAGCCAGATCGCCTGGGTATTGCCGGTGATCCAGTACAACAGGCAGCCACCAAGGCATACACTGATCGCCTCGATACTGGCGATGCCGTCAATGCCGTCCATGAAGTTATAGAGGTTGAGCAGCCAGACCAGATAGAACGCCCCTAGGATGGCACTTAGCCAGGCAATATCAAGCTGCACGCCGAAAAGGCTGAGGGCCGGCATGCCGCCAAGCCAGTACAAGCCCCAGGCCGCCGCCACGAAATGGCCGAGCAGACGCCAGCGTGCGGCGATGTGCCCGTGGTCGTCCATGAAGCCGATCAGCGCAACCAGGCCGCCGGCCCCGAGCAGGCCGACCAGCATGGGCGCAGGTACCACCCCGCTCCATCCCAGCGCCAGCAAGGCACCCAGAAAGGTAATGACGAACGCCAGGCCGCCGCCACGGGGGGTCGGCAGGGTGTGCGAGCTGCGAGCATTGGGAATGTCCAGCAGGCTGCGGGACAGCGCGTAGCGACGCAGCCCAGCGGTCATGGCAAGCGAAACAAGGCCAGCAGCGATAATCAGCCAGATCATGTGCGTTGGTTTTCCAGAAAAGATCGAGCGGTGTCGTTGAGCCCCTGCTGCAACGTGAACGGCGGCTGCCAGCCCAGCAATCGTTGATTCTTGGCGATGTCCACCTGTAACGAGCCGAGCAATCGCTGGGCCAGGTCATGACGGCCGAGCAAGGTTGCCGCGCCCTGCAGGATCGCGGGCGGTACCGGCAGCAGGCGCGCCGGGCGGCCAAGCGCTCGGCCCAGGGCGCGCAAGAGCTGGCTCAAGGAGATATCGTCGCCATCGCTGGCCATGAACGTCTGATTGCGGGCCTGCGGGTGATCGATGCAGGTAATCACCAGATCAACCAGGTTATCCACCGAAACCAGGCTGCGGCGGTTATCTACAGCGCC
This sequence comes from Pseudomonas sp. NPDC089752, assembly GCF_044748725.1. Classification (NCBI taxonomy): domain Bacteria; kingdom Pseudomonadati; phylum Pseudomonadota; class Gammaproteobacteria; order Pseudomonadales; family Pseudomonadaceae; genus Pseudomonas; species Pseudomonas sp. NPDC089752. The sequence goes on from NZ_JBIVGP010000012.1 coordinate 36,315, forward strand.
CAACGGCAACGGCACGCCACGCGCTACCCAGCGCATCATGCTGTTGAAGTTGGCTTTGACGCCTGGGCCGTATACCAGCACTGGGCGAATGACCACGACCTCTATCGCCATGGACACCGCCAGCTGCCATAACGCCTGCTCCGCCTCATGCTTGGAAATACCGTAAGCATCCAGCGGCATCTGAGCGTCATCGGCGCTCAGGGGGTGGCCAGGGTGACTGACTTCGCCATTGACCTTGACCGAGCTGATGAAAATGAAACGCCTGACTCCAGCGGCAACTGCCTGCCGGGCAAGGCTGAGCGTGCCTTCGACATTGACCCGGCGGAATTCGGCCAGGCTGTCGACGGCAGTTTCCTTCATGACATGCACCCGGGCGGCGGTGTGTACCACGGTATCGACGCCGGCCAGCGCAGCGCTCCAGTCGGTCGAGGCGGCCAAATCGCCTACGGTGACCGTCGGCACTTCGGCAGGGCCCCTTGCAGCGCCGCGCACGGCTGCCCGAGGAGCCAGGCAATCCAGCAACGCCAATTGCCGACATAGCGCACTGCCCACGAAACCATTGGCCCCGGTGACAAGAATGGTTCTTCTATCCATGAGTGGTCATCCAGCCTGTTTAACCTCGCAGCGATTGGCACCCAGAGGCATTACTTGCCTTGCAGCAGGCTTCGGTACAGCTCGGCGTACGAAGCGGCCATCGCCGGCGCGGTAAACACCGCCTCGAAGCGCTGCAAGGCTGCGGCGCCCATGGCCTGCGCCAAACCGGGCTCGTCCCACAAGCGTTGCATGGCCCGCGCCAGCGCCGGCCCATCGCGAGGCGGCACCACCAGCCCGGTCTGGTCGGCCAGGTTGATGAAGGTGGTACCCGAGCCCATTTCACAGGAAATCAGCGGCTTGCCGTACATGGCCGCCTCCAGCAGCGAGATACCAAACGACTCGGAACGCAGGTGCGACGGGAACACGAAGCCGTAGCACAACTCCAGCAGCGCCGCTTTATCTTCATCCGGCAGGCCGCCGAGGAAATGCACATGGCCAAGGCCCAGGTCGGCAGCTTGCTGTTTCAACTGCGCCTCGAGAAAGCCGCCACCCATGATCACCACAGGCAAGCCGTTGAGCTTTGCCGCCTGCAGCAGGTAGTCCAAGCCCTTGTAGTAGCGCAACGCACCGACGAACAGGAAGAACCGCTCGCCCAGCCGCTCACGCCAATACGCCAGCTTTTGCGCGGACGCTTTGGGGTAAGTCGACCGGTCAAGGCCATAGGGAATGATCGAGACCTTGTCTTTGAAGTGCGTCAATACCGGGCTGTGGGCGGCATAGTTGGGCGAAGACGCTACAACGCTGTCGACACTGGAGAAAAACCGGTTCATCAACGGCTGATAGAGCTTGAGCAGCCACTTCTGCTTGACGATATCCGAGTGGTAGCTCACCACGGTCGGTTTGTTCAGCCTCGCGATGAAGTGCACCAGGTCCATGTACGGCCAGGGGAAATGGTAATGCACGATGTCCGCTTGCCTGGCAAGTTCGGTGAAGTCCTTCAGCGCCGACAGCGAAAACCCGGTGGAGGCGACGTGCAGATCCAGCTTGGCACGGTGGGTCAGGTGGTTGGCCACCGGCTCGTTGCGCGCCGCACCACGAGGGCTGAGATAGAGCACTTGCGAATCGATGCCCTGAGCGCGGCCACCTTCGGCGATCTGGAAAATGACCTGTTCGATACCGCCCATGGAGTCGGGGTAGTAGGTCTTGAAAAAGTGCAGAACCTTGATCATCGCCCTTCCCTGACCTTCTGGTAAACCTCGAGGGTGGCTTGCGTGCAACGCTCCCACGAGAACCCGCTGGCGTGGCGCAGGCCCTGCACCACGGCCGCCGCACGCCAGGCCTCATCCTCGAGCCCCCGCTGCAGCAATGCGCTCAGGCCCTCGACATCATCAGGCGCGCACATCAAGGCGGCTTCGCCTGCCACTTCCGGCAGCGACGAGCTGTTGGAGCACACGACCGGCACCCCGGAACTCATGGCTTCGAGCACGGGCAAACCAAACCCTTCGTAATGCGATGGGAAGGTGAACAGCCTCGCCCCGGCGAACAGCAACGGCAGGTCTTCGCTGGCCGCGAAACCCAGGTAGCGTGCCCATCCTTGCTGTTGCGCCTGGGCAATGCGTGCGTGGATCGCCTCGCTCCGCCAGCCATGGTAGCCGGTGAGAATCAGCGGCCAGCGCTGACGCAGCGGGAGCGGCAGCCGGCTGTACGCATCCAGCAAGGTTTCGATGTTCTTGCGCGGCTCGATGGTGCCCACGAACAGGCTGTAACCACCGGGCTGCAGCCCGTGACGCGCGAGTGTTTCGCGCAGCAGATCAGGGCTGCGTGGGTAAAACTCAGGCGAACTGGCCAACGGCACGGCATGAATCCGCTCGATGGGCCAGGCGAAGTAATCGGCCAGCTCCTGGCGGGTGTAATGCGAGTCGGTGATCAAGGCATCGGCCCGCTCCAGCGTGAGCTTCAGCTCTTTTTGCAGATAACGCGCGATTTGCGGCGCATGGCAATGGGCCCAGGTGAACGGCGACAAATCATGGAAGGTCGCCACGCTGCGGCCGGCGAACGGCGGCAGGTAATAGTTCGGGCTGTGGTAAAGATAGTCCTCGCAGCCGCGCAGTGCGCGCTTGCGCAGGTAGGGCATCAGCCGCCGATAGGCTTCGACGGCCAAGGCGTTCTTCTGCACCACACGCTTGAAGCCGTGAACCGCATCGGACTGATCGGATGGCTTGGGCAACGCCGGCAGGAAGCGCCGGCCCGCGAACAGCCGCAGGTCGGTAACTTCGCTACTCTGTTGCAGCCGTGAAGCCAGCTCGTAGGTATAGCGCCCTATGCCGGTCAGCGGGAAGCGGATCGGCTCGACAGAAAGAATGAGCTTCATTTACCAGCAAGCATCCAACCCAAGGTTTCATCCAGCGATGGGGTTTGCCAGCCCGGCACCAGCTTGCGCAGCAGCGCATTGTCGCCACACAGGGTTTTCACCTCGTTGGCGCGCACGAATGCAGGGTTGACCTGCACGTCGATCGAATGGCCGGTAATGGCCGAACATTTGGCAATGACTTCGCGCAACGAATGGGTGTGCCCGGAACTGACGTTCACCGTCTGCCCCAGCGGGCGCGCTTCGATCAGACCGCGATAAGCCTGGACCACCGCACGCACGTCACTGAAGTCGCGCCAGACGTCGAGGTTGCCCAACTCGATGGTTTCGGCCTGGCGGCGGAAATGCGAAACGATCTTGGGCAGCAGGAAGTTTTCTGCCTGCCCGACACCGGTGTAATTGAAGGGACGCGTGATGACGATCGGCAGGCGGTCGAACCACAGCCGGGCCATGTATTCCATGGCCAGCTTGCTGACTGCGTAATCATTGGCCGGTGCGGGCAACGTCTGCTCGTCCAGCATCCCTTCGGAAACATTGCCATACACATTGGCACTGCTGGCAATCAACACGCAATCAGGTGTCTTGCCACAGGCTGCGATGGCTTCGAGCAGGTTGCGCGTGCCCACCAGATTGACCTGGTAGAACGCATCGGCAGCCCCATGCCCGACAAACGCAATGGCAGCCAGATGCACGATGACATCCGGCTGCACTTCGGCCAGCAATGCGCGCACACCCGGGCCGTCGGTGAGATCGACCTGGTAGTAGTCCGGGGCATCCAGCGCCTGGCTGCCCGTACCGACCACTTCATAGCCACTGGCTCGCAACTCGGCCGCCATGTAGCGGCCGGTGAAACCCTGGATCCCTGTGATGAGTGCGCGTTTGCTGGCCATTTGCATCAGAACGAGAACCCTTTTTCGTTACGACGCAAGTCGGCTTCGACCATCATGCGGCACAGCTCTTCGAGGCTGGTTTTTGGCTCCCAACCCAGTACTTCCTTGGCCTTGACCGGGTTGCCGATCAGCAGCTCCACTTCGGCCGGGCGGTAGAATTTCGGGTTGATCACAACCAGAACCTTGCCGGTGGCGGCGCAGGTGCCCTGCTCTGCCTCGTCCTTGCCGCTCCATTGGATTTCGATGCCTACGGCCTTGAAGGCCATGGTAACGAAGTCACGTACGGTTTCAGTACGGTTGGTGGCCAGCACGAAGGTATCCGGCTCGTCAGCCTGCAGCATGCGCCACATGCCTTCGACGTACTCCTTGGCGAAGCCCCAGTCGCGCTTGGCGTCGAGGTTGCCCAGTTCGAGCTTGTCGAGCAGGCCGAGTTTGATCTTGGCCACCGAGTCGGTGATCTTGCGGGTCACGAACTCACGGCCGCGCAGTGGCGACTCGTGGTTGAACAGGATGCCGCTGGTGGCGAAGATGTTGTACGACTCACGGTAGTTGATGGTCATCCAGTGAGCGTACAGCTTGGCCACGCCGTAAGGGCTGCGCGGGTAGAACGGGGTGGTTTCGACCTGCGGAATTTCCTGGACCTTGCCGAACATCTCCGAGGTGGACGCCTGGTAGAAGCGCACTTTCGGGTTGACGATACGGATGGCTTCGAGCAGGTTCACCGCGCCCAGGCCGGTGATTTCGGCGGTGGTCAGCGGCTGTTCGAACGACACGCCAACGAAGCTTTGCGCCGCGAGGTTGTAGACCTCGGTGGCTTCGGTGGTTTGCAGCAGGCGAATGCTGGCGGACAGGTCGGTCAGGTCGTACTCGACCAGGTGCAGGTTGGGGTTGGTGTGGATCCCCAGTTCCTCAATGCGCCAGAAGTTGACCGAGCTGGTGCGACGATAGGTGCCATAGACCGTATAGCCCTTCTCCAGCAGCAGTTCCGCCAGGTAGGCGCCGTCTTGACCAGTGATCCCAGTGACGATTGCTTTCATGCGACTTAACCAACTCCGATAGTGCCGTGCGGGCATGTGTGATGATGAGACCGGCGCGGGCGATTCCTGCCGCGCGCTCTGGGGTTCGAAGACGGAGTATACATCTGTTGCCCGGTCTGCTCGACTCTGAAAAAAGCCCGGAAGAACACTGGCAGAAACTACCCTTTGGCAAGATCAGGGCAACCTCATACCTGGCACCTTTTGACAGGCGCCGTAGGATAAGTTCGGAAGGCGAGCGAATCCAGAACTTACATCGTAGGAAGCTTCTGAATCTACCCGCCCCTTTACGAGATCCTATCCCGGAGATGCTCAGCGACTGGCGTCAAGCCGTGCCACGTCACCACCCGGCAGGCTCTTCTCGGGCACTGGGCTGAGCCACACGTTGACACTGTCGACACTGTCCTGATTCAACTCCCCAGCCCAGCGATTGAGCAGGAACAGGTTGGTAATGAAGTCATACTGCGACTTCAACAGGTCGCGCCGGGCCTTGAACTCGTTCTGTACACTGGTCAGCACGTCCACCGCATTGACCACGCCATAGCTGAACGCCTTCTGCGAGGCCTCGCTGGACTTCTGGGCCGAGGACAGCGCGTTGCGGTTGGCACGGATCTTCTCGACGCTGGACTGGGCAGTGAGGTACGCCGTGGTGGTTTCTTTCACCACCTGGCGGCGGATGCCTTCCAACTGTTCTTCAGCCGCCAGTTGCTCATCGTAAAGGCCGCGTACCCGCGCGGAGGTGGAGCCGCCGCTGTAGATGGGCACGCGCACCCCGAAGGTGGCGACATAGCTGTCGCTGCGGGGCGCCTGGGTGTTGTCGTAGCCCTGGTCGCTCTGCTGCGCACTCAAACTCAAGGTCAGCTGCGGGTAATGCTCGCCCTTGCCTTCTCGCACCGCTGCGTTGGCAGCTTCGGCACCGCTCTGGTACGACTTGAGCAAGGGGTTGGTTTCGATCGCCTGGCTGATCCAGCTCTGCAGCGGCCGCGTCGGGGCCTGCAACGCGACATCATTGCGCACCCGGCTCAGCGGTTCGTTGATCGGCCGCCCGACGATCTCGGCCAACGCCTCGCGGCTGACCTGCACCTGATTGCGCGCGTCGACCTCCTGCGCCGCCAGGGCATCGACACGCGCCTGCATGTCGAGCTTGTCGGTGATCTTGGCCATCTGCCGGTCGAACATCATGCTGACCCGGTCGAGGTTCAATTGCGTGGCGCGGCGCTCAGCCTGCACCAGGGCCAACTCATCGTCCGCAGCCAGGGCGACGAAATAACGCTTGGCCAGGTCGACGGTCGCTTCGGCCAGGGTATCTTCAGCCTGCTGCCCCTTCTGGTCCTTGACGCTCTTGGATTTCTGGTAACGTTCCCAGGCCGGCTTGTTGTACAGGTACTGGGTCAGGCTGAGCGAGTAGGTTTCGTTGTTATAGAGGTCACGGGTGGTTTCATTCTTGCGCAGCACGCGGCTGGAGTTGGCGTTGGCCGACACCTGCGGCAGCAAGCCACCGAGGGCTTCACGTTGCTGTTCTGCCGCAGAACGCGCGCGGGCGTAGGCCGTGAGCACGCGCGGGTCCTCAAGACGGGCTTCGCGATACAGGCCGGCAAGGTCCAGCGCGTAGGTCGAGGCAGCGACAGCCCGTGGCGCTTCGCTTCGAGACTCGACAGCCATCGCCTGCCAGGCGGTCATGCACATCAATACACCGGGTAGCAAACGCAGCACAATCATTCCTCGATCAGCGATTCGGCAAACATGTTGCGCGCCGGTTTCAGCAGGTACTGCAACATCGTGCGGTCACCTGCGTTGATCAGGACCTCGGCTGGCATGCCGGGTTGCAGCTTGCGGTTGCCGAGTTTTTTCATGCCGTCTTCGGTGACCTTGACCCGCACCAGGTAGTAGGCGTCACCGCTACGCTCTTCGGTCAGGCTGTCGGCAGAGATACGGGTCAGCTTGCCTTCGATGACCGGCGTCGTGGCCTGGTTGAAGGCGCTGAAACGAATGTCGGCAGTCTTGCCCAGCTCCAACCGGTCGATGTCCTTGGGTGCCACCTTGGCCTCGACCACCAGCTCCGATGACGCCGGCACGATATCCAGCAGCGGTGTTGCCGCGCTGACCACACCCCCGATGGTGTGCACCTTCATGTCCAGCACCATGCCGCTCTCTGGCGCACGGATCACCACGCGCGACAGGCGATCACGCAAGGCCGCTTCCTTTTCCTGCAGGTCGAAAACCTGTGCCTGGACATCGGAGAGCTCTTTGGCCACATCGGCGTCGAACTTCTTTTCCAGCTGCACGATCTGCAATTCGGTCTCGCCGATCTGCAGCTTGGTCTTGGTAATGGTCGACTCGTGGTCCGCCACTTCCGTCTTGAGCATGTCGAGCCTGCGCTCCTGCTCAAGCAGGCGCTGGTTATCGACGAAGCCCTCGGCCAACAGCTCCCTGAGCTGCTTGATCTCACCGGAATAGGACTTCTCCAGATTACGCTTGGTGCGGATCATGTCGTTGAGGCCGACGATCTGCTGCTTCATCTGCTCGATGCGCTCGCGGTTGACCGAGATCTCGCCCTGCAGCGAATCGCGCCGCGCCTTGAACACCTGCTGCTCACCGGCCAGCGCCTCCAGGGCACGCTCCGAATCGGTACCATTCATGGTCACCGCCGGAATGGCCTGCATGCCATCGCGCTCCGCGCGCAGCCGCGCTTCTTTATAGCGGGCCACGATCAGCTGGTTGCGGGTGGACTCGTACTCGGAACTGAGCTGGGCCTCGTCCAGCACGATCAGCGGATCGCCCTGCTTTACCAGGTCACCGTCGCGGGCCAGCAGCTCCTTGACGATGCCGCCTTCAAGGTGCTGTACGGTCTTGCGGTAGTTCTGCACGGTGACGGTGCCGGAGCCGTGCACGGCATTGCTCAAAGGCGCAAACGCGGCCCAGGTGCCAAAGATGCCGAAGGTGACGAACACGATGGTCAGGCCGACGCGGCGAATACCGCGATCGGAGGTGGGCATGTCGTCGAAATTGTGGTCGAACGTGGTGATCGCTTTACTGCTCATCTGGAAATCCTTTCACGCGCCGGTGCTGGTCGTAATGACCGGCGCAGCGGCAGCCGCCGCGGGGGGAGCCGAAGGTGGAGCGACAGGTGCGGCCGCTGGCGGTTGCGGCGCGGCCGGCTGGGCGACGCGCTGCTGGGCTTTGGCCTGTTGCGCGGCCAGCTCGGCGATCACACGGTCACGTTCGCCGTACAACGACACCGTGCCGTTAGCCATCACCAGGATGCGGTCCAGCCGGGTGAGGATGTTCGGGCGGTGCGACACGATGAACACGGTGGCGCCGCTTTCCTTGAGTTTTTGCAGGGCTACGCCCAGCGCGCGTTCACCGACGTCATCCAGGTTGGAGTTGGGCTCGTCCAGCACGATCAGGCGCGGGCTGCCGTAGACAGCGCGGGCCAGGCCGATGCGCTGGCGCTGGCCGCCGGACAGGTTGACGCCGTCGCTGCCGATGACCGTGTCGTAGCCGTCGGGGAGCATCAGGATCATCTCATGCACGCCCGCCAATTGCGCGGCTTGCACGACCTTCTCCGGGTCGACCTTGTCGAACCGAGCGATGTTCTCGCTGATGCTGCCTTCGAACAGCTCGATGTCTTGCGGCAGATAACCCACGTAGGGGCCCAGGGCATGCTTGTCCCAGCTGGCGATGTCGGCACCATCCAGGCGCACCACGCCATGTTGCGCCGGCCAGATGCCCATCAAGGCGCGAACCAGTGTGGACTTGCCCGCGGCGCTGGGGCCGACGATACCGACGATGGAGCCGGCGGGAACCACGAAACTGATGCTGCGCAGGACGGGGGCCTTGGCACCCGGTGGCGCTACGATCAGGTTTTCTACCTGGATGTGACCTTGCGGAGCGGGTAGCGGCATGCGCTCTGGCTCTTTTTTGAGGTCGTCCATCACCTTGCTCAGGCGGTCGTACTGGACCTTGGCGGAAACGAAGCCTTTCCAGCTGCCGATCATCTGGTCGATCGGCGCCAGCGCCCGCCCCAGGAGCAGCGATCCAGCCATCAACAGGCCCGGATTGATCTCATGGGTAATCACCAGATAGGCGCCGATCGCCAACATGATCGACTGCGACCAGGTACGGAAAGTCTTGGAAGTCGAGCTGACGATGCCGCCTTTGTCGCTCGCCTCGGACTGCAGCAGCATGATGTTGCGCTGGCGCTTGGCCCAACGGTTCATCAGCGTTTCCAGCATGCCCATCGACTCGATGACTTCGGCATTGCGCAGGGTCTTGGTGGTGATGACATTGGAGGCGACGTTCTCTTTGTTCGCTGTAGCCAACGCGCTCCCGGTCACCCGGTGGTTAACCACAGCCAGGGCGGTGAGTACCACACCGCAGGCAAGTGTCATGAAACCGAACCAAGGGTGGAACAGGAACATTACCGCCGTGTAGATGGGGAACCACGGCGCATCGAAAAAGGCAAAAAGCCCCGGGCCTGTGAAGAACTGGCGCAGCGACGTCAGATCGTTCAGAGACTGCGCAGTGGCATCCGAGCCACCGCTGGTCAGGGCGCGCTTGAAGCTCGCCCGATACACATCGCGGCTCAGCATCACATCCAGACGGTTGCTGATACGCACCATGATGCGCGAGCGCACCCACTCCAACGCCCCCATGGTCGCGACCAGAACGGTCAGGATCAGGGTCAGCATCAGCAACGTGGAGGTGCTGCTGGAGGGTACGACGCGGCCAGACACCTGGATCATGAAGAAGGTGGGCACCAGCATCAGGGCATTGACGAAGAAGCTGAAGAAACCGACCGAAAGGAAGCTGCTTTTACAGGCTTTGAGGGCGGCGTGCAGGTTATTTTCGGGTAGAGAACTCATGGTATCCATACTGAGAAGTGCGAAAACGGCCGGCAGTGTAACACCCACTTGGTTGCACGGAGTGCTTGATTGCCCACATTGAAATGTAACGAGCCGACGAACTGTCGTTTAAACAACCTGTTTATGAAACATGACGATGCTAGTAACAGCTGACACCAAGGGCGCAGCAATACGTGCCAGCCGGTCGACAATCGCTAACTTACACAGCAAATTGCCATGATTCGACCATGAAACGCCATAAGCCCTGGTCAGGCGACGAAATGATCGGCGCAGAACCCGTAAAGGATAGAATATTGACGCCAATAAAATTTAACATCGCAAATCTTTGATTTTTATGACTTTTTTCAAAGATAGAACGGTCGTGCAAAATGGATCCTTATGCCCACATTGCACCCTGCGATCGCTACACAGAACGTTTGGTTCCCACAAAACGTGAAATTTTTTTTATCTTTGCTGGTTGACAACTTTTTCACATCCCTGCATCTTCGCCCTTCGCAGGGAGCCTCCAATGGCCGTTTAGTGCATGCACAGGTTTGAGCAAGTTAGCTGCCGGTGTTTCGATTTAAAAGGAGCTTAACAAGGCCATGTCTTTGCCTTCACACACCCTTGATGGCTTGAAAATAAGCTCTCGAGTTACGCTGCTCGAGCCAGGGATGTATATCTTTCGTTATGCCTCCCAGCCACCGGCCAACAAGCCGGTGTGCATTGCTTTACAACAAGCACCACTCGGCAAAGGCTCCATCGACTTCTTCCCCGCCGAAGGCGTCAGCAAGAACATGCTGAGCAAGCTCGGCGACACGATCGTCGCGCGCGTGAAAGCCGGTGTCACCACCGTGCTGATCACCGAATATCACATGTTCGACGACGTGATCGAACCCATCGACCTGCGCATTGACCGCATCGACACCTCGCCCGCCATCATGCGTACCTTCGCCGTGGTCGCGAACGCAGAGCCGGCACCCGCCATCGCCACCGAACAACCAGGGATGCCGGTAGCCATCACCGCCCACCTGCAGAACAGCGGTGAAGTGAGCTCCAGCGAGGGCTGGGTCGGCGCGCCCGACAGCGACGAATTCATTGAAGGTTTCGCCATCGAATGGGCAGACAAGCCCGCAGGCGTCGACCTGCTGTACACCTGCATGGTGGCCGGCTCCGGCCCCAGCCGTAATGTTTCCACTGGCACTTTCGTGGGTGCCCGAGGCCAAGGCCTGCCGCTGATCTGCGCAGGCTTCAGCCTGGTCGGCCCGCACCGCAAAGGCTACGAATTGACAGGCCACATCGTGTTCGGCAACGCCGAGCCGCAACGCCTGGTCGCCAATCAGATGATGCATGGCCCCACCGGCACCGAGCCGCTGGTGGCGCTGCATATCGCCATTACTCCCGTTACGAAGATGAACGCTGCCCGCTCTAAGTCTCCGTGGGAAAACTCTGCGTTTCAGCAGAACCTCAGTGCAACAAGCCAGTTGGCTTGAAGTAACAGGAATGAATGATGCAATACGATAATCCCGTAGCGGAACTGCAAGAGCACCTGACCAATTCCCAGCTGTCGACTGGCACCATCGATGCCATCACCTCGCTGCTGGGCCTGGACGCTGAAGGCGCAACCGTCAACGTTGCCACCTTCGACGGCGTGAATCTGGTACTGCCAGAAAGCGGCACTGCGAACGTGGTCACCGGCGTGGTCGTGGGCGCGAAGAACGATCAGGTTACTGTTGATCTGACCAAAGCGGTCAATGCTGGCGCCAACACCTTCATCCTGGAAAGCGACGCCAACCTGGTCGTCAACGTTCCAACCCCGGCTGCCCAGGTTGCTGCCCGCGTGGCCGATACCACTGCCCAGGTCGATCAGCTGATCACCACTGGCGGCGGCGATGACGTGATCAACGTATCTGGCGATCAGAATGTCTACATCGACGCAGGTGCCGGCAACGACACCATCATCACCGGCAACGGCAACAACACCGTAGTCGCTGGCGAAGGCAACAACTTCGTGAAGACCGGTTCGGGCTCCGACACCGTCATCCTGAGCGGCAGCAACCACGCTGACGTGGTTGACACCGGCGCAGGCTTCGACGTTGTCCAGCTGGACGGTTCGCGTGATGACTACGACTTCGCTGTGGTCAACAACTCCACCGTGAACCTGACTGGCAACCAGACTGCCCTGATCAGCAACGCTGAGTTCCTGACCTTCGCCAACGGTGACACCGTTGCCCTGGCTCACAGCGAAGCCGAAGCAGTCGCGCTGCGCATGTACGAAGGCATCCTGGGCCGTAACGCCGATGCATTCGGCGCGAAGGGCTTTGTCGAAGCGGTCAACTCGGGTTCTACGCTGACCGATATCGCCGATACGTTCCTGAACTCGGCTGAGTTCGGCGATGCGGTCAAGGCTACCGACATCAACGAGCTGTACCAAGCCATGCTGGGTCGCAATGCCGACGACGCAGGCCTGGCAGGCTGGCAAGCAGTGCTGGCCAGCGGTGGCTCTCTGACTGACGTAGCCGCCGCTATCGCGCTGTCTGCCGAAGCGCAGGCCTTCGACCAGTCGAACGCCAACTTCGTTTCGAGCCTGTACAGCAACGTATTGGGTCGCGATGCAGATGATGCCGGCCTGCAAGGTTGGGTAAGCCTGCTGGTTAACGGCGCCAGCCGTGCAGACGTTGCCAACGGCATCGTCGGCTCGCTGGAAGCAGGCGACAAGTCTGACAGCGACTTCATCGACACGCTGTACCAGTCGGCCCTGGGTCGTGCTGCGGACGAAGCTGGCAAAGCTGGCTGGATGCAAGTGCTGGACAATGGCGGCACCCACGCCGAGGTCGCCCTGGGCATCGTTGGTTCCGCTGAAGCCGAAGGTCACATCGACAACGTCGTTGTGCTGCACGGCCAAGTGTAACTAGCCCTGCCGTAGCGAAGCGTATGCCCGGCCGCAAGGTCGGGTGTATGCAAAGGGGCGACTTCCGGGTCGCCCCTCTTTTTATTTTTTGTAGCCAAGCCAAGCTTATGTCCAGACTCCTCGACCATGGGCGAGAAACGCTCATGGACATTTTCCACCGCCACCGCCAGGCCAACGAGCCTGAACTGGCGGCCGCCGCACTCGAGCGCGCCATGCACACCGCCGACTACCGGCCGGAGGCACTGGTGTGGAAAGGCATCGCGGCGTTGCCGCAGACGCCCGAGCTGGCTTTTTTGTTTTTCAGCAATGCCGCCCAGGCCCTGCCCGAGCGCGCCGACATTCATGCCTTGATCGGCCGCAGCCTGTTGGCCCAGGGGCACAATGACCTCGCCTGTCGGTACTTGACCACCGCCTGGCGCAAGCAGCCCAACGAACCCGCGATCCGGATGACCCTGTGGCAGGCCCGCAACCTGGCGCAGACGCCTGCCGAGCTGCGCAGGATGATCCTTGCCTACCTGCCGGAAATCGCCTCCGGCAAAGAGCTGGCCCTGCTGCTCAAGCTGCTGGCCGCGCAACCCGACGCCCCCCGCACGGTCGGTGTAATGCGCTACGTCGAAGAACGCCGCGAAATCCACGGCTGGGCCATCGACCTGCGCAGCCTGCAAACGCCTGTTACCCTGCAACTGGAAGCTAATGGCGCCAAGGTCGCAACCAGTGCCAGCGCCCCACATCCGTTGCTGAGTGCCGCCGGCCTGCCGGCCACCCATGGTGGCATCCGTATCAGCGTACCCAACCCGACGGCCGCCGTGCACGTGCGCTTCGCCGACGGCACGCCGCTGCTCGGCAGCCCGGTGTACGCCATGCCAGCCTTGGTCCCCCCTGCGGCCGCAGGTGGTGGCGGCCTGGAGCAACCGGTCGACGTGCTGATCCCGGTCTACGATGGCCTGGAAGAAACCCTCGAGTGCATCAACAGCGCCCTCGAAGCCCGCAAGCTCAACCACACACCTCACCGCCTGGTGGTGGTCGATGATGCCTCGCCACAGCCCAAGCTGACCAAGGCGCTGAAGGTGCTGGCCGCCAAAGGCAAGATTACCCTGGTGCACAACGCCGTGAACCTCGGCTTCATCCGCACCATGAACCGCGCCATGGCCATGAGCCCGAACAAGGACGTGGTGTGGCTGAACGCCGACACCCGCGTGCACGGCGCCTGGCTCGACCGCCTGCGGCAGGTGGCCTACAGCGCTGACGACATTGCCTCGGTCACCCCGTTCACCAACAACGGCGAGCTGATGAGCTTCCCGCGCAGCCAGGTGTGCCATGACATGCCAAGCGCCAAGGCGCAGGCCGAACTGGATGAACTGGCCCGGCAAGTGAACAGCCCGCCGATGGAAATCGAAACCGGCTGCGGCTTTTGCCTGTACATCAAGCGCGCCGCCCTGGACCAGGTCGGCTACCTGGACGAAGTGCACCTTGCCCGTGGCTACGGCGAGGAAACCGACTGGTGCCTGCGAGCCCGCGAGCATGGATGGCGGCACATGGGTGCGCCCAACGTGTTCGTCGCGCACCAGGGCGGTATCTCGTTCGGCGCCGAAAAGATCATGCGCGTGGCGCATAACAACGCCATTTTGCGCCAGCGTTACCCGGACGCCTCGGCCCGATACAACGCCTTCACCCTGCGCGACCCGATCAAGCCGGCCCGCGATGCCCTGCAGCGTGCCCGCTTGGCAAAGCTGGCGGGCCTGCCGTTACCTGCACGCAGCGCTTGCTGGCCGGCACAGGCAGACAAGACCCTGTACCTGCACGATGGCTCGCACACTGACGCCGCGTTCAGCCTAGCCTGGCGCCAGGAAAGCCACCGCACCCTGGTAACCTTGCAAGCCCCTTTGCAGCCGCTACCGCTGCACCTGGACTTCGAATTGCCCGGCGACTTCGACGCGCTGCTCGACGCCCTGCGCCCGTTGCCCCTGAACGCCCTGGCGTTCGAACAGCTGGCGCGCTGCCCCGTGGCCCTGTGCGATGTACCCGCCCTGCTGGGCCTGCCCTACCGCATCACCTGCCGTGACGACCGCCTGTTGACCGCGGCCGGCGACTACGACTGGCAACGCTTCGCCCGCGAAGCCGCCAGCGTGCAACTGCCGTGGCACGCCCTGCAAAGCGCCCCGGCCGCTGCCAACTTGGCGCTGCCCACGGCGACTCGGCGCCAGCTCGAGGCAACCGAGGCACCTCGGGTACTGCTGATAGGCGATGCCCTGCACAGCCCCGCCATTGCCCAGCGCTGGCTGGCATTGGCCAGGCAGGTTACCCGCGAGCAACTGCCACTGGTGCTACTGGCCAAGGACGACACACCCTGGCTCAAAGCCCTGCAGGCGACCAACGCCGTGCACCGGCTACCGACACTACAGGGCTTCAGCCTTGCCGAGCGCGCCCGCGCCGCCGGCTGCGACGCCGTGCTCAGCCTGGATGACACCCCCGGCGCCGGCTGGCAAGCGCCACGCCTTGCCGACGAACTCGGCGTCGCGCTGTTCGCCAGCCCCAGGCCGGTCGCCACCGAAGCCGGCGCGCATGCGCTGGCCGCCCTTCCCTTTTCAGTAGGCCAAGCCTGATGACCCAAGATTTGCTGGAAAAGCCCCAGGCGGGCCAGCCCCCCGTTGCCCTGCATGCGTTCAAAGGCGCCATTCTGGGCCTGCACGGTGACGTGTTGCAGGGCTGGGCCATGGACACGGCGCAACCCGAACAACGCCCGGTGGTGGAAGTGTTCATCGATGGCGCCGGTGTCGCCCTGGCCCGCGCCGACCAATACGAGCCTCAGGCACCGACCGGTGACCAGTACCACGGTTTTACCGTGCAGTTGCGCCAGAGCTGGCTGGCCGAAGCGCGAGTGATCACTGCCCGCATTGCCAACCAGGCCTATGCCCTGGACGGCGATATCCTGTTGCCCGTCGCCCCCACCCAGGAAGCCGCGGCCATTGCCTCTCAGGTGTGGCACACCGGTGGCCTGCGCGTGGGCGGCTGGTCATGGGATCCACAAACCCCCCGCCGCCATGTGCAGGTGACCGTGCGCGAGGGCAATCAGGTCATCTGCACCGCCACCTGCAACGAACACAATCAGGCCCTGGCCTACCGCGACACCAGCGACCACGGCTTTGCCATCGACCTGCCCTGGGCACTGGCCGACGGCAAGGTGCACATTCTGGACATCGTCAATGACCTCGGCCAACCGCTGGCCGGCAGCCCAATCCGCCTGTGCTGCTGGCCGGAGGGCGTGGAAGGCCTGCTGCGCAAGCTCGACCCGGCGCACGACACCGCCACCGTGGCGCTGCTCACCGAGGTGGCCAAAGAACAGAACCTGCGCCTGCCCAAGAGCGTAGGCTGGCAGCATTATCCGCAATGGTTTGATGCTTTCCAGCGCCTGGAGGGCCTGGAGCGCCCGCCCCTGCACGGCAAGCTCGGTCTGCTGCTGATCAGCGAGGGTGACAGCGCACTGGAGCAAGCCAGCCTGGCGAGCCTGGGTGAGGACCGAGCGCACCTGCATCGAACAGCCACAGCAACACCGGCTGACCTGCATGAGGCGTTGCAGCAATTGCTGGCGGCCGGCTGTGATCGCATTCTGCCGATGATGGCCGGTGACCGCTTGGCGCCGTTGGCGTTGCCACACCTCAGCGCGCTGCTGGATGACGGCAGTGCCTGGGCATTTGCCGACTGTGACCGCGATGGGCCTAATGGCGAGCGCAGTTTGCCGTGGCTGAAGCCGGTGTGGGATATCGACCTGTTCATTGGTGCGGATATCTTCACGCCTGGCGCTATCTACGGGGGAGGCATCGTCAAGCAGGCCCTGACACTGCTGGCAGCGCGCAGCGAGCAACCTGCCGTCAGTTGGTATGACTTCACCGCGGCCATCGCACTGGCCACGCAAAACGCCGAAGCCAGCGTCGTCCACTTGCCGCGCGTGCTGTATCACCGCGCCAGCCCATCGCCCGCCAGCCCGGAGCAGGCAGCACCCTCGCCACAACGGCTGCAGGCCATTGAGTGGTTGAGCAACGCGTTGGCACCCGGCGCAACAGTTAGTCGTGTAGCCGATTACCCAGCTCTGCTCAGGGCACACTGGCCGCTGCCCGAGCAGCTGCCTCGCGTGAGCCTGATCGTACCCACGAGGGACCAGTACAAGCTGCTGCACGCGTGTGTCGAAGGCCTGCTGAACAACACCGATTACCCGGACATGGAAATAATCGTAGTCGACAACCAGTCCAGCGATCCCGAGACCTTGGCGTACTTCGAGAACATCAAGGATCGGGGCGTGACCGTTTTGGAGCACCCTTACCCGTTCAACTATTCGACGATCAACAATCACGCCGCGAGCATTGCCACGGGTGAAGTGATCGGGCTGGTCAACAACGATATCGAGATTATCCAGGGTGGCTGGCTCAAGGAGATGGTCGCACAGCTTCACCGCCCAGGCGTTGGTGCAGTGGGTGCGAAGCTGCTATGGCCAAATCGCATGGTGCAACATGGTGGCGTGGTGGTAGGTATCAACGGACTGGCAGCGCATGCCGGAAACAATCTCGAACAGCGCGATGCTGGCTACATGGGGATAAATCAGATCACCCGCAGGCAAAGCGCCGTGACAGCAGCGTGCATGTTGTTACGCAAATCAGTGTTTGATGGCGTCAGTGGCCTCGATGAACACGCATTTCCGGTAGCTTTCAATGATGTGGACTTGTGCTTGCGGATTCAGCAGCAAGGCATGCACATGATCTGGACCGCGTTCGCGGAGCTTATTCATGCGGAATCGGCTAGTCGAGGTAAAGACCAGACGCCGGAGAGGCGGGCCCGGGCAGAGCGAGAGCAGAAGGGATTTGTTGAACGATGGTTTGCCCGCGATATCTCTGACAACCACTATCATCCGGCGCTGAGCTCCGACTATCTTAGCGGCCCCTATGGCAGCCTGGCACTTCCACCTAGAGTGCAAAACAAGCTTGGGAGATCACAGGTGTTGCAAAAGCGCGGGACGCGAGTGCCCCCATCCGGAGTCGAGGGCTCTATCCAAAGGACTGAATCATGAAGAAAACCATTCTGGTAACCGGAGGCACTGGTTACATTGGCTCCCATGCGGTTCTGGCACTGCTGGAAAGCGGTAATGACGTTGTAGTGCTCGACAATCTCAGCAACAGCATGCCTACAGCGCTACTCCATATCGAAAAAATCTGCGGAAAGCGCCCTGAGTTCGTACAGGGCGAAATTGGCGACAGAGATTTGTTGGATAAGTTATTTAGCCAGTTCAGCATAGACTCGGTTTTCCATTTTGCAGGGCTCAAAGCCGTAGGCGAAAGCGTCAGAGAGCCCGGTAAGTATTACGAAAACAATGTAGCCGGCACCCTTACATTGCTCAAAGCCATGGCAAAGCATGGCGTTTATAATTTTGTATTCAGCTCTTCAGCGACCGTGTACGGCAACCCCTCGATCATGCCTATCAGCGAGCAGGCGGCGCTTGGCCGGCCGACCAATCCTTACGGTCGCAGCAAACTGATCATCGAAGACATGCTCAGGGATTTCAGCGATGCCGATGCGCGCTGGAACATTGCATTACTCCGCTATTTCAATCCGATTGGCGCCCATGAAAGCGGATTGCTTGGGGAGCACCCGCAGGGCATTCCAAACAACTTGCTACCTTATATAAGCCAAGTGGCAATCGGAACCCTACAAGAGCTGAAAGTATTTGGTAACGATCATCCGACCCCTGACGGCACGGGGATCAGGGACTATATCCACGTGGTCGATCTGGTAGATGGACATTTAAAAGCCTTGGCCTTCATATGCCAGCACAAGGGCTTGCACTTTTGGAACCTCGGCACTGGCACCGGATACAGCGTCCTAGAAATAATTGATTCATTCGAGCAGGTCACCGGGCAACCGATACCCTTTTCCATTGCGCCCCGTCGTGCCGGAGATGTAGCGGAGAGCTGGTCGGACCCGAGCAAAGCAAGGCGTGAGTTGAATTGGGTGGCGACACGCAATCTGCGAGACATGATCCGCGATACATGGCGCTGGCAAGTCAACTATCCTGCGGGCTATGCCAAGCCAGCGCCCGCTAAAACAGCATAATATTCACCTTAGGGAAAAACCAGTGAATACCAAAACCGTGTCACCTGAGCCCAATAGAACCAAACCCGCTACCAGCACGCCTGTCATGCTTCAGGATATTCGCTCGCACCCAATTGAGTTGAACTCAAAGGATGGCTTGAAAAAAGTCTTCATCAAACTGGATGAGGTCGAGCTACACAAGCAACGTATCCATTTGAGCCTCTGGTCCACGCAACCCGCGCTGCAATTCTGCTTGGCCACTGCGAGTCAAGCTATCTCATGCAAAGCTACTAATGTCACCCGTCCAGACGTAGAAGCCACACTTGATAGCGAGTCTAAGAAGCAAGTTTCGGGCTATCATCTCGCCGCAGAACTTCCGCATCCAGTGACAGAAGCGATATACCTCACTTTCAGTTTTGAGGGCACTCTCTACGCCTACAAACTCCCCTTCAAGAAGACTTCTGGATACGACTGCTCCCTCGCCGAACTGGCATTAGAAGATTCCACTCACTCGAAGGCCCACATTGACCTCTGTGGTGCGATTCCGGGCAAGGTGGGGGGATTGTCTGGGTGGAGCATCGCCAAACCGGGCGTAACCCTTTGGCTTGTAGATACCAAAGGCAATAAGAAAGATCTTGCGACCTGCCTGCGCTACCACCGGGATGACGTCGCAAAAATTTTTAGCAATGACTTTTCTTCGCAAATTAACTATGGTGGATTTGTCACTGACTGGCCATTTCCTCAAGAGTTGGGTGATCAGATTGGGATCATTGAAGAAAACGCCGGAAAATTTAAACTCATTGCGCTCAACCCTTGGGCCCCTGTTGCAGATGATCCTGTCAACTACGCGAAATTTTCGTTCTCGCTAGCCACCCCTGCTCAAGATTTCAACACCCGCCTCGACAATTGGGAAGGTGATGTGGTGAATTCACTGATTTTCGAGCGAAACCTTGAAAACCAGCGAAATGAACGTCCCGCGACGACTTGGCATTTCGGCAGTCGGGCAAGTGAAGAAATCAAAACTAGCGTCATTATTCCTCTGTATGGCCGCTGGGACTTCGTCGAACATCAACTGAGCGCGTTTGCCAAAGATCCTGCATTCGCCAAAGAAGTCGAGATCGTCTACGTCATTGACGACCCCGCGCTGATCAATGCCTTCGTCAACGAGGCGGAGTCGCTTTTCAAATTGTATCAAGTACCCTTCTCTATTATCTGGGGACATCGTAACAGAGGCTTCTCCGGCGCCAACAACCTAGGCGTGAAGCACTCTCACGGGGAAACACTGATCTTGCTGAACAGCGACGTATTCCCTCGTCATACTGGCTGGACAGAACAACTCACTCAGTGCCTTGCTGACAATCCCGACTACGGGATGATTGGTGCAAAACTGTTGTTCCCAGATGGAAGCATCCAACATTGCGGCATGCAGTTTATCTACTCGCAAAGTTGGAGTGTGTGGCTCAACAAACACCCATTGGCGGGCCTGGATCCATCGCTCGATACCGCACAAGGGCTGACTGAAAAGCCAGCTATCACAGGGGCATGCGTGGCGATCAAACGAAGCATTTATGAGCAGATCGACGGCCTTGATGAGGGCTATCTGATCGGCGACTTTGAAGACTCTGACCTATGCTTGAAAGTTCACGCGGAAGGTCTGAAAGTTGGATACCTACCCTCCGTGGTGCTGACACACCTTGAACGACAATCCTTCACGTTGCTCGGTGATGTTTCCTACAGGACTCTAGTAGTTAGATTCAATGCTTGGCGCCACACCAAGAAATGGGGCAAGCAAATTGAACAGATCATGAACAAGTTCGCGTCGGAGTAAATACCATGAGCAAAGAACGCATTCTAGTCCTGGCGCACGGCCACCCCGACTTTAACCTGGGCGGCGGGGAAATTGCCGCCTACAATTTGTTCAAAGCCTTCAAAACTCAGCCTGGTGTGGAGAAAGCTTGGTTCATCGGCCGGGTAGACCGTGGCAATGGCCCAACCGGCAGTTTCAGCTTGCGTAGAGAAGACGAATACCTGTGGGAGCAGTCTCTGGGTAACTCCTTCCTCATCAAGGCTGCTAACGCCCATGCCGTATGGCACGGCTTCCGCGCAATGATCGCCGCGCTGAAACCGACCAAGATTTATGCCCACCACTATTTCCACCTCGGGCTCGAGTACTTCCGGATCATTAAGCAAGAGCTTCCAGACGCTCAACTGATCGTCACACTCCACGAGTACATGGCCATCTGTCACCAGCAAGGCCAAATGGTCAAGGCTGGAAGCAAAAAACTTTGCTATGAATCCTCCATCGATGACTGCCATCGATGCCTCCCAGCTTTCAGCCGAGAACAGTTCTGGTTGCGAGAAATGTTCATTAAAGAACACTTCGAGTTCGTTGACCATTTTGTTTCTCCCTCTGAATTCCTGCGCCAGCGCTACATTGCCTGGGGCCTAGATCCTCAAAAGATTACCGTCATCGAAAACGGGCAGGAAGAAGCTGAGCCGCTGCCACCAAGGGCGACTGACTCGCAGCGCAATCGATTTGGCTTCTTTGGGCAAATCAATGAGTTCAAGGGAGCGGATCTTTTGCTGGAAGCTATTTCCAGGCTCACGCCAAAACAGAGAAAACGCCTCGTGGTTGAATTCCACGGTGCCAATCTTGAACATCAGTCGCATGAGTTCCAGCAGAAGATCAGAGCACTGATGGACCCGCTGATCGCCGAAGGCTGTGTTCGCTGGGCTGGCCCTTATCAAGCCTCGCAGCTCAAGAGTAGGCTATCGAAAATCGACTGGGTGCTCGTCCCTTCGATCTGGTGGGAGAACTCACCGATGGTCATTCAGGAAGCGTTCATCCATGGACGACCCGTCATCTGTGCAAACATCGGCGGCATGGCCGAGAAAGTGACACACGCCGTCAATGGCCTGCACTTCGAAGCGCGCAACCCCATCGACCTGGCCGACACGCTTCTAGAGGCCGCGACTTCCGATGGGTTGTGGGAAACCCTGCAGAATGGCATTGAGAGGCCGATCAGTTACACTGAGTGCGCTGTCGAGCACCTAAACATTGTAATGAAGGTTAATAGTACGAGCCGAAAAATCCCTGTCAGGGCCTTGTCAAACGCATAAGCGCTCGCAGTGAAGAGCGAAACGACGCTGGTCGTTTCGCCAAATATCGATGTAATGCAGTGGAAAACCAGGTGTTTTACCACTGCGCAGAATGACTACGGAGACCAGCATGCCAAGCATTTTCACCTACGGCCTGAATGAATCGGTGGCGGCATCTCATAGCATAGCTACGAATGACCTGTATAACCTAGTTGGCCATAATACTGGCAATCTGGCCTTCCATTACGCTATCAACCGTCTTATTGGCAGCGTGCCTAGAACGGCGCCGTGGAGCTCAACCCCCGAGTTCGTAAACTCCCTAGGCGATATTGGCATCATGCCATGTGCAAATCAGTTGGGTCCTCACATGAACATGGGAGGGATGGCAAATGCCTTCCAGCAGTTCAAACCCAATTTCCTGGCGATTGGCCTCGGTGCTCAAGGTGGCGTAAGCCACGATGACATCCCCGAGCTTCCAGCAGGCACACTAGCTTGGCTGGATGCACTGGTAGCACGTGCAGCCTCAAGTAAACCTAACATTACGGTGCGTGGCGATTACACCTTGCGCGTACTCGACCACTATGGTTTTGGTGATAAAGCCGTCTCGCTTGGCTGCCCCTCATTGTTGATCAACAAATCTGCCGATCACGGTGTCCGTTTGCAGGAGCGCTACAAAAACAAGATCAGCAAGGTCGCTATCGCAGCAGGGCATCCTAATTGGAAGGCTATGAGCGTATTGGAAGCTTCATTGGTCCGCATCATGGAAGACACCAACGGCATGTACATCGTCCAAGCGACGGATGAGGCCGTAGCGCTGTCGCGTAACGACTTCAACTTGGTAAATCCTGAATACATTACAAAATTGAAGAACTACTTAAAGCTGAACCTCAGTGACGACCAGTTCATTCAATGGATCCGCAAGTATTTCATTTCCTTCTACAACATTCCGGCGTGGATGGAATACTTGAGACGCTTTGACTTCATAGTCGGCGCCCGTATTCATGGGGTTATGCTTGCCATACAGGCGGGTGTTCCAGGCCTTTGCATCGCTCACGATTCGCGCATCCGCGAACTATGCGAAAAATGCATGATTCCTTATGTCATGGCTAACGACGTAAAAGGCGGCATCACACTGGAGGACCTTCCACACCTGGCCGGCTTCGATGGCAAGGCATTCGATCAAAACAGGGCAAGCATCGCGGAAGAATATCAGACGTTCTTCGCCAATAATGGTTTGCCTCTCCGACAAGGCAATATTCTGCTCTAAGTCATCAAGGGCTGGCGGTGTATTCCAGAGTCGTGGCTACCAGCCTTCACTGAAGGGGGCAGCCCCCAGCTGGCGTTATAATGCAAGAAACCAAGGAGGTTCACTCATGCTAAACACGCTAAAAGCGCTGTTATCGATAGCATTATTTATACCTCTTACGGCATTGGGGGCTCCAGCACCGGTACGCGTTGACGTTCTGCCTGGTAATCCAGAGATAGTTTTCAAGTGGAATAAAGACCGCTGTTTCGACGAAAACATTCCCGATTCCGCAGCCCGGGCTTTTCGCGTCAACAGCGAACAGGTCCAGCTTTATGCGACCCATTTCAAAAACGTTCCTTTCGTTGGATCGACGCTGGACGACGTTAAACCTGCGTGCCACACACAATTCGCCGCTACTTTCGATGCCAAGCCTGAAAACTATGATGCTCGTATCTGGCTGCAATCATTCTATAGCACCGGGATGGGCAAAGATGTCTACAGCCTGGGCAGTTCCGACTATCATGGAAAGTGGTTCGGAAAATGCACACTAAAAAAGAGCTCAAACCACGACTGCTGGATGAGTGCAATTGTATTGGCGCGATCCACTGATGGAGGGCAGACTTTTTCGACAGCCTCCCCTCCAAAACACATTGTCGCCAACTCCCCAGAAAAATACTCTTCCCATCAAAGAGGAAGTGCTGGTTTTCTCACGACCTCCAATATCGTGAAAGTTGACCAGCACTTCTACTCTTTGTTCTATGCCAGCGCTTTCAAAAACCAAACTGGTGGCAACTGCTTAGCGAGAACAGACAATCTTGCTGACCCACGTTCGTGGCACGCCTGGGATGGCGATAACTTTGATCAACCGCTCTATAATGCGTCAGGGTCGGCGCATGGGGGCCGCACATGCACCCCGCTGGCAAACTTGCCATACAAGATTCGCAGCTTACTTTGGCACGCGCCGAGCCACGGCTACGTTGCAACCTTTGAGAAAACGATGCGAATCAAGGACCCGTCGCCGAGAACAGATGTAACATTCGGTTTTGCTTGGTCTAGGGACCTGAAGGTCTGGAGCGACCCGGTAGCCATTACCACATTGAAGGGTGCAAGCAACTGCAGTACCCCTCAAGTCGCCGGCGCTTATCCGTCGATCATCGACAGTCAATCCTCAGACATAAATTTCGGCACCGTCGACGATCACGCCTATCTTTACTACACAAAGTTCAACCTACAAGCTAATTGCCGCCTAACACTGGACAGAGATCTGGTCAGAATTCCTATCCGGGTACGCTTGATCTCCAGTCGTTAGTGCGATCCGTTTCAATAATTTCACGAGAGATATCATGATCTTAGTAACAGGTGGCGCCGGCTTCATCGGCTCGAATTTCGTGCTTCAATGGTGCGCCCAAAACGAGGAACACGTCCTCAATCTCGACGCTCTGACCTACGCCGGCAACCTCGCCAACCTGCAATCGCTGGAAGGCAACGCTCAGCATCATTTCATCCAAGGCAACATTTGCGATGCAGATCTGTTGGCAAAACTATTTGCCGAGCATCGCCCCCGTGCAGTGGTGCATTTCGCTGCCGAGTCCCACGTAGACCGCTCTATCACCGGCCCAGAAGCCTTCGTCGAAACCAACGTAGTCGGTACCTTCCGTCTCTTGGAAGCCGCCCGGGTACACTGGAATACCCTCGAAGGTGCAGAAAAAGAAGCCTTCCGCTTCCTCCACGTTTCCACGGACGAGGTCTACGGCACCCTGGCGCCGAACGACCCCGCCTTCACCGAAACCACGCCCTACGCCCCCAACAGCCCGTACTCAGCGAGCAAGGCTGCCAGTGACCACCTGGTGCGCTCTTACTTCCATACCTACGGCATGCCGGTGCTCACCACCAATTGCTCGAACAACTATGGCCCGTTCCATTTCCCGGAAAAGCTGATTCCACTGATGATCGTCAACGCCCTGGCCGGCAAGGCCCTGCCTGTCTATGGCGACGGCCAGCAGATCCGCGACTGGCTGTATGTTGAAGACCATTGCTCGGGCATTCGTCGCGTCCTGGAAGCTGGCGCGTTCGGTGAGACCTACAATATCGGTGGCTGGAACGAAAAGGCCAACATCGACATCGTCAAAACCCTTTGCGGATTGCTCGACGAGATGGCACCTCCTGCTGATCGCCAGGTGATCAACCAGACGACTGGAAAGCCAGTTGAGAACTATGCCGAGCTGATCACCTATGTGACCGACCGTCCGGGCCATGATCGTCGCTACGCGATCGACGCCCGCAAGATTGAGCGCGAACTCGGCTGGAAACCTGCAGAGACCTTCGATACCGGTATCCGCAAGACCGTCGCCTGGTACCTCGCCAATCAGGACTGGGTGAAGGGTGTCATGGACGGGAGTTACCGTGACTGGGTAGCGAAACAATATGGGGCGAGCGAAGCGTGAAGATACTGCTGCTGGGCAAGAATGGTCAGGTAGGCTGGGAGCTGCAACGCGCACTGGCCCCGCTCGGCGAAGTGGTCGCACTGGATCGCCAGGGCGCCGATGGCTTGTGCGGCGACTTGGCCGACCTTGATGGCTTGGCTTGCACTGTCCGCCAACTGGCCCCTGACGTAATCGTCAATGCGGCGGCCTATACCGCAGTGGACAAGGCCGAAAGCGATCAGACTCTGGCCGCGCGTATCAATGCCGAGGCACCCGGCGTCTTGGCACGTGAGGCGGCAGAGCTGGGTGCATGGCTGATCCACTACTCCACCGATTACATATTCGATGGAAGTGGCCAGTCGCGCTGGCAGGAAGATGACCGTACAGGCCCATTGTCGGTGTACGGTCGCACCAAACTTGAGGGTGAGCACGCCATCGAGGCGAGCGGCGCTCGCGCCATAGTGCTGCGCACCAGCTGGGTATATGCAGCGCGCGGCCAGAACTTTGCCAAGACAATGTTGCGACTGGCTGCGGAGCGCGAGACGCTGAACGTGGTAGCGGACCAGTTTGGCGCCCCTACTGGTGCGGACCTCATCGCTGATGTGACCGCACATGTTCTACGCCAGGTTATCGGAGAGAATGGCGCTGAGCAGTTGGCCGGCACTTACCACTTGGCGGCAGCAGGCGAAACCAGCTGGCATGGCTTTGCCCAGTTCGTACTGGCACATGCGAGCCATAAAGGTGTTGCGCTGAAGGTTGCTGCCGAGCAGGTGGGGGCAATCAGCACTGAGGCCTACCCGGTACCTGCGCCCCGGCCGCGCAATTCCCGCCTGCATTTGGGTAAACTTGAAAGCACTTTCAAATTGAAGATGCCGCTTTGGCAGCAAGGCGTGCAGCGTATGTTGGACGAAACTCTTTAAATAGGGACTCCCATGGCTCGTAAAGGAATTATTCTGGCAGGCGGTTCGGGCACACGCCTGCACCCCGCCACACTGTCGGTTTCGAAGCAATTGTTGCCGGTATATGACAAACCGATGATCTACTACCCGCTCAGCACTTTGCTGCTGGCCGGGATTCGGGACATTCTGGTCATCTCCACGCCGCAGGACACGCCGCGCTTCGAGCAACTGCTGGGTGATGGCAGTCAGTGGGGTCTTAACCTTACCTACGCGGTGCAGCCAAGTCCGGATGGGCTGGCACAGGCATTTACCATCGGTGCCGATTTCATCGGTAACGATACGTCGGCCCTGGTGCTGGGCGACAACATTTTTTACGGCCACGACTTCCAGTCGCTGCTGCTCAATGCTGGCCGAGTTGAAACCGGCGCATCGGTATTTGCATATCACGTTAACGACCCGGAGCGGTATGGCGTAGCCGAGTTCGATGCCTCAGGACGTGTTCTGTCGCTTGAAGAAAAGCCCAAAGTGCCAAAATCCAACTACGCGGTAACCGGCCTGTACTTTTACGACAACCAGGTTGTGGACCTAGCTCGCGGTCTGAAACCGTCCGCCCGTGGCGAGCTGGAAATCACCGATCTCAACAACCTGTACCTTCACCAGGAACAACTGCAAGTGGAGATCATGGGTCGAGGCTATGCATGGCTGGATACTGGCACTCACGACAGCCTGCTGGACGCCAGTCAATACATTGCGACCATGGAGCGACGCCAAGGCCTCAAAGTCGCATGCCCTGAAGAGATCTGTTTCCGCGCCGGTTGGATCGATGCTGAACAGCTCGAGCGTCTGGCCCAACCATTGCTCAAGAACGGTTACGGGCAGTATCTGAAAAACTTGCTTACAGACAAGGCCTATTGATGCACGCTATTCCTTTGGCAATCCCCGATGTCTTCCTGTTCACCCCTAAGGTATTCGGTGATGCGCGCGGATTTTTTTATGAAAGCTTCAATTCCAACGTCTTTAGCGAAGTTACTGGCCAGCGTCCCGATTTCGTCCAAGACAATCACTCGCGTTCAGTGAAAGGTGTGCTGCGCGGGCTGCACTACCAGTTGCCACCGCATGCGCAGGGTAAACTCGTACGCGTGGTACAGGGCGAGGTGTTCGATGTGGCGGTGGATATCCGACGCTCCTCTCCTACTTTTGGGAAATGGGTCGGGGCAGTATTGTCGGCCGAGAACAATAACCAGCTTTGGATTCCACCAGGGTTTGCGCACGGTTTTATCACCTTGAGTGAGACGGCAGAATTCCTTTACAAGACCACCGACTTCTACTCGCCAGGTAGCGAGCGCTGTATTGCTTGGAACGACCAAGACATTGGAATTGAGTGGCCAATTGACTCCCCTCCCTGCTTATCCGAAAAAGATAGTATAGGCCTTACACTAAATAACGCCGACTTATTTGACTAAATACATTAAACAAGACGGGTGCTCGAATATCAGCACCCCTTGCTCAAAAATTTTCTTACAACTTAAAGTTACTCGGGAAATTGCCAATGAAACTCAGCGGGCAGGAAGCATTCGAAACAGCCAAGAAAAATCACAACCGCCTAATGCAACCATGGTCCGCCTCGCGGAGCAATTACCCAACCATTCCGCATAATCCAAAATTCAAATTACCCTCTACCGGAAAATACTTCACAATCGGCTCATGCTTCGCACGAAATATTGAGAACTCGCTGCGAGCTACAGGCATTGATGTTCTCAGCACAGTCGACAAGCTACCCGGCGACTTTTTCGAAATCGGGGGCGAGGCGCGCTCTGGCTACCAGAATGTTTATACACCAGGCTCTATTTTGGAAGCCATAAAGCTAGCGACTACACAGACGCCGCACAATGGCATCGTAGGCGCCAGCGACAAGTCAATCGACTTGCTGACCTCCGGCTTAAAGCCTATGGATATGGATACCGTAAAAGGTATTAGAGACAGCCTCGTAAGCATGTATCGGAAACTTCCGGAAGCTGACGCGCTGATTCTCACGCTTGGATATAATGAATCCTGGTATCACACACCCTCTGCATGCTATATCAATCGGACCCCCTCACATGTTATGTTGAGAAGGCTCATTGACGAATTCGAGTTCGAACTACTCGATTACGCAACATCACTGAATCTTATCGAACGCGCCATCCAACTGGTGAACGAGATCGCTCCTAACTGCAAGATTATCCTTACAGTTTCCCCCGTCCCATTGAGTGCGACATTCTCAAACAAAGATATCGTATCAGCCAATCAGCTGTCGAAATCCACCCTTCGTATTGTTGCCTCAACCCTGTCCGACAAGTACAGCCACGTCGACTATTTTCCTAGCTACGAGATAATCATGAACTCCGAGCGCGCTCAAACGTTCTTGGAGGATGGCATCCATGTCAGATCAGAAGCGGTTGACAATGTGATTCGGCAATTCAAACATCTGTACCTGGATTAAACAAAATTACGAGCAAGCGTGGTATCAGCGAGCCAGAGCATAACAAACTCAAAAAATAAGTCATACTAGGCTGTGTACGAAATAGCTTGAAACGTAGGTTAGGCAAGGCAAAAACCGGCGAGGAAACGGAGTTGACTGGTTGTCAATGAGCATTCCGAGCCGGTCTTTAACGCAGCATAACCAAGTTCCAACCTATTTCGTACATAGCCTAGGGAGGCTCAATGCACCTGAGACATTGAGCCCGCACCTCTCACTTGACTATCAAAGGACAAAGTCCGATAGCGTTAAATTTGAAACCCCAACGAGTTGAATAGCAAAATCTGGACCATTGTCCGCATTGGCATTACCATAAAGCATGCCCCCTGCAAACTTCAATTGCCCAGGCAAAGTGAATGCGTCTCCACTACCTATTAATACATTAAATGCGTCATTGACACTTGTAGCAGTATTTGCATCGAACGCAGACAAATCGATTTTATCTTTACCGTGTTCAAAATCGGTAATCACATCCCAGGTATTGCTAGCAATCCCCGTCTCACCGAACGAATTAAAACTGAATATGTCATTCCCACTCCCTCCAGTGAGAATATCCTTACCTGCTCCACCGACCAGACGATCATTACCACCCCCTCCCCAAAGCGTGTCATCACCTGACCCACCATTGAGCATGTTATCTGCTCTGTTGCCTGACAATGCATTGTCCAGGCGATTACCCGTACCATTGATCGCTAAATCTCCGTAGAGCACGAGATTTTCCTGGTTTTCCCCAAGCGTGCGGCTGACGCTCGAAACAACCGTATCAATACCGGCGCCATTCATTTCGAGAACCACATCCCTGCCACTATCTACGTAGTAGGTATCGTCACCCTGGCCGCCGACCATTGTATCTGCCCCAGATCCGCCGTTGAGCACATTATTCCCACTGTTACCCTTCAATATATTATCCAGGTTATTGCCCGTGGCATTCAGAGAAGTATTACCAGAAAGCGTAAGATTTTCCTGGTTATCTCCCAAGGTGCGACTCACACTCGCAATCACTGTGTCGATACCACCATTGGCGTACTCGACAACAATGTCCCTACCGCTGTCGACATGGTACGTATCGTTACCTAGTCCACCGGTCATCGTGTCCGCCCCGGCGCCTCCGATAAGCACGTTATCGCCACGGTTGCCCGTCAATTTATTGTCCAAGCTATTACCAGTACCATTCAGCGAAATAGCACCGGACAAAATCAGATTTTCTTGATAATCACCTAACGTGCGGCTGACACTAGAAATAATAGTATCGATACCGCTATTAGCGAATTCGACGACAATATCTTTCCCACTATCGACATAATAAGTGTCGTCACCCAAACCGCCAATCATTCTATCGGCTCCAGCCGCGCCATTCAGCACGTTATCGGAACCATTGCCCGTTAGAGTATTATCCAGTCCATTACCGCTTCCGTTGAGTACCGCAGTGCCAGTAAGGATGAGGTTTTCCTGATTCGCGCCCAAGGTACGACTTACACTGGAAATTACGGTATCAATGCCACCCGCAGAGGCTTCAACAACCATATCCTTACCACTATCGACATAGTAAGTGTCATGACCCAAGCCGCCAATTAGTTTATCTGCCCCTACTCCGCCGTCAAGAATATCGTTTCCATCTCCGCCTTCCAATACGTCATCGCCGCCCACCCCATACAACTTATCATTGCCGTCGCCACCCCATACCCAATCATCAGTTTCACGACCGATGAAGTAGTCATCCGCTGGCGTCAGCGCAGACTTGCTGGCGACCAGCCTGACGCTGGTATTAACCCCCAACTCCGCCAACTCGCTCGCCAAATAGATTCTAGAGTTACCCTGGAAATCCTCAATGACCACACTAGTAATACTATAAACTCCAAGCGGATTGGTTGCCGCCGGAAACCAAGTTTGCGCAGAGTACCCATCCCCCCATGAGTCAAAGCTTCCTTGATTGTATAAAAGTGCGCTAAAAGATATTGCATCACCTCCTTGAGAATACGAATAAGCAAAACTTTTATCAAACCAAACCTGAAGACTCTTCACCCCAGATTGATCATCCACCACCGATGCAGCCACTGTGAGCCCAGCACTATCCGCCGAGATATCAACCACTCCAGGAACAACCAATGAAAGCAATTTTGGCGGCGTTACATCAGGCTTAGAGCCCTTGAAGTCAATGCTAGTATTCACCCCCAACTCTGCCAACTCACCTGCTGTGTAAACCTGCACATTACCTTGAAAATCTTCAACCACAACGCGAGTTACATTATAAGTACCCGCTAAATTATTCTGCGAAACATACATAACCTGCGACGAAAAGCCATCGTCGAAAGAGTCAAAGCTGCCCTGATTATAAATTAGATTAGTGTAAGAACTTGAACTAGCATCCTCAAAATACGAATAAGAAAACTCCTTATCGAACCAAACCTGTAAATTTTTTATGCCTGAGATATCATCTGTCACGGCAGCAGTAATTTCCAACCCCACCGCTCCAGATGAAAGATCTACCTCCCTAGGAATGAGCAATGACAATAGTTTCGGTGGCGTGACATCGGGCATAGAATTCACAAAAGCGATGCTGGTATTCGCGCCCATATTCATCAATTCAGCCGCAGAATAGGACCTCGTATTACCCTGAAAATCTTCAACCACAACACTGACAACATTATAGGCGCCGGATAAATTGCTAGCCGCAACGAACCACGTTTGCGAAGAGCTGCCATCCGACCACGCATCATAACTCCCCTGGTTATATAGGAGATTCAGGTAGGTGTTATAACTACCCCCGCTGGTATAGCCGTATGAAAAACTCTTGTCAAACCACACCTGCATGCTCTTGACGCCTGCCCCCTCATCAGAGACAGACGCACCGACTGTCAACATGCCAACACCAGAGGACAGATCGACTTTATTGGGAATAATTAAGGAAACGAGATGGGGTGCAAAATCATCGGCAGCGAGGCTCATCATATTTCATCCATAAATTAGGAAGCTTCATTCGTGTTTAGCCCCCAGCGCCTTTGAAAATACGCGTTGCTTTGAACGGTGCCGGAGGTCGACCAAATCCTACCGAAAGACATCTGGACGGCCAAGACAAATCAGTGGCAACTTGCCATTATCACCACTGCATTCCCGGCATGTACACGTTTCACAATTTTCCAGTCGATCTAGACCACGGGAACCGCAAGAGCACTGGCGGAACATTGACTTCACACTCGATTAGCGCGCGCTTCAGTTACCGGCACAGTCAGGCACCGTGGTTCAATTGCTACTTGAGGTGGAGAAGCCTTCGGCGTCTGCTGGGTATCATAGCGGCTGCCGGTTAACCCTAGCCGTTTCGGTGCCCCTATTGACCGCCAGAAATGGGGTAGAGGCAAACGAGCTCGGGCTGCTGCGCCCCCCTAACCATGCCGCGATTGCTTGATCCTTGCCCAGCGACAGGGTATCTACCATGCCGAACTCGATAGCGCATACCATTGCCAGGCACGGGCTGAATGAGAAGCTACTGCAAAGCGATCTGGACACACTTCAGGCAGTAATACTCAACCAACCCGTTGAATGCTGTCCACTAAGGCTTAAGTGATGTGCAGCCTGGGCTGGCCACTTCGCGGGTAAACCCGCTCCCACCGGGATCGCCGCAGACCTCAGGTTTACGCTGCGGATGTACGCCGGAAAAAGCCTGTGCAGGCTGCGTAACGTTCAGGGAGATTGAACAATGACTACAGCCACCACGCTTTCTGAATCGAGCCCGGCATTCCCTGCCTGCACGCTCGCGAGCAGGCATCCGAGCTGATGGGCTCTGCGCAGGAACTCTCCATCAGCGGTTTGATGGATAAAAACCCAGCCACCGATCCATCTCGGCGTGGATCCCAACTCGCATGACCTGGCCAGACGGAATGACGATCGGTTGATAGCGCGCTACTCCGTTTCCGGTAAAACAACCTGGGCACACTTGGGTGCAGAGGGCGATTGATACTCCAGTCCCGGCTCATAGCCAAAAACTGGCGAATCCACACCTCCGTGCCAAACTAGCTGTCGGAACTTCAAATGGCGTCAAAGTGCTGTTCTGTTTCTACCGTGCTCCATCCTTCCCTGAGGGATCGACATCCGTGCGTAGTTGACTTGCACCACTGCGGTAACCCACACCCAGCAGTCTCGCCTGGCGCGAGTGGATGACTTACAAATCATCACAGGTAAGTTCGACATGGACATGATATTGCGCGAGGCGCTCACCGATAATCAGGTCTACCTGGGCATCCAGCTGGCCGACCTTCAACTGCTGGACAAGTATGCTGCCCCCGACGCGCGTCCTGCCCAAGGCTTTTACACCGACTTTTCGGGGGTCAGAACCCGCTTGTCGTTCTTCGGTATCGATAGCCACCCAGGGGAACAGCATGTAGGCAGAATCCCCTTCCCCGATGACGCCCTGCATGCCGAGGCCATCGAGTACATCGCAGCACTCGTGGCGCTGGAGCAGGCCAGGGACAGTTTCACGGTCGTCGAGCTGGGCGCCGGTTATGGCCCTTGGCTGGTATTTGCGGCAAAAGCAGCCCAGCAGCGCGGTATCGCTCATATCAACCTGCTTGCCGTGGAAGCGGACCTGCAGCGCCATGAACTGTTTTTCACCAACCTGCGCGACAATGGCCTTCCGTTGCCAGCAGACCCGGTGCCCGCCGCCACCGCTAACGCAAGCAACGTCCAGGTACGCTGTATTCACGGAGCAATTGCCGATGTCGACGGCAAGCTGTCATTCGGTTCGCAAAGTCTGCTGGACTGGGGGGCAGCACCCATCACCGATGGCGGTACCGAGGATTACCGCGGCATCACCGTCGAGGCCGAAGAAATCGATGCCTATTCGATTGGAACGGTACTCGCCGACCTGGCCGAAGTGGACTTCATGCACATGGACATCCAGGGTTTCGAGCTCAAGGCCATTCGCGCCGCCCTCGACGCCTTGCAGCGAAAGGTACGTGTGCTGCTGGTCGCGACACACAGCCGGGCACTGGAGGGTGGCATCATCGACCTGCTCCACGACAATGGCTGGAAGCTGCTCTACGAGAAGCCCTGCAAGTTCACCCCCGGCAGTGGCATCGATCTTACGGCCCTCACTTACCTTGATGGTACCCAGGTATGGGTCAATACCCGCTTCGGCAGCCCGGCTCAGCCACAGTCCGCCGTCGAACAACCCTCTGCGCACCCGGCGGAATGCGTGCACAAACAACGCCTCGATGCGGTTTATCGCTCTACCAGTTGGCGAATTACCGGGCCGATACGCTGGCTGAAAACGCAACTGACGGGTTGACGCCCCTGCGTAAGCGCAACGCTGAGTCGCGCTGACGCGCTACCTGGACGATGGGGCTGTGTCGACAACAACCGAGGCAAGGGAAGGCGGCCAATTGCTTCTCCTGTGATGGCTCTCTAGCTACAATAGCGCCACTATCAGGAGAACACACATGCAGCAACCTTCAGACAGGGCTTTGTTCGCCAACCAACTCAGGGGCTTGGCGATCGTTGCCGTCATCATCGTACATTGGTGCGGCATCTATTGGTTTGCCCGTGACACGGTTGCGTCCTACATCCACGCGCCGGTGGTGGAAGGTCCTTCTTCGAGCATGATTTATTTCCTGACCATCCCGACATTCAACTACGGGCCGTTCGGCGTTTCAGTGTTCTTCCTGATCAGCGGCTTTGTCATCCCGTTCTCTCTGAACCGCCTTGCACCCAGGCAGTTCCTCGTGGCGCGCTTCCTGCGCATTTACCCCACCTATATCGTCGGTTCGCTGGTGATGCTGGCACTGGTCTACCTCTCCAGCCGTTACTGGGGTCAGGCGTTTTCCATGCCGATGGACCGTCTGCTGGCCAACCTGATGCTGATTCAGGGGAACGTGGCGCAGCCGACCATCGATCTGGTCAACTGGACGCTGTCCGTCGAGATCAAGTTCTACATAATCGCAGCCGTGCTCTACGGTGCGATCAAAACGGGCAATGCCTACCCAATATTCCTGTTCGCTGCGGCCGTACTGGGTATCAGTGAGGCCTCTGCAACCGTTGCCAGCATTACTCATATGAGTCCGGGCCTGATCGAGTCGCTCAAAACCGAGCTCATGTGTGTGATCTTCATGTTTATCGGCACAGGCTTCTATCATCACTACACCGGTACCTACTCCACCCGTCAGCTGGCTACCTATACCGCGATTCTGATGATCCTGTTCCTGCTCTGCGGGCCACACACCGGCTGGCGCGAGCAAATTCCCACCGTGCCGCAGAACTATCTCTACGGTTTCATCGTGTTTACCTTCAGCTACCTGTTCCGTGGCTATTTCAGGCCCTTCGCACCGTTGGACTTCATTGCGAACATCAGCTATTCGATCTACGTGCTGCACTCGATCATCGGCTATCTCTCCATCCGGATCCTCATGGACCAGGGGCTATCGTTCCCGGTGTCTGGGCTGCTGACGCTGATTTTCGTAGTGGCGCTATCCTATGCGCTGCATCGCCTGGTAGAAGTGCCGACCATGCACTTGGGCAAGCGGCTGTTCAAAAAGAAGCCGACACAGGCCGAAGCCCAGTCCGCTGCGGGCGTTGAAGCAGCCCAGTAAGCGAGCAGGCCCTCCAGGGCCTGTTAGCTCGGAGCGCTGGCCTAGGCGCGGATAGATGATGCCGAGGCCGGGAGGGCGCAGTGACTGCCAGCCCTTGAACCACACAATCGAGCATACCCCGCAGGCTACACTGCCTGCGCGGCGCTGCATTGACAGCCTTGAGCCGGCAATGACAGCATTTCGACTTTACCCGCCAGTGAATCCTTCATGACTGCCCCCGCCACCTCAGCCGAACGGTTGTACACCCTCGATACCTTACGGGGTATCGCCGCGCTCTGTGTCGTGTTTTGGCATTGGCAGCACTTCTTCTATGTGGGCGACAGTCCCGCTGGCTTCGACCCTACGCGCCAGCCGTTCTATACGGCCCTGGCGCCGCTTTACCACCATGGCGGCCTGGCCGTGGAACTGTTCTTCTCGATTTCGGGCTTCGTCTTTTTCTGGCTGTTTTCATCGGGCATCGCCACAGGCAAGGTTTCACCCCGCCAGTTCGCTGTCGACCGTTTCAGCCGGCTATATCCGCTCCACCTGGTGACCTTCGGGCTGGTCGGCGCACTGCAGGCCATGTACCTGGCCAAGCATTCCAGCTACTTCGTCTACCCCTTCAACGATGGCTACCATGCCCTGCTCAATCTGCTGCTCGCACCAGCCTGGGGCTTCGAAAAAGGCTGGTCATTCAATGCACCGGTGTGGTCGGTGTCGGTGGAGGTGCTGCTGTATGCCTCGTTCTTCATCATCTGCCTTGCCGGGCGCTGGCGCTGGTTGCTGGCTGCTGCAGCCTTTGGCTTGGGGTTGATGCTTTACCCGAATGGCCACAAGGTTGGCAGTGGCTTGCTGTGCTTCTACTTGGGCGGCATCGCCTACGCCTTGCTGGCAGTGTCGCGGGCGAAATTAGGCAGTAGTATCGCCCTGGGGATAAGCTGCGCAATCGCGCTGGCGGCCTGGTTCTGGCAACTGCAGGTAGCCGAAGCCGTCAATAGCTACTGGGTCATGTGCCTTTGCTTCCCTGCCACACTGGCGATGCTGGCGGCCGCCGGGCTGCACTGGCCGGGCCTGCTGAGTTCTACGGGGTGGGTAGGAGATATCAGCTACTCGTCCTACCTGCTGCACTTCCCCTTGCAGGTGGTGTTCGCCATGGCAATGGACGGCCTGGGCTTTGCCCGGGAAATCTTCTACCAGCCCTGGGTAATGCTGGTGTTCTTTGCCCTGCTCGTACCCCTGAGCCTGGCGAGCCACCGCCTACTGGAGCGCCCGGCGCAGCGTTACCTGCGCGCCAAGTTGGCACGGCGTAACTCGCCGGTGCAGGTACAGGTATGAGCCCAAGGCCCCGGGCAAGATAGGCGAAAGGGGCGGTGCGCGCCCCCTCGCAGGCATCACGGCAGGATAGTGACCTTCGACAGGCCTACACCTAGCATTCGCGTGTCACCCGGCTGGCCGAGTTCGGCAGGTGAAACGGGCTTGGCGATGTTGATATCGATACGCAGCACACCGCGAGTGCAACGCGAGACGTCCACGTCAAGCGGGATCTCCTGGGCTGGACCTATCACGCCTTGATACAGCACGTCGCCTTTTCGCTGGGCTATCTCGATCGGTTGCTGGCCGAAGCCCTGCAAACCCAGCACAATCTTCAGTGAGGATTTGTCCTCATAGAACTGGTGCTCCTTGCACGGCAACGCCAACGAAGCCTTGGTCTTCTTCGACCATACGCCCCACTGCTCAAGTGCGTACCAGCCCGAATACAAGGCGAAATTGCCAGTGCCACTGACGCCCACGCTGTAGGCACCAGGTTTTACCTTAAGCAACATTGAGCCGTATTCGTCATCGGTCAAGCGCACGAAGTGCTCTGCGCCAGAGGTGCCTGCCTTGGCCTTGGCAAAAGCCTGCAGTTTTTCCGGTTCTACCGTGCAGTGCGCCGGGATGGTCACCATGTCGCCATCGCCAGGATGCAGCAACAGTTTGCGGCAGTCCGGACCCAGAACACCGAGCAACTTGTACTGGTAGATTGTTTCACCGTAGCCCGAGAACCGCTCGATGAACACTTCTGCGGGCGGGGTGTAGAGGCCTGGCAATTTGCTCTGAAGCAAGTTGGAGAACGGCGTGGGGCTTGAATAGCTTTCTGGCTGCTTGGGGTTATAGGTGATGATACTGGCCACTGCCAGTACCCCAGCGCCCCCTGCCACAAGCCAGCTGAGCTTGCTGCGCAGCGACAGGTTACGCAGCACATGCAGCACCACCGGGAACCACAGCGGCAGGTACCACAGCGAGTAGCGAGCCAGGCCTGGGGTTGCGCCCGAGTTCAGGTTGGTGGTGGAGGCATGGGCAAAGAAGTTGACCAGCAGGAACACCAACGAGAACAGCAGGTAGACAACGTCCAGGCGTTTCCGCCCGGAACGGGCCACCTTCAGGTAAACCAGCGCCAGCAGCGAGAAGTAGACGCCCAACGGCCAGTTCGGCAGCAGCCCCAGGTCTGGGTCGAAAATCCAGATATAGAAGGTTGAAAGGTTGAGCCCGAGGGAAGCCCCGCCCGCCAGCAGTTGAGGCGTCAGTACGCCAAAACGCAGGAAATAGTAAACCGGGTGCGCCAGCACCGCGAACGCGGTTGCCACGGCCATGCACACTTCCCACATCGTGAACGCCTGGGCCCGCATTACTACGAAACGGTAGGCGAACGGGAAGAAGGCAATCAGTGCGAAGCTTGGGTTTTGCGTAGACGCCAGGGCAATACACAAAGCTGCTGCCAAGTGCCGCCGTGAGAACATGAACATCACGCCGAGCATGGTGAAGCAATAGGTAAACAGCTCTGTGTGAACCTTGTCGAAGAACCACAGCATTGGCGAGCACAGCGTCATTAGCGTGAAAGCAATGAGCCCTGGCCGACCGTACAGGCGGTAGGCAACCATGGCCGAGAAGCTGACCAGCACATAGTGCAGCACCAGAAATGCAGTGTGCGGCTGCAGCGTCAGCCCAAAGACACCTGCAAGCTTGGCCGGCAGAAATGCCAGGAAACTGTAGAACCAGAAGTGGTTGAAGTCGGCGGTGGCGCCCAATCGCAACCCTGGGAACATGTTGGCCAGGAAGTCTGCTGGCATGAAACCGCTGATCGTATGCGACAGAAACAGTTGCTGGTAAGCATCGAAGGCGGGTGCCGTCATCCATGGCCGCAGGGTCTGCAACCAGGCCAAGAGCATGCCGTAATATTCTGAGCCGTCACCCACTCTCTGCGCCTGCAGATGGCTGAGTGCGGCAAAAACAATCAAAAACGCTATGGCAATTCCAAAGTAAGGCGTCGAACCTCCCCGCGCCGCACTGGAATCGACATCTTTATGCATCCGCATAACCGCCCCTAAATTCTATTTATCACAGCCTGCGTGCGCACGCTGCTCGGCGAAGGCGGGCACAGACCCGTGCCCGCTTTCGGTGAAGCCGATGATTACAGAAGCTGCTCGGCTACCTTGCGCCCCTCACGAATCGCATAGTTGGTGCCGCGGTCTTCCGGGTAGATCTGCGCCATGGTCGAGATCAGGGCGTTGTCGAACGGCGTGGACGCATCAGGCACGTAGCTGGAGTAATTGCGCTCGGTCACCGGCTGCGCATACTCCGAACGCCATACCTTGTAATCGACGACCCAGTGCTTTTCAAAGTTCGGGAACATGCGCTTGAGGTGGCCCAAAGCGAAGTCCAGATACTGCTCGTCGTTGTAGGCCCACACCGGGTCTTCGGTGGCCAGGTAGCGGGACAGGTAGGCGATGTGGGTGCCCTTGTAGTTGTCCGGCGTATCGAAGTTGGTGTGCTCGATCACCCCCACGAACGGGAACCCCGGGTCATTGACGTTCAGCCAGTAGGTGTCCGACAGGCTTTGCTTCAGGCGCAGCACCAGGCACATGTTGCCCAGGTACTTCACGCGACGCAGGCGCTCTTGCCACTGCGGTTCGGCAGCCCCTTCGAACATGTTGGCAATCAACGGGAACGACGGGGTGAACAGGAACTTCTTGCCCGCAACTTCGCCGTCAGGGGTTTTCACCGCCAGCATCTTGCGGCCTTCGCCCACGACGCCATCGACCCGCGTATTGAACTCGACTTCACCGCCATTGGCGCGAATGGCGGTTACCAGGGCATCGGCAAGGCGGCCAAAGCCACCTTTGAAGTAAGCCAGTTCCTCGCCGCCCTTGTCGTTACGGGTGCTGCCGCGCAACACCAGTTTCTTCCACATCCACACCGCGTTCACGGCTTCTGCGTAGACGGAGAACTTGGAGGTGATCAGCGGCTCCCAGACCACCTTGTACACCGACTTGCCGCACATGCTTTCGAGCCATTCGCGGATGCTCAGGTGCTCGATGGTTTTCCAGTCCTTGATCTTGCGTACCTGGAACACCAGCAGGCCCAGGCGAATCCGGTCGATGAACGACAGGGCCTTGAAGCGCAGCAGATCAAGGGGAGTAGACAACTTCCACATACGCCCGTTGAAATACATGCCAGTACGGGTCGGCAGCAGGATGACGTCGCCGTCCAACCCCAGCTCCTTGACCAACTCAGGCACGAACACGTCATTGTTGAACCAGTGGTGGTAGAACTTCTCTACCTTGACGCCGTCGTTGAACTCGAATACGCCCGCCAGCCCGCCGGCGGTGGAGTCCGCCTCCAGAACCTTTACGCGCTTTCCTTGTTTCGACAATGCGTAAGCTGCCGTAAGGCCGGTGAAACCACCGCCCACGATAACCACATCGTAATCCGTCATATTTCTGTACCAAGATAGAAGTTGGTCATAATCACTTTCGAGCCGCCTTGAACAATGCAGGCCTTGACCAGATGGCCAGCGCCCCCGCCAACGTGGTGGGTACCCAAAGCGCTAAATGAACGATCACGGCATAGCTGCCCGCCTGGGCGGAGCTGCCACCGATCAGGGTGACGGCGGTGAACGCCGCCAAGTGGAACGGCCCGACATAACCGGGCGAGGACGGTGCCAGGGTGGAAAGTGTCGTGATCGCCATGACCAGCAGCGCCATGAACGGGCTGACATCCAGCCCCAGGCCTTTCAGGGCGAAGTAGAACAACCCCGACTCACCGGCCCATACCAGCAT
Source organism: Pseudomonas sp. NPDC089752 (assembly GCF_044748725.1). Lineage (NCBI taxonomy): Bacteria > Pseudomonadati > Pseudomonadota > Gammaproteobacteria > Pseudomonadales > Pseudomonadaceae > Pseudomonas > Pseudomonas sp. NPDC089752. Next base: position 76,812 of record NZ_JBIVGP010000012.1, read on the forward strand.
CGACAGCAGCAGCATGGCGATCAGGATACGCGGCCGCGACATGACCTCGAAGCTTTCGAACAGGCTGGCCACCATCGCCAGAATCGTTCGCAGCTTCGACTGCTTGCCGCCCTCCCCCACGCGCTCTGCCCATGAGGCAAACAGCCGGGCAAAGGTGCCGGAAAAGAAAAACCCGATTGCCAGGGTCAAACCACCCAGACACGCCAGTACCTGCGCGGACCGGTAGACCGGTGCGGGGATTTCGATGACCTGAATAGCCAGTACACCGACAGCCAGACAGATCAGCAATGTCACCAGATCGATCAAGCGCTCAACCACTAGGCTCGTGGTGGCAGCGGTCTTGGTAACGCCCATCGCACCGGGGAAAACCAGCGCACGCACGACGTCACCAAGCCTGAGCGGCAGCACGTTGTTCAAGGCGATAGCGCCAAGAAAAGGCGCCGTGCAATTGCCAAACGAGGCTGTCTTGCTTGACGTCGACAGCATCAGCGACCAGCGCAGGATGCGGATCGCGTAGCCGAAAGCCAACGAAAGCACGCCCAGCACCAGGTAGTGCCACTGGAAGCTTTCCAGGGCTTTCAATACTTCGGACACGTCGACAAGCCGCAGCACGGCCAGGATGCACAACACGGACACACTGGCGCCGATGGCGTGCTTGACCCAACGGCGTTCTTTGGTAGACGTAGCTGTTGTCATAGGTAACGTCAGATCCGCCAAGGCGCCTTGTTGTTGGCCCACAGCGCTTCCAGTTCACGCTTGTCGCGCAGCGTGTCGCACGGCTGCCAGAAGCCGTGGTGATGGAAGGCCGACAGCTGGCCGTCACGGGCCAGGTTCATCAGCGGTTCACGCTCCCAGGAGGTGGCATCGCCGTCGATGTAGTCGATCACCGATGGCTCCAGTACGAAGAAGCCACCGTTGATCCAACCGATTTCATCGCTGGGTTTTTCTTCGAAGCTGGACACGTTGTTGCGCTCATCGATATTGAGTACACCAAAGCGGCCTGGTGGCTGAACAGCAGCCACGGTGGCGAGCTTGCCATGCTGGCGGTGGAATTCCACTTCCGCGCTGATATCGATGTTCGACAACCCGTCGCCGTAGGTCAGGCAGAAGGTTTCGCCGTTCAGATAGGGGGCAACGCGCTTCAAACGGCCGCCGGTCATGGTCTCGGCACCGGTATCGACCAGGGTGATGCGCCAGTCTTCAGCCTGGCTGTTGATGACTTGGTGTTCGCCTGTGGAGAGGTCGATCACCATGTCCGACATGTGACGGTAGTAGTTGAAGAAAAACTCTTTGATCACATAGCCCTTGTAGCCCAGGCAAATCACAAAGTCTTTGATACCGTGATTGGCGTAGCTACGCATGATGTGCCAGAGCAGTGGCTTGCCACCGATTTCAACCATCGGTTTCGGTTTGGTATCGGACTCTTCGGCAATCCGTGTACCCAAGCCACCCGCCAAGATTACAGCTTTCATAAATGCTCCCTTATAGTTTCAGATCTGCAGGATCAAAGTTCAGACTCTTCTGCACCACCGCGACCGGGTCGGCGCGCAGTACCAAATAGATCCTGAGTAAGTATTCACCGATAATTCCCAGCAGGAAGGAATTCAACCCAATACCAAACAAGACCAGTATGTGAATACTGGCGAGGCCACGCGGAAGTTCAGGATGGAACATGCGCAACACCAGGTAGTAAAGCGCACCCAGCACGCTCGCCGCCAAAATCACCAGCCCCACGAACGACGCCGCGCGCAATGGCACGGTGGAGTGGTTCAAGACAGCGGTAAGGCCCAACCTGACCAGGCGCGACACATTGAATTTGCTTTCCCCGGCGATGCGCGCATCGCGGTCATACGGCACGCCGACCTGGTTGAAGCCAATGCCGGCAATCATCCCGCGCAGGTAGGGGTTGGCCGTCTTGGTCTGTAGCAGTACATCGATGACCTTGCGGTCGATCAGGCGGAAATCCCCCACATCCCGCGGGATGGGGTGTTCGCTGACTTTATCGATCGCCCAGTAGCCAAAGCGCCGGAAGGTATGCAGCAGCCAGCTTTCCGGGCGTTTGCGGCGCACGCCGTACACCACTTCGTGGCCCTGCTGCCAAAGGTCGAAGAACTGCTCGAGCAGTTCGGGCGGGTCCTGCAGGTCGGCATCGATCTGCATCACCGCATCGCCTTGGGCATGCATGTAGTTGGCCAGAATCGAGCGCTGGAAGCCGTAGTTGCGCGAGAAGCGAATGGCCCTGACGCGGCTGTCCTTACTTGCCAGCGCTGCCAGCATGTCCCAGGTCTTGTCGTCCGAGTGGTTATCGGAGAAGAGGAATTCAAGGCGGCAACGATCCTGCATTTTGGTGCCCAGAGCATCCAGCCGCGCATACAGTGCTTCGATATTTCCGGCTTCATTCAGCACGGGAATTGAAATCGAAATTAATGGCAAATCATTTTGCATTGATCAGGCCCCGATAATAGTTGCCAACATGGTTACACGAGAGCCTTCATGTAATCATTGACGCCGGCTAAAGTGTCGCGGAATACACAATCCGCCAGCACCTGCGGCTGGGAGAAAATATGCTCGAAGTTTTCTTGCGGTGGGTCGGCAAGTTCTCCGAGCCCAAGCAGCTCGGGTTTATCCGCGGCGGCGAACACCGACTGTGCCAAGGCGGCCAAGGTCACGGGCCGGCCATGACTCAACGCCAAGACGCCATGCACGCGTTTATCCACCAGTTGGCAGATGGCCGCGGCATCGTCATCCACGTGATGATACTCGCGCAGCTGTCGGCCTGAGGTCATTGCAAACCGAGTGTCGCTTCGCAGTGCCTTGGCAATCAAACCCAGGAACATGAACGGGCTTGGCTCGCCCCCGCCATACAGCGTGTGGATGCGCACGTGGGTCACCGGGGCGCCCAGGCGGTGCTGTTCGGCAACGTAGTCGCCAAGCCTGCGCTTGCTGTCGACGTAGGGGTTGGCGGTCAGAATCTCCTCCATCACCGTGCCGAAGGTCACCACCTGCACCCCCATAGGCACCAGCGCCTCGATGAGGTTGCGCGGCAAGTCGAGGTTCACCGCTGCAAGCGCTTCACGACCAAGGGCAGGGTCGAGCAAGCCGGAGCACACAAACACCACATCGCCTGGCTGTACGCGTGGCGCGAAATAGGCTTCGATGTGCGCTCGCGCATCTGCCGCGCACCAACCTGCGTATGCACCTCGCTCAAGCTGAACGACGTCGGCCGGGGCGTAGCGGCTGCAAATAGCCTGCCCTAGCCTTCCCCGACTGCCGATGACGTACATCATCCGGCGATACCTGCACGCCACTCGTCAATCTGCGCCTGGGTAATTTCACGCACTTTTGCCGGGTTGGCGTAGTAATCACGGTACCAGGAGGCCGTCTTGGTCACGACAGCCTCGGTGTCCCACACCGGTTTCCAGCCCAGCTGGTTGTGCGCCAGAGAGCTGTCGAGGGCCAAGGCCCCAGCTTCCGGCAGGGGGTTGTTCATGTATTCGAGATCTGGCCGCTGCCACTGAGCGCTCATCATCTCCAACACGGCGCGCACCGAATGCTGCTTGAGCTCCTGCGGGCCCAGGTTCCAGGCCTTGGCTACGCGCTCCGGCGTGTCGGAAAGCAGGCCTGCAAGAATCACCAGATAACCATGCACCAGCGCCAGAACATGCTGCCATGGGCGGGTCGCGTCCGGGTAGCGGAGGGTCAGGCTTTGCTTGTCGACAACGGCGCGCACGAAGTCTGGAATCAAACGGTCCTCGGACCAGTCACCGCCACCGATGATGTTGCCGCCACGCGCCGTTGCGATGGCTGGGCCCTGCCCGGAAGCGAATGGATAGGAGGCGGCGTAGCTTTGGATGATCATTTCCGCAGCGGCCTTGGAGGCGCTGTAGGGGTCTTTCCCGCCGAGGGGATCATTTTCACGATAAGGCCAGGCCCATTCGTTGTTGCGATAGACCTTGTCGGTGGTAATACACAACACGCCACGCACGCTCTTCACCTGACGCGCAGCTTCGAGCACATGTGCAGTGCCCTGGGCGTTCACCAGGAACGTTTCCAACGGCTCGCGGTAGGAGCGCCGAACCAATGGCTGGGCCGCCAGGTGCAGGATGACATCTGGCTGAAAGCGTTCCACCGCTTCCTTCAACTTGGCAAAGTCGCAAATATCCCCAAGGGTGCTATCGACGCTGTCGGCCAGTTTCAGTTCGTCGAACAGCGCCGGTGTGGTTTCCGGCTGCAGCGAGTAGCCAGCTACCTTGGCGCCTAGTGCCTGAAGCCACAAGCAGGCCCAGCCCCCAGTGAACCCGGTGTGGCCTGTCACAAATACCTTTTTATTTGCGAGCGCTTTTTCAAAATCTAGCGAAGAGGTCATTTTTTCCATGCTCATTGAATCCTGACAGGCACTCTCGATGCCACCAAATCCGTAAACGGAGGCCCAAAAACTACAGCGGGCAAGCATACCGTGCCCCAGTGGTTCACGGATACCCGGCACCCTGGGTGCCGGGTTACGGAAAGGTCGACTGAGTAACTGCCAATTAGTACCTGAACCGGTTGATTTCACCCATCAGCTGCTCTGCGCTGGCCTGCCATGTCAGCCATGGCATATCAGCAGATTGCGGGTGCTGGCCCTGCTCGAACGCCACGAGCCATGCTTTGAGCCTGTCAGCGATTTCCTGGGTCTGTTGCCCTTCGAAGTACCAGGCATGCTCGCCTGCCACCTCACGAAACACCGGCAAGTTCCTTGCAATGATCGGCAGCTTATGTTGCGCGGCCTCGATCAACGGCAAGCCGAACCCTTCGCCATACGACGCTGCGATGAGGCAATCACACGACTTGTAGAGATGCTCAAGGTACTCATCACTCGCGCCGTTGAGCCACAGCAAGCGCTTGCCTCGCTCGGGGTGGTTGGCCAGCTTTGCCGCCAATTCATCCACCAGCCAACCGTGCTTGCCGACGATGACCAGGTTGGCCTGCACGCCCTGCGCCCAAAGCAACTCGAAGGCCGCCAGGGCCTGCGCATGGCCTTTGCGCGGTTCGAGGGTTCCCACCATGAGGAAGTTGGGATTCGGCTCCAGCGCCTCCAGGCGCATCGCCGGGTCCTCTGGAATCCCCTTGGACGGCATCGACTGGTCGATATCCGCACCCAGATGGAAGGCACCGATGCGGAAGTTTGACAGACGCTCTGGATAGTGTTCACCCAGCCATTCGCGAAGTTCATCGGCCACAGCATGGGAGATGCACAACGCACCGTCATACTGTGCGACGGCCTGGATCCATTTAAGGTAGTGGCTCTGCAGGCTGTCCACGAAGCAGTGAGGCAACTGCAGGATCAGCAGGTCGTAGACGACGAAGAATATGCTCACGCCATGCGCGCGAAGGGTGTCCAGGTAGCTGCGCTTGTGGGGCAGCACATCCATCAACAAGTCCAGGCACAGGTAGGCATCACCTGCCCGATACGTAATAGCTTCATCCTCAAGGCCCTCGAAGGGCTTGCCAAGGAACTTGGCAGTGAAGCGCGAGGCGTACCTGTAGAAAGCTTCGCCCGCCACCGTGTACACAGGCTGGACGTCATAACCGGCAGGCGGGTGGTTCAACCACTCCAGCAAGATGCTGCGCACCACGCGCTGGATGCCACTTTTGCCGTCATGTTTGCTCAGCTCGGAAATATCGACCAAAAGCTGAGGTTTGCCTGACAGCCCTTGCAGCGAGTAATCGATAGCCTTGGCAAGACGATGGATATCCAGGCTGCTGTCATGCAACAGGTTGCTCTCAGCCAACTGCGCGATCAACGCTTCCGTTGGGTCGGCCGCGGCAGCGGGTTTCGTTTTGCCATCCAGCTGCTTCATGGCTTGCTCAAAAGCTGCGACCGCCGCCTTGCCTGTGCGGTCCCACGAGAACGTCTCGGCACGCTGCAAGCCGTGTGCAATCAGCGCACTACGGAACTCGTCGTCGCTCAGAGCCTGCAGCAGCTTGCCAGCGATCGCCTGTACGTCCAGCGGGTCGAACGTCGCATCGTCCCAACCGATCACCTCAGGCACGCTAGAGGTGCTGGCTCCGATCACCGCAGCGCCACACTTCATGGCCTCAAGCGGCGGCAAGCCAAAGCCCTCGTGCCAGGAGGGGAATACATACACCCGGCAGGCGTTATACAAGGCCACCAACTCTTCGTCGGTGATATAACCGGTGAACACCAGGTCAGTCTCGCTCAGCCCTTGGCTCAATGCAGCAGCACGGTACTGGTCGATATGGAACTGCGGCATCTTGCCGGCGAAAACCAATTGGACATTGGCAACGTCCCGTTTGATTTTGGCGAAGGCTTCGATCAGGCGGACGAGGTTCTTGCGCTCATCTGCCCCGCCCGAATAAAGCACGAACGGCTCTCGCAACCTGAACTTGGCAGCCAGGGCCTTGCACTGTGTCTCGTCCTGGATAATGGGGCGAAAAACAGCGTCCGCTGCAGTGGATACATTGATCACGCACGCTTGCTCGAGCGGCAACAGCGAAAGCGCCTCCTGGCGCGCGAACTCAGAAATCGACAGCAGCAGATCGTAGTGCTTGTAGGCCTCGACCTTCTCCAGATAATGCTTTTTGTAGACCGGATTGTTGTCCAGATACTTCTCGGGACTGATCAGCGGAATCAGGTCGTAGAGCGTGCAACTGACCAGTGCCTGGCTGCCGAGTTGCGGGGGACCGATCACCGCGTCGTCAATGAAACCTTCCACTGAACTGGTGATATGCACCACATCAGGCATGAGTTCATCGATGCAGGCCTGGCGAATACGCTCTGCGACCAACCGGCGGCCGTGGTTCGCGGGGGCACGGTCAGATACCGGCCCTTGGGCATACCACACGCGAATCTGGCTTTGCGGCAGCAGACCAATGAAAGCCGCGCGGATCGGCTCGATACTTTCGCGCAGCATGCCATTGAGCAGCAGATAAACCTCATGGTCTGCGCAGTTGCGCACAATGCCCTGTGCCAAGGACAAACTGTAGCGCCCAATACCTCTGAAGCGGCTTTCGGTTTGCGCGCCTTGCATGTCAATTACAATACGCATTCGTTTCAGCCCTTCTTCATTGCAGATCGGAGGGCGCTTTCGATAGTACGGCCTCGCGGGGTCAAAGGTGCATGGTCGATAACGCCATGCTGGAGTTCATTGGCTACTACCACAGGTTCTGGCGCAAGCAGTGCACGCACCTTGTCGGCGAGCCCCGGACAACGCCGCAGCACGGCCATGGCCAAACGACGAACAGCCGGACGTCGCTCCACCCAGAGGTGGGCATGGGGGGCAGCACGGCGCAGAAGCTTAAGCAGTGAAGCCTTGCCATGCTGGGTAGGCTCCTGCAACAAGCTAGCAAGCCAACGAAGTGGCGCGGTAAGGCGCCACGAGCTGCTCCTGCGCATCAACTGTACCTGTTGCTCGGCTGCCGCCGCACGCAAGTAATGGTGATGACAGTTTTCCAGCGCCACATTGCGCTCTTTCGCTGCGTTTTCGGCACTTGCCTGCGCGTTAGATGCACTGGCCTGAGCCTGTTCCAGCCGCTCCTGCAGCGCACCGAACTGCCGCTGCAACGCCGCCATTGCGGTTTCATGCATCTCCTGCACCGCCAACAGGTGTTCAAAATGCCCCTGCGACGGAGCCTCGGGCCCCGCGACACGGCTGTGATCAGCCTGGTGGCGATGAACGACCTCGAGTTTTTCTTCCAGTTTGACCAGGCGCGCTTCCAATGCCTGGTCAAAACGCTCGGCCAACTGGTCGAGCGAAACACCATAGTCAGCCTCAAATACCTTGAATGCATCCATTACTGAAGGCTCCCCATTTTTCTGTGCGACGACAGCATAGTCGGGACTTGCACCGCATAGAACATGCCGAACACCGATTTTGCCCAGCTCGTCACGTAGCTCGGGAGCCTCCTGCAGGCGCACGACCTTGGAACGCGCGAAGCCGGCATGCTCGGTGAGGAACGATAGCAGCTGATTAGGCAATGGCCGCTCATGAGTAGGGTCAAGGTAGAAATTGTTGGTACCAACCATGACGTTTTCGGCGTTCGGCGTCTCCAGAATCAGCATCCCGGCCGGCCGCAACACCCTCAGGGCCTCGGCGACCAGTTCTTCGAGCACGGGGAACGGTACATGCTCGGCGATGTGGAAACCACTGACCACCACCTGACTGTCATCCGGCAACTTGCGCAAGGCGCTGAGCGCGTCGTCCTTGTGGGCGGGCAGTTGCAGCGCCTGGCAGGCTTCGAGCATGCCTTCGTCGAGATCCACGCCGACCGGCGCATAGCCTTCGCGCAGCAGCAGTTGTACCCACTCACCGCGGCCGCAACCGATATCGAGCACCGGGCAGTCGGGGTAAATCGACTTCAAGGGTTCGAGAAACGGCAGGTAGGCTTCAAGCCGCTGTGTGATCAGATCTCTCGAGCCGCGGTAGCGATCCTCGAAAGCCCTATAGAAACCAGCACTCATTACTTGCACTCCACGGTCGGCGGAATCCATGCCAGGCCGACGAAGGTTTTTTCGGACATGTTGACTACGTTGAACAGCAACGCCAGGTCGCGCCATTCATAGTTATCGGCAATGTGGCTGTCAGTGGTATGCAGGGCGATCGCCACCGAGTACGAACCCACGCCCAGGTTGACCGGGAAGCGGAAACGGTAATCCAACACAGTGCCCACGCTCAGGTCGTGGCGCACGCACTCCAGGTGATGTGTGTTGGTGCCGAACACGTCCTGGCCGAGGCGGTCCTTGATAACGTAACCGACTACCAGCTCGGGCAAGGGAGCGTTGACCTTGACCCGAATGCTCAGGCACACGTCCTCGCCCACCGCAATGTACTCGACGGGCTGGCCCTCGGCATTGTAGAGAGCCACGCTGTCGATATTGGCCTTGCCGTTGCCCGAGCGGGTCTGCACAGTGCCGTCGGCCAAGGTCTGCACTTCAACGGTGGCGTTTTCCTTCTGAGCGATGATGGCGTTGTAATAATCCATCACCTCCTCGGGCGGGCCGTCCTTGATCACGGTACCGCCGTCGAGCAGGATCGCCCGGTTGCACAGGGCCTGAATGGCACCGCGGTCGTGCGAGACAATCAGCAACGTGGTGCCAGCCTTCTGGAACTCCTTGATGCGGCCAAAGCTCTTGTGCTGGAAGTAGCTGTCGCCGACCGACAAGGCTTCATCGATGATAAGGATTTCCGGGCGGAAGGCAGTCGCCACGGCAAACGCCACACGCATCTGCATGCCGCTGGAATAGGTGCGCACTGCCTGGTCGAAGTATTCGCCGATTTCGGCGAAGTCCTCGATGTCGTCGATCACGCTGTCGATCTGCTCGGTTGTGAATCCCATCAGCCCGGCTGCGTGGTAGGCGTTCTGGCGCCCGCTGAGCTCGGCATTGAAGCCCATACCCAGTTCGAGAATGGCGGCGATGCGGCCGTGCACCAGGACCCTGCCCTCGGTCGGCTGCAGGGTGCCGGTAATCATCTTGAGCAAGGTCGACTTGCCGGCACCGTTCTGCCCCACCAGGCCGATGGCCTCGCCGGCCTCGATGTTGAAGCTGATGTGCTTAAGGACCCAGTGCTCGCTGCTGGCCTTGACCGGCAGGTAGAACCAGCGGGCGATGCGTTGCCATTCCGAGCGGTAGCTGCGGTAGGCCTTGCCGACATTGTTGACGGACATGAGTGTCATAGGGAGTCCACCATTTCCGCGGAAGCGCGACGGAACAGGAACAAGCCCAGCACCATCAGACCCAGGGCAATGCCGACCGGGACAGCGAGTGCGGCCAAGTCAGGCGCGAGTTTGTAGACCAGCACGTTGTGGTAGGCGCTGACGATGCCGAACATCGGGTTGAGGTCCAGCGTGCCCTTGAGGTAATCCGGGACGATATTCACCGAATAGACGATCGGCGTGAACCAGAACCACACCTGCAGGATGATCGGGATCACCTGGCCGATGTCGCGCAGGAACACGTTCATCACCCCTAGCACCAGCCCAAGTCCCACGGCGAAGGCCACTACCACCAGTGTCAGTGGCAGCAACCAGAACATCTGCAGGTTGGGCGCATGGCCGAGCACGGCGAAGATGATCATCACAGCGGCAAACAACAGCAAGTTGTTGAGCAGGCACGAGCCCACCACTATCACTGGCAGGGCAATGCGCGGAAAGCGCATCTTCTTCATCAGGTTGCCCTGCTCGATGAACACCGTCAGGCAACGCCCGACGATTTCAGCGAACAGGTTCCAGGCCAGGATGCCGGCGATCAGGTACAGCGCGTAGGCGTACTTGTTGTCGATGCCCGGCAGGCGTGCGCCGAGGACATTGGACAGGATCAAGGCGTAGATGGCCACCTGCGACAGCGGATGGATGATCATCCACAAGCCGCCCAACTTGCTGCGTGCGAAGCGCGAAATGAACTCGTTCTTGATGGACGTGAGGATGAAGCCTCTGTAGTCCCAGATGCCCCGGAGCATACCGAACATAGTTATCCTTGAATCAGCTTGGCGATTTCAGCGACACGCTGCGCTACCAGCGCTTCATCGGCGCGGCTCTCGACGTTCAGGCGCAGCAACGGTTCGGTGTTCGACCCCCGCAGGCTGAAACGCCAGTCAGCGAATTCGACGCTGATACCATCCGTGCGGTCGACGCTCGGGTTGTGCGGCAGGTAGAAGGCAAGGATCTTCTCGATGGTACCCTTCACATCAGCCACTTCGTAGTTGATCTCGCCACTGCAAGGGAAGGCGGCAATTCGCTCGTCCACCAGCTGAGCAAGGCTCTTGCCGCTGACACTCATCAGCGCGGCAACCAACAGCCACGGAATATTCCCGCTGTCGCAATAGGCGAAGTCACGGAAGTAGTGGTGGGCGCTCATTTCGCCGCCATACACGGCATCTTCGGCGCGCATGCGCTCCTTGATGAACGCGTGGCCGGTTTTGCTCTGGATGGCCTGGCCGCCGGCGGCGCTGACTTGCTCGATGGTGTTCCAGGTCAGGCGCGGGTCATGGATGATCTTGCTGCCCGGGTGCTTGGCCAGCAGCATTTCGGCCAACAGGCCGACCACGTAGTAGCCCTCGATGAAGCGGCCCTGGTTGTCGAAGAAGAAGCAGCGGTCGAAGTCGCCATCGAAGGCGATGCCCATGTCGGCGCTGGTGTCGAGCACGGCCTGACGGGTCAGATCGCGGTTCTCTGGCAGCAGCGGGTTGGGAATGCCGTTGGGGAAGTTGCCATCGGGCTCGCCATTGATGATGGTGAGATCCAGCGGCAGGCGTGCCTTGAGCAGCTCCAGTACCGGGCCGACCGCGCCGTTGCCAGGGTCGGCCAGCACTTTCAGGGGCTTGAGGGCAGCCAGGTCGACGTAGGTGAGCAGGTGATCGATGTAGGCCGTCTTGTCGAACGCTTCACGCACGCTGCCCGGCGTGGCTGCTTCGGCACCCAGGTCACCGGCTTCGACGCGCTGACGGATGTCGTTCAGGCCAGTGTCGCCGCTGATCGGGCGCGACTGCTCGCGCACCAGCTTCATGCCGTTGTAACCCTTGGGGTTATGGCTGGCAGTCACCATGATGCCGCCGTCGGCCTGGTAATGGCTGGTGGCGAAGTAGACCTCTTCGGTACCGCACAGGCCGATGTCGATCACGTCGGCACCGCCCTCGGTGAGGCCCTTCATGAGGGCGCGGGACAGGCCTGGGCTTTCCAGGCGCATGTCGCGGCCGACCACGTAGGTACGCCCGCCCAATTGGGCCACCAGGGCGCGACCGATGCGGTAGGCAACGTCGTCGTTGAGGTCGGCGGGCACTTGGCCGCGGATGTCATAGGCTTTGAAGCAACGGGTCTGGATAGGTGCGTGCATACATCTCACTTGATACGACGCTGCGCGAGCAGCGGCCGATTTGCAGACGAGTTTTGGCTTTGGACTGCCAGCGGAGGCTGGCCCGGCACCTTGAAAGATGCTTGCGGGCCAGTGGGTAGGCCAGGATCTCAGGCGTTGCAGCGGCCGTATTTATCCTCGAAACGCACGATGTCGTCTTCGCCGAGGTAGTCGCCGCTCTGCACTTCGATCAGGACCAGGTCTATGACACCTGGATTTTCCAAACGATGCTTGTGGCCGGCACGAATGAAGGTGGATTCATTGGTGTTGAGCATCAGTTCCTGGTCATCGTTGACCACCACGGCCATGCCGCTGACCACGATCCAGTGCTCGCTGCGGTGATGATGCATCTGCAGCGACAGCGATGCCTTGGGCTTGACCACGATGCGCTTGATTTTGAAGCGCTCGCCCTCTTCCAGCGTGGTGTAAGTGCCCCAGGGACGGTGGACGGTCTGGTGCAGCAAGTGCGCGGAATGGCCATCGCTTTTCAAGCGCTTGACGATGTGCTTCACGTCCTGCGCGTGGTCCTTGTGGGCGATCAGCAGCGCATCGGGGGTGTCGACAACCAGCAGGTCCTGAACGCCAACCAGTGCAGCGAGGCGATCTTCGGTGCTGACGTAGTTGTTGGTGGCAGCGTAGGCCATCACTTCGCCTTCGAAGCGGTTACCGTTTTCGTCCGGTGGAGTCAGTTCACTGACAGCGTTCCACGAACCGATATCGCTCCAGCCGATGTCGCACGGAATGGTGGCGACCTTCTGCGACCGCTCCATGAGGGCGTAATCGATCGAGATGTCCGGGACAGTGGCGAAGCTGTCTGCGTCCAGTGCCAGGCAGCTGTAACCCTTGGAGGTGGAACGACGCGAGGCTTCGAGGGTTTTCGACACTGCATCGAGCACGTCCGGCGCATGCTCCTTGAACTCTTCGATGACGGCACCGACCTGGAAGCAGAACATGCCGGCATTCCAGAAGTAGTTGCCGGCCTTGACGTAAGTCTCTGCGGTTTTCAGGTCAGGCTTCTCGACGAAACGCTCGACCTTCAGGCCGCCTTCCAGTACGCCGCCAGCGGCGGCTTCGATATAGCCGAAGCCGGTTTCAGGGTACTGGGGCTTGATGCCAAAGGTTACCAGCCAACCTTGGGATGCAAGGTTCACGGCTTTGGTGACGGCTTCGCTGAAGGCGTCTTCGTTCTGGATCAGGTGGTCGGCTGCCAATACCAGCATGTGCGCTTGCGGGCCGTGAGACTGGTGCAACTGCAGCGCTGCAGCGGCGACGGCAGCGGCGGTGTTTCGGCCGAACGGCTCGAGAATGTAGCCTTGGGCGTGGCCCTGGGAATTGATCGTGCGGTATTCATCTTCGGTTTTGAACAGCAGCTCACGATTGGTAACGGTGAGTACTTCAACCACACCGTCCAGCCGGGCAGCACGCAGGAACGTCTTCTGAATGAGGTTCTGCCCGTCCGGCAAGGTCATGAACGGCTTGGGATGAGCCTCACGGGATACTGGCCACAGACGGCTGCCAACGCCACCGGAGAGGATTACCGGGATCAATTCCATATTCGAGTCCTTAACGGCCACTTGAGTTATAACCTCAGGGAACCTGCATGTGTCTTATTTCTGACCGCCGTCGCGATGGGCCGCAACGGCGCTAATTGTACGCGCCCAGCGTATTTTTCCCTGGCCATCCATAGGCTCAAGACGCAAGCATCGGCCTGTAGAATACCAGAGATTTTTCGTCGTAGCTCGCCTGCCAGCTGGCGAGCTACGGGACGTTCAGGACAAAATGGCAACGCCTGTAAAGCCCCTGAAACATGCCGAGGCGGGCATCAGACAACAATTGGCGTCAATGTTTCGTGAACGGCCAACTATTGCGCAATGGAAATACCCGGACGGACTTGCTCATTCGCGAACCGGCGCATCAATGCATCTGCCAACGCAAATTTCGCGCGTTTCTCCCCATGCACTAAAATGATCTTTTGCGGGACATACGGCATACCAGCAACATAATCGACGAGCCCCGCCTGATCAGCATGCCCTGAATAGCCGCCCAGGCTGATGACCTTCGCCCTGACCTCATGGAACTGCCCATCCAGGTCGACCTGAACGAAGCCTTGCGCGTTTTCACAGGCCTGAATCACCGCCCCTGGGGTTCCCTTCGCCTGGTAACCGACGAACATAACCTCATGGCGAGAATCGCCCAGCATCGCCTTGAGGTAGTTGACGATGCGTCCTCCCGAGCACATGCCATTACCGGCTATGACTATCGCCGGTCGGCCCGTGCTTTTGAGGTAGTTCACCACCTGCTGATGCCTGGCATGGGTATCCACACAAACCAGCTGACCAAAACCCAGTGGATCCCTGCCCTGCCCCAAACGCTCCCGGGCTTCACAGCGCCAGTACTCATGCAGATCGCGGTAAGCCTGGGTAACACGCTGAGCCAGCGGCGAGTCGAGGATGATGGGCAGGCGCGCCCAGTCCACCCCCAAGTCGAGGTCGCCCTGCTCTTTGCCATTGCTGTCATTCAGCAGGTTTTTGCGATGGAGGACATCTTCGATTTCGTACAGCAATTCCTGGGTACGGCCCAGGCTGAAGGCGGGAATGAGGAGGGTGCCATTGTCGGCCAGCGCACGATCGATGGCGGCCTCGAGCCGCAGCTGGCGATCAGTGCGATCAGGGTGCAGCCGGTCGCCATAGGTACTTTCCAGAATCAGCCAGTCGGCGCGCTCAGGCGAGCGTACAGCCCGTAGCAGCGGGTTGGAGGCAGGGCCGAGATCGCCGGAGAAGACAATCCGCTTGCTGGCCTGGACACCTGGATAACGCACGTCGCATTCGACATACGCCGAACCCAACAGGTGACCAGCCCTTTGCAAGCGTATGGAGCAGACCACACCCTCTTGTACGACCAACGGATGCCATTGCTCAAAAGGCAGCGCCACGATCAGCCGCCGCAGCAACGCCAGATAGCGATCGACTTGCACCGGGTCGGTACTGATGCCGAGCTTGTAGGCGTCTTCCAGAACAAGTGGCAGCAATCTGGCCGAAGGCTCGCTGCAGAAGATCGGCCCGCGATAACCGGCGGCGAGCAATGCCGGAATGCGCCCCACGTGATCCAGATGAACGTGGGTAACGATCAGCGCCTGAATATTCGTGACATCGAAACGGATCGGCGCAATTTCGCCATCCTGCTCAGCACCGGCGCCCTGCTCGAGCCCGCAGTCGATCAGCAAACTGTGAGAGGCATCGAGATGGAGCTGGTGACAGGAGCCGGTGACACCCCGAGCACCACCATGATGGGAAATCTTGGGAAAATCCATACCGCTGCACGCTCGCCTGCAATGACAAAATGAAGTGGGTATTACTCCACTTCAGCGGCCGCGCGCATAGGTGAACCTTTCCTATGGAAAGGTGGTGTTTTCATCAATTGCCGTTCAACACTGCCTGACGCGCCGAGGCGCGAATCTTGCGCTTGCTACGTTGTACGCCATAGGCGCCCAACAGAGGGCCAACCGCCAGCCCCACCACAAGCGCAGCCAACACAGGGACGGCCACCGGCACTTGCGGAGCTGACCAACCAAACAGCACCAGCGAAACAGCCTGCTGATTCTCCAGCACGAAAAACAGCACGACAGCCGCCAGCAGCAGCACGAACAACACCGCCAGGGCGCGCTTGAGATTACGCATCAGATTGCTCCTTCATCGCTCAGGGATGCTCGTGCTCGTGCTCTTCTTCATTGACCCGGTCACGCAGTTCTTTACCCGGCTTGAAATGCGGCACGAACTTGCCTTCGAGCTCCACCGACTGCCCGGTCTTAGGGTTGCGCCCCACCCGCGGCGCACGATAGTGCAAGGAAAAGCTGCCAAAACCACGGATCTCGATGCGATCGCCAGTGGCAAGGCATTGGGACATCTGTTCAAGCATGGTCTTGATGGCCAGCTCCACATCCTTGGACGAGAGCAGCCCTTGATGGGTGACAATACGTTCGATCAGCTCCGACTTCGTCATATTTTTCCCTTCGTTATCAAGCAGCTAGATCATTGCTTAATCAGTTTGTAGCACGCTCGGAGGGATTTGAACAGGGTGGTTCTTGACTTAATAAAAAAATTCAAGAATGAAATGAGAGCAAATGCGCCGTGCGGTGGCCGAGAAGCGCATGACGCACGGGGTCCGGTGGTTTTTGAATTGAGCGCCGCCCGCGCGGCGCTCGATTTCATTACCACCACAAAACTCAAGCGAAAAAAAAGGGCGACCCGAAGGCCGCCCCTTTTTACCGATCAACCAGAACTCAGTTCTGCTTGGCCATAGCTTCGCGCAGCAGCGCGGCCATGGTGGTGTCGGCAGCCGCTTCCGGAGCGTTTTTCAGGCTCTGGATGGCTTCACGCTCTTCAGCGTCGTCTTTCGACTTGATCGACAGGCTGATGACGCGCGATTTGCGGTCAACGCTGATGATCTTCGCTTCGATCTCTTCGCCTTCCTTCAGGACGTTACGCGCGTCTTCAACGCGGTCACGGCTGATTTCGGAAGCTTTCAGAGTGGCTTCGATGTCGTCGGCCAGAGTGACGATGGCGCCTTTGGCGTCAACTTCTTTCACGGTGCCACGGACGATAGCGCCCTTGTCATTGACAGCAACGAAGTTGGAGAACGGATCGTCTTCCAGCTGCTTGATGCCCAGGGAGATGCGCTCGCGCTCTGGGTCAACCGACAGGATGACGGTTTCCAGCTCGTCGCCCTTCTTGAAGCGACGCACGGCTTCTTCGCCGGTTTCGTTCCAGGAGATGTCGGACAGGTGAACCAGACCGTCGATGCCGCCGTCCAGGCCGATGAAGATACCGAAGTCGGTGATCGACTTGATGGTACCGGTGATCTTGTCACCCTTGTTGAACTGGCCGGAGAAGTCTTCCCATGGATTGGACTTGCACTGCTTGATGCCCAGGGAGATACGACGACGCTCTTCGTCGATGTCCAGAACCATGACTTCCACTTCGTCGCCAACCTGAACGACTTTCGACGGGTGGATGTTCTTGTTGGTCCAGTCCATTTCGGAAACGTGTACCAGACCTTCAACGCCTTCTTCCAGCTCAGCGAAGCAGCCGTAGTCGGTCAGGTTGGTAACGCGCGCTTGTACGCGAGTACCTTCTGGGTAACGGGCAGTGATAGCTACCCACGGATCTTCGCCCATCTGCTTCAGACCCAGCGAAACGCGGTTGCGCTCGCGGTCGAACTTCAGAACGCGTACGTCGACTTCGTCGCCAACGTTAACGATTTCCGATGGGTGCTTGATGCGCTTCCAAGCCATGTCGGTGATGTGCAGCAGGCCGTCGATGCCGCCCAGGTCCACGAATGCGCCGTAGTCGGTGAGGTTCTTGACGATACCTTTGACTTGCTGGCCTTCCTGCAGGGTTTCCAGCAGGGCTTCGCGCTCGGCGGAGTTCTCGGCTTCCAGCACGCTGCGACGCGAAACAACAACGTTGTTGCGCTTCTGGTCCAGCTTGATGACCTTGAATTCCAGCTCTTTGCCTTCGAGGTGGGTGGTGTCGCGCACTGGGCGGACATCAACCAGCGAACCTGGCAGGAACGCACGGATACCGTTAACGTCGACAGTGAAGCCGCCTTTAACCTTACCGTTGATAACGCCCTTGACCACTTCTTCGGCGGCGAAAGCTGCTTCCAGAACAATCCAGCACTCGGCGCGCTTGGCTTTTTCACGGGACAGTTTGGTTTCGCCAAAGCCGTCTTCGACCGCGTCCAGCGCAACGTGAACTTCGTCACCGACCTTGATGGTCAGCTCGCCAGCTTCGTTGTAGAACTGCTCGAGCGGGATGACGCCCTCGGACTTCAGGCCAGCGTGTACGGTAACCCAGTCGCCGTCGATGTCGACAACGATACCGGAGATGATCGCACCCGGCTGAAGATTGAGGGTTTTCAGGCTTTCTTCAAAGAGTTCTGCAAAGCTTTCGCTCATTTTAATTCCTGTAGATTCGGGCGAAACAGACGCCCATCGCCACATTCCAGACAATGTGGGTTTGTTTTAAGTAAAGGAAAGCCGGCAGGACGTTGACTGGTGCCCCTGCCTGCTTTCCTGGCTATCAGAGAAGATCGCGCTGGGCGAGCTCGCTCCTGATACGTTGCAACACCTGCTCGATGGACAACTCGGTGGAGTCCAGCTGAATGGCATCGGCCGCCGGCTTGAGCGGGGCCACTGCGCGCTGGGTGTCGCGCTCATCGCGCGCACGAATCTCATCTAGCAGACTCGACAGACTAACATCTTCGCCTTTGCCCTTCAACTGCAGGTAGCGGCGGCGGGCACGCTCCTCGGCGCTGGCGGTGAGGAAGACCTTCAGCGGCGCGTCCGGGAATACCACGGTGCCCATGTCGCGGCCATCGGCGATCAGCCCCGGCGCTTCGCGGAAGGCGCGCTGGCGCTGCAGCAGCGCTTCGCGCACCGCCGGCAAGGACGCGACCATCGACGCGCCGGCACCGACCGTCTCGGTGCGGATGACATTGCTGACATCCTCACCTTCGAGAATGATCTGTTGCAGCTTACCCGGCTCGGCGGCGATGAACTGCACATCCAGATGGGCGGCCAGGGCCTTGAGCAGCTCTTCGTTGGTCAGGTCGACGCCGTGATTGCTGGCGTTGAACGCCAGCAGGCGGTACAGCGCGCCGGAGTCCAGCAGCTTCCAGCCCAGCTCGCGGGCCAGCAGGCCGGCGACCGTGCCCTTGCCCGATCCGCTTGGGCCGTCGATGGTGATGACCGGCGCCTGCGCACTCACGACTTGCCCTCTTCTGCGACGCGAATACCCACTTCGGCGCACAGCTTTAGGAAGTTCGGGAACGAAGTCGCAACGTTGGCGCAATCATGGATACGGATCGGCGCACTGGCACGCAGCGAGGCGACACTGAAGGCCATGGCGATACGGTGGTCACCGTGACCATGCACTTCGCCGCCGCCGATCTGGCCGCCGTCGATGATGATGCCGTCCGGGGTCGGCTCGCACTTCACGCCCAAGGTGATCAGGCCGTCGGCCATGACCTGGATGCGGTCGGATTCCTTGACCCGCAGCTCTTCGGCACCACGCAGCACGGTGCGGCCCTCGGCGCAGGCCGCAGCCACGAACAGCACCGGGAACTCGTCGATGGCCAGCGGCACCAGCTCTTCGGGGATGTCGATACCCTTGAGCTTGGCGCCCCGCACACGCAGGTCGGCCACCGGCTCGCCGCCGACTTCACGCTGGTTTTCCAGGGTGATGTCGCCGCCCATCAGGCGCAGGATGTCGATGACACCGGTGCGGGTCGGGTTGATGCCGACATGCTCGAGGACCAGCTCGGAGCCTTCGGCGATCGACGCGGCCACCAGGAAGAATGCCGCAGACGAGATGTCCGCCGGCACTTCGATACGGGTCGCGATGAGCTTGCCACCGGACTGCAGCGAGGCAACCGGGCCATTCGACTCTACTGCGTAGCCGAAACCGCGCAGCATGCGTTCGGTGTGGTCGCGGGTCGGCGCAGGCTCGGTGACGGTGGTCTTGCCTTCGGCATACAGGCCAGCCAACAGCAGGCAGGATTTGACCTGGGCACTGGCCATCGGCAGGGTGTAGGTCAGCGCTTGGAGCTTGCTGCCGCCGCGAATGGTCAATGGCGGACGGCCGTCCGGGCCGGTCTCGACCACGGCGCCCATTTCCCGCAGCGGGTTGGCGACGCGGTTCATCGGGCGCTTGGACAGCGAGGCATCACCGGTCATGGTGACATCGAACGGCTGGCCGGCCAGCAAACCGGAAAGCAGGCGCATCGAGGTACCGGAGTTACCCACGTAGATCGGCCCAGGTGGCGGCTTGAGGCCGTGCAGGCCAACACCGTGAATGGTCACGCGGCCGTGGTTCGGGCCTTCGATGACCACACCCATGTCACGGAAAGCCTGCAGGGTCGCCAGGGCATCCTCACCTTCGAGGAAGCCTTCGACTTCGGTCGTGCCTTCAGCCAGCGAGCCGAGCATGATCGAACGGTGGGAAATCGACTTGTCGCCTGGAACGCGGATCCGTCCGGACACGCGGCCACCAGGTTGGGCCAGGAAAATCAGATCGTTGGCGTTCATAGCGTCCACATAGGCCCGGCGGGCCAGGATTTTACTGAAATGCTCGCGGGCTACCCGAGCGCGGGTGAATACACCCAGCAACTGGTGCCCATCCCCTGCATCGACCGCGTCGCGCAAGGCGTCGAGGTCGCTGCGAAATGTGTCCAAGGTGCGCAGGACAGCCTCGCGATTGGCGAGAAAGATGTCGTGCCACATGGTCGGGTCACTGCCGGCGATTCGGGTGAAATCGCGGAAACCACCCGCAGCGTACCGGAAGATCTCGAGGTTTTCATTGCGCTTGGCCAACGAATCGACCAAGCCGAAGGCGAGCAGGTGCGGCAGGTGACTGGTGGCCGCCAGCACTTCGTCGTGGCGCTCCACCGGCATGTGCTCGACATCGGCATCCAGCGCACGCCACAGGCGGTCGACCAGCGCCAAAGCGGCGGGGTCGGTTTCCGGTAGCGGCGTGAGGATGACTTTGTGCCGGCGGAACAGGGTAGCGTTGGAGGCCTCCACCCCGCTCTGCTCGGAGCCGGCGATCGGGTGGCCTGGCACAAAGTGGCGCAGGCGCTCGCCGAAGACTGCGCGCGCGGCACGCACCACGTTGCCTTTGGCGCTGCCGACGTCGGTGATGACGGCGTTGCCCAGGTCGAGCCCGGCAAGCAGTGAGAGAAGCTTTTCCATGGCCAGGATCGGCACGGCGAGCTGGATGACGTCGGCACCGAGGCATGCGGCGGCGAGGTCTTCTTCGCAGCGGTCGACCACGCCGAGGGCCACGGCCTGCTTGCGCGAAGACGCGTCCAGGTCGACGCCGACCACTTCGCGGCACAGGCCGCTTTCACGCAGGCCTTTGGCGAAGGAGCCGCCGATCAGGCCGAGGCCTACGACGACGAGGCGACCGATGATTGACGCGGGTTTGGTTGTTACGGCATTTACCACTGGTGCGAACCCTGTTCAGAAATCTTGGCAGTTCAGCTGGACCATTGGGGCGCCTTTGGCGCCCATCGCGGCTGAAGCCGCTCCTACAGCTATCGCGCAACCTGTAGGAGCGGTTTTAACCGCGATGGGCCGCACAGCGGCCCCAACAATCCCAATTCAAAGCACCGCCTTCGGATAAGACCCCAACACCTTGAGCCCCACAGCCTCCTGGCTGATCTGCTCCAGCACCGCCTTGATCAGTGGGTCGCGGTGGTGGCCGACGAAATCGATGAAGAACACATAGGTCCACTTGCCGCTGCGCGACGGACGGGTTTCGATGCGGGTCAGGTCGATACCGTTCTCATGGAACGGCACCAGCAACTCGTGCAAGGCACCCGGCTTGTTGCTCATCGAAACGATGATCGAAGTCTTGTCGTCACCGGTCGGCGGCACTTCCTGATTACCGATCATCAAAAAGCGCGTGGAGTTGTCCGGACGGTCTTCGATCTTCTCGGCCAGGCGGGTCAACCCATACAGGTTGGCCGCCATGTCGCCGGCGATCGCCGCCGAATTCCACTCGCCCTTGACCCGCTTGGCCGCCTCGGCATTGCTCGAAACCGCCACACGCTCGACGTTCGGGTAGTGCGCGTCCAGCCATTTGCGGCACTGGGCCAGGGACTGAGCGTGGGAGTAGATGCGGGTGATGCTGTCAGTCTTGGTGTTTTCGCCCACCAGCAGGTGGTGGTGGATGCGCAGCTCGACTTCGCCACAGATCACCATGTCGTGTTCGAGGAAGCTGTCCAGGGTATGGCTGACCGCGCCCTCGGTGGAGTTCTCCACCGGCACCACGCCGAAGTTGACGGCACCGGCCGCCACTTCGCGGAACACTTCATCGATGGCCGCCATCGGGCGGCTGATCACGGCATGGCCGAAGTGCTTCATCGCCGCCGCCTGGGTGAAGGTACCTTCCGGGCCCAGGTATGCGACTTTCAGCGGCTCTTCCAGGGCCAGGCAGGACGACATGATCTCGCGGAACAGCCGCGCCATCTCCTCGTTGCCCAGCGGCCCCTTGTTGCGCTCCATGACGCGCTTGAGCACGGCAGCTTCACGTTCGGGGCGGTAGAACACCGGCTTTTCGCCTTCGGCCAGCGTGGCGGTCTTGACCCTGGCCACTTCCTGGGCGCAGCGGGCGCGGTCGCTGATCAGCTCGAGGATCTTCTCGTCGAGGCTGTCGATGCGCACGCGCAGCGCTTTGAGCTCGTGTTCGGACATCAGCCGTGCTCCTTCTCGAATTCGGCCATGTAGGCGACCAGGGCTTCAACCGAATCCAGGCCCAGGGCGTTATAGATCGAGGCGCGCATGCCGCCTACCGAACGGTGGCCCTTGAGATTGAGCAGGCCGCGAGCATCGGCACCGGCGAGGAAGGCCTTGTCCAGGCGCTCGTCTGCCAGGCGGAACGGCACGTTCATCCACGAACGGGCGTTGTGGCTGATCGGGTTGGTGTAGAACTCGCTGGCGTCGATGAAGCCGTACAGGCGCTCCTTCTTGGCGCGGTTGCGCTGCTCCATGGCTTCGACGCCGCCCTGCTCCTTGAGCCACTCGAACACCAGACCGGAGAGGTACCAGGAATAGGTCGCCGGGGTGTTGTACATGGAGCCGTTGTCGGCCGAGACCTTGTAGTCGAGCATGGTCGGGCAGCTGCTGCGGGCGTGGCCCAGCAGGTCTTCACGGACGATCACCACCACCAGGCCGCTCGGGCCGATGTTCTTCTGCGCACCGGCATAGATCAGGCCGTACTGCGAGACGTCGATCGGGCGCGAGAGGATGTCGGACGACATGTCGACCACCAGCGGGACGTCACCGGTTTCTGGCACCCAGTCGAACTGCAGGCCGCCGATGGTTTCGTTGGATGCATAGTGGACGTAGGCCGCGTTCTTGCTCAGCTGCCACTCGTTCTGGCCAGGGATGGCCAGGTAGTCGTACGGTTTGGCGCTGGCGGCGACGTTGACGTTGCCGAAGCGGCGCGCTTCTTCGATCGCCTTTTTCGACCAGATGCCGGTCTCGATGTAGTCGGCGGTGCCGTTTTCCGGCAGCAGGTTCAGCGGAATCTCGGCGAACTGTTGGCTGGCGCCGCCCTGCAGAAACAGGATTTTATAGTTGGAGGGGACGGACAGCAGGTCACGCAGGTCCTGCTCGGCCTTTTCGGCGATGGCCACGTAATCGTCGCTGCGATGGCTCATTTCCATCACCGACAAACCCTTGCCGCGCCAGTCGAGCATCTCGGCCTGGGCACGCTGCAGGACAGCTTCAGGAAGCGCGGCAGGGCCTGCGCAGAAGTTAAAGGCTCGTTTGCTCACATCCACTCTCGCTCTGCTCTTATCAGTCAAACGGGGCGACCTTGGTCGCCCCGCTCGGGATTTACGCTTGCTTACTCCTGCGGGGCCTGTTCGGCATCCGCAGCTTCGTTATCCGGCGCGTCGGTCTCGACGCCCTCCTCGTCCGTCTCGATCACATCGTCGAGTTCTTCCTCGGAGGGCTCCTGGATCCGCTCCAGGCCAACCAACGTTTCATCCGCCGCCAGCTTGATCAGCGTCACGCCCTGGGTGTTTCGGCTGAGGCTGGACACCTCACCCACCCGCGTACGCACCAACGTGCCCTGGTCGGAGATCAGCATGATCTCTTCGCCTTCCTGCACCTGGATGGCGCCGATCAGCAGACCGTTGCGCCCCTTGGTGCCCATGGCGATCACGCCCTGGCCGCCACGGCCGCGACGCGGGAACTTGGACAGCGGGGTGCGCTTGCCGAAACCGCGCTCGGACGCCGTGAGGATCTGCGCGCCGGACTCTGGAATCAGCATCGAGATGATCTGCTGTCCCTTGCCCAGCTTCATGCCACGCACGCCACGGGCGGTACGGCCCATTTCACGCACAACGCTTTCAGCGAAGCGGATCACCTTGCCGGCGTCGGAGAACATCATGACTTCCTTGGCACCATCGGTGATGGCCGCGGCAATCAGGGTGTCGCCTTCTTTCAGCTTCAGGGCGATCAGGCCGTTGGAGCGCGGACGGGCGAACTGCACCAGCGGGGTCTTCTTGACCGTACCGGAAGCGGTGGCCATGAAGATGTACGCGCCGGTCGGCTCCGCCACCCACTCAGGGGTATCGCCGTCTTCTTCATCGACTTCTTCGACTTCGACCAGCTCGCCTTCGATCACGTTCTCATCGCCGTCCTCCAGCTCTTCGTCCGGATCGGCGCTCTGCTGCAGGGCCTCGAGGTCGATCTGCAGCATGGCGGTGATGCGCTCACCCTCCTCCAGCGGCAGCAGGTTGACCAGCGGGCGACCACGCGCGGCGCGGGAGGCTTCAGGAATCTCGTAGGTCTTCTTCCAGTACACCTTGCCCTTGCTGGAGAACAGCAGCAGGGTGGCGTGGCTGTTGGCGACCAGCAGGTGTTCGATGTAGTCCTCGTCCTTCACGCCGGTGGCCGACTTGCCTTTGCCGCCACGGCGCTGGGCCTGGTACGCGGACAACGGCTGGGTCTTGGCGTAGCCGCCGTGGGAAATGGTCACCACGCGCTCTTCTTCCGGGATCATGTCGCCGTAGTTGAGGTCGTGGCTGGCGTTGAGGATCTCGGTACGGCGGGCATCGCCATATTCGGCGCGGATCGCTTCGAGTTCTTCGCGGATCACTTCCATCAGGCGCTCGGCGCTGCTGAGGATGCGGATCAGTTCGCCGATCTGCTCCAGAATCTCCTGGTACTCGGCCAGCAGCTTCTCGTGCTCCAGGCCGGTCAGGCGGTGCAGGCGCAGGTCGAGAATCGCCTGGGCCTGTTCCGGCGACAGGAAATATTTGCCATCGCGCAGGCCGTACTGCTCAGGGAGGTCTTCAGGGCGGCAGGAATCGGCGCCGGCGCGCTCGACCATGACCTGCACGGCACTGGATTCCCAGGCGGTGGAAACCAACGCTTCCTTGGCCTCCGACGGCGTCGGCGAGGCCTTGATCATGGCGATGACCGGGTCGATGTTGGACAGCGCAACCGCCTGGCCTTCAAGGATGTGGCCGCGCTCGCGCGCCTTGCGCAGCTCGAACACGGTCCGGCGCGTCACCACTTCACGGCGGTGGCGGACGAACGCTTCGAGCAGGTCCTTGAGGTTGAGCAGGCGCGGGCGACCGTCGATCAGCGCCACCACGTTGATGCCGAACACGCTCTGCAGCTGGGTCTGCTGGTAGAGGTTGTTGAGCACCACCTCCGGCACCTCGCCGCGGCGCAGCTCGATAACGATGCGCATGCCGTCCTTGTCGGACTCGTCGCGCAGCTCGGTGATGCCTTCGATCTTCTTCTCTTTGACCAGCTCGGCGATCTTCTCGATCAGACGCGCCTTGTTCAGCTGATACGGCAGCTCGGTCACGACGATCTGCTGGCGGCCACCGACCTTGTCGATGTCTTCGATCTCGGAGCGCGCACGCATGTAGATGCGGCCACGGCCGGTGCGGTACGCCTCGATGATGCCCTGGCGGCCATTGATGATACCGGCAGTCGGGAAGTCCGGGCCCGGGATGAACTGCATCAGCTCATCGATGGTGACTTCCGGGTTGTCGATCAGCGCCAGGCAACCGTCGATGACTTCACCAAGGTTGTGTGGCGGGATGTTGGTCGCCATGCCCACGGCGATGCCGCTGGAACCGTTGACCAGCAGGTTGGGAATACGGGTCGGCATGACCGCCGGGATCTGCTCGGTGCCGTCGTAGTTGGGCACCCAGTCGACGGTTTCTTTGTGCAGGTCGGCGAGCAGCTCGTGGGCCAGCTTGGACATGCGCACTTCGGTGTATCGCATGGCCGCAGCATTGTCGCCGTCGACCGAACCGAAGTTGCCCTGGCCGTCGACCAGCAGGTAGCGCAGCGAGAACGGCTGGGCCATACGCACGATGGTGTCGTAGACCGCAGTGTCGCCGTGCGGGTGGTACTTACCGATCACGTCACCGACCACACGGGCGGATTTCTTGTACGGCTTGTTCCAGTCGTTGCCCAGTTCGCTCATCGCATAGAGAACGCGACGATGCACGGGCTTCAAGCCGTCACGCGCATCGGGCAGCGCTCGCCCGACAATCACGCTCATCGCGTAGTCGAGGTAAGACTGTCTCAGTTCGTCTTCGATATTGACCGGGAGGATTTCTTTGGCCAGTTCGCCCATGAGAAGCCTGATTCCTTTTTCTGGTGAAACTTCGCAGCTCCATCAAGGGCCGAACGAAGCTCGCCGCCGCAGCGCATAGGGGTGCGACGACTTACGACAAATCAATGAGTTGTGCCATGGATCTGCGCAAAATTGGCCGCCGTGATGGGCGGTCTTGGAAACTGCCGGATGTTACCACAAAGGCGGGGCGGTGGGGAGAGCGGGGAAGTGGCTTCAACACCTATGATTCTTGATTCTCTACTGCCTGTACTGGCCTCTTCGCGGGCAAGCCCGCTCCCACAGGTTCTCCACAATTACCGAGACCTGTGATGTCCCTGTGGGAGCGGGCTTGCCCGCGAAGAGGCCGGCACAGACAGAATCAATGCAACCGCTTGCGACACATCAATTGCGCCAACTTGGCGGTATCCGGGCGCTCGACGATGCCGCGCTCGGTCACGATCACGTCGATCAGGTCGGCGGGGGTCACATCGAATACCGGGTTGAACACCTCGACATCCGGCGCCACGCGGGTGCCGGCGTAATCGAGCAGTTCGTCGGCGTCGCGCTCCTCCAGCGGAATGTCTTCGCCCGTGGCCAGGTTCAGATCGATGCTGGTGCTCGGCGCCACCACCATGAAGCGCACGCCGTGATGCATGGCGCTGACGGCCAGCTGATAGGTGCCGATTTTGCCAGCCATGTCACCGTTGGCGGCGATGCAGTCGGCGCCCACCACCACCCAGGTAATGCCCTTGCTCTTCATCAGGTGGGCCAGCGCCGAGTCGGCGCACAGGGTCACCGGGATGCCTTCGTTGGCCAGCTCCCAGGCGGTCAGGCGCGACCCTTGCAACCAGGGGCGAGTCTCCCCGGCGTAGACGCGCTCGACCATGCCTTCGAGGAAACCCGCCCGGATCACCCCCAACGCCGTGCCGAAGCCGCCACTGGCCAGGGCGCCGGCATTGCCGTAGGTCAAAAGGGTCTGCGCATTGCCCTGGTGGCGGCGGATCAGCTCGATGCCGTGCTGGGCCATGGTCAGGTTGGCCTCGCGGTCGCTGTCGTGAATGGCGATGGCTTCCGCTTCCAGCAGCGCCAGCACGTCCTCGTCGGGGCGCACGCGATGCAGGCGCTCGCGCATGCGGTTGAGGGCCCAGAACAGGTTGGCTGCGGTCGGGCGCGCCTCAGCCAGGCTGAGAAAGTCTTCCTCCAGGTCCATTTCCCAGTCGCCACCTTCGGCCAGGCGATCCTCAAGGGCCAGCACCAGGCCATAGGCCGCCGCGATACCGATGGCCGCCGCGCCACGCACGGCCATGTCGCGAATCGCCGCCACCACCTGCGCGACATTGTCGCAGGCCAGCCAGCGTTCTTCCGATGGCAGCAGGCGCTGGTCGAGCAGGTGCAGGGCGCCGCGGTGCCAGCGGATGCCGGTCACCTTCTCCGCCGCCAAAAGTTGCTCGCGCATTGCCTCTCCCCGTCGTTCGGATATAAAAGCCGGCGATTATAGCGACCATCAGCCTTGGGCGCTCGGGTATACTCCGGCGCAATTCGTACAAGTTTCAGAGGACTGTTCAATGAGCAACGTCGACCACGCCGAAATCGCCAAGTTTGAAGCCTTGGCGCACCGCTGGTGGGACCGCGAGAGCGAGTTCAAGCCGCTGCACGATATCAATCCGCTGCGCGTCAACTGGATCGACGAGCGCGTCGGCCTGGCGGGCAAGAAAGTGCTGGATGTAGGCTGCGGCGGCGGCATCCTCAGCGAGGCGATGGCCCTGCGTGGCGCCACCGTCACCGGTATCGACATGGGCGAGGCGCCATTGGCCGTGGCCCAGCTGCACCAGTTGGAATCCGGCGTGCAGGTAGAGTACCGGCAGATCACCGCCGAGGCCCTGGCCGAGGAAATGCCCGAGCAGTTCGACGTGGTCACCTGCCTTGAGATGCTCGAACACGTGCCTGATCCGTCCTCGGTCATCCGTGCCTGCTACCGCATGGTCAAGCCGGGCGGCCAGGTGTTCTTCTCGACCATCAACCGCAACCCCAAGGCCTACCTGCTGGCCATCGTCGGCGCCGAATACATCCTCAAGATGCTGCCGCGCGGCACCCACGACTTCAAGAAATTCATCCGCCCTTCCGAACTGGGCGCCTGGAGCCGCACCGCCGGCCTTGAGGTCAAGGACATCATCGGCCTGACCTACAACCCGCTGACCAAGCACTACAAGCTCAGCAGCGATGTGGACGTCAACTACATGATCCAGACTCTGCGCGAGGAATGAGCATGCGTTTGCGAGCAGTACTCTTCGACATGGACGGCACCCTGCTCGACACGGCGCCGGACTTCATCGCCATCTGCCAGGCCATGCTCGCCGAGCGCGGCCTGCCGGCCATCGACGACACGCTGATCCGCGACGTGGTTTCCGGTGGTGCGCGGGCGATGGTCGCCGCGACCTTCGCCATGAGTCCGGACGCCGAGGGCTTCGAGGCCCTGCGCCTGGAATTCCTGGAGCGCTACCAGCGTGACTGTGCGGTGCACAGCAAGCTGTTCGACGGCATGGCCGAACTGCTCGCCGACATCGAGAAAGGCAACCTGCTGTGGGGCGTGGTGACCAACAAGCCGGTGCGCTTCGCGGAGCCGATCATGCAGCGCCTGGGCCTGGCCGAGCGTTCGGCGCTGCTGATCTGCCCGGACCATGTGAAGAACAGCAAGCCTGACCCCGAGCCGCTGATTCTCGCCTGCAAAACGCTGGACCTGGACCCGGCCAGCGTGCTGTTCGTCGGCGACGACCTGCGCGACATCGAGTCGGGCCGCGATGCCGGCACCCGCACGGCGGCCGTGCGCTACGGCTATATTCATCCAGAGGACAACCCGAACAACTGGGGCGCCGATGTGGTGGTGGACCACCCGCTGGAACTGCGCAAGGTGATCGACAGCGCCCTGTGCGGCTGCTGAGCCATGACGACTGACCACCGAACCCTGTGGGAGCGGGCTTGCCCCGCGAACACGGGCGCAGCCCGTGCCATCCACCGTATCGCCTGCTTCGCGGGGCAAGCCCGCTCCCACAAGGATTGGTGCACCCAATGAACAAGGGAAAAAACTGATGTTCGACTACACCGCCCGCCCCGACCTGCTCAAGGGCCGCGTCATTCTGGTCACCGGTGCCGGCCGCGGCATCGGCGCTGCCGCCGCCAAGGCCTACGCCGCACTGGGCGCCACCGTGCTGCTGCTGGGCAAGACCGAAGCCAACCTGAACGAGGTCTACGATGAAATCGAGGCCGCCGGCCACCCGCAACCGGTGGTGATCCCGTTCAACCTGGAAACCGCCCTGCCCCACCAGTACGATGAACTGGCGGTGATGGTCGAGGAACAGTTCGGCCGCCTCGACGGGCTGCTCAACAATGCCTCGATCATCGGCCCGCGCACGCCGCTGGAGCAGCTCTCGGGCGACAATTTCATGCGCGTGATGCACATCAACGTCGATGCCACGTTCATGCTCACCAGTACGCTGCTGCCGCTGCTCAAGCTGTCGGAGGACGCTTCGGTGGTGTTTACCTCCAGCAGCGTGGGGCGCAAGGGCCGGGCTTACTGGGGGGCTTACGGGGTGTCGAAGTTCGCCACCGAGGGGCTGATGCAGACCCTTGCCGATGAGCTGGAAGGCGTTGCGCCGGTGCGTTCCAACAGCATCAACCCGGGCGCTACTCGCACGGCGATGCGGGCGCAGGCTTATCCGAGCGAGAACCCGCAGAACAACCCGCTGCCGGAGGAGATCATGCCGGTGTACCTGTATTTGATGGGGCCGGACAGTGCTGGGGTGAATGGGCAGGCCTTTAACGCCCAATAATTGCCGGGGTGTTTGTACCGGCCTCTTCGCGGGCAAGCCCGCTCCCACAGATACCGAGGTGCTCGCAATCCTGTGGGAGCGGGCTTGCCCGCGAAGAGGCCGGAACTGCCTAACCCGCAGCCAACGCCGGGCGCACACGCCCCTGCTGCCGCCCCTCCATCTGCATGCACCGCTCCAGGAACAGGTACATGCAGTCATAGCTCTTGCAGATCGCCCTGCGCAATTCGTTGCGCAACCCCAGGGTCGGGTTCTCACCGGCCAGCGTGCAGATAATCTCCAACGCTTCCCACGGGTGCGCATCGTCATACTGCGCGTGCATCTTCAGCCACTTCATGGCGCGCTTGCGCTGATCTTCCGGGAAACCCATGGCATAGGTGTCTTCGGCGCAAACCACCGCCGACCACTCCCCGGTCGCCCCTTCGATGGCGTAGTTGGTAGCCGCCATGGCGATCGCCAGCGATTCGGTGGTGCACACCCGCCAGCACCAGTCGTTGAGCCCGTTGAGCTCCGCCGGCACCTCCTGGGACTGCAGCTCGTGCAGATGAATGCCATGGGCGTGGCACCAGTGCACCCAATAGTCGGCGTGGTTGAGCTCGACGCGGATATTGCGCATCAGCCAGCGCCGCGCCATGTCTTCGCCGGGGTGGCGGGCGAAGCGGGTCTTGGTCAGGTTGTGCGCCATGTACAGCGAGAACTGCTCGACCACTGGCCAGCCGCCGATCAGGTACTGACGAATGGTCGTCTGTCGCAGTTGGCCGTCGCGCAAGCGCTGGTAGAACTCATGCTCCACCACCCGGCGCTTGCTCTCGCGGCAGTCCTCGATCAGTTGCTGAGCCCACAGGGGGTAACTGGCGGGGTCCATCAATGGCCCGATACGAACGAATGCATCAATCACGATTCAGCTCCTTGATCCTTGTGATTTTGCCGACGCTTGTTCAGCGAAAGGTTCCAGGCGCCCGATGCAACAGGGGCCGTGCAGCAATCCGTTGGCGCTGCAGACTGTCGCAGGTGAATACCTGCGGTCGTTCGATCAGATAGCCCTGGGCGTAATCCACGCCGATCTCCTGCAAGGCCTGCTCGATCAACGGAGTTTCCACAAACTCGGCGATGGTCCGCTTACCCATCACATGGCCGATGTGGTTGATCACCTCGACCATGGCCCGGTTGACCGGATCATCAAGCATATCTTTGACAAAACTTCCGTCGATCTTCAAGAAGTCGACGGGTAAATGTTTCAAATAAGCGAATGACGACATTCCGGCACAAAAGTCATCCAACGAGAACTTGCAGCCCAGCCCTTTCAATTCATTGATGAAGCGGATGGCACTGCCCAGGTTGGCGATGGCGATGGTTTCGGTGATCTCGAAGCAGATCAGCCGCGGCGGGATGGAATATTCGACGAACAGTCGTTGCAGATAGTCGAGAAACTTGTCGTCACCGATGCTCGACCCCGACAAATTGATCGCGCACATCGACAGCGGGCCCTCGCGCTCCTCATCGAGGCATTGGCGAATGACCTGGAACACGTTGCGCACCACCCAACGGTCAAGGGCGGTCATCAGGCCATAGCGCTCGGCGGCGGGAATGAAACTGTCGGGCAGGATGGTGCGGCCACCTTCGTCGTGCAGGCGCAGCAGGATTTCGATATGGCCTGGCCCGTCGATGGCCGTGAGGGGGGCGATCTCCTGGGCGTACAGGCAGAAGCGGTTTTCTTCCAGCGCCACGTGCAGGCGCTGGATCCAGGCCATTTCGCCGAAGCGCATCGACAATTCGCTGTCGTCGGCGTGGTAGACCTGCACGCGGTTGCGGCCTTTTTCCTTGGCCATGTAGCACGCCATGTCGGCTGCGCGAAGGGATGCCTCCAGAGTAGACGGGGCCTGAGCCATGTTCACCAGGCCGATACTGACGGTAGTCACGAACGGCCTGCCCTTCCACACGAAGTGCAGGCTCTGTACCGCTTGGCGCAGGCTCTCGGCTATGCGCTCGGCCTGGTCGGGTGGGCAATTTTCAAGAAGTACGCCGAATTCGTCGCCGCCCAGGCGCGCCAAGGTGTCGCCTTCACGCAAGCCTGACTGCAACACAGCGCAGATGTGCCGCAGCAGCTCGTCGCCAGCGGCGTGGCCGCAGGTGTCGTTGACCAGCTTGAACTGGTCGAGGTCAAGGAACATCAACGCGTGCCGACCCGCCTGGCGCACCAGGCCATTGAGCGCCTGCTCCAGGCGATACTCGAACTCTCGGCGGTTGGCCAGGCCGGTCAGGGCGTCGTGGGTAGCCTGCCAGGACAGATTGGCGATGTACTGGCGTTCCTGGGTCATGTCGTGCAGCACCAGGACGATGCCGGCCATCTGGCCGTCGTTGATGATCGGCGAACCCACCAGGTTGATCGACACCGTGCTGCCGTCCAGGCGCTGGATCAACCGCGCATGCTCGGCGCCACCCTTGAGGCTACCGCTGAGCACTTGTTCGAGGACGGTGCCATCCTCGTTCTCAGCCTGCTCATCGACCAGGCTGAACAGCGCCGTCAACGGCAGCCCCTGGGCCTGGCCGGCCTGCCAGTGGGTCAGCTGCTCGGCGGCCGGGTTCATGTAGGCGATGCAGCCATCGACATCGGTGGTGATCACCGCATCGCCAATGGCCTGCAGAGTAATCTGCGCACGCTCTTTCTCCTCCTGAAGGGCGCTGGCGAACGCTTGGCGCTGGGCCAGCAACTTGCTTGAACGATGCCAGGCGAAGGCGATGAGAAACAGCGCGGTCAGCAGATTGGTGATCATCAGCACCCGCAGCAGCATTCGCGAACCTTCGCCCAGGGCATCGCTGAACGCCTTGGCCGCCGGCGTCACGCCTTCGTTGATGGCAACGATGCGCGCCCGCCATTCGCTGACCTGGCGAGGCCCGACCTGGCCTTTGGCAAAACCATCACGCATGTCATTGGCAAGTACATCCAACTGGGCGAGGTAATCGTCGCCGATGTTCCAGTAGGCGATTGCCGTCTGCATGTAGCTGATCTGGCGGAAGTTGCGATAGAACCAGATGATCCGATCGACGTCGTTCGGGTGGTTGCCCCCTTGCAGCACGGCTTGGCGCGCCGCCTCAAGGTCCGGATCGGGCTGGTCCAGCACTTCCCGCAGCTGGTGGTCGCCCTGGGGCACGCTGATCACCTGGCGATAACGCTGGTAGGCGCTGTCATCGCCGCTGTCGGCATACAGGTTGAGGTAGTAGATGGCGTCTTTCTGCGCCTTGGACCAGAGGCTTTCGCCCGCGACATAGGCGCGAACGGCCGACAGCGCATAAAGGCTGAGGCTGCCCAACAAGACCTGGAAGATGACAACGGCGATGAAGGGCCAGATGATACCCAGCAACCTTGGCGCCTCTAGCGTGCGATTTCCCTTCATGAAGTCCCTGTCACAGAGCAGATAAGGCTCGAATCAACCCAGACAAGCACAGCGTAGGCCATTTGCCATCTGCATGGAGGGATTTTTATGACGCAAGATCCGCGCTGAATGCTTCGCGGGGCAAGCCCGCTCCCACAGGTATTTCACTGCATTGAATTCAGTGAAATACCTGTGGGAGCGGGCTTGCCCCGCGAATGGACCGCCCAATCTAGAAAACAGCGTCAGGTCTGCTGCAAATGCCCATACAACTTGGCATACAAGCCCCCGTCGGCAATCAGCTGCTGGTGGTCGCCGTCCTCGGCCACATGCCCGCCATCGAACACCAGCACCCGGTCGGCCTGCTTAACGGCAGACAGGCGGTGAGCGATGATCAGCGTGGTGCGGCCACTGAGAAAGCGCGCCAACGCCTGGTGCAGGTTGTACTCGGTGGCGGCGTCCAGCGCCGAGGTGGCCTCGTCGAGGATCACCACCTTGGGCTCTGCCAGGACCATGCGGGCAATCGCCAGGCGCTGGCGCTGGCCACCGGACAGGCGCACACCGGAGCGGCCGACCACGCTGTCCAGCCCTTGCGGCAAGGCGGCGATGGTCGCGTCCAGCTGGGCGATGCGCAGCGCCTGCCAGCAGGCCTCGTCGGTGCAATCGCGGCCCATGGTCAGGTTGGCGCGCACCGTGTCGTTGAACAGCGAGGGGTGCTGCAGCACCACGGCGACGTTTTCGCGCAAAGTCTCCAGGCCGATTTCCTGCAGGCTGGCGCCGCCAAAACGGATGGTCCCGGCCTGGGCGCTGTAGAGGCCCAGCAGCAACTGCACCAGGGTGCTCTTGCCGCCGCCGCTGGCGCCGACGATGGCGACCTTCTCGCCGGGCGCGATGGACAGGTCGAGGTGCTCGAGCACCGGCTCGTCGTTGTAGGCGAAGCGCAGGTCGCGCACCTCGATGCCCACCGTTTCGCGACCCGTGAACGGATCGCTGGCGGCCGGGTACTGCGGCTCGTCATCACGCGCCAGCAACTCGTTGAGCCGGCTCAGCGCGCCACCGGCGGCGTAGTAGGCGTATTGCAGGTTGAGCAGCTGCTCCACCGGCCCGATCATGAACCACAGGTAGCTGAACACCGCCAGCATCTGCCCGATGGACAGATCGGAGAACAGCACCGTGAGCATCGCCGCGGCACGGAAGATATCGATGCCGAACTGGAACAACAAGCCACTGGCGCGGCCACTGGCGTCGCTTTTCCACTGCGAATCCACGGCGTAGTCGCGCACTTCACGGGCACGCATGCCCAGGCGGCCGAGGAAATAACCCTGGCGATTGCCGGCGCGGATTTCCTGGATGGCATCAAGGGTTTCCGCCAGCGCCTGGGTGAAGCGCGAGGTGCTGTCGTTTTCGAGTTTCTTGAGGTGCTTGACGCGCTTGCCCAGCTGCACGGTGAAGTAGATCACCAGCGGGTTGAACAGCAGGATCAGCAAGGCCAGCTGCCAGTGCATCCAGATCAGGATCGCCGCCGTGCCGGTCAGGGTCAGCATGGCCACCAGGAAGCGGCTGAGGGTCTCGCCGACGAACTTGTCGAGGGTGTCCAGGTCGGTGACCAGGTGCGTGGTCACGGTGCCACTGCCGAGGTTTTCGTATTCCTTGAGCGAGATGCGCTTGAGCCGCTCGATCAGACGAATGCGCAGGCGGTAGACGATGTCCTTGGCCAGGCCCGCGAACAGCTTGGCCTGGACCACGTTGAACCCCAGCGCGAACAGGCGCAGGCACAGCGTGACCACCAGCATCAGGCCGATGTAACCCGCTGCCACCTGCCAGCCGCTGGGCAGCAGATGGTTCATGAACTTGAGCGCCGCATCGCCATGGCCAAGCAGCACTTCGTCGACCAGCAGCGGCAGCAGCAAGGGGATCGGCACGCTGCAGCAGGCTGCAAGCACGGCGATCAGGTTGGCGGTCCAGAGGTTTTTCTTGTGGTGCAGCGCCAGGCGGCGGATTTCCGCCCAGCTCAGGCGATCAGGCACAGCAGCAGGCTTCCCTGGCACAGGGTCGGGCGACCCTGGCAGGTCAAGCACAGACGGCCTGCTGCAGCCAGCGGCCAAGCAAGGGTTGCAGGCTGTCCAGCGGCTGGTAGCCATTGGTCAACAGCGCCAGCTGGCCGTTGCGCTCGGCCAGCAGGGTCGGGAAGCCGGCGATGCCCAGGCCCTGCACCCAGCTGAAATCGGCGGCCGTGGCGGCGCGGGTTTCGGCACGGGTGAAGGCGTCGGCAAAGGCAGGGCGATCGAAGCCGGCCTGCTCCGCCAGCTCGACCAACTGCGGTGCGGTGGTGACGTCCACGCCCTGGGCGTAGAACGAACCCTGGATCAGCTTGAGCAGCGGCCATACGCGCTCGGCATCCAGCTCGCGGGCGGTGACCAGCGCTCGGCAGGCAGGCTCGGTGTCGTAGACGAAGCCGTCAGGCATTGCCCCCTCGAAACGGAACGGCTGACCGGTGGCCTCGGCCACCGCCTGCCAATGTTCGAGGATGTACTTGCGGGTCGAGGCATCCAGCGCGCTGCCGCCGCTGCGCAGGCCACCCGGCACCAGCCGCGTGGCCACGCCCGCTTCACGCGCCTGGGCGATCAGGGCCTCGGCCACCGGCGCGAAACCCCAGCACCAGGAGCACATCGGGTCCATCACATAAAGCAGGCGAGCAGTCATGCATCAGGCCTCGGCTTTGTAGTTGTAACCGATCGGGTGCGGCAGATTGCGGGCCTTGGCCAGCTCGATCTGCTTCTGTCGGTCGATGGCGCTGCGCCGGGTCTTCTCGCTCAGGCTGTCCCAGCAATGCGGGCAGCTCACACCTGGCGAATAGTGCTCGGACGCGCGCTCCTGCGCATTGATCGGGTGGCGGCAGGCATGGCACTGGTCGTACTCGCCTTCGCTCAGGTCATGGCGCACCGTGACGCGGTTGTCGAAGACGAAGCAGTCACCGTCCCACAGGCTTTGTTCCTGAGGCACTTCTTCGAAGTATTTCAGGATGCCGCCTTTAAGATGATAGACCTCATCGAAGCCTTCACCGAGCATGTAGCTGGAGGCTTTTTCACAGCGGATGCCGCCGGTGCAGAACATGGCGACTTTCTTGTGCTTGCTCGGGTCGAAATTGGCCTTGATGTACTCGGGGAACTCGCGGAAGGTTTCGGTCTTCGGGTCGATGGCGCCCTTGAAGGTGCCGATGGCCACCTCGTAATCGTTGCGGGTGTCGATCAGCAGCACTTCCGGGTCGCTGATCAGGGCGTTCCAGTCCTTGGGCTCGACATAGGTGCCGACCGCCTGGTTGGGGTCCACGCCCGGCACGCCGAGGGTGACGATCTCTTTCTTGAGCTTGACCTTGGTGCGGTAGAACGGCTGCTCATCGCAGTAGGACTCTTTATGGTCGACATCCACCAGGCGCGGGTCGTTGCGCAGCCAGGCGAGCAGGCCGTCGATGCCTTCGCGGGTAGCCGAGACGGTGCCGTTGATGCCTTCATGAGCCAGCAGCAGGGTGCCTTTGACGCCGTTGTCGGCCATGGCCTTGAGCAGCGGCTCGCGCAGCTCGACGTAGTCTTCCAGGGTGACGAACTTGTACAGCGCCGCCACGACGATAGCTTGGGACATTTGCGGTAGATCTCCAGGTGGGTGCCCTCGTAAGGGGCGAACCGGGTTGTTATAACGGGGTCATGCAAGGGGCCGCTGCGCGCCCCATTCGCGGCACAAGGCCGCTCCCACAGAGACCGCGTAACTCATGAGAGCAGCAGGGAACCTGTGGGAGCGGCCTTGTGCCGCGAATGGGCCGCAGAGCGGCCCCGGTTTTCGCGCAGTCTACCAGAATGACGGAAAGGATTCAGTGCTTGCCGCCACCTGCACACACCGGCGAGGCCGGAGCGGCGCCCACCTGAGCCCACTCCTCGGCGGTGTAGGTGTGGATCGCCAGGGCGTGGATTTCGCCCATCAGCTCGCCCATGGTGGCGTAGACCTTCTGGTGACGCTTGACGCTGTTGAGCCCGGCGAACTGCTCGCTGACGATCACCGCCTTGTAGTGGGTTTCCTGGCCACGGCTGTGCATGTGGCTTTCGTTGAGCACTTCAAGGTGCTGCGGCGCCAGCGCGGCCAGCTGCTGCTCGATGCGTTGCTGCATGGTCATCGGGTGTTACTCACTTCTTCGCAGGCGCGGCGGCCTTGCCGGCGTTCGGGTCCAGCTCCTTGGTCATGTCTTCGAGCAGCTTGTTGACCACCGGTACCGCAGGCTCGAGGCTCTGCTGGGTCAGCTGGGCCGACTGCTGGGTGACTTTCGGCATCTGGGTCAGGACTTTCTTGCCCAGTGGCGACTCGTAGAACTTGACCAGGTCCTTGAGCTCCTGCTCGGTGAAGGTCTGAGTGTACAGGTCGACCATCTTCGGCTTCAGCTTGTTCCAGCCGATGGCACCGTCCAGCGCGGCGTTGGCCTTGGCCTGGTAGCTTTCCAGGACATTCTGCTTGGCGGCCGGGGCCTTGGTCTGGGCAAAGCGCTGGGCGAACATCTGCTGGACCTGCATGTACACCGGGGTGCCCAGCTTGTCGGCGTGGGCCAGGGTCAGGAATTTCTCGGCGGCAGCGTTGTGGCTGGCGGTGGCAGCGAGTACCTGGCCGCTGGCACAGGCCAGGGCGACGGCGGCACAGAGGACACGGACACGGGTCATTGCATTTCCTTCAAGGGGGGAGGCGGTACCTCAGAGTAGAGCATTCTGCGCCTGCACAGGCACAGCGCTCAAGTAGCACGACGAGCGAATGAACCGCACGTTCGCATGAGGGCCTAAACTGCTGATTCTGACTGACAAAGGAGTGAAGCAGCATGAGCCGTATCGAGACAGACAGCCTGGGCCCGGTCGAAGTTCCTGAGGACGCCTACTGGGGCGCGCAGACCCAGCGCTCGCTGATCAACTTTGCCATTGGCAAGGAACGCATGCCGCTCGCGGTGCTGCACGCCCTGGCACTCATCAAAAAAGCCGCTGCGCGTGTCAACGACCGCAATGGCGACCTGCCGGCCGACATCGCCCGGCTGATCGAGCAGGCCGCCGACGAAGTGCTGGACGGTGAGCATGACGCGCAATTCCCGCTCGTCGTCTGGCAGACCGGCAGTGGCACGCAAAGCAACATGAACGTCAACGAAGTGATTGCCGGGCGGGCCAACGAACTGGCCGGCAAGGGCCGCGGCGGCAAGGCGCCGGTGCACCCCAACGACCACGTCAACCGCTCGCAGAGCTCCAACGACTGCTTCCCCACCGCCATGCACATCGCCGCCGCGCAGGCCGTGCATGCGCATCTGCTGCCAGCGATTGCCGAGTTGTCGTCGGGGCTGGCCGAGCTTTCGGCGCGCCACCACAAGCTGGTCAAGACGGGCCGTACGCACATGATGGACGCCACACCCATCACCTTCGGTCAGGAAGTGTCGGCGTTCGTCGCCCAGCTCGACTATGCCGAACGCGCCATCCGCGCCACCTTGCCGGCGGTGTGCGAACTGGCCCAGGGCGGCACCGCCGTGGGCACCGGGCTGAATGCCCCGCATGGTTTCGCCGAAGCCATCGCCGCCGAACTGGCCGCGCTGTCCGGCCTGCCGTTCGTCACTGCGCCGAACAAGTTCGCCGCCCTCGCCGGCCACGAGCCTTTGACCAGCCTGGCCGGCGCGCTCAAGACCCTGGCGGTGGCCTTGATGAAAATCGCCAACGACTTGCGTCTGCTCGGCTCCGGCCCCCGCGCGGGGCTGGCCGAGGTGCGCCTGCCGGCCAACGAGCCGGGCAGCTCGATCATGCCGGGCAAGGTCAACCCGACCCAGTGCGAGGCGCTGTCGATGCTGGCCTGCCAGGTGCTGGGCAACGACGCGGCGATCGGCTTTGCCGCAAGCCAGGGGCACCTGCAGTTGAACGTGTTCAAGCCGGTGATCATCCACAACCTGCTGCAGTCGGTCGAACTGCTGGCCGATGGTTGCCGTAACTTCCAGCAGCATTGCGTGGCGGGGATCGAGCCGGATGCCGAGCAGATGGCGGCGCACCTGGAGCGGGGGTTGATGCTGGTAACGGCGCTGAACCCGCATATTGGCTATGACAAGGCGGCGGAGATTGCCAAGAAGGCTTACGGCGAGGGTAAGACGCTGCGCGAGGCGGCTTTGGAATTGAAGTACCTGACTAACGAACAGTTCGATGAATGGGTCAGGCCGGAGAACATGCTGGCCCCCGGCGGCAAGGGCTGATTGATAGGTTGGCTGTGCCGGCCTCTTCGCGGGGCAAGCCCGCTCCCACAATGTTCGACTCGACACTGTCACTGTGGGAGCGGGCTTGCCCCGCGAAGAGGCCGGCGCAGACAATCAATTAGCCCGCGCCAAACGTGCCCGCCACCCCGCCACCAACGACGGCCCCAACGCCACCACCGTCGACCCCAGCACCACCGTCACCGCGCCGACATACCCCAGGGCATTGATATCCTCAGCCTGCACATAATCCGGCCACACCCACGCCGCAATCGCCACCGCGACAAAGGTCACCAACGGCGTCATCGCCAGGGTAGCGCTCACCCGCGATGCCTCCCAATGCGCCAGCGCCTCGGCAAACGCCCCGTAGGCCACCAACGTATTCAGGCAGCAGGCCAGCAGCAGCCAGCCTTGCAATGGCGTCAACTGCAGCGCTTCCAGCGGATGCACCCAGGGCGTCAGCAACGCCGCGCAGCACAGGTAGATCACCATCATCACCTGCTGCGAATTCCACAATGTCAGCAGTTGCTTCTGGCTCAAGGCATAGAACACCCAGATGCTGGTGGCCAACAGAATGGTCAGTACCCCCGTGGTGTAGGTGCCCAACGAGGTCAGCAGCTCTTCAAGACGCTGGTTGAAGAACAGGCCAAAGCCTGCGAGCAGGATCACCAACCCCAAGCCCTGGCCCAGGCTGAAACGCTCCTTGAACACGAACACGCTGGCCACCAGCAGCAGCACCGGGCCAACCTGCACCACCAGTTGCGCGGTACCTGGGCTGAGCAGGTTGAGGCCGACCAGGTAGAGCACGTAGTTGCCCATCAGCCCGCACACGGCAACCGCCACCAGGCCCTTGCCCTTGCCCCCCAGCTTCTTCAACGACGGCAAGCGCCGCTGGCTCGCCAGCCAGGCGAACAGCAAACTGCCGGACACCAGCAGGCGAAACCAGGTGACTGTCAACGGGTCGACCACCTGCAGCACCTGCTTGAGCTTGATCGGCAGAATGCCCCAGAGCAGCGCGGTCAACAGCGCCAGGAACAGGCCATAGCCCCAGCGTCCGGAAGTGATGTGCATAAAGTCCTCGATCGAGCCCGTGGCGGGGGTTTCTGGATTCTAAGGGCTTGCTGCCTGGCGCCGAAGGAAAAGAATTCATCAGGTCATTCCACTCAGGCATCGATATCGCCAGTGCCGGCCTCTTCGCGGGGCAAGCCCGCTCCCACAGGGATCGTGCCGTGCCCCAAATTGTGGGAGCGGGCTTGCCCCGCGAAGAGGCCGGGACTGACTACTTCTTGTCTTTGGCGAACGCCGCCTCCAAGGCCTCGTTGATGGTGCGCAAAACCTTCACTCGCGCCCAACGCTTGTCGTTGGCCTCGACCAGTGTCCAAGGCGCGATTTCGGTGCTGGTACGGTCGACCATGTCGCCCACCGCATCGACATACAGGTCCCACTTGTCGCGATTGCGCCAGTCGTCTTCGGTGATCTTGTAGCGCTTGAACGGGATCTGCTCACGCTCCTCGAAACGCTCCAGCTGGGTCTGCTGGTCGATTGCCAACCAGAACTTGACCACCACCACCCCGGCATTGACCAGTTGCTCCTCGAAATCGTTGATCTCGCCATAGGCGCGCATCCAGTCGGCGGGCGAGCAGAACCCCTCGATGCGTTCCACCAGTACCCGGCCGTACCAGGAGCGGTCGAAGATGGTGAACTTGCCGCGCGCCGGTATATGCCGCCAGAAGCGCCACAGATAAGGCTGTGCGCGCTCTTCTTCGGTGGGCGCGGCGATTGGCACGATGCGGTATTGGCGGGGGTCGAGCGCGGCGGCGACGCGGCGGATGGCGCCGCCCTTGCCAGCGGCATCATTGCCCTCGAAGGCCGCCACCAGGGCATGCCGGCGCATGTGTTTGTGGCGCAGCAGCCCGGCCAGGCGGGCCTGCTCGGTCACCAGTTGCTCCTGGTAATCTTGCTTGTCCAGCCGCAGGGTCATGTCCAGCGCGCCGAGCAGACTGCGCTGGTCGATGCTGCGGCCCAACGGCGCGATGTTGCCGTGATGCTTTTCCTTCGGATTGACGGCCAGCGCGGCCTGCAGGCTTTCAAGAAGGATGCGGCCCACGGCCAGGCTGCGGTAGTGCGGGTCGGCGCCTTCGATGATGTGCCACGGCGCGTAGTCGCGGCTGGTGCGGCGCAACACGCGCTCGCCAAAGCGCACGAAGCGGTCGTAGGTCTGCGACTGCTGCCAGTCCAGCGGGCTGATCTTCCAACTGTGCAGCGGGTCGTCCTTGAGGGATTTGAGCCGCGCCTTCATCTGTTTCTTGGACAGGTGGAACCAGAACTTGATGATCAGCGCGCCTTCGTCGCAGAGCATCTGCTCCAGGCGTTCGGCCCCGGCAATTGCCTGGTCGAGCACGGCATCCTTGAACACCCCGTGCACCCTGCCCTGGAGCATCTGGCTGTACCAGTTGCCGAAAAACACGCCCATCCGCCCCTTCGGCGGCAGCGCCCGCCAGTAGCGCCAGGCCGGTGGCCGGGCCAGTTCTTCGTCGGTCTGCTGATCGAAGGTGAGCACGTCGATCATGCGTGGGTCCATCCATTCGTTGAGCAGTTTGACCGTCTCGCCCTTGCCAGCGCCCTCGATGCCGTTGATCAGCACGATCACCGGGAAGCGTGCCTGTTGCTTGAGTTCGTACTGGGCTTCAAGCAGGGCCTCGCGCAGGGCAGGCTCCTCTGCTTCAAAGGTTTCCTTGTCGATACTGTGGCCGATTTCGGCGGATTCGAACATGCAGGGGCTCCTTCAATGGATAAGCAAGACTAGCGGATTTGTAACAGGCCTGTAGCCCTGCGCAAAACCCGCAGATGACATAAAATCCCTCATCCGCTGCAACCGAGCCAACCATGTCCACCCTCCTCCAGCATGCCCAGATCGACTGGGACGACCAGGGCCGCCCCCATTCGCGGCAATACGACGACGTCTATTTCTCGAAGAACGAAGGCACCGACGAAACCCGCTACGTGTTCCTTGAACAGACCGGGCTGGCGCAACGCTTCGCCGAACTGGCGCCGCACGCCTGCCTGGTGATCGGCGAAACCGGCTTCGGCACCGGCATGAACTTTTTCTGTGCCTGGCAGCTGTTTGCCGAAAAAGCGCCGAGCGACGCCCGCCTGCATTTCGTCAGCGTTGAAAAGTATCCGCTCGGCCACGACGACATGGCACGTGCGGTGCGCGTGTGGCCGGAGCTGGCGGCCTTCAGCGAGCCATTCCTGGCCCAGTACGTGGGGGTGCATCCCGGCTTTCAACAGTTCACCTTCGACCACGGCCGGGTCACCCTGACCTTGCTGATCGGCGATGTGCTCGAACAGCTGCCGCAGCTCGATGCCAGCATCGACGTGTGGTTCCTCGACGGTTTCGCCCCGGCGAAAAACCCCGACATGTGGACCCCCGAATTGTTCGCGCAACTGGCGCGGTTGTCGCGCGCAGGGACCGCGCTGGGTACCTTCACCACCACCGGTTGGGTGCGGCGCAGCTTGGTCGAAGCCGGTTTCGCCATGAAAAAGGTGCCGGGCCTGGGCAAGAAATGGGAAGTGATGAGCGGCGTCTACAGCGGCCCGCCTGCCCCCGCCATGGCTGCGCCGTGGTATGCCCGGCCAAGCGCCATCGGTGGCCCGCGTCAGGCGCTGGTGATCGGTGCGGGGCTTGCGGGCAGCGCCAGTGCAGCGAGCCTGGCCGCACGCGGCTGGCAGGTAACGGTACTGGAGCGTCACGACGCCCCGGCCCGGGAAGCGTCCGGCAATCCCCAGGGTGTGCTGTACCTCAAGCTTTCCGCGCATGGCACCGCATTGTCGCGGATGATCCTGTCAGGCTTCGGCTATACCCGCCGTCAACTTGAGCAGCTGCAGCGCGGACAGGACTGGGATGCCTGTGGGGTTCTGCAGCTTGCTTTCGACAGCAAGGAGGCTGAGCGCCAGGGCAAGCTTGCCGAGGCGTTCGACGGTGGTTTGCTGCGCGCCTTGCCGCGTGAAGAAGCCCAAGCCATTGCCGGCGTCTCGCTGCCTGCGGGTGGGCTGTTCTATCCGGAGGGCGGCTGGGTGCATCCGCCGGCGCTGTGCCAGGCGCAACTGAATCATCCCAACATTCGCCTGCTGGCCCACCACGAAGTCGTCGACCTGCGCAAAGTCGATGACCTGTGGCAGGCCTGGGATGGCGAGCGGCTGCTGGCCAGTGCGCCGCTGGTGGTGCTGGCCGGCGCCGCCGAAGTGAAGCGTTTCGATGCCTGCTCCCAGTTGCCGCTCAAGCGCATCCGCGGGCAGATCACCCGGTTGCCGCTGACCGAAGGCAGTCGGGCACTGAAAACCGTGGTCTGTGCCGAAGGCTACGTGGCGCCCCCACGAGGTGAGGAACACACCCTGGGCGCCAGCTTCGACTTTCATAGCAATGATCTGGCCCCGACCGTGGCCGAGCATCAGGGCAATCTGGCGCTGCTGGATGAAATCTCCCCGGACCTTGCCCAGCGCCTTGGCAGTGCGGCACTCGACCCCGAGCAACTGCAGGGGCGTGCGGCGTTTCGGTGCACCAGCCCGGATTATTTGCCGATTGTCGGGCCGCTCGCCGACCCGGCTGCGTTTGCCGACGCGTATGGCGTGTTGAGCAAGGACGCGCGGCAGGTGCCCGAGGTGCCTTGCCCTTGGCTGGAGGGGCTGTATGTGAACAGTGGCCATGGCTCGCGGGGGTTGATCACGGCACCGCTTTCGGGGGAGTTGATTGCGGCCTGGGCCAGTGGCGAGCCGCTGCCGTTGCCTCGGGCGGTGGCTGAGGCGTGTCATCCGAATCGGTTTGCATTGCGCAAATTGATACGCGGTAAATGACCGATAAATGCGGACCCCAGTGGGAGCGGCTTCAGCCGCGAACACCGGCATAGCCGGTGCCATTCACCGCGGCGCCTGCTTCGCGGCTAAAGCCGCTCCCACTGGCTACATACTTGGCTATATAACAGATTGATCTAAAACTCTCACAAATCGCTCAGGTCAGTTCCTTATAGGTGCCCTAATCCGGGGCACTGATTCCCCAACGGAAAAACCGGTAAGGACCTATGTGCGGATTAGCAGGAGAGTTGCGTTTCACCCCCCTCGACCAAGCCCCTCGCCCGGCGGATCTCGCCGCGGTAGAGCGCATGACCCATCACCTGGCGCCCCGTGGCCCCGACGCCTGGGGCTTCCATAGCCTGGGCCCGATCGCCCTCGGCCACCGCCGGCTGAAAATCATGGACCTGTCCGACGGCTCGGCGCAGCCCATGGTCGACAACACCCTGGGCCTGTCGCTGGCGTTCAACGGTGCCATCTACAACTTCCCCGAACTGCGCCAGGAGCTGCAGGATCTGGGTTACAGCTTCTGGTCCGACGGCGACACCGAGGTGTTGCTCAAGGGCTACCACGCCTGGGGCGCGGCCTTGCTGCCCAAGCTCAACGGCATGTTCGCCCTG
Source organism: Pseudomonas sp. NPDC089752 (assembly GCF_044748725.1). Taxonomy (NCBI): domain Bacteria; kingdom Pseudomonadati; phylum Pseudomonadota; class Gammaproteobacteria; order Pseudomonadales; family Pseudomonadaceae; genus Pseudomonas; species Pseudomonas sp. NPDC089752. The sequence goes on from NZ_JBIVGP010000012.1 coordinate 121,720, forward strand.
GCCATCTGGGAGCGCGACAACCAGCGCCTGTTCCTGGCCCGCGACCGTCTCGGCGTCAAGCCGCTGTACCTGTCGCGCAATGGCGAGCGCCTGCGCTTTGCCTCGACCCTGCCGGCGCTGCTCAAAGGCGGCGATATCGACCCGATGCTCGACCCGGTGGCGCTCAACCACTACCTCAACTTCCACGCCGTGGTACCCGCGCCGCGCACCTTGCTGGCCAACGTACAGAAGCTCGAACCCGGCACCTGGATGCGCATCGACCGCCATGGCGAAGTCGAGCGCCAGACCTGGTGGCAGCTGCACTATGGCCCCAACCCCGACGAGCGCGAACTCGACCTGGAAGGCTGGACCACCCGCGTGCTCGATGCCACCCGTGATGCCGTGGCCATTCGCCAACGTGCGGCCGTGGACGTCGGTGTGCTGCTGTCCGGCGGTGTCGATTCCAGCCTGTTGGTCGGCCTGTTGCGTGAGGTCGGCGTGGACGACCTGTCGACCTTCTCCATCGGTTTCGAGGATGCCGGCGGCGAGCGCGGTGACGAATTCCAATACTCCGATCTGATCGCCAAGCACTACGGCACCCATCACCACCAGCTGCGCATCGCCGAGCACGAGATCATCGACCAGCTGCCGGCCGCGTTCCGTGCCATGAGCGAGCCGATGGTCAGCCACGACTGCATCGCCTTCTACCTGCTGTCGCGGGAAGTCGCCAAGCACTGCAAGGGCGTGCAGAGCGGCCAGGGCGCCGACGAACTGTTCGCCGGCTACCACTGGTACCCGCAGGTCGACGGCGCCGAGGATGCCTTCGGCGCCTACCGCGATGCCTTCTTCGACCGCAGCCACGCCGAATACCGCGACACCGTGCAGGCCCCGTGGCTGCTGGAAACCGATGCGGCCGGTGATTTCGTCCGCGAACACTTCGCCCGCCCCGGCGCAGCCGATGCAGTGGACAAGGCGCTGCGCCTGGACAGCACGGTGATGCTGGTCGACGACCCGGTCAAACGCGTCGACAACATGACCATGGCCTGGGGCCTGGAAGCCCGCACGCCATTCCTCGACTACCGCCTGGTGGAGCTGTCGGCGCGCATTCCGGCGCGCTTCAAGCTGCCCGATGGCGGCAAGCAGGTGCTCAAGCAGGCCGCGCGCCGTGTCATCCCTCACGAAGTGATCGACCGCAAGAAAGGTTACTTCCCAGTGCCCGGCCTCAAGCACCTCGAAGGCGCGACGCTGGGCTGGGTGCGCGAACTGCTGACCGACCCCAGTCAGGACCGTGGGCTGTTCAACCCGGCCATGCTCGACCGCCTGCTGAGCAACCCGCACGGCCAGCTGACCCCGCTGCGCGGCTCCAAGCTATGGCAGCTGGCAGCCCTGAACCTGTGGCTGAGCGAACAAGGAATCTGACCCATGAAGCCCCATGAGATCGCTTACGGTCAGCGCCTGCTGCGCGGCCAGACGCCGTCCTACGAGCGTTTGCAGGCGCGCCTGGCCGGCGATGGCAGCGAGCCCCACGACCAGCCGCGTGCCCTGCACTGCGGCTGGGGGCGGCTGTTGATTGGCCACACTTATCCGGACCCGGCGACCTTGGCCGAGGCGCTGCAGCAGGAGCGCCCCGGCGAGCGCGACATCGCCTTGTACGTGGCGGCGCCGCAGCAATTGCTGGCCCAGGCTCCGCAGCAGTTGTTCCTCGACCCGTCCGACACCCTGCGCCTGTGGTTTTCCGACTACCGCCAGGCGCAGCGGGTATTTCGCGGCTTTCGCATCCGCCGGGCGCAGAGCGATGCCGACTGGCAGGCGATCAACGGCCTGTACCAGGCGCGCGGCATGCTGCCGGTGCAGCCCGAGTTGCTGACCCCGCGTCATCTCGGCGGGCCGGTGTATTGGCTGGCCGAGGACGAAGACACCCACGCGGTGATCGGCAGCGTCATGGGCCTGAACCACAGCAAGGCCTTCGACGACCCCGAACACGGCAGCAGCCTGTGGTGCCTGGCCGTCGACCCGCAATGCACCCGCCCCGGCGTGGGTGAGGTGCTGGTACGGCACTTGATCGAGCATTTCATGAGCCGTGGCCTGGCTTATCTGGACCTGTCAGTGCTGCACGACAACCGCCAGGCCAAGCGGCTCTACGAAAAGCTCGGTTTTCGCAACCTGCCGACCTTCGCGGTCAAGCGCAAGAACGGCATCAACCAGCAACTGTTCCTCGGCCCCGGTCCTGAAGCCGGGCTCAACCCCTATGCGCGGATCATTGTCGATGAAGCCTACCGGCGCGGCATCGACGTGCAGGTGGACGATGCCGCCGCCGGGCTGTTCACCCTCAGCCTCGGCGGGCGCCGGGTACGTTGCCGCGAGTCGCTGAGCGACCTGACCAGCGCGATCAGCATGACCCTCTGCCAGGACAAGCGCCTGACTCAGCAAGCGCTGCACAACGCCGGCCTGCAGGTGCCGGTGCAGCAGTTGGCCGGCAATGCCGACGACAACCTGGCGTTTCTCGACGAGCATGGCGCGGTGGTGGTCAAGCCGGTGGACGGTGAGCAAGGCCAGGGCGTGGCGGTCAACCTGACCACTTACGACGAAGTCAGCCAGGCCATCGAACACGCCCGCCGCTTCGACAGCCGCGTGCTGCTGGAAAGTTTCCACCCTGGCCAGGACCTGCGCATTCTGGTGATCGGCCATGAAGTGGTGGCCGCCGCCATCCGCCACCCGGCGCAGGTGATCGGTGACGGCAAGCACAGCGTCAAGGCGCTGATCGAGGCGCAGAGCCGGCGCCGCCAGGCCGCCACCGGGGGTGAAAGCCGTATTCCGCTGGACGATGAGACCGAGCGCACCCTGCGCGACGCTGGCCTCGACTACGCCAGCGTGCTACCCGCCGGCCAGCGCCTGGCCGTGCGCCGCACCGCCAACCTGCACACTGGCGGTACGTTGGAAGATGTCACCGAGCGCCTGCACCCGGTGCTGGCCGATGCCGCCGTGCGTGCTGCGCGGGCGCTGGATATTCCGGTGGTGGGCCTGGACCTGATGGTGCGCGATGCCGAACACCCGGACTACGTGATCATCGAGGCCAACGAGCGCGCTGGGTTGGCCAATCATGAACCACAGCCGACGGCGGAGCGCTTTGTCGACCTGCTGTTCCCGCAAAGCCGGGCGTTGGCGTAAACCAATAACGGCCTCTTCGCGGGGCAAGCCCGCTCCCACAATGATCGGTGATACCAGTACCACTGTGGGAGCGGGCTTGCCCCGCGAAGAGGCCGGCAAAGGAGTACACATGTCCCAACATTACCCCGAACCCGATCTCGACTACCTCAAGCGTGTCCTTCTGGAGATGCTCGCCATCCCCAGCCCGACCGGCTTCACCGACACCATCGTGCGCTACGTCGCCGAGCGCCTGCACGAACTGGGCATCCCCTTCGAGCTGACCCGCCGCGGCACCATCCGCGCCACCCTCAAGGGCCGGCAAAGCTCCCCCGACCGCGCCGTCTCGGCCCACCTCGACACCATCGGCGCCAGTGTCCGCCAATTGCAGGACAACGGCCGCCTGGCCCTGGCACCGGTGGGTTGCTGGTCGAGCCGCTTCGCCGAAGGCAGCCGGGTCAGCGTATTCACCGACACCGGCGTATTTCGCGGCAGCGTGCTGCCACTGATGGCCAGCGGGCACGCGTTCAACACCGCCATCGACCAGATGCCGGTCAGCTGGGAACACGTCGAAGTGCGCCTGGACGCCTACTGCACCACCCGCGCCGACTGCGAAGCCTTAGGGCTGGCCATCGGTGATTTCGTCGCCTTCGATCCGCTGCCGGAATTCACCGAAAGCGGCCATATCAGCGCCCGTCACCTGGATGATAAAGCCGGTGTGGCGGCCCTGCTCGCGGCGCTGAAAGCCGTAGTGGAAAGTGGCCGCCAGCCGCTGATCGACTGCCACCCGCTGTTCACCATCACCGAGGAAACCGGCTCCGGCGCCGCTGCTGCCCTGCCCTGGGACGTCAGCGAATTCGTCGGCATCGACATCGCTCCGGTCGCGCCTGGCCAGGCCTCCAGCGAACATGCCGTCAGCGTGGCCATGCAGGATTCTTCAGGCCCTTACGATTACCACCTGTCACGCCACCTGCTGAAGCTGGCCGGCGACCAGGACCTGCCGGTGCGGCGCGACGTGTTCCGCTACTACTTCAGCGATGCCCACTCGGCGGTCACCGCCGGGCATGATATTCGCACTGCGCTGATAGCATTCGGCTGCGATGCCACCCATGGCTACGAGCGCACCCACATCGACAGCCTGGCCGCGCTCAGCCGCCTGCTGTCGGGTTATCTGCTCAGCCCGCCGGTGTTCGCCAGCGACTCCAACCCGGCCAATGCCTCACTGGAGCGCTTCAGCCATCAGTTGGAGCACGATGCGCAGATGGAGAGCGACACGCGGGTGCCGGCGGTCGACAGCCTGGTGGGTAACAAGGGCTGAAACATTTCGCGTAGCATGGGCGCATCGTTCAACCAAGCCGAATGCCGCCCATGCTGATCCCCTACGAACAACTGCAAGCCGAAACCCTGACCCGCCTGATCGAGGACTTCGTCACCCGTGACGGCACCGACAATGGCGACGACACGCCGCTGGAAACCCGCGTGCTGCGGGTGCGCCAGGCGTTGGCCAAGGGCCAGGCGTTCATTTTGTTCGATGTGGAGAGCCAGCAGTGCCAATTGCTGGCCAAGCACGATGTGCCGCGCGAACTACTGGAATAGACAGTACCGGCCCTTTCGCGGGCAAGCCCGCTCCCACAGGTACACCACCAGTCTTGGGGATGGTGGTGTACCTGTGGGAGCGGGCTTGCCCGCGAAAGGGCCGGTACTGACAGCCTCAGGCCAGATTGCCCTTGCGCTCCCCCGCCTTGATCCGCTTGTATACCTCCGCCCTGTGCACCGGCACATCACGCGGCGCACTGACGCCAAAACGCACCATGCCATCGCGGGTTTCCACCACCTTGATCTGAATATCGTCACCGATGGTGATGACTTCACCGACTTCACGTCCAATGACCAACATGCTGCGGTCCTCCTGCAACGGGGAAAACCACAGCGTGCATGGGGATATTTGGCTACTCAATACTTCCCTGGCAATTCAGAACAGACCTACGCCTTGAGGTAAACCCTCCTACAGACAGATCCTGCAATCAGCGCGTTTGTGCCTTGCCACGCATCTTCACCGCCATTTCCGCCATCTCGTCGTACAGCCGCTCTGGCGCCTGGCGCTTGAGCTCCCAGGCCTGGCGCCCTGCCTCATGCGGCAGGATCATGAACTCACCGGCAGCGACCTGCTGGTGGATATAGTCGGCAATGTCAGCCGCGCTGATCGGCGAGCCCTCCAGCAGCTTGCCGACCTGCGCCTTCATTGCCGGGTTGGGGCCGCGGAAAGAGTCCAGCAGGTTGGTCTGGAAGAACGACGGGCACACCACATGCACCGCCACCTCCAGCTGGCGCAGCTCCACCAGCAGGCTCTCGGACAACGCCAGCACCCCGGCCTTGGCGACGTTGTAGTTGCTCATCCCCGGCCCCTGCATCAGCGCCGCCATCGACGCCACGTTGACGATCCGCCCCTTGCTGCGTTCGAGCAGCGGCAGGAAGGCTTTGCAGCCCTTGACCACGCCCATCAGGTTGACCGCGATCTGCCAGTCCCAGTCCTCCAGCGACAGCTCGGCGAAAAACCCGCCCGAGGCGACACCGGCGTTGTTGACGATCACGTCGATGCCGCCGAACTTCTCTTCACAGGCCTGGGCCAGGGCGGTCAGCTGACTGTAGTCGCGCACGTCGCAGCGCTGAATGAAGCCCTCGCCACCGGCGCTGCGCACCTGTTCGAGGGTTTCGCGCAGGCCGGCATCGTTGACGTCGGCCAGCGCCAGGCGCCAGCCTTCGCGCGCCCAACGCAGGGCGATCTCGCGGCCAAGACCGGACCCGGCGCCGGTGATCATGATGCGGTTGTGCATGCTGGCAGGCCTTCTGCTGATGGTTGTCAGGCCAGTCTAATCAAGGCCTTGGCCGATGGCAGGATCCATCAGGGTAGTGAATGGGCGGGCATGACCGTGCGGTCAGTGGCGAGTGAATGGAATCTTTCGCAAGCGGCACCGGTCCGAATTAACAAGAGGCCAGCAGTACGAGGCCCTTTGAACCCTAACCACGCAAGGACTCCGTCATGACCACGATCCTCATCATCATCCTGATCCTGCTGTTGATTGGTGGCTTACCGGTCTTCCCGCACTCGCGCAGCTGGGGCTACGGCCCATCCGGAATCATCGGCGTGGTGCTGGTGATACTGCTGGTGCTGTTGTTACTTGGCATGATCTAGCGCCCTGAACGAAAAAACCGCGCTACGGGCCGTTGCCGTAGCGCGGTTTTTTTATTGCCGGTGGATCAGTGCGAGACGGCGCCCGAAGCTCCCAGGCCGGTCTGCGACCGAACGAACTGCGGGAAGAACAGCGCACGTTCGCTTTCAGCTGCCTTGGACTTGTCGGTGACCGAGAAGAACCAGATACCGATGAAGGCAATCAGCATCGAGAACAACGCCGGGTACTCGTACGGGTAGATTGGCTTCTCGTGGCCGAGGATCTGCACCCAGATGGTCGGGCCAAGGATCATCAGCGTCACCGCGCTCACCAGGCCCAGCCAGCCGCCGATCATGGCGCCGCGGGTGGTCAGCTTCTTCCAGTACATCGAGAGCAGCAGTACCGGGAAGTTGCAGCTGGCAGCGATGGAGAACGCCAGGCCCACCATGAACGCGATGTTCTGTTTCTCGAACAGAATCCCCAGGCCGATCGCCAGCACGCCCAGGGCGACGGTGGTGATCTTCGACACGCGGATCTCGTCCTTGTCGTTGGCCTTGCCCTTGCGCCAGACGCTGGCGTACAGGTCATGGGACACCGCCGAGGCGCCGGCCAGGGTCAAGCCCGCGACCACGGCCAGGATGGTGGCGAAGGCCACTGCCGAGATGAAGCCGAGGAAGATGCTGCCACCCACGGCATCGGCCAGGTGCACCGCCGCCATGTTGTTGCCGCCCAGCAGGGCGCCGGCGGCGTCCTTGAAGTCCGGGTTGGTGCTGACCAGCAGGATCGCGCCGAAGCCGATGATGAAGGTCAGGATGTAGAAGTAGCCGATGAAACCAGTGGCGTAGAGCACGCTCTTGCGCGCTTCCTTGGCGTCACTGACGGTGAAGAAGCGCATCAGGATGTGCGGCAGGCCGGCGGTACCGAACATCAGTGCCAGGCCGAGAGAGAACGCCGAGATCGGGTCTTTGACCAGGCCGCCCGGGCTCATGATCGCCTCGCCCTTGCTGTGCACCTTGATCGCTTCGGAGAACAGGGTGTTGAAGTCGAAGCCCACGTGCTTCATCACCATCAGCGCCATGAAGCTGGCACCGGACAGCAGCAGCACCGCCTTGATGATCTGTACCCAGGTAGTGGCCAGCATGCCGCCGAACAGCACGTACAGGCACATCAGGATGCCCACCAGGATCACCGCGACGTGGTAGTCCAGGCCGAACAGCAGCTCGATCAGCTTGCCGGCACCGACCATCTGCGCAATCAGGTAGAAGGCCACCACCACCAGCGAACCGGAGGCCGACAGGGTGCGGATTTCCTTTTGCCCGAGGCGGTACGAGGCAACGTCGGCGAAGGTGTACTTGCCCAGGTTGCGCAGGCGTTCGGCGATCAGGAAGAGGATGATCGGCCAGCCAACGAGGAAGCCGATCGAGTAGATCAGGCCGTCGTAGCCAGAGGTGAACACCAGCGCAGAAATACCCAGGAAGGACGCGGCCGACATGTAGTCGCCGGCAATCGCCAGGCCGTTCTGGAAACCGGTGATCTTGCCGCCGGCAGCGTAGTAGTCCGCCGCCGACTTGTTGCGTTTGGAGGCCCAGTAGGTGATGCCGAGGGTGAAGGCGACGAAGGCCACGAACATGGCGATCGCGGCAACGTTGAGCGGCTGTTTCTGCACCTCGCCGGTCAGGGCATCGGCTGCCCACACGGCAGGTGCGAACGCGCCGCAGGCCAGTACGGCCAGGGCTTTGGCGTGGCGAATCATTGTTGCGCCTCCTTGAGGATGGCCTTGTTCAGCTCATCGAATTCGCCGTTGGCGCGGCGTACGTAGATGGCGGTCAGGACGAATGCCGACAGGATCAGGCCGACGCCCAGGGGAATGCCCCAGGTGATCGACGACTCAGGACTGAGCTTGGCGCCCAGCAGTTGAGGACCGTAGGCGATCAGGAGGATGAAAGCGCTGTACAGGCCGAGCATGATCGCCGAGAGAACCCAGGCGAACCGTTCGCGTTTGGTGACCAGCTCCTTGAAGCGGGGGCTGTTTTGTATCGAGAGGTAAATGCTGTCGTTCATTGTTTTTGTCCTAGCAGCACAGTGAGGTGATGGAACCCACACCGTTACTTTATGCTGCCGTTGGACGCCAACCAGACGACCTTAGTCTTAGATGCAACACTGTTTTACCGATTGCGTAACAAAGTGCCGGCCATTTCGCGGGGCAAGCCCGCTCCCACAGGATGAGTGCAAAGTTCGAAACTGCACTATTCCTGTGGGAGCGGGCTTGCCCCGCGAAAAGGCCACACTGGCCCGTCAGTTACTTACCGGTCCACTCCGCGACCCGCTCTGGATGTTTGGCCACCCAATCTTTAGCCGCCGCTTCAGGCTTGGCACCATTCTGGATCGCCAGCATCACTTCACCGATCTCATCCTTGGACTGCCACTGGAACTTCTTGAGGAACTCGGCGACTTCCGGGGCTTTCTGCTCCAGCTCTTTGCTGCCGATGTTGTTGACGGTTTCGGCCGCGCCATACACGCCTTTCGGGTCATCGAGGAACTTGAGTTTCCATTTGGCGAACATCCAGTGCGGCACCCAACCGGTAACGGCAATCGGTTCCTGCTTGGCGTAGGCCTTGCCCAGCTCGGTGGTCATGCCAGCGCCGGAACTTGCAGTCAGCTTGTAGCCATTCAGATCGTAGTCCTTGATCGCCTGGTCGGTCTTGATCATGACTCCCGAACCCGCATCGATACCGATGATCTTCTGCTTGTAGCCTTTGTCGGTCTTGAGGTCTTCAATGCTCTGGGTCTTGACGTACTCCGGCACGATCAAGCCGATCTTGGCGTCCTTGAAGTTCGGGCCGTAGTCGACCACCTTGTCCTTGTTCTTGGCCCAGTACTCGCCATGGGTAACCGGCAGCCAGGCCGAGAGGATCGCATCGAGCTTGCCGGTCGCCACGCCCTGCCACATGATCCCTGCGGCCACGGCCTGCAGCTTCACGTCGTAGCCAAGCTTCTGCTTGATCACTTCGGCGGCGACGTTGGTGGTCGCCACACTGTCGGACCAGCCATCCACGTAACCGATGCTTACTTCCTTGGCCATTGCCTGTGCGGCGCCCATGGCCAATACCAGGGCGGTGCCCACACCCAGGAAACGTCGCATTCTTGTAGAAGTCGCCATCAATGCATCCCCTCGTCAGGTCTCGGAGATTGCATCATGTGCCTGCAACAGAGGGCGACCTGCTCCAGCTGCGACCTATACCCCATCCCGATGCGACAGCACTGTGCCATTAGCGGCATCGGCCTACAGGGTTCTGCGCGATCCTTGCATGCCAAATGATTGGCGCCGGGCTACTATCTAACGCTTTGCACTGACGATGGACCGCCCGATGCCCGCCCCTGCCCGCCTGATGTTGCCTTTGTACCTGCTCGCTTGCCTGCTTGGCCTGCTCGGCCTTGGCGCGCTCTGGTACGGGCTTGGCAAGCCGATCGTGCTGCCGGATGCGGCCAGCCCCACGCACAAGTTGCAGTGCGCCTCCTACACCCCGTTCGATAAAGACCAGTCGCCGTTCGACCAGCCGTTTCGCCTGCGCCCGGCGCGCATGGACGCCGATTTGGCGCTGCTGGCCGAGCGTTTTCAGTGCATCCGCACCTATTCAATGACCGGCCTTGAGGCAATCCCGGCTTTAGCGCGCAAGCATGGGCTGAAGGTGATGCTCGGCGCCTGGGTCAACGCCAACCCGGTCGATACCGACAAAGAGGTGGATTTGCTGATTGCCGCCGCCAATGCCAACCCGGACGTGGTGAGCGCGGTGATCGTCGGCAACGAGGCATTGCTGCGCAAGGAAGTTACCGGCGAGCGCCTGGCCGGGTTGATCAGCAAGGTCAAGAGCCAGGTCAAGGTGCCGGTCACCTATGCCGATGTCTGGGAGTTCTGGCTGCAGCACCCGCAGGTGGCGCCAGCGGTGGATTTTCTCACCATTCACCTGCTGCCCTACTGGGAAGATGAGCCGCGCGGCATCGCCGATGCCTTGGCACATGTCGCCGACGTGCGTCAGGTGTTCGGCACGCGCTTTGCGCCCAAGGACATCTTCATCGGCGAGACTGGCTGGCCCAGCGAGGGTCGCCAGCGCGAGACCGCGGTGCCCAGCCGCGCCAACGAGGCGCGCTTCATCCGCGGCTTCGTCGCCATGGCCGAGGCCAATGGCTGGCACTACAACCTGATCGAAGCCTTCGACCAGCCGTGGAAGCGTGCCAGCGAAGGCGCGGTGGGCGGTTACTGGGGGCTGTACGATGCCGATCGGCAGGACAAGGGCGTGCTCGAAGGGCCGGTGAGCAACCTGCACTACTGGCCGCAGTGGTTGTTGGCCAGCGCTGTGCTGATGGCGGTGATGCTGATGTTCGCCGGGCGCCCTGCAACCCTGGCCGGGGCCTGGCTGTTGCCGCTGCTGGCCGCGTTCGGCGCTGGCTGCCTGGGGCTGTGGGGCGAGTTGATGCGCACTCACGCGCGGTTTGCCGGGGAGTGGTTGTGGGCGGTGCTGCTGGCGGGGCTGAACCTGCTGGTGCTGGCCCATGCCGTGCTGGCGCTGGCGCGCCGCGCTGGCTGGCGTGAGCGGATGTTTGCCTGGTTCGAAGCGCGTGCGGGCTGGCTGTTGCTGGCGGCCGGGTTTGCAGCGGCGGTGAGCATGCTGGGGATGGTCTTCGATCCGCGTTATCGCAGCTTTCCTACCCCGGCGCTGGCCTTGCCGGCGGTGGTTTATCTGCTGCGGCCGGTGGTGGCAAGGCGGGCCGAAGTGGCGTTGTTGGCGTTTATCGTCGGGGCTGGGGTGCTGCCGCAGCTGTATCGTGAGGGCTTGGAGAATCAGCAGGCTTGGGGGTGGGCAGTGGTCAGCGTGCTGATGACGGCGGCGCTGTGGCGCGGCTTGCGGGTGCGTAAGACTCAGGGGCGGCGGCGTTGTTGAGATCGAGCGCCGCCCGCGCGGCGCATCGCGAGCAACGCTCGCTCCTACGTTTGTTTCTGGCCAGTAACGTCAGTGACCGACGCGCGCGACCGCCTTGTTTGTCCGACTTGGTATCGCGTGGAGCACCAAGGCGACCGCGCGCAAATCCCGTTGGCATAACTGGCCGGAAACAAACGTAGGAGCGAGCGTTGCTCGCGATGCGCCGCGCGGGCGGCGCTCGATTTGCGCCTCACCGTAAAACCCAAGCCTGAGACCTGACCAACCGCAACCCCGCCAGCACCACCGCGAACACCGCAATGCTCGCGGTATAAAGCACCAACGCTGGCACCCCGAACACCAAGGCCAGCACCGCCAGCCACCAACCGGCCCGGCCCGCGACGAACTGAGCCAGCAGCGCAACCCCCAGCCCGGCCCAAGCCATCACCTGAAAGTGAATGCCCAATCCCAATAGCGAGCGCACCTGGCACTGCCAGTACTCCCCCGGCGCCGTACACAGGCCGACCCACTGCGCATCTTCCATCAACCCGTAACGCACGCCATAACTGGCAGCCAGCCAAAGTGCGAGAAACAGCAGCAGCAACGCAGCCGGCAACGAACGAGACATCCCATTCTCCAATAGCGGTAATCGAAAACGTCCATGATCGCCCAAGGCCCGTTGTAAGGCAAAATCACAGTCCTGCAGCTATGTTGCAGATAACAAGCACACCAAAGGCCACAGCACCTGGCAACTTTGCCAGGGCACTCGTGGTCCTAGCCTGCGTAGCGCAGTACCTTGCTCGCGTTCTTTCTGGGGGATTACATGCATCGATCTTGGCGCCTAGCCGCCCTACTTGGCGGCCTGCTCATGGCTGCGGCCGCTTCGGCGCGGGACATCGACCCCGCGACCTACGGCTTCCCCCTGACCAACCCGTTCGAGGCGACCATCGCCACCACGCCGCCCGACCAGCGCCCGACGCTGCCCAGCGACGACGAAATCGACCAGAGCGATTACAGCCTCAACCTGCGCCCGGAACGTGAGTTCACCCTGCCCGACAACTTCTGGGCGGTGAAAAAACTCAAGTATCGCCTGGCCCGCCAGGACCACGCTGCGCCGTTGATCTTCATCATCGCCGGCACCGGGGCACCCTACTCGAGCACCATCAACGAATACCTGAAGAAGCTGTTCTACCAGGCCGGCTTCCACGTGGTGCAACTGTCGTCGCCGACCAGCTACGACTTCATGAGCGCCGCCTCGCGCTTCGCCACACCGGGGGTCAGCAAGGAAGACGCCGAAGACATGTACCGCGTGATGCAGGCCGTGCGTGCCCAGCACCCGCGCCTGCCGATCAGCGAGTTCTACCTTACCGGCTACAGCCTCGGTGCGCTGGACGCGGCGTTCGTCAGCCACCTGGACGAAACCCGCCGCAGCTTCAACTTCAAGCGCGTACTGCTGCTCAACCCGCCAGTCAACCTGTACACCTCGATCAACAACCTCGACAAGCTGGTGCAGACCCAGGTCAAGGGGATAGATCGCAGCACCACCTTCTACGAACTGATGCTGGAAAAGCTCACCCGCTACTTCCAGGACAAGGGCTACATCGACCTCAACGACGCCCTGCTGTATGACTTCCAGCAGTCGCGCCAGCACCTGTCCAACGAACAGATGGCCATGCTGATCGGCACCTCGTTCCGCTTCTCGGCTGCCGACATCGCCTTCACCTCCGACCTGATCAACCGCCGCGGCCTGATCATTCCGCCGAAATTCCCGATCACCGAAAGCAGCAGCCTGACGCCGTTCTTCAAACGTGCGCTGCAGTGCGACTTCGACTGCTACATGACCGAGCAGGTGATCCCGATGTGGCGCGCCCGCACCGACGGCAACAGCATCCTGCAACTGGTCAACCAGGTCAGCCTGTACGCGCTGGAGGATTACCTGCGCGACAGCCCGAAAATCGCCGTGATGCACAACGCCGACGACGTCATCCTCGGCCCGGGCGACATTGGCTTCCTGCGCAAGGTGTTTGGCGATCGGCTGACCCTTTACCCCCATGGCGGCCACTGCGGCAACCTCAATTACCGCGTCAACAGCGACGCCATGCTGGAGTTCTTCCGTGGCTAAACAATTGCTCCTCGCCACCGCGCTGCTCGTCGTCGCCGGCAATGCCCTGGCTGCGGAAACCGCGCCACGCACCAGCGTGATCGAGGCCGACCCGCAGATCACCGCCGAGCCGTTGGCCCCCGAGAGCGACGGCTTCATCGACCCGCTGCGCGAACTGAAATTCAACCCCGGCCTGGACCAGCGCGAGTTCGAGCGTTCCACCCTGGCCGCCTTGAACATCTACGACCCGCTGGAGTCGCTGAACCGGCGCATCTACCACTTCAACTACCGCCTGGACCAATGGGTGCTGCTGCCGCTGGTGGATGGCTACCAATACGTCACGCCACGCTTCGTGCGCACCGGGGTGAGCAACTTCTTCAACAACCTGGGCGATGTGCCGAACCTGTTCAACAGCGTGCTGCAGCTCAAGGGCAAACGCTCGGCGGAAATCACGGCGCGGCTGATGTTCAACACCATCATCGGCGTGGGCGGGTTGTGGGACCCGGCGACCAAGATGGGCCTGCCGCGCCAGAGCGAGGATTTTGGCCAGACCCTGGGCTTCTACGGTGTGCCTGAAGGGCCGTACATCATGCTGCCGGTGCTGGGCCCGTCGAACCTGCGCGACACTACCGGGGTGGTGGTGGACTATGCCGGCGAGCAGGCGATCAACTACCTCAACGTGGCCGAGGCCAGCACCGACCATCCGGAAATCTTCCTGCTGCGCGCGGTGGACAAGCGCTACACCACCAAATTCCGCTATGGCCAGCTCAACTCGCCGTTCGAGTACGAGAAGGTGCGGTATGTGTACACCCAGGCGCGCAAACTGCAGATAGCCGAGTGAAGGTCTTTCAAATGCCCAGGAACTGCTTCAGCTCGCGGCGCTTGGCCAAGGCATCGCGCCTGCCCAGCTCGATCAGCTCACTGCAGTAGCTGGCTTCGAACAGCAGGTAGCTCAACACCCCCGCCCCGCTGGTCCGGGTCGCCCCCGGACCACGCAGGAACACGCGCAAAGCCGCTGGCAACTCACGCCGGTGGCGCGCGGCAATCTCGTCCAGCGGCTGGCTGGGCGCCACTACCAGCACCTCGATTGGCGCCAGGCCCAGGCGCCGCGCATCCAGGTGGGCGGGCAGCAGGTGGCTGAGGTGGTTCAGCCGTTGCAGCAGTTCGATGTCGTCTTCCAGGCTGTCGATGAAGGTGCTGTTGAGCATATGCCCGCCGATCTGCGCCAGGCTCGGCTGCTGGCCACTGAACACGCGTTGAGTGGGCAGCGGCGGCGCCGGCCGCTGCGGGTTGCCGCTGACCCCGACCACCAGCACGCGGCTGGCCCCCAGGTGCAGGGCCGGGCTGATCGGCGCCGACTGGCGTACCGCGCCGTCGCCGTAGTACTCGTCACCCAAGCGGACCGGAGCGAACAGCAGCGGGATCGCCGCACTGGCCAGCAGGTGGTCGACGGTCAAGGGGGTGGGCACGCCGATGCGCCGGTGACGCAGCCAAGTGTCGATGCCGCCGCGCCCTTGGTAGAAGGTAACGGCCTGGCCGGATTCGTATCCGAATGCAGTCACCGCCACAGCGCGCAATTGCTCGCTGGCCAGTGCCTGGGCGATGCCGTCGAGGTCCAGGTGAGACTGCAGCAAGGCCCGCAGCGGGCTGCTGTCGAGCAGCGCGACCGGCGCCTGGCCGCCCAGGCCGAGCAAGCTGTGGCCAACGAAGCGGCTGGCCTGGCGGATCACCCCGGGCCAGTCGCTGCGCAGCACCAGATGGCTGCGAAGGTTTTGCCAGAAGGCGGTGAGGCGCTGCACGGATTCGCCAAAGCGGGTGGCGCCGCTGGCCAGGGTCACGGCGTTGATGGCCCCGGCCGAGGTGCCGACGATTACCGGGAAGGGGTTGGCCGCGCAGGGTGGCAGCAGCTCGGCGATGCCGGCCAGAACACCGACCTGATAGGCGGCGCGGGCACCGCCGCCAGAGAGGATCAGGCCGGTGGTTGGGGTCATCGATTCCTCCCTGGATTCACTTTGTCAGTACCGGCCCTTTCGCGGGGCAAGCCCGCTCCCACAGAGTCCATGCAATACCTGTGGGAGCGGGCTTGCCCCGCGAAGAGGCCAGCACTGTCACTGCAAAGTCAGCGCTTTTTCTTGTCGTACAGCCGCGGCTCACCCTCGGGCCGCGACTTGAAGCGCCGGTGCGCCCACAGGTACTGCTCGGGGCATTCGCGCAACACGCCTTCGATCCACTGGTTGATACGCAGGCAATCGGCCTCTTCGCTCTCACCGGGGAAATCCTGCAGCGGCGGGTGGATCACCAGACGATAGCCGCTGCCATCCTCCAGGCGCTTCTGGGTGAACGGAATCACCTGCGCCTTGCCCAGGCGGGCGAACTTGGTGGTGGCGGTGACGGTCGCCGCCGGGATGCCGAACAAGGGCACGAACAGGCTTTGCTTGGCGCCATAGTCCTGGTCGGGTGCATACCAGATCGCCCGGCCCGAACGCAGCAGCTTGAGCATGCCGCGCACGTCTTCACGCTCCACCGCCAGCGAGTCGAGGTTATGCCGCTCGCGGCCGTTGCGCTGGATGAAGTCGAACAACGGGTTGCCGTGCTCGCGGTACATGCCATCGATCGTGTGGACCTGGCCCAGCAACGCCGCACCGATCTCCAATGTGGTGAAATGCACGGCCATGAGGATTGCGCCCTGCCCTGCCTGTTGGGCGGCCTGCAGGTGCTCGATGCCTTCGATATGCGCCAGGCGCGCCAGCCTGGCCTTGGGCCACCACCAGCTCATGGCCATTTCGAAGAAGGCGATGCCAGTGGAGGCGAAGTTCGCCTTCAACAACCGGCGCCGTTCGTCGACGGACAGTTCCGGGAAGCACAGCTCCAGGTTGCGCGCGGCAATGCGCCGGCGCTCACCGGCCAGCCGGTACATCAGCGCGCCCAAGGCGCCGCCGAGCCACAGCAAGGCACGGTAGGGCAACTGCACCACCAGCCACAGCAGGCCCAAGCCAAGCCACAGGCCCCAGAACCTGGGGTGAAGGAAATAGGGACGAAAACGCGGGCGTTCCATTGAAGCTTCCGGAATGTCAAAGGCCGAGCATTCTACATCGGATCGGTGCCGGTTGCGGCCAACCGGTGTTATCGCTATAAGTCAGGGCACTTTTTCCCTAGCAAGTCGTCTATGCAGACCATGAGCCCAAACCACACACCCGACACAGCCTCCGTGTTCCAGCTCAAGGGCAGCATGCTTGCCATCACTGTGCTGGAACTGGGGCGCAACGACCTTGAAGCCCTCGACCGCCAATTGGCGGCGAAAGTGGCTCAAGCCCCGAATTTCTTCAGCAACACACCCTTGGTGCTGGCGCTGGACAAGCTGCCGGCCGGTGAAGGCGCCATCGACCTGCCCGGGCTGATGCGCATCTGCCGCCACCATGGCCTGCGCACCCTGGCCATTCGCGCCAACCGCATCGAGGACATCGCTGCCGCGATCGCCATCGACCTGCCGGTGCTGCCGCCCTCCGGTGCGCGTGAGCGGCCACTGGAGCCTGAGCCCGAGGTGAAACCCGAGCCGGCACCCGCCCCTGCGCCTGCGCCCGAGCCCGTCCTTGTGCAAGAGCAGCGCCCAACCCGCATCATCACCTCACCGGTCCGCGGCGGCCAGCAGATCTACGCCCAGGGTGGCGACCTGGTGGTCACCGCCTCGGTCAGCCCGGGTGCGGAACTTCTCGCCGATGGCAACATCCATGTGTACGGCGTCATGCGCGGCCGCGCCTTGGCCGGCATCAAAGGCAATACCAAGGCCCGTATCTTCTGCCAGCAGATGACCGCTGAAATGGTCTCAATCGCTGGCCAGTACCGGGTCTGCGAGGACCTGCGCCGCGACCCTTTGTGGGGCTCGGGCGTGCAAGTCAGCCTGTCCGGTGACGTGTTGAACATCACCCGTCTTTAACGGATACTTGCCGTCATTTTCAGAGCAACTTTTTTCCCAGTTGCCGTTTTTTGCATTTTGCTGGGACAGCTGTCCCGACTTATTTAGGGGTGAAACACCTTGGCCAAGATTCTCGTCGTTACTTCCGGCAAGGGGGGTGTGGGCAAGACCACCACCAGCGCCGCCATCGGCACCGGCCTCGCGCTGCGCGGCCACAAGACCGTCATCGTCGACTTCGACGTCGGCCTGCGTAACCTCGACCTGATCATGGGCTGCGAACGCCGCGTGGTGTACGACTTTGTCAACGTCGTCAACGGCGAAGCCAACCTGCAGCAGGCCCTGATCAAGGACAAGCGCCTCGAAAACCTGTTCGTGCTGGCCGCCAGCCAGACCCGCGACAAGGACGCACTGACCCAGGAAGGCGTGGAAAAGGTGCTGATGGAGCTGAAAGAACAGTTCGAATACGTCATCTGCGACTCGCCGGCCGGTATCGAGAAAGGCGCCCACCTGGCGATGTATTTCGCTGACGAAGCCATCGTCGTGACCAACCCTGAAGTCTCTTCGGTACGTGACTCCGACCGCATGCTGGGCATCCTGTCGAGCAAGTCGCGCCGCTCCGAAAACGGCGAAGAGCCGATCAAGGAACACCTGCTGATCACCCGTTACCACCCCGAGCGTGTCGAAAAGGGCGAAATGCTCAGCATCGCCGACGTCGAAGAGATCCTGGCGATCAAGCTCAAGGGTGTGATTCCCGAGTCGCAGGCGGTGCTCAAGGCGTCCAACCAGGGTATCCCGGTCATCCTCGATGACCAGAGCGATGCGGGCCAGGCGTACAGCGACACCGTCGACCGCCTCCTGGGCAAAGAGAAACCCCTGCGTTTCATCGAAGTGCCGAAGCAAGGATTCTTCGCGCGCCTGTTTGGAGGCAAGTAAACCATGAACCTTTTTGACTTCTTTCGTGGCAGACAGAAACAGACCAGTGCGTCGGTGGCGAAAGAGCGTCTACAGATCATCGTGGCGCATGAGCGCGGCCAGCGCAGCGAACCGGACTACCTGCCGGCGCTGCAGAAAGAACTGCTCGAAGTGATCCGCAAGTATGTGAACATCGGCAACGATGACGTGCACATCGAGCTGGAAAACCAGGGCAGCTGCTCGATCCTGGAGCTGAACATCACCCTGCCTGATCGCTGATTCAGCCCGTCAGGTACAGACGAAACCACTGGGGTTGCCCTGCAGCCCCAGTGGTTTTGTCATTTTCATCGAGAACTTGCAATGCCGCTGTCGAACGTCCAGATCCTCCATGAAGACGCCGCCATCCTGGTGGTCAACAAGCCGACCCTGCTGCTGTCGGTGCCAGGCCGTGCCGATGACAACAAGGACTGCCTGATCACCCGCCTGCAGGAAAACGGCTACCCCGATGCGTTGATCGTCCACCGCCTGGACTGGGAAACCTCCGGCATCATCCTGCTGGCCCGCGACGCCGACAGCCACCGTGAGCTGTCGCGCCAGTTCCACGACCGCGAGACCGAGAAGGCCTACACCGCGCTGTGCTGGGGCCAACCGGCGCTGGACAGCGGCAGCATCGACCTGCCGCTGCGCTATGATCCGCCGACCAAGCCTCGGCATGTGGTGGACCATGAACAGGGCAAGCATGCGCTGACCTTCTGGCGCATCCTCGAACGTTGCGGCGATTACTGCCGGGTGGAGCTGACGCCGATCACCGGGCGTTCGCACCAGCTGCGGGTGCACATGCTGTCGATTGGGCATCCATTACTGGGTGACCGTTTGTATGCCAATCCCGAGGCGCTGGCGGCGCATGAGCGGTTGTGCCTGCATGCGGCGATGCTGAGCTTTACTCATCCGGTTTCCGGGGAGCGGTTGAAGTTCGAGTGCCCCGCCCCCTTCTGATTTTGTGATGGCTGTACCAGCCTCTTCGCGGGGCAAGCCCGCTCCCACAGGTACAACACAGTTCTCATGTGGGAGCGGGCTTGTCCCGCGAAGAGGCCGACACAATTTGTGATCTATCTGCGCTAAACTCGCCCCCACTGCTGTCTGGAGTGAGTTATGCGCGAAGCACTGAATACCGGCCTGATCGATTTCCTCAAGGCCTCCCCCACGCCCTTCCACGCCACCGCCAGCCTGGCCCAGCGCCTCGAGGCTGCCGGCTACCAGCGCCTGGATGAGCGTGACAGCTGGGCCACCGTGCCTGGCGGTCGCTACTACGTCACCCGCAACGATTCTTCGATCATCGCCATCAAGCTGGGCAAGCAAGCACCGCTGCAGGGCGGCATCCGCATGGTCGGTGCGCACACCGACAGCCCGTGCCTGCGGGTCAAGCCGCAGCCCGAGCTGCAGCGCCAGGGCTTCCTGCAACTGGGCGTGGAGGTGTATGGCGGCGCACTGCTGGCGCCATGGTTCGACCGCGACCTGTCGCTGGCCGGGCGGGTCACCTTCCGCCGCGACGGCAAGGTCGAAAGCCAGCTGATCGACTTCAAGCTGCCGATCGCCATCATCCCCAACCTGGCCATCCACCTCAACCGCACCGCCAATGAAGGCTGGATGATCAACCCGCAGACCGAGCTGCCGCCCATCCTGGCCCAGGTCGCTGGCGACGAGCGCATCGACTTCCGCGCCCTGCTCACCGAACAGCTGGCCCGCGAGCACCAGCTCAATGCCGACGTTGTGCTCGATTACGAGCTGAGCTTCTACGACACCCAGGACGCTGCACAGATCGGCCTGCACGGCGACTTCATCGCCGGCGCGCGCCTGGACAACCTGCTCTCGTGCTACGCCGGCCTGCAGGCAATGCTGGCCGCCGACAGCGACGAAACCTGCGTGCTGGTGTGCAACGACCACGAAGAAGTCGGCAGCAGCTCGGCCTGCGGCGCCGACGGCCCGATGCTCGAACAGACCCTGCAACGCCTGCTGCCGGATGGCGACGCCTATGTGCGCACCATTCAGCGTTCGCTGATGGTCTCGGCCGACAACGCCCACGGCGTGCACCCCAACTACGCCGACAAGCACGACGGCAACCACGGGCCCAAGCTCAACGCCGGGCCGGTGATCAAGGTCAACAACAACCAGCGCTACGCCACCAACAGCGAAACTGCCGGGTTCTTCCGCCACCTGTGCATGGCCGAAGAAGTGCCGGTGCAGAGCTTCGTGGTACGCAGCGACATGGGCTGCGGTTCGACCATCGGCCCGATCGCTGCCAGCCACCTGGGCGTGCGCACGGTCGACATCGGTTTGCCGACCTTTGCCATGCATTCGATTCGTGAGCTGTGCGGCAGCCATGACCTGGCGCATCTGGTGAAGGTGTTGACTGCTTTCTATCGCAGCCGCGATTTGCCTTGAATTTGATGTAAGCAGGCCTGGCCTCTTCGCGGGGCAAGCCCGCTCCCACAGGAGAACTGTGTTGTACCTGTGGGAGCGGGCTTGCCCCGCGAAGAGGCCGGCAATGACACCCCACCTGCCCCGGATCAATCCCGCTTCGCTTGCCACCCGCTATGCTTAACACATGGCCCCAACGCAAAAGGATTGCCGCCCATGTCCCCCTTCCTGTCCCTGTTCGTGCCGGTATTTCTGTTTCTGATGCTGCTGACCATCGGCTTCAGTATGCGCGAGCGCAACATCGGCGTACTGATGATGTGGATCGGCACCCTGGGCATCTTCGGCCTCACCTGCTGGAAGATCCTGGAGAAACTGCCCACATAAACCTCTACACTCGGCCAATCGTTTGACCTGAGGTAGATTTCCCGGTGCCAGCCCTCCTGCGTTGCCTTGCCCTGCTGCTGTTTCTGTTCATCGCCCCCGCCCACGCGGCCGGCCTGCCGAGCCTGCTGGGGTCCAGCGCGCCGGCTCAGCCCGAAGCCAGCGAACCCTTGGGCAAATCGCTGGACGAGGTGATCAAGAACCTGGAAAACGACCAGCAGCGGGCCAAGTTGCTGGCCGACCTGAAGAAGCTGCGCGACGCCACCAAACAATCGCAACCGACCGTCGAACAGGGCGTGCTGGGCCTGATCGGCGGCGCACTGCATGACTTCGAGAAGCAGTTCAGCGGCGACGCCAGCCCATTCCATCGCTGGTCCCTGGAAATCGACCAGGCCCAGGCCGAGCTGATGGACCTGGTGGTACCGGTACATCAATGGCCGGCAATCCTGTTCGGCTTCGCCGCGATCATCGCCGTGTGGAGCCTGCTGGCCTATGCCTTCAACTGGATCGGCCATCGCGTGCGGGTGCGCTTCGGCCTGACCGAAGAGCTGCCCCAGCACCCGCGCACCTGGGACCTGCTGCGCTTCGCCCTGCGCAAACTCGGGCCGTGGCTGGTGGCGCTGGTGTTCACGGTGTACCTGAGCTTCGCCCTGCCCTCCTCGCTCGGCAAGTCGATGGCCATGGTATTGGCTTATGCCCTGGTGGTCGGCACCTGCTTCTCGGCCATCTGCGTGATCGCGTTTTCCTTGCTCGATGGCCCGCATCGCCACCGCGCATTGCACATCCTGCGCCACCAGGCCTTCCGCCCGCTGTGGCTGATCGGCAGCTTCGCCGCCTTTGGCGAAGCGATGAGCGACCCGCGCATGCTGGTCGCCCTGGGCACGCACCTGGCACACGCCCTGGCCACCCTGGCCAACGTCATCGCCGCGCTGTGCACCGGGCTGTTCATCCTGCGCTTCCGCCGCCCGATCGCCCACCTGATCCGCAACCAGCCCCTGTCGCGGCGCCTGACCCGGCGCACGCTCAGCGACACCATCGAGATCCTCGGCAGCTTCTGGTTCATCCCGGCGCTGATCCTGGTGGCCATCTCGCTGTTCGCCACTTTCGTTTCCGCTGGCGACACCAGCACCGCCCTGCGCCAGTCGCTGATGTGCACGGTGCTGGTGGTGGTGTGCATGGTGCTCAACGGCCTGGTGCGCCGCCACGCCGCCCACCCCAAGCGCGCCAACAAGCGCCAGGCGGTGTATGCCGAGCGCCTGCGCAACTTCGGCTACCTGCTGGTGCACCTGTTCATCTGGCTGGTGTTCATCGAACTGGGCCTGCGCGTGTGGGGTCAGTCGATGATCAGCTTCGCCGAAGGTGACGGCCACGAAGTCAGCCTGCGCCTGCTGGGCCTGGCCGGCACGCTGATCGTCGCCTGGTTGGTGTGGATCCTCGCCGACACCGCCGTGCATCATGCGCTGGTGCGCTCGCGCCGGGGCCTGGCCAACGCCCGCGCGCAAACCATGATGCCGCTGATCCGCAACGTGCTGTTCGTGTTCATCTTCATCATCGCGGTGATCGTCGCCCTGGCCAACATGGGCATGAACGTCACGCCACTGCTGGCCGGTGCCGGTGTGATCGGCCTGGCTATCGGTTTTGGCGCGCAGTCGCTGGTGGCCGACCTGATCACCGGCCTGTTCATCATCATCGAGGACTCGCTGGCCATCGACGACTACGTCGATGTCGGCGGCCACCTGGGCACGGTCGAGGGCCTGACCATCCGCACCGTGCGCCTGCGCGACATCGACGGCATCGTGCACACCATCCCGTTCAGCGAGATCAAGAGCATCAAGAACTACTCGCGTGAATTCGGCTACGCGATCTTCCGCGTGGCCATCCCGCACAGCATGAACATCGACCAGGCCATCACGCTGATCCGTGAAGTGGGGCAGAAGCTGCGCAACGACCCGCTGATGCGCCGCAACATCTGGTCGCCGCTGGAGCTGCAAGGGGTCGAAAGCTTCGAGTCGGGCTCGGCCATCTTGCGTGCGCGCTTCAAGACCGCACCGATCAAGCAGTGGGAAGTGTCGCGGGCATTCAACCTGGCCTTGAAGCGACAGCTGGATGAGGCAGGGCTGGACCTGGCGACCCCGCGCCTGTCGGTGCAGGTGGTGACGGCGGGCGGCGGTGGTATGGCCGAAGCCGGCAAACCTGCCAGCTAGGGCTTAGCCCGCCTGGGCGCGAATGCGGATCGCATCATGCCGCCAATACTCCAGGTCACAGTCGATCAGATGCCCATGCTGGTCACTGTTGACCCGGGTGATATGCAGCCCGGGGCTGCCCGTGGACACCTTCAATGCCGCTGCCGCGTCCACCGGCAGCGCCGTCGGCAGTATCTCGAAACACACCTGGCCATAGCCGATTCCGTATACCCGACCATAAATCTCGGTCAGCGACTGTGCCAAGTCTTGCTCAAGAATCGCCGGGAAGTACCTCGGGTTGAGGTAGTGCTCGGCGTACAGCACCGCCCGCCCGTCTATCCGGCGCAGCCGGCAGATGCGCACCACGCTCGACAACGCGGGCAGGCGCAAGCGCGCGCAAACCGCAGCTGACGCCGGTTGCAGCCTGGCCGAAAGCAACTCGGTAGTTGGAACCCGCCCCTGGTCCCGCACCATTGCGTGAAAGTGACTACGCTCGATCAGGTCGTAGGTCAGCCGCTCGGGCGCGACGAACCAGCCGCGCCGCTCTTCGCGGTAGATCAGCCCCTGCGCCTCCAGTTGCGCCAGCGCTTCGCGCAGGGTAATGCGCGTGGTGTCGAACACTTCGCTGAGCTTGCGCTCGGCCGGCAGCTTGCCCCCCGGCGCCAGCAGGCCGTGCTCGATCTGCTCCTGCAGGGCATGGCAGATGGCTGTTACCGCACGCGGTGGGGTGGGCTGCATCAAGGGTTACCTATCTGGACTAGTCCAGCCCCAGAACAGGGCACTTGGAGAATAGTGCAAGCCTAGGCAGGGCTGATGAACATCCTGTGACAAACCGCCTGAGCACGCCTGCCAGATTCGCGCCAACCCCAATAAATCGGGCCTTTCGATCTGGTCTACGCTGTATTTCCAGGGCTTTCCCTACATCAAACTGTCACGCAAGCGGTCTACCTTGGCGCAAGGTTTGCTGACCTAGACCAACAACGATCGCGCAAGGCACCCACCCAAGGAGCTTCGGATGAAAAAGTTGTTCATGGCGTCACTGCTCGGCTCGGCCATCACCCTTTGTACTTCGGCCATGGCTGCCGGCACCGACCTCAAGGCCCTGGAAGACGCCGCCCGCAAGGAAGGCACCGTCAACAGCGTGGGCATGCCCGATGCCTGGGCCAACTGGAAAGGCACCTGGGATGACCTGGCCAGCAAGTATGGCCTCAAGCACAGTGACACCGACATGAGTTCGGCCCAGGAAATCGCCAAGTTCGAAGCCGAAAAGGACAACGCCAGCGCCGACATCGGCGATGTGGGTGCTGCCTTCGGCCCGATCGCCGTGGCCAAGGGCGTGAGCCAGCCGTACAAGCCAAGCACCTGGGACCAGGTGCCGACCTGGGCCAAGGATCAGGACGGGCACTGGGCGCTGGCCTATACCGGCACCATCGCCTTCATCATCAACAAGGACCTGGTGAAGGAAGACGAACGGCCTAAGACCTGGCATGACCTTGAAAAGGGCAAATACAAGGTCGCCATCGGTGACGTCGGCACTGCCGCCCAGGCGGCCAACGGTGTGCTGGCCGCGGCGATTGCCTACAAAGGCGACGAGAGCAATGTCGCCCCTGGCCTGCAGTTGTTCACCAAGCTGGCCCAGCAGAAACGCCTGTCACTGGCCAACCCGACCATCCAGACGCTGGAAAAAGGCGAGGTGGAAGTCGGCGTGGTGTGGGACTTTAACGGCCTGAGCTACCGTGATCAGATCGACCCCAAGCGCTTTGAAGTGCTGATTCCGTCGGACGGTTCGGTCACCTCGGGCTATACCACCATCATCAACAAGTACGCCAAGCACCCGAATGCGGCGAAGCTGGCGCGCGAGTACATCTTCAGCGATGCCGGGCAGATCAACCTGGCCAAGGGGCATGCCCGGCCGATCCGTGCCGAGCACCTGAAACTGCCGGCGGATGTGCAGGCCAAGCTGCTGCCTAACGAGCAATACGGGGCCGCTCAGCCAATCAAGAATGCCGAGGCCTGGGAAGCGACCTCCAAGGGGCTGCCGCAGCAGTGGCAGGAGCAAGTGATCATCGAGATGGAGTGATAGCGAGGGCTGCGCCCTCGTTCGCGGGTCAAGCCCGCTCCCACAGGTACAGCATAGGGTTCAAGAGCTATGGAGAACCTGTGGGAGCGGGCTTGACCCGCGAACGGCCGCACAGCGGCCGATCCTGAAAACCCGCGGAGCTTCGAATGAACCACAACGTCATCCTGGTCCTGCTCGACGGCCTCAACCACCAGGTCGCGCACCACGCCATGGGCCACCTGCACGCGTACGTCGAGGCCGACCGCGCCGCGCTCTACCGCGTGGAGTGCGAGCTGCCATCGCTGTCGCGACCGCTGTACGAGTGCATCCTCACCGGCGTTGCGCCAATCGACAGCGGCATCGTGCACAACAACATCAACCGCCTGTCCAACCAGCGCAGCGTGTTCCACTACGCCCGCGAAGCCAACCTGGGCACGGCTGCGGCGGCCTATCACTGGATGAGCGAACTGTACAACCGCTCGCCCTTCGACCCTCAGCGCGATCGCCACACCCACGCGCCCAAGCTGCCGATCCAGCACGGCTTGTTCTACTGGGACGACCGCTACCCCGATTCACACCTGCTGGCCGACGCCGAATACCTGCGCCGCCGCCACGCACCGAACTTCCTGCTGGTGCACCCGATGAGCATCGACGACACCGGCCACCGCCACGGCCTGGACAGCAGCCAGTACCGCAACGCTGCGCGCAGCGCCGACATCCTGCTGGCCGACTACCTGCCGCGCTGGCTCGAAGAGGGTTACCAGGTGCTGGTCACCGCCGACCACGGCATGAACAACGACCGCTCGCACAACGGCCTGCTGGCCGAGGAACGCGAGGTACCGTTGTTCGTGTTCGGCGACGCCTTCAGCCTCGACCCCGCCGCCAAGCCGCTGCAGACCGAACTGTGCGGCACCATTTGCGAAGTGCTCGGCGTGCCCCACGACAAGACCGTGTGCCGGGAGCTGCTCAAGTGAGTGCCAGAAGCCGCGCCCTGGCCTTGCTCTGCCTGCTGCCGTTCGCCGTGTTCTTCGTCATCTTCCAGATCGCCCCGCTGGCCTGGGTGGCGATCAACAGCCTGCAGTCGGAGGCCGGCTGGGGCGTGGAAAACTTCACCAAGGTGTTCGCCTCCAAGTTCTACCTGCAGGCGCTGCAACGCAGCCTGGAGATCAGCTTCTGGTCGAGCCTGTTCGGCATCGTCATCGCCACCCTCGGCGCCTACTCGCTGCGCCAGGTGGATTCACGCCTGCGCGATTTCGTCAGCGCCTTCGCCAACATGACCAGCAACTTCGCCGGGGTGCCGCTGGCCTTCGCCTTCATCATCCTGCTCGGTTTCAACGGCGCGCTGACCTTGCTGCTCAAGCAGATCGGCCTGCTGGAAGATTTCAGCATCTATTCGAAAAGCGGCCTGATCCTGGTGTACACCTACTTCCAGATCCCGCTCGGCGTGCTGCTGCTCTACCCCGCCTTCGACGCGTTGCGCGAAGACTGGCGCGAGTCGGCCGCGCTGCTCGGCGCCAGCCACTGGCAGTACTGGCGGCACATCGGCCTGCCGGTGCTGACCCCGGCACTGCTCGGCACCTTCGTCATCCTCCTGGCCAACGCCCTGGGCGCCTACGCCACGGTGTATGCGCTGACCACCGGCAACTTCAACGTGCTGCCGATCCGCATCGCCGGGCTGGTGGCCGGTGACATCAGCCTCGACCCCAACCTGGCCAGCGCCCTGGCGATGGTGCTGGTGGGGCTGATGACGCTGGTCACGATCGTCCATCAATGGCTGCTGAAGAGGAGCTACCATGCGCGCTGAAGCCAAGGCCAGCAGCCTCTACCACCGCGTGGTGGTGTACCTGCTGTTTCTGATCCTGCTGCTGCCGCTGGCCGGCACACTGCTCTACTCGCTGGCCACCAGCTGGTCTGCCAGCCTGCTGCCCAGCGGCCTGACCCTGAAATGGTACGTGGCACTGTGGAGCGAGCCGCGCTTTCTTGCCGCCTTTGGCCAGTCGCTGCTGGTGTGCATGGGGGCGCTGCTGCTGTCGGTGGTGCTGATCCTGCCGCTGCTGTTCGTGGTGCACTACCACTTCCCCAAGCTCGACGCGCTGATGAACATCCTCATTCTGCTGCCGTTCGCGGTGCCGCCGGTGGTGTCGTCGGTGGGCCTGCTGCAGCTTTACGGCAGCGGGCCGATGGCCATGGTCGGTACGCCGTGGATCCTGATCGGCTGCTACTTCACCATCGCCTTGCCGTTCATGTACCGGGCGATCACCAACAACCTGCAGGCGATCAACCTGCGCGACCTGATGGACGCCGCCCAACTGCTCGGGGCCAGCACCTGGCAGGCGGCATTCCTGGTGGTACTGCCGAACCTGCGCAAGGGCCTGATGGTGGCGCTGCTGCTGTCGTTCTCGTTCCTGTTCGGTGAGTTCGTGTTCGCCAACCTGCTGGTCGGCACCCGCTACGAGACGCTGCAGGTGTACCTGAACAACATGCGCAACAGCAGCGGCCACTTCAACAGCGCGCTGGTGATCTCGTACTTCGCCTTCGTGCTGGTGCTGACCTGGGTCGCCAACCGTTTGAACAAGGACAAGACCTGACATGAGCTTCGTCAGCGTACAAAAACTGCACAAGCGCTATGCCGGCACCTCGGTGTTCGAGAACATCGACTGCCAGATCGAACGCGGCGAGTTCGTCACCCTGCTCGGCCCGTCGGGCTGCGGCAAGTCCACCTTGCTGCGCTGCATCGCCGGGCTGACCCCGGTGGACGGCGGGCAGATCCTCCTCGACGGCCAGGATATCGTGCCGGTCAGCCCGCAAAAGCGCGGCATCGGCATGGTGTTCCAGAGCTACGCGCTGTTCCCCAACATGACCGTGGAGCAGAATGTCGCCTTCGGCCTGCGCATGCAGAAGGTCAAGGCGGATGAAAGCCAGGCCCGCGTGCGCGAAGCCCTGGAGTTGGTCGAGCTGGGCAGCTTTGCCGGGCGCTACCCACATCAGCTGTCGGGGGGCCAATGCCAGCGCGTGGCCCTGGCCCGTTCGCTGGTCACCCGCCCGCGCCTGCTGCTGCTCGACGAGCCGCTGTCGGCGCTGGATGCGCGCATCCGCAAGCACCTGCGCGAGCAAATTCGCGCGATCCAACGCGAGCTGGGGCTGACCACCATTTTCGTCACCCATGACCAGGAGGAGGCGCTGACGATGTCCGACCGCATCTTCCTCATGAACCAGGGGCGCATCGTCCAGAGCGGCGATGCCGAAACCCTCTACACCGCGCCGGTGGACCTGTTCGCCGCCGGCTTCATCGGCAACTACAACCTGCTCGACCCGGACAGCGCCAGCCGCCTGTTGCAGCGCCCGGTGGCCAGCCGCCTGGCGATTCGGCCGGAGTCGATCACCCTGGGCCGCGATGGGGAATTGGACGGCGAGGTGCGCAGCCACAGCCTGCTTGGCAACGTGATTCGCTATCGGGTGCGGGTGCGCGACGTGGAGTTGGTGGTCGACGTGCTCAACCGCTCATCGGCCGACCTGCACGCGGACGGCCAGCGGGTATCCTTGTCGATCGACCCCACGGCGCTACGGGAAGTGGCCTAAGGAGATTCAACGCATGGCACTGGCAATTTTCGACCTCGACGAAACCCTTATCCATGGCGACTGCGCGTCGCTGTGGAGCGAACAGATGGCGCGGCTGGGCTGGGTAGACGGCAAAGACTTTCTGCGCCGCGACCATGAATTGATGGAGGCCTACGGCAAAGGCCACCTGGCGATGGAGGACTATATGGCCTTCAGCCTGGAGCCGATTGCCGGGCGCACGCTGGAAGAGGTCGAGCATCTGGTCGAGCCGTGGGTCGAGGATGTGATCGAGCCGATCATTTTCGGCGACGCCTGCCGCTGCATCGCCGAACACCGCAAGCGTGGGGACCGCATTCTGATCATTTCGGCGAGCGGTACGCACCTGGTTGGGCCGATTGCGGCGCGGCTGGGCGTAGATGAGTACCTGGCGATCGAGCTGGAGGCGGTGAATGGGGTGTATACCGGCAGGACCCACGGGGTGCTGACCTACCGTGAAGGCAAGATCACTCGCTTACTGGAATGGCTGGATCAGGAACAGGAAAATCTGGAAGGGGCGAGTTTCTATTCCGATTCGCGTAACGACTTGCCGTTGTTGCTGAAGGTGGATCACCCGCATGTGGTGAACCCGGATGCGGTGTTGAGGGAGCATGCCGAGACCAATGGGTGGCCGATCTTGAGTTGGAGCTAGCGTTTTGTAGCGTCTGTTCCGGCCTCTTCGCGGGCAAGCCCGCTCCCACAGGTACTCCAAAGATTTGAAGAATTGTGGTGGGCCTGTGGGAGCGGGCTTGCCCGCGAAGAGGCCGGCCCTGGCTACATCAGGCTCGGATCGATCACCATCACCAGCTTGCCCGACACCTGATTGCTTTCAAGCGCGGCATACGCCGCTTGAGCGAACGCCACCGGGTAGGAATCCACCAATTGCGGCGACAAGCGCCCTTCGGCAAACAGCGGCCACACCTGCTGCTGCAACTCGCGCAACAACTCGGCCTTGAACCCGTCATCACGGTTGCGCAGCGTTGAGCCGGTGATTTCCAGCCGCTTGCCGAGCACCTGCGCCAGATCCAGCTCAAACTTGCGCCCGCCCATCAGGCCGATGATCACCCAGCGCCCGTCACGCGACAGCAGCTTGAGGTTAAGCGGCCCATAGCTGGCACCCACCGGATCGAGGATCACATCGAATGGCCCGAAGCCTTCCAGCGCTTCGAGGTTCTCGTTACGCACCACGCCACCCGCCGCGCCAAGCGCCTCGCAGTACGCCAGACGATCCTGCGAACCGACGCTGACATACACCGGGTTACCAAACGCCTTGCACAACTGGATCGCCGCCGAGCCGACACCGCTCGCGCCCGCATGCACCAGCACTTTCTCCCCAGCTTTAACCTTGCCCAGCTGGAAGATGTTCAACCACGCCGTGGCGTACACCTCAGGCAGCGCCGCCGCTTCATGAAGGCTCAGGCCCTCTGGCACCGGCAGCACATGGCGGGCATCCACCACAACCTCTTCGGCCATCGCCCCACTGGCCAGCAGCGCGCAGACCCGGTCGCCCACCCGCCAGTCGGCGCCAGCGCCCACTTCTTCGATGATGCCCGCGCACTCCAGGCCCATATAAGGGCTGGCGCCAGGCGGCGGCGGATACAGGCCTTTCATTTGCAACAGGTCGGCGCGATTCAGCCCCGCAGCGGCCACGCGAATGCGTACCTGGCCGGCGTCAAGGGCCGGGCGCTCGGCCTCGACCCACTCCACATGTCCGTCTTCGCCTTGCAATGCCTTCACAGTGCCTCCATAGTTGAATCACATGACTGAGCCTGGGGAACCCTCGCCCCGGGCTTTTTGCAGTATTTGTCCGGCTCCATGGAACCGGCAACGGAAAAGACGGCCTACTATGCGTGATCAATTGCCTCCACGTCGAATCAGCATGAAGCATTTCCTACCTAGCACCGCCCTGGCCCTGATGATCGGCCTGGGTAGCCTCACGCTCGGCGGCAATGCGGCGGCCGCCAACAAGTGGGATAGCCTGCAGCCGGACCGTGACGAGATCGTCGCCAGCCTCAACGTCGTGGAGCTGCTCAAGCGCCACCATTACAGCAAGCCGCCGCTCGATGACGCCCGCTCGGTGATCATCTACGATAGCTACATCAAGCTGCTGGACCCGGCGCGCAGCTACTTCACCGCAGCCGACATCGCCGAGTTCGACAAGTGGAAGACGCAGTTCGACGACTTCCTCAAAAGCGGCAACCTCGACCCTGGCTTCACCATCTACAAACGCTACCTCGACCGCGTCAAGCAACGCCTGGACTTCGCCCTGGCCGAGCTGAACAAAGGCGTCGACAAGATGGACTTCACCACCAAGGAAACCTTGCTGATCGACCGCAAGGATGCGCCGTGGCTGAAGAACCAGGCTGAGCTCGACGAGCTGTGGCGCAAACGCGTCAAGGACGAAGTGCTGCGCCAGAAAATCGCTGGCAAAGAGCCCAAGCAGATTCAGGAAACCCTGACCAAGCGCTACAAGAATCAGCTGTCGCGCCTGGACCAGACCCGTGCCGAGGACATCTTCCAGGCCTATATCAACACCTTCGCCCAGTCCTACGACCCGCACACCAACTACCTGTCGCCGGACAATGCCGAGAACTTCGACATCAACATGAGCCTGTCGCTCGAAGGCATCGGCGCGGTGCTGCAAAGCGACAACGACCAGGTCAAGATCGTCCGCCTGGTGCCGGCAGGCCCTGCGGCGAAAACCAAGCAGGTGGCCCCGGCCGACAAGATCATCGGCGTGGCCCAGGGCAACAAGGAAATGGTCGACGTGGTCGGCTGGCGCCTGGATGAAGTGGTCAAGCTGATCCGTGGCCCGAAAGGCTCGGTGGTGCGCCTGGAAATCATCCCGGCCAGCAATGCGCCGAGCGACCAGACCAGCAAGATCGTTTCGATCACCCGCGAGGCAGTCAAGCTCGAAGAGCAGGCGGCGAAGAAATCGGTGCTCAAGCTCAAGCAGGCTGGCCGTGACTACAAGCTGGGCATCATCGAGATCCCGGCCTTCTACCTGGACTTCAAGGCCTACCGTGCCGGCGATCCGGAGTACAAAAGCACCACCCGTGACGTGAAAAAGCTGCTCACCGAGCTGCAGAAGGAAAAAGTCGACGGTGTGGTCATCGACCTGCGCAACAACGGCGGCGGTTCCCTGCAGGAAGCCACCGAGCTGACCAGCCTGTTCATCGAGAAAGGCCCGACCGTGCTGGTGCGCAACAGCGACGGCCGTGTCGACGTGCTCGAAGACGAAAACCCCGGTGCTTTCTACAAAGGCCCACTGGCGCTGCTGGTCAACCGCCTGTCGGCCTCGGCCTCGGAGATCTTCGCCGGTGCCATGCAGGACTACCACCGTGCCCTGATCATCGGCGGCCAGACCTTCGGCAAAGGCACCGTGCAGACCATCCAGCCGCTCAATCACGGCGAGCTGAAGCTGACCCTGGCCAAGTTCTACCGGGTTTCCGGGCAGAGCACCCAGCACCAGGGCGTACTGCCGGACATCGACTACCCGTCGATCATCGACACCAAGGAAATCGGCGAAAGCGCCCTGCCCGAAGCCATGCCATGGGACACCATCCGCCCGGTGGTCAAGCCGGCGGCCGACCCGTTCAAGCCGTTCCTGGCCCAACTCAAGGCGCAGCATGAGGCGCGCAGCGACAAGGACGCGGAATTCACCTACATCCGTGATCGCCTGGCGCTGACCAAGAAGCTGATGGACGAAAAAACCGTCAGCCTCAACGAGCAGGACCGCCGCGCCCGTCATGACGAGATCGAAGGCAAGCAGCTGGCGCTGGAGAACATCCGCCGCAAGGCCAAGGGTGAGGAGCC
The DNA here is from genome assembly GCF_044748725.1 of Pseudomonas sp. NPDC089752. NCBI lineage: Bacteria > Pseudomonadati > Pseudomonadota > Gammaproteobacteria > Pseudomonadales > Pseudomonadaceae > Pseudomonas > Pseudomonas sp. NPDC089752. The sequence continues at coordinate 154,306 of NZ_JBIVGP010000012.1, forward strand.
GTTGAAAGAGCTGAAAAAAGAGGACGAAGACGCGCTGCCGACCGAGGATGAAAATACCAAGCCGGAAGACGATGCTTACTTGTCCGAGACTGGGCGCATTCTGATCGACTACCTGAGTGCGAGCACCAAGGTGGCCAAGCAGTAAGCGGCCATTGCGTCAGGGTGAAATGAAGGGCCGGGCATGTGAATGCCCGGCCCTTTCTTTTGGGGCGCATGTCTTGAAATATGTGGCGCCGATTAAATCGAGCGCCGCCCGCGCGGCGCATCGCGAGCAACGCTCGCTCCTACGTTTGTTTTTGGCCAGTTATTCCTGTGGGATTTGCGCGCGAACGCCTCGGTGCTTGACGCGATATTGAGTCCTACACACCAGGCGTCCGCGCGCGTCTGTTACTGACGTTACTGGCCCGAAACAAACGTAGGAGCGAGCGTTGCTCGCGATGCGCCGCGCGGGCGGCGCTCGATCTCGTGAACGCCGAAAAACTATCGGCATGCACCCGGCAGCCCAACACAATTCAAGCAACCTCGGGATAAGCATACTCAAACACCCGCACCACCTCCGAGGCATGCCACGAAGCCGCTTCCATACCGTCTACCGGCCCCGAAAAGCGCCCCAGGCGCTCCACGCATTCGAAGAAGCCGGTACGCGGCAGGCGACTGGCACCCTGGCTGATCACCAGCGAGCTGCGCAGCGGTTGCTCGGCGCGGGCATCGAGCACGGCCAGATACTCCAGCGCGGCGGTCAGGGTCTGCATGGCCGGGGTGGGCAATTGCAGGCGCTCGATCAGCGCACGGTAAGTCAGCAAGTGCCGTTGACGGCGGGCCAGGTCAAGCTCATCCAGCAGGCTCTGCCAATGCTGTCGGCTGATCCTGACCTGGCTCATGACGGCTCGCTCCAGCCCGCCACGCCCAAGTGCCAGGCCAGGGCACGACGAATCGCGTCGCCCGGCTCCCGTTCGCCCGATTCGATCATCGCCAGATAGGCTGGGCTGACGCCGACATTACGCGCCAGCTGTTCGGCGGCGATGCCTTTGCTCTGTCGCAACTGCGCCACTTCGCTGAACGCAGGCAAGCTGGCTTCTGCTGACTTCTGCTCGTTTGATCCGCCAACCGCCTCGGCTGGCGCCTGTCCGGCCGCCTTGAGCAACGCCTGGTATTGCTCCCAGGGAACGACGGCGTACTCGGGCTGACCGTCCCGGCTAATGACCTGAATACCCATAACAACCCCCTAACGTAGGATTACGGCATGTAATCCGTAGGCATAATCCTTATGCCAATTATATTACCAAGCTCGGGAGTCTGTGGGGATCTGCTCGTTTTCAGTGCGTTTTACGTTCCAGACGCAAGGCTTCCGGCGTATCCGGCAGGCGTTCGACCACGCGCAGGCGCTCTGGCGCCTGGCTGTCACGCCATGCCTTGAAGCGCGCCAGTTCGTCGGACACGGTCTTCAGCACCCAGCCGAGCACGGCGATGTCATCGAGAAAACCTACACCCAGCAACCAGTCGGGGATCGCATCGATGGGGCTGACGAAGTACAGCAGGCCAGCGACTATGGTCACCAGGGCCTTGGGGCTGATGGCGCGATACTCGCCGCGCCACCAGGCCAGGCACAACGACTGCAGCAGCTTGATGTCTTCGCGCAGCTGGCCAAGGCGCGGGCCTTTGCGGGCGACGGCGAATAGCAGGGCCGGCAGCCGGCCACGGCTGAGCAGGCGTTCGGCCAGGGGCAGGAAGCGGGCGAAATTCCAGGGTGCGCTCATGGAGCCTCCAGCAGGGATAGGTTATCCACATTTATTGTGGATAACCTTGTGAACAGGGCGGAGTTTCCGACTTCAGGCGCCCACAAGGCAAGGGCCCCGGTCAGATCGGGCGTTTTTTACACAGTCGTTTCAAATCCGCAAAAGATTTGCGCTGCCTTACCTCGGACACTATCAGGGTCATGAGGTTCGGCCCAGTACCTGGCGCACAAATGACAACGCCCCGTAGAGACGGGGCGTTGTGCAGGTACCGGCCAGTATTACTTGGCAGGTGCTTCAGCTGGAGCTTCAGCCTCAGGCGCGTCGCCTTGCAGCTGGGCCGGGTCCTTGATGGCGATCAGTTCCAGATCGAACACCAGTACCGAATTGGCCGGGATCAGCGGGCTTGGGCTCTGCGCGCCGTAGGCCAGTTCAGCCGGGATGAACAGCTTGTACTTCTCGCCGACGTGCATCAGTTGCAGGCCTTCGACCCAGCCTGGGATCACGCCGCTGACCGGCAGATCGATTGGGCTGCCGCGCTCTACCGAGCTGTCGAACACCTTGCCATCGGTCAGCTTGCCTTCGTAGTGGACAGTGACCACGTCGGTCGGCTTGGGCTGCGGGCCGTCGGCCTTCTTGATCACTTCGTACTGCAGGCCCGAAGCGGTGGTGACCACGCCTGGCTTCTTGGCGTTTTCTTCAAGGAATTTCTTGCCGGCGGTGGCAGCTTCTTCGCTGGCCTTGGCCAGGCGCTCCTCGGCGCGTTTCTGCAGCGCGGTGAAGGCTTCTACCAGCTCTTCATCCTTGATGCGCTGTTCTTTCTTGGTGACGGCGTCTTCGATGCCGAGGGCGACGGCTTTGGAATCAAGGTCTTCCATGCCTTCCTGAGCCAGGCTCTTGCCCATGTTCAGGCCGATACCGTAGGAGGCTTTCTGTGCCGGAGTCTTCAGCTCGGGGCTGCTGGCTTGTTGGTCGCAGCCAGCCAGTACCAGGCCTACCAGGGCAACCGCAGCCGCCAAACGATGCTGTTTCATGCTATTTCCTTGTTCATGCGCCATGTGGGCAATCAGGGTAAAGCCGCGAGCTTATCAGGCGGCCATTACCAATGGCTACCGGCATAAGAGCGGGTTCTGATAAGGAAGTTCAGTACTTAAAAGCGAATTCATCCAAGCTTTACAGCCATTGGCCAGTATTGACCCTTCATCGCGCTTTTGCCCGGAATTTGTGGCGATTTATGTCTGCAGGTTCTGAGCAGCCGCTCAGGGGTAATCACCCTCGCGGTATTGCCCCGCTACCTCGCGCAGCACATCGCCCACCCATTGCCCTGGCACACTTTGCGGCAACGCGGCATTGCGGCAGATGCCCACCGACCCGCCCGGCTCGCGGACACCCAAGTCCAACTCGGCCAACTCGCCACGACGCAGGTCGAGCAGCACCGCGTCACGCGGCGCCACCCACAGTGCATCGCTGCCCAACAAGTAGCGACGGCTCAGCGCCAGTGAGAGGGTCTCCAGGCGCTGTGACGGCAGCTGAATGCCGCACTGCACGAACAGGCTGTCGGCGTGCTGGCGAATGGTCGTGCCGGGCGGCGGCAGCACCAGTGGATAGCGGCCTACACGCGCTCGCTCCACGGGCGTGCTGGCCAGCAACGGATGCCCGGAGCGAACCACCAGGGCCATCGACTCGCTGTACAGGTGCTCGAACGACAACCCCTGTATCTGCGGGCTGTCGGTCATGCGCCCGACCACCAGCTCCAGCTCGCCCAGGCGCAATTGCCCGAGCAACTGCGCACTGGCCCCGGTCACCACGCTGATCAGCAACGCTTCATGGCGTTGATGCAGGCGGCACAGCACTTCTGGCATCAGCAGGCCTTCGACCGTCGAGAGCACGCCAATGCGAACCTGCGATGGCGCCCGCGCCTCACCACGCAGGCTGTTCACGCCATCGCGCAGGGCCTGCACGCTGGGCCCGGCATAGCGCATGAAGCGGGTACCGGCCGGGGTCAGTTCGACGCCCTGGCGGCTGCGCTCGAACAGGCGCGCTTCGAGCAGGTCTTCGAGTTCCTTGAGGGTCTTGGAGATCGCCGGCTGGCTGATCGCCAGAATATCGGCCGCCCTGGCCAGGCTGCCCTGCCGGGCAATCTCCAGAAAACACAGCAGGTGGCGGTACTTGATGCGGGTGTCGAGGTTCATGCCGGCAAGCTTACCGCATCGCCACCTGCGGCGTATCCGGGTCGCGCTGCTGGCGGCGGAATTGCCCGGGTGGCAAGCCGTGGATCTGCCGAAAGCGCCGCGAGAAATAGGCTTCGTCGGCGAAGCCACACAGGCGCGCCACCTCCCCTACCGGTCGGCTGCCATTGAGCAGGTAGTTGCGCGCCGCGTGCATGCGCCGCTCCAGCACCAGCTCGCTGAAGGTCTTGCCGATTTCCTTGCGCAGCCAGTGGGTCAGGTAAGTGGGTGACAGGTAGGTCGCGGCTGCGACCTTGTGCAAGTTGAGATCGGGGTCGTCGATATGCCGGCGCAGGTACTCGCTCATGCGCCCGAGCGCAGCGCGGCGGCTGAGCTGTGCGGCGTTGTTGTCGGCCAGTTCGCGCAGGGCTTCGGCGTACAGGCCGCAGACCTGGCCGATCAGTTGCAGCAGCAGACCCTTGAGGATCTCGCGGCTACCGAAGCGGCGGTTGGCATCCAGCTCGCGCATTTGCGTGAGCAGGCGCCGGACCTCTGCGAAATCGGCCTCATCGAGGCAGAAGTCGAGGTGTTCCTGGAAGCGGAACGGTGACAGCTCCGGTGCCTGCAGAATCGACACCTCTTCCAGGTCCATCGGATCGCAGGCCAGGTGCGGCAGCAGGAAAGTCTGGGAAAAGTTGATCACCACGAAGTCGCTGTCGGCCGGATGCGGGATCACATGCACCCGGTGCGGCAGGATGAACGCCAGGGTGTTGCGGCGGAACGGGCGCTGCACGTTGCCGATATGCTGCACGGTGTCGCCGCCAAAATTGACCTGAATCTGGAAGTACTCATGGCGATGCGGCGCGGTCTCGGCGGGGCGGCCACGCTGATCGCGGATGTAGAAATCCATCAGCTCGCTGCGCTGCTGCATGAGGTAGGTCGGCACCTCGCGCTTGGGGGGCATGGGCTATCTCCAGAAACCAGGCATTAAGTTGTACGACGTCCAAACTCTGCAATTTAACCCCGTCTGCAAAAACCGATGCAACAGCAAATCGCTACAGCCCTCTAGAAATCAGCAATTCAGCAAAATATCGAGGCAAAACCCCGCCCCTGGATTTTCTTGGACACCATGACTCACCCCCGCTCCGGGTGAAAAAAACGATCTAAAACCCCCGTTGCTTTCACGACGTTGTACGACCACCTTAGAAAAGGGACTGCAGCCCAACCTCTACCAACAACAAACGAGGTCGACTCATGTCGAGCACGCCTACCCCCCGCGCCGCGTCGTCGTACGCGCTGGACGCGGCCCCTGCCCAGCGCCTGCCCACCCGCCGCCGCTGGTTCATGCTGTCGCTGCTGCTGGTGGCGACCATCATCAACTACGTCGACCGGGTGAACATCTCCATCGCCGCGCCGTTCATGGCCAAGGACCTGGGCCTGGACAAGGTCGAGATGGGCCTGATCTTCTCCGCCTTCGCCTGGACTTACGCGCTGGCTCTGGTACCCGCCGGCTTCATCGCCGACCGCTTCGGCTCGCGCCTGACCTACGGCGTGTCGCTGATCAGCTGGTCGGCGGTCACCGTCGCCCAAGGCATGGCCAGCGGTTTCGCTTCTCTGTTCGGCCTGCGCCTGGCGGTCGGTGCCATGGAAGCGCCGGCCTTCCCTGCCAACAGCCGCGCGGTCACGGTGTGGTTCCCGGCGCGTGAGCGCGGTATGGCCAGCAGCATCTACGTGTGTGGCCAGTACCTGGGCACCGCGTTGTTCACCGGTGCCCTGCTGTGGCTGGCCACCACCTACGACTGGCGCCATGTGTTCTACAGCACGGGTGTGGTCGGCATCGTGTTTGGCGTGGTGTGGCTGTTCCTGTATCGCGACCCGCTGAACTGCAAGAAAGTCAGCAAGGAAGAACTGGCTTACATCGAAAACGGCGGCGGGCTGGTGAAAAGCAGCCAGCAACGCACCCGCTTCGACTGGCGCCAGGTGGCCGAGCTGTTCCGTTACCGTCAGGTGTGGGCGATCTGCCTGGGCAAATTCGCCAGCACCTCGGCGCTGTACTTCTTCCTCACCTGGTTCCCGACCTACCTGATCGAAGAGCGTCAGCTGACCCTGATCAAGGTCGGCATCTTCGCGGTGATGCCGTTCATTGGCGCCACGGTCGGCATCCTCCTCGCCGGTATCGTTTCCGACCTGCTGATTCGCAAAGGCTACTCGCTGTCGTTCGCTCGCAAGTTGCCGTTGGTGGTGGGTTCAATGCTGGGCATGTCGATCGTGCTGGTGAACTTCACCGATTCCAATGTGCTGTGCATCGCCATTCTCACCCTGGCGTTCTTCGCCCAGGGCATCGCCTCGTCGTCGTGGGCGGCGGTGTCGGAAGTCGCGCCCAAGGAGCTGATCGGTTTGACCGGCGGTATTACCAGCCTGGCGGCCAATATCGGCGGCATCGTCACGCCGATCGTGATTGGCGCGATCGTGCAGGCCAGTGGCTCGTTCGCTCTGGCGTTCTGGTTCATCGGCGCGGTGGCCTTGATGGGCACGCTGTCGTACTCGCTGCTGCTGGGCAAGCTGTTCCGCATCGAATTGAAAACTGCGGCCTGACTCAAAGGCCTCTTCGCGGGACAAGCCCGCTCCCACAGGTATAGCGGCTTGCCGGGGCTCTGTGGGAGCGGGCTTGCCCCGCGAAGAGGCCGGTAAAGATGCCTTGGATAGTCCAAACCAACACCGTTTTCGTCCAACTTTGCCCGCCAGCCGCAGGCTACGCTGGCCACTCCAGTACAGAGGATCCACCCATGACCTACCTGTTCAACCCGCCCGCCGTCGTCAGCTTGCCGATCCTTGGCGACACTGCGCGCTTCCCGGTCGGCCGGGTGTTCTGCCTGGGCCGCAACTATCCCTGGCCCGAGTCCACAGGCCCGGCGCCGCGCGAGCCGGTGTTCTTCATGAAGCCCGCGAGCAATGTGGTCGAGGCGCTGGGCGAACTGCCCTTCCCACCACAGACCGACGAGTTCTGCCATGAAATAGAGCTGGTGGTGGCGATTGCCAAAGGTGGCGCCGACATCACCCCGGAACGCGCGCTGGAGCATGTGTTCGGCTTCACCGCCGGCCTCGACCTGACCCGCCGCGACCGCCAGCGCCAGGCCAAGAGCGAGGGCCTGCCGTGGGAAGGCGCCAAGGTGTTCGAGGCCTCGGCGCCGATGACCGCCATCACCCCCGCCAGCCAGCTGCCGTGGCCACTGGATGCGTCGCTGTGGCTGCAGGTCAACGGCCAGGAGCGCCAGCGCGCGCATCTGAGCCAGCAAACCTGGCCGCTGGCCGAGGTGATCAGCCGGCTGTCCCGGCAACTGCCGCTGCGCCCCGGTGACCTGATCATGACCGGCAGCCCGCCCGGCGTAGCGCCGCTGCACCCAGGCGACCTGATCCATGCCGGCATCGACGGCATCGGCGAACTGCAACTGCGCGTCGGCCCCCGCCCCGCCGCCCAAGCCGCCGACGCGGCCTGAACCTCTGGAGCCCTGACATGAGCCAACACAAGAAAATCGCCCTGGTCACCGGCGCCGGCAGCGGCATCGGCCGCGCCGTCGCCCTCGCCCTGCTGCAGGATGGCTTCAGCCTGGTGCTCGCCGGGCGCCGCGCCGAGCCGTTGCAGGCGCTGGTCGAGCAAGCCCAGGCCGCCGGCGGTGAAGCCCTGGCGGTGCCCACCGACGTGCGCGATGAACAGAGCGTTGCGCAGCTGTTCGCCACTATCGAAGAGGTGCATGGCCGCCTCGACGTGATCTTCAACAATGCCGGCATCAACGCCCCCGCCGTGCCGATCGACGAGCTGCCCCTGGAAAACTGGCGCAACGTCATCGCCACCAATGTCGACGGCGTGTTCCTCTGCGCCCGCGCCGCCTTCGGCCTGATGCGCCGTCAGCAGCCACAGGGCGGGCGGATCATCAACAACGGCTCGATCTCGGCGCACACCCCGCGCCCGTTCACGGCGCCCTACACCGCCAGCAAACATGCGGTGCTGGGCCTGACCAAGGCCCTGGCGCTGGACGGCCGCCCGTACAACATCGTGTGCAGCCAGGTGGACATCGGCAACGCCCTGACCGAGCTGTCCGAACGCATGACCCGTGGCGTGCGCCAGGCCAATGGCGAGATCGCCGCCGAACCGATGCTCGACGTGCGCCATGTGGCCGACGCGGTGCGCTACATCGCCGCGCTGCCGCTCGACGCCAACGTCCTGAACATGACCGTGATGGCCAGCAACATGCCCTTTGTCGGCCGTGGCTGACCCCTGCCTTGAATGGAGTACCCGATGAAACCTGAAGTCCTGCAACTGAGCCCGATCCTCATCCCAACCATCCGCGAGCGTCTGGAAGCCCTGTTCACCGTGCACCGCTACTACGAGCAGGCCGACAAGGAGGCCTATGTCAGCCAGCACGGCCCCAACATTCGTGGCGTGATCACCGGCGGCCACACTGGCATCAGCCAGGCGCTGATGGCGCGCCTGCCCAAGCTGGAAGTCGTGGCGGTCAATGGCGTGGGTACCGATGCGGTGGACCTGGCCTATGCGCGTGATCGCGGCATCCAGGTAACGGCCACTATTGGCGCGCTCACCGAAGACGTCGCCGACCTGGCCATCGGCTTGCTGATCGGCGTGTGCCGAGGAATAAGCACCGGCGACCGCTTCGTGCGTTCAGGCCAGTGGGCAACCAGCGCCACGCCACTGGCGCCGTTGCCGCTGGCACGCCAAGTGTCGGGCATGCGCGTAGGTATTGTCGGTATGGGCCGGGTGGGTCGTGCGGTGGCCCAGCGGGCGGCGGCGTTTGGCTGCCCGATTCGCTATACCGATCTGCAGGCGCAGGATGTGCCTTACGGGTTCGAGGCGGATCTGCTGCAGTTGGCCAAGGACAGCGATGCGCTGATCCTGGCAGCGGCAGCGGACAAAGGTGAAGCCCTGATCAACCGCGAGGTTCTCCAGGCGCTCGGCGCTGAGGGGTATCTGATCAATATTGCGCGCGGCAAGCTGGTGGATGAACCGGCATTGATCGCGGCACTCGAAGCCGGTGAAATCGCGGGGGCGGCGCTGGATGTGTTCGCGGATGAGCCGCGTGTGCCAGAGGCGTTGTTCGAGCGTGAGGACGTCGTTTTGCAGCCGCATCGGGCCAGTGCCACGGTGCAGACCCGCACGCGCATGGGGGAAATGGTGGTGGCTAGCCTGGTGGATGTGTTTGCTGGACGTGAGCCGCAGGGGTTGGTGATCTAAGTAGCTTGTGCCGGCCTCTTCGCGGGGCAAGTCGGATCGCGAAGAAGCCGGTAGCAGCAGTGCAGTAATGTCAGGCCATACTTTTGGAAAATTAATCGGCGAATATTCCTACAGAGTTTTAGGAAGAGCCAAACTCCTCTGAGAAATCGTTCCTCGTTAGTGTTCAGGTGCAACTTCGACGCAACTGTTTGCTAACCAACCGTTGGCCGGCGTAGCCGAGCGATGACGGGTGAATGAGGGACCTCCATGCTCCATATCAAAAAATCCTCTCAGCTTGAACTGGGGGGTTGTTGCCCATGAGCATCAGCCAGAGCATCGCCACTTTAGTCGCCGAAACCGATTTCCTCCTCACCCCCTGCAAAGCCTGCCAGCGCCAAGGCCTGCCGATCCTGCCCCTGCGCCAAGCCCTGGTCCCCGATACCCGCCCAGGCCGCGACTCGGCCACGCAAACCCGCATGGGCCTGCGCACCTTGCGCAGCGGCTACCTCTACGTGCTGCTCGACCAGCGTATCTGGCACGCCTACGAAGTGACCGACCACGGCCACCTGCGCCGCTTCAACCCCTACGAACCGCCACCCGGGCCACCGCCGCCGCTGCCCGAACGGTGCACGCAGGCGGACCATGACCTGCCGTCTTCCTTTCTCAACATCGACACCGAGACCTACGGCTCGGCCTGGTTGGCCTTCTCCAGCGATGCCTGGCCGGTCAGCGTGCTGCAGGCTTACCGCAATGGCCAGGCGCCCGCGCACCGTTTCGAAGGGCTGGACCTGACCCAGGCGCGCAACAATCCCGAGCTACTCGGCCTGGCCATGACCCCGGACAACCTGCAAGTGGACAAGCAGGTCTTCGAATACGCCCAGCAACTGAACGGCCCGTTCGACAGTGCCCACGGTTTCCACAGCCGCTTCCTGCGCAAGTTCGCCCTGCGCGGTTACGTGGTCAACGCCATGCAGCAGCACGCGCTGGAAAACGGCGTGCTGGCGGTGGTGCTCGACGACACCGTCGGCCTGGTTCAGGAGTACAACCACCAGCGCCTGAACTGGGTGGTCAAACGCCAGGCCTGGCGCGAGGATCCGCTGCGCGCCTACCAACTGCAAACCTCGCAGATTCTACAGATCATCCGGGAAACGCAGCGTGAATGGGCGGCTCAAGAGATACAGCCGTCCTTCGAGCCGCAAACCGGCGACGGCCCGCCGGCGTTCACCGACCCCGCCACCGAACGCCAGCGACTCGTGGACGTGCGCCAGCGGGAGAGCGATGAAAAGCTCGAAGAGCGGTATGACGAACCCCGGCGCGCTGCCTTCCAGGCCGAGTACGACCAGCAGGAACTTCAGTTCCAACGCCACATCGACCAACACGCCGCCGCTTACGTAGCGCACTGCGAAAGCGCAGCCTTCGCCCTGATCGAGCGGCATGACTATGACGGCAGGAACCGCGAGTCGGGCATCGCCTACACCAAGACCATGGCCGGCTGCCTGGCGGGCGGTATTACCGAAGCCCCATCCACGAGCGCCGAGCCCGCCGCACCTGCCGCCGGCACCAGCGCAGCCCTGTGGCTCAAGTGGTTACAAGACCCAAACAGCCCCGCTTACCGCGCCTTGCTGCTGCGCGATGGCGCCTTGCTGGCCGCGCTGCTGCCCAGCTTTTCGCAGACCGAATCGAACAACTGGAATGACAGCGAAAAGCTGTACACCGCCTTGAGCAAATTCATCGCCAGTGAAGACGCCGGTCTCAAGCTGCGCGATGCGCTCAAGCAGTCGGTCACCGAACTGCAAGGGGCAGTCAACGCGTCCAGCCAGCGCCTGGCCGTGTGGCTCGACCCCGGTGTGCAACAGGTAATCCGCCACCTGAACAGCGCCAGTCAACGAATCTACAACGGCGTGCACCTGATCGAGTTGCAGGTGCAGATGAAGCTGGGCGAGTACTACGCCTTGCAGAGCGCCCACCTGCGCGAACTGCAAAACAGCGCCAGCGAGAAACTGGCCAAGGCGCGGACGCGGATGATGCCGCCGCTTCACGAAGTCATGGGGGGCGTGGAGAACAAGGCAAACAAGGTCAAGCCCATCATCCAGACCGGCTTGCTGAGCCTGGCGGTGCTCGACCCGAAGGTGGCGCACACGGTGGTCAACGTCAGCGTCTGGGTCGAGGGTACGGCCCACGAACTGCATGAACGACTGGCCAATGAGGTCAAGTTGAACGTCAATCAACTGGGGCCTGCGGCACAGATGACGCTGGTCGATCTCAAAGTGGCGGCGGGGACACTGGAGCCGAGTGCGCGGAAATTGCTCGATGGCATGCGGATCAGTGCGGGGCAGGCTTCGCGGTTGGTGAGCGGTGGTTTTACTGGGTTGAGGGGGACCGGCAAAGGGTGGGAGTTGCTGCTTTCAATCGGCGGGCTTTATTTGTTGAGTGATAGCCTGGGGAAGAATCTGGAAAAGGCGGAAGAAGAATTAGGGCCGAAGTCCAGCGAAGCGATGATGGCGTTGTATGGGTCGAGCGTAGGTATTCTCGGTGGAGGTATTGAGTTTTTGGGATTATTGATGCCCCACAAGGAGAGCACGCCTAACAAATTCTCGACCGGCCGCAAAGTTGTTCGTGCCGGGGCAATCATCAATGCTGCAGCAGGCATATTCGATGTAATTCAAGCTGCTATTGCAGCGAAGCGGACTCACATCGCTGGCGACCAAAATGCTTTCAAATGGTACATAGCCACTAGCATTTCAGGTGCAATTAGTACCGCATCCGCAATCATCGCAGTATCTTTCCAGCATTAATTGGAGCTTTGGGGATTGCCATCGTGGCAGGGCTTATAACTTATGCATTTACGAAAAAAGGAGAACAGGAAGAGTCCACACCTTTGGAGCGATGGGCTAGGCGCTGCTACTTTGGTAAAGCTAACGAAATTCCAACCATTCATTGGAACTCACCTAATCACGCAGACATTGCGCTGTCTGAACTGAACGCGTGCACCTTAGGCGCGACCGCCAACATTAAGTTCAAAACCACTAGAGCGGATTATGCCTCAAGCCCTAAAATAGGCGGACTGGTGAACATCGAAACCAGAACCACGCTTAACTTTAATTTTACTCTACCTCAATACTCAGAAACTCTTTCGAGCTTTCACTGCATTCTAATAGCTCACCGAGCAGGGGATGTCATTGCACAGAGCCAAATGAGTGGGGAAGTAATAGCAAACCTCAAGCACGGCGTGCCAAGCTTTACTACGAGAGCCTCAAGCCACGAGTTTCCCGGGCCCTCAACCCCTCAAAGATTCCCTGATTACAGGCCTGAAACACTGACCATTAGCAAAAGAACGCAATCTAGCCCCCTATCAAATGGTGCGTTAACCACCGAGGCAGTTACCGGCAGCATCGAACTTTCTCCTGATCTGGGGAAGCACAACATAACGAGCGCGACGCTATTTTTAGCCTATTGGCCAGACCGAGACATCCCAAGCGCTGTGGCCGAAATCGTGATTCAGGAGGAAAACAAATGAGCCTGCCACCTCGTGCGCCCGGCTGGAAATACGACATTCCAAGTTCCTCTCATGCGGCTTCATCAGAGTCAATCTTGACCCACCTGGATCCCCCTCCTAACCAAATGAATACTATTTTTTTAGAAATACCAAGATCCACACTAAAAATTAGAGGCATCTCTATAATTTTAATGCCACCAGTATTGTTGTTCACAATAATAGGTTCAATTGGAATTTTTCTTAGCATGCTCGCTGATGCAAAACTAGACTTAGAACTTTTCTTCGCTATACTGGCACTTTGCATCCTTTCAATATTTGCCACGATACCCTACCTTCGCTTCGAGCTAGGCCTGCCGCGCGATGAGCCCATCCGTTTCAATAGACACCGTCGAAAAGTGTATTTCTACCAATACAGAATGAATCGACTAAATCCCTTTGGCCGCAAAGGATGGGGCGTCCAGCCCATCGCCTACGATTGGGACGCTCTCACTGCCGAGGTTTACCGCATGTACCTGCCAATGGGCTACGGCGGTTTGAAGGAGGAAGTACGGATATCAGTCCGCGACCTTGAAAGCGGTGAAGTCATCGACCGCTTCTTCCTAAGCGACGACATTCAAGAAGGTGAGCAGTACTGGGCCATCGCCAGGTTATTCATGCAAGAAGGTCCCGATGCAATCCCTGACTTTATTCACCCGCCGCGGGACTGGAACGAAGAGAAACTTTCCAACCCCTTCGATCAACGTGCCCCAAAAGTCAAATGGCCCGCCGAAATGGACCTGGAATCACGCACTGCCCCCGACCAAGTAGAGCAATCATCAAGCTGAGGTGCTCCTGGGCGGCCTCCATAGCAGCCCAATACCTCAATGAGCGGCAGGCCTTTGCTTGAAAAGTAACCTCTAAAGCGGCCCCATCCTCCACATACAGGAGATGGGGCCAACCCCATCGGATCAGGCCACCGCCACTTCCACAGCCCCCCCGTTCATCCGCACCGGCCACACCCGCAGCCGTTGCCCGGCATCTTCCAGGCACTCGCCGCTCGCCAGGCTGAAGTGCTGTTTGTATAGCGGCGCTGCCACGACCAGCTCCCCTTGCAAGCTCCCCACCAACCCTCGGCCGATGACATTAGCCCCCGAGCGAGGGTCGCGGTTATCGACTGCGTACAGCGGCTGTGCCTGCCCAGGCACGTAGAACAGCGCAACCTGCTCCCCCTCTAGCCACACCACCACCCCCGAATCGGCGACCAGATCATCAGCCCGGCACACCGCCTGCCAGTTCTCTTGGGTTTTCATAGCAGCATTGGACAAGTTCATCACACAGCCTCCTCGACAGTTGGGATCAGATGTAGCGCAGCAGCCGGCCGGCGCTGTTCGCGCTCGCGTACGAAATGCACATCAGGGTCGGCGCGCCGGTCATTGACGAAGGTGCGGAAGCGCTTGAGTTTTTCCGGGTCGTTGAGGGCGTTGGCCCACTCGCATTCATACTGATCGACCACATGCTGCATCTGCGCTTCCAGCTCGGCCGCCAGGCCCAGGCTGTCGTCGAGAACCACCTGCTTGAGGTAGTCCAGGCCGCCCTCCAGGCTTTCGCGCCAGACCGAGGTGCGCTGCAGTTTGTCGGCGGTGCGGATGTAGAACATCAGCACGCGGTCGATCAGGCGCACCAGGGTTTCGTCGTCCAGATCGGTGGCGAACAGTTCGGCGTGGCGCGGGCGCATGCCGCCGTTGCCGCAGACGTACAGGTTCCAGCCTTTGTCGGTGGCGATCACGCCGATATCCTTGCTTTGCGCCTCGGCGCATTCGCGGGTGCAACCGGACACCGCGAACTTGAGCTTGTGCGGGCTGCGCAGGCCCTTGTAGCGGTCTTCCAGGCGCAGCGCCATGGCGACGCTGTCCTGCACGCCATAGCGGCACCAGGTGCTGCCCACGCACGACTTCACCGTGCGGGTCGACTTGCCGTAGGCGTGGCCGGTCTCGAAGCCGGCTTCGATCAGCTCGCCCCAGATCAGTGGCAGCTCGTGCAACTGGGCGCCGAACAGGTCGATGCGCTGGCCACCGGTGATCTTTGTGTAGAGGTCGTATTTTTTAGCGACCTGGCCGATCACGATCAGCTTGTCGGGAGTAATTTCGCCACCCGGAATGCGCGGCACCACCGAGTAGGTGCCGTTCTTCTGCATGTTGGCCATGAAGGTGTCGTTGGTGTCCTGCAACGGCACCAGCGCCGGGTCCATGATCGGCTGGTTCCAGCATGAAGCGAGGATGTTGCCCACCGCCGGCTTGCAGATGTCGCAACCGACGTGGCCTTTGCCGTGGCGTTCGAGCAGGTCGTTGAAGGTGCGGATGCCGCCGACCCGAACCAGCCCGTAGAGCTCCTGGCGGGTGTAGGCGAAGTGTTCGCACAGGCTCTTGTCCACGGTGACGCCACGGGCGGTCAGTTCATGCTCGAAGACCTGCTTGAGCAATGCTGCGCAACCGCCGCACCCGGTCGCTGCTTTGGTACAGCCCTTGACGGCGGCGAGGTCGCCGCAGCCGTTGTCGATGGCAGCGCACACAGCGCCCTTGCTGACGTTGTGGCATGAGCAGATGGTCGCGCTGTCGGGCAATGCGTCGGCGCCCAGGGCTGGCGCTCCACCGCTCTGCGGCAGGATGAGCGCGGCGGGGTCGGCCGGCAGGACGATGCCGTTCTGGGCGTACTGCAGCAGGGTGTCGTAGTAGCTGTTGTCACCCACCAGCACGGCGCCGAGCACGTGCTTGCCGCTGGCATCCACCACCAGCCGGCGATAGGCGGCGTTGGCCTCGTCGATGAAGCGGTAGCTGCGCGAGCCTGGCGTAGCGCCGTGGGCGTCGCCGATGGAGCCGACATCCACGCCCAGCAGCTTGAGCTTGGTCGACATGTCGGCGCCGGTAAATTCACCGGCGGCCTCGCCCAGCAGCAGCGCCGCCAGGTTGCGCGCCATGCTGTAACCCGGCGCGACCAGGCCGAACACACTGCCGTTCCATGAGGCGCATTCGCCGATGGCGAAGATGCGCGGGTCGCTGCTGCGGCAGTGGTTGTCGATCACCACGCCACCGCGCGCGGCGACTTCCAGGCCGCTGGCACGGCCCAGGGCATCCTGGGGGCGGATGCCGGCGGAGAAGACGATCAGGTCGGTCTCAAGGTATTCGCCGCCGTCGAAGTTCATGCGATAGCGGTAGGCTTCACCGGCACTGATCGACTGGGTGGCGCGTGACAGGTGCACGCCCACGCCCAGGGCTTCGATCTGCGCCTTGAGCGCCGCGCCGCCCTCGCCGTCCAGTTGCACCGGCATCAAGCGAGTAGCGAACTCCACCACGTGCGCTTCCAAGCCTAGCGACTTTAGGGCGTTGGCGGCTTCCAGACCAAGCAATCCACCACCGACGACCACGCCGCGAGAGGCATTGGCAGCGGCGGTACGGATCGCGTCGAGATCATCGAGGGTGCGATAGACCAGGCGGGCATTGCCGCTGGAGCCTTCGATCGGCGGCACGAACGGATAGGAACCGGTGGCCAGGATCAGTTGGTCGTAGCCGTAACGGCCCTCGGCGGTGACCACTTCGCAGCGTTCGCGGTCGATCTCCAGCACCGCTTCACCCAGGTGCAGGTGCACGCCGTTGTCGCCATAGAACCCTTGCTCGCACAGGGCCAGGGTTTCGGCGCAGCTGCCGCCGAAGTACTCCGACAGGTGCACGCGGTCGTAAGCGCGCTGGCGCTCTTCGCCGAACACATGCAGCTCGAAGCGCGCCAGGGCGCCGCGTTCGACCAGTTGCTCGACGCAATGGTGGCCGACCATGCCGTTGCCGACGATGACCAGTCGCTCTCGTTGCCCGCTGCTCGCTGTTGCCTTCATACGCCGATCCTCGATCAAAAAAAAAGCGCCTGGAGCCGAAGCTCCAGGCGCCTTTGCCTGTATTCATCACGGAGTGCCCCTGGGTTGATCGCCGTTGATCAGTGGGGTTGTTGTGTGGGAGTTAGTGCATGGACTGTGCCAGTTGGGTTGCCTGTGCCGGCCTCATCGCGGCTGAAGCCGCTCCTACCTGGATTGCGCGACGCCAGCCCCTGTAGATACCGTCTTGACCCTCACCCTGCAAGAGCGATTTTGGGGTCAAACGGTATCCCCGACTTCACCACCCCGTAAACCAGGTGCAGCAG
>NZ_JBIVGP010000013.1:0-153487 GCF_044748725.1 Pseudomonas sp. NPDC089752
CGTTTATTTTGAAGTTTTTTGCGAGAAACTCGTTTAGCTTCAAACACTTGGCTCGCTGCGATCTCTCGTAGCGGGAGGCGAATTCTACAGCGTTTGGAAGCGCTGTCAACCACCATTTCAACCGCTTGCGATCATTCGATCGTAGCCCTTTCAGCATCGCCTGGATCATCTAACTCATTGAATCTCAAGGAGTTTGTTGTTCCGATGTCGCTGGAAGTGGGGCGCATTATAAGGGGATTCGAAAGTGCGTCAAGGCTTAATTTCAAGAAACCTTAATATCGCTGAAAAGCAAAGCAGGGAGGCCTGCGGCCTCCCAGCTTATCACCACCTTTATATAGCTTCAGATCACGCCAGCTGTTCGCAAATGCTCCAGCGCATCAGCATCCAGCCCCAGCATGTCACTCAAGACTGCTGCCGTATGCTCGCCAAGCAGTGGTGGCGCGCGCCGATATTCAACGGGCGTCTCCGATAACCGGATAGGGCTTGCCACCTGCGGTACGCTCCCCGCCAAAGGATGCGCAATGCTCACCGCCAAGCCGCGCGCAAGCACCTGCGGATCCTGGAACATCTGCGCCAGGTCGTTGATCGGCCCACAGGGCACGCCAGCAGCCTCCAACTGGCTCACCCACTCAGCCGTAGTCTTGAACACCGTAGCCTGGCGAATCAGCGGGATCAGCTCGGTCCTGTTGGCCACCCGCAGTTTGTTGGTGGCAAAGCGCGGGTCATCCGCCCATTGCGGCTGCCCTGCCACTTCGGCGAACTTGCGGAACTGGCCATCATTGCCCACGGTAAGGATGAAGTCGCCATCCGCCGTCGGAAAATCCTGATAAGGCACGATATTAGGATGGGCGTTACCCAGCCGCCGTGGCGAGTTACCCGTGGTCAGATAGTTCATCGCCTGGTTGGCCAGACAGGCCACCTGCACATCCAGCAATGCCATATCGATATGCTGGCCAACACCAGCCTGATCGCGGTGGGCGAGGGCGGCCAGGACGGCAACCGTCGAGTACAGCCCGGTCAGAATGTCGGTCAGCGCAACGCCCACTTTCACCGGTCCGGCACCATCCTCACCATCCGGGCGGCCGGTCAAGCTCATCAGCCCGCCCAACCCCTGGATCATGAAGTCATAGCCAGCCCGCTTTGCATAGGGGCCAGTCTGCCCGAAGCCGGTGATCGAGCAATAGATGAGCTTGGGGTTGAGCGCCTTCAGGCTTGCGTAATCCAGGCCATAGGCCGCCAACCCGCCAACCTTGAAATTTTCGATGACGATATCCGACTTGGCCGCAAGCTCGCGCACCAAGCGCTGCCCCTCGGGCTGCGTGAAATCGATGGTCACCGAGCGCTTGTTGCGGTTGGCCGACAAGTAGTACGCCGCCTCGCCGGTGTTCTCGCCCTGTGCATTCTTGAGGAAAGGTGGCCCCCAGGCACGCGTGTCGTCGCCGCTACCCGGACGCTCGACCTTGATCACGTCGGCCCCCAGGTCAGCCAGGATCTGGCCAGACCAAGGCCCCGCCAGCACTCGGGAAAGATCCAGCACCCGCAGATGAGATAGCGCGCCCATGGGCCAGCTCCTTATTAATAGAAGGCCTGGATGCCGGTTTGCGCACGCCCCAGGATCAGCGCGTGTACGTCGTGGGTCCCTTCATAGGTATTGACCACTTCAAGGTTGACCAGGTGACGCGCCACGCCGAACTCGTCGGAAATCCCGTTGCCGCCGAGCATGTCACGGGCCATACGCGCGATGTCCAGTGCCTTGCCGCAGGAGTTGCGCTTCATGATCGAAGTGATTTCCACCGCGGCGGTGCCTTCGTCCTTCATGCGACCCAACCGCAGGCACCCTTGGAGAGCCAGGGTGATCTCCGTCTGCATGTCGGCCAGCTTTTTCTGGATCAGCTGATTGGCGGCAAGTGGGCGGCCGAACTGCTGGCGGTCCAGAGTGTACTGGCGAGCGGTATGCCAGCAGGCTTCCGCCGCACCCAGCGCGCCCCAGGAGATGCCATAGCGGGCTGAGTTAAGGCAGGTAAACGGGCCTTTGAGGCCACGGACATCCGGGAAGATGTTCTCTTCCGGTACGAACACGTTGTCCATGACGATCTCGCCGGTGATGGAAGCGCGCAGGCCGACCTTGCCATGGATCGCCGGGGCGCTGAGACCCTGCCAGCCTTTTTCCAGCACGAAGCCACGAATATCACCCGCGTCATCCTTGGCCCAGACCACGAACACATCGGCGATCGGGCTGTTGGTGATCCACATCTTGCTACCACTCAGGCGATAGCCACCATCGACCTTACGGGCGCGAGTGATCATCGAGCCTGGGTCGGAGCCGTGGTTGGGTTCGGTCAGACCAAAGCAGCCGATCCACTCGCCGCTGGCAAGCTTTGGCAGATATTTCTGTTTCTGCGCTTCGGTGCCGAACTCATTGATCGGCACCATCACCAATGAAGACTGCACACTCATCATCGAACGGTAGCCAGAGTCGATGCGCTCCACTTCCCGGGCAATCAGGCCGTAGCACACGTAGTTCAGGCCGCTGCCGCCGTATGCCTCAGGAATGGTCGCACCCAGCAGGCCGACTTCACCCATTTCACGGAAAATCGCCGGGTCGGTCTGCTCATGACGGAAGGCTTCGAGCACGCGTGGCGCGAGCTTGTCCTGGGCGAACTGATAAGCGCTGTCACGCACCATGCGCTCTTCTTCAGTGAGCTGCTGATCCAGCAGCAGCGGGTCGATCCAGTTGAAGCTTGCTTTACCAGCCATGAGCGAAATCCTCGAAATAGGGGAGCGGTCTTGTGCCATTGATCCTAGGCCTGATCAGCAGCGAGGACAAACGAGGATTGCGCACGTATTAGTGCTAATTTATCACTCCGTGATTCAGCAAAACCCCATGCCGCAAGCTTGATGAGTGAGGTTGCCGTACATGCGCCGCAAAATACCCAGCACCACCGCTCTGGTCTGCTTCGAAGCCGCAGCGCGCCACGAGAGCTTTACCAAGGCCGCCCAGGAACTTGCCCTGACCCAAGGCGCCGTCTGTCGCCAGATCGGCGGTCTTGAAGCCTTTCTCAATGTGGAACTGTTCCGCCGCTCGCGTCGCGGCGTGAAGCTGACTGAGGCCGGCTTGTCCTATAGCCGCCAAGTCGCCACGCAGTTGGATGCGGTAGAGCGGGATACCCTGTCGGTGATGCGTCAGCAGGGCGCCAATGTGATCGAGCTCGCGGTAGTACCGACCTTCGGCACTCAATGGTTGCTCCCGCGGCTAAAGGACTTCCAGCAGCGCCATCCCGACGTCACCGTCAACCTTACGAACCGCACACGGCCATTCCTGTTTGCCGACACCCCGTTCGACGCTGCCATCTATTTCGGTGATGCCGACTGGTCCGGCACGCAATCCCACCGTCTGATGGGAGAAAACCCGCTCCCGGTATGCAGCCCAGCCTTGCTGCACGGGCAGGGCATGCTCGATGCGCAGCGCATCGCCAGCCTGCCGCTGTTGCAGCAAACCACGCGACCCTACGCATGGCGCCAGTGGTTCAACGGCCTGGGCATGAACGTCGCCGCCGACATGACAGGCCCACGCTACGAACTATTCTCCATGCTCGCCCAGGCCGCCATGCATGAGATGGGCGTCGCGCTGATTCCGCCGTTCCTGATCCAGCGGGAACTGGAGGAAGGCCGATTGGTGGTCGCTAACAGATACGCGCTTACCAGTGACAAGGCCTACTATCTGATGATCCCGGAGCGCAAGGTCGAGTCGGCATCACTCAGGGCATTCCGCGACTGGCTACTGGAACAGGCACGCCGTTACCTTGAAGTACACAGAGAAGATGCTTTCTGACCCCGTAGTCAATTATTTTGAACACCTACAGATATATCTTTTTGTCGCTTGTAGGAAAACTGTAGGGGTGACATGTAAAACCCGCTCAAAGCCATCAACCACGCGGATTTCAGGGGTATTTACGACCTTTATCAGCCAATCCGCGAAATCATCGCAAAAAATTTCAAAATATCCCCTAATCTGCCAATAGCCCATGTTTGACGGGCTGCAGCCGAACACTTGCGACATACGGTCACAGGCTGACTTGTAGTTTCTAGTTCGTTTCGCTCCATAACCGGTTGAAGGCCCCTGGGTTCGTCTGCAAAATGCTCGGCCCGCCCAGGATATGGCGGGCTTGGCGCTTAACAGCCAACCCTGCGCACCAACGAAGTGCGCCGGCTTCTATAAAGACAAAAAGGTCACCGCAGGAGAAATAGTCGTGCACATTGGTGTTCCTCTCGAGACGCAGACCGGTGAGACAAGGGTCGCTGCGACGCCCGAAACCATCAAGAAACTGATTGGCCAGGGCCATCAGGTCACCGTCCAACGGGGGGCAGGGCTCAATGCCAGCATTCCGGACAGTGCCTATGAGGCCGTGGGTGCTTCCCTCGGAAGTGCGGCCGATGCCTACGGCGCTCAGTTGGTTCTCAAGGTGGTAGGCCCCAACGACCAGGAGCTGGCCCTGATCAACAGCGGCAGCCTGCTGGTCGGTATGCTCAACCCCTTCAACAGTGAACTGATCGGCAAGATGGCTGAGCGCGGTATCACCGCATTCGCCCTCGAAGCCGCGCCGCGCACCTCGCGGGCCCAGAGCCTCGACGTGCTGTCGTCCCAGGCCAACATCGCCGGCTACAAGGCGGTGCTGCTGGCAGCCCATCACTACCCACGCTTCATGCCCATGCTGATGACCGCCGCCGGTACCGTCAAAGCCGCGCGCGTGCTTGTACTGGGTGCAGGTGTTGCCGGCCTGCAGGCCATCGCCACGGCCAAGCGCCTGGGTGCGGTGATCGAGGCGTCGGACGTGCGTCCGGCGGTGAAGGAGCAGATCGAATCGCTCGGCGCCAAGTTCCTTGATGTGCCCTACGAGACCGACGAGGAGCGCGAGTGCGCAGAAGGCGTTGGCGGTTATGCGCGGCCGATGCCGGCCAGCTGGATGCAACGCCAGGCCCAGGCCGTGCACGAGCGCGCCAAGCAGGCAGACATCGTCATCACCACCGCGCTGATCCCCGGCCGCAAGGCACCGACCCTGCTCAGCGCCGAAACCGTGGCGCAGATGAAGCCGGGCTCGGTGGTCATCGACCTGGCGGCAGCCCAAGGCGGCAACTGCCCGCTGACCGTCGCCGACCAGGTGGTGATGGAAAACGGGGTGACCATCGTCGGCCCGACCAACCTGCCCGCGCAGGTGGGTGCCGATGCCTCGGCGCTGTATGCACGTAACTTGCTGGACTTCATGAAGCTGCTGTTCGACAAGGACGGCGCACTGGTCATCAACCTCGAAGACGACATCGTCGCCGCGTGCCTGATGTGCCGCGACGGCCAGGTCGTGCGCAAGAACGGCTAAGGAGCACGACAATGGAAGACATGCTGATTTCCCATGGCATCTACAACCTGATCATCTTCGTGCTGGCCATCTATGTCGGCTACCACGTGGTGTGGAACGTCACCCCGGCACTGCACACGCCGTTGATGGCGGTCACCAACGCGATCTCGGCGATCGTCATCGTCGGCGCCATGCTGGCTGCCGCCCTGACCGTGACCCCGGCCGGCAAACTGATGGGCACTCTGGCGGTGGCCTTGGCTGCGGTCAACGTGTTCGGTGGCTTCCTGGTCACTCGCCGCATGCTTGAAATGTTCAAGAAGAAAACCAAGAACGAGGCGCAGAAGTAAGCATGAGCATGAATCTGGTAACGCTCCTCTACCTTGTCGCCTCGATCTGCTTCATCCAGGCGCTCAAGGGCCTGTCGCACCCGACCACCTCGCGGCGCGGCAACCTGTACGGCATGATCGGCATGGGGATCGCGATCCTCACCACGGTTGGCCTCATTTATAAGCTCGGCGCCGAGATCGCTACCGCCGGCATCGGCTACGTGATCGTCGGCCTGTTGGTCGGCGGTACCGCTGGCTCGATCATGGCCAAGCGCGTCGAGATGACCAAGATGCCGGAACTGGTCGCCTTCATGCACAGCATGATCGGCCTGGCTGCGGTGTTCATCGCCATCGCCGCGGTGCTCGAGCCGCAGTCGATGGGCATTGTCGCAGCTATCAGCGACCCAATCCCCACCGGTAACCGCCTGGAGCTGTTCCTTGGCGCGGCCATCGGTGCGATCACCTTCTCCGGTTCCGTGATCGCCTTCGGCAAGCTGTCGGGCAAGTACAAGTTCCGCCTGTTCCAAGGCGCACCGGTACAGTTCGCCGGCCAGCACAAGTTGAACCTGATCCTGGGTCTGACCACCATCGCCCTGGGCCTGCTGTTCACCTTCACCGGCCATTACAGCGCCTTCACCCTGATGCTGGTCCTGGCCTTCATCATGGGCGTGCTGATCATCATCCCGATCGGGGGCGCCGACATGCCGGTGGTGGTGTCGATGCTCAACAGCTACTCGGGCTGGGCAGCGGCGGGTATCGGCTTCTCGCTGAACAACTCGATGCTGATCATCGCCGGCTCCCTGGTGGGCTCCAGCGGTGCGATCCTCTCCTACATCATGTGCAAGGCGATGAACCGCTCGTTCTTCAACGTCATCCTCGGCGGCTTCGGCGGCGATGCCGATGCCGGCGCGGCACAAGGCTCGAAAGAACAGCGCCCGGTGAAGTCCGGTTCGGCCGACGACGCGACCTTCCTGCTGAGCAACGCCGACAGCGTGATCATCGTCCCGGGCTACGGCCTGGCGGTGGCACGTGCCCAGCACGCGCTCAAGGAACTGACCGAAAAGCTGACCCACAACGGCGTGACCGTGAAATACGCGATCCACCCGGTGGCGGGGCGCATGCCCGGGCATATGAACGTACTGCTGGCCGAGGCCGAAGTGCCTTACGACCAGGTGTTCGAGATGGAAGACATCAACGCCGAGTTCGGCCAGGCCGACGTGGTACTGGTGCTGGGCGCCAACGACGTGGTCAACCCGGCGGCGAAGAACGATCCGAAGTCGCCAATCGCCGGCATGCCTATTCTCGAAGCCTTCAAGGCCAAGACCATCATCGTCAACAAGCGCTCCATGGCCAGCGGCTATGCCGGCCTGGACAACGAACTGTTCTACCTGGACAAGACCATGATGGTGTTCGGTGACGCGAAGAAGGTCATCGAGGATATGGTCAAAGCTGTCGAGTAAGCCTTTTCGCATCTAACAGTGCGATATATAGAAAGCCCTGGCGAGATTTCTCCCAGGGCTTTTGCATTTTACTGATCCAGATCAACGGCTGTATTTCCGCGCTTCTCATACGACCATGGTCGCGGGACGGCGCCGGGGTAAATCTCTAGACTGCGCTGCAGTAGCTTCAGTAGCCTGAGATAACAATCCATGTACCGTGATCGTATCCGCTTGTCCTCCCTGCACAGCAAGGTAATGAGTGCGGCTGACGCCGCTGGCCTGATCGAGGACGGCATGACCGTCGGCATGAGCGGCTTCACCCGCGCCGGCGAAGCCAAGGCTGTGCCGCATGCCCTGGCCGAACGCGCCAAGCAATCGCCACTGAAAATCAGCCTGATGACCGGCGCCAGCCTGGGTAACGACCTCGACAAGCAGCTGACCGAGGCCGGCGTGCTGGCCCGCCGCATGCCATTCCAGGTCGACAGCACCCTGCGCAAGGCCATCAACGACGGCCAAGTGATGTTCATCGACCAGCACCTGTCGGAAACCGTCGAGCAACTGCGCAACAAGCAGCTGAAACTGCCGGACATCGCCGTGATCGAGGCGGTAGCCATCACCGAAGAAGGCCACATCGTGCCAACCACATCGGTGGGCAACTCGGCCAGCTTCGCCATCTTTGCCAAGCACGTGATCGTCGAGATCAACCTGTCGCACAATGCCAACCTCGAAGGCTTGCACGACATCTATATCCCGACCTACCGCCCGACCCGCACGCCGATCCCGCTGGTGAAGGTCGATGACCGCATCGGCAGCAGCGCAATCGCCATCGACCCGGCCAAGATCGTCGGTATCGTCATCAGCGACCAGCCTGACTCGCCATCCACCGTGCTGCCGCCGGATGACGAAACCCAAGGCATCGCCGACCACCTGATCAACTTCCTCAAGAGCGAAGTGGCAGCCGGCCGCATGACCAACAAGCTCGGCCCGCTGCAGGCCGGCATCGGCAGCATCGCCAACGCGGTAATGTGCGGCCTGATCGAGTCGCCGTTCGAAGACCTGACCATGTACTCCGAAGTGCTGCAGGATTCGACCTTCGACCTGATCGACGCTGGCAAGCTGAGCTTCGCCTCCGGCAGCTCGATCACCCTGTCGAGCCGCCGCAATGCCGATGTGTTCGGCAACCTGGAGCGCTACAAGGACAAGCTGGTGTTGCGCCCGCAGGAGATCTCCAACCATCCTGAAGTCGTCCGCCGCCTGGGCATCATCGGCATCAACACGGCGCTGGAGTTCGACATCTACGGCAACGTCAACTCCACGCACGTCTGCGCTACGCGGATGATGAACGGCATCGGTGGCTCCGGCGACTTCGCCCGCAACGCTCACCTGGCGGTGTTCGTGACCAAGTCGATCGCCAAGGGCGGTGCGATTTCCAGCGTTGTGCCGATGGTCAGCCATGTCGACCACACCGAGCATGACGTGGATATCCTGGTGACCGAGCAGGGTCTGGCGGACCTGCGTGGCCTGGCGCCGCGCGAGCGCGCCCGGGCGATCATCGACAACTGTGTGCACCCGGATTACCGGGCAGCGCTGAACGACTACTTCGAACGCGCCTGCCAGCGTGGCGGCCATACGCCGCATATCCTGCGTGAGGCGTTGAGCTGGCACGAAAACCTGGAAGAAAGCGGGCGCATGCTCGCCAGCTGATGCAATGTCAGCCTGAGCAGCTCCTCCAATAAGCTGCTCAGGCCTGTTCTCACACAGTCCGCAACAGTCGCAACACCGCAGCCAGCACACATTTTGCTTGTAAGCTGAATAAACTGTACTACTGTACCGCTTATTAGCCGACCCCAAGCGCCTTCCCTAGTCTCCTTCAGTCAAAATAGCACCATCCTGGTGCAGACCAGTACAGTTACGCCAGTTTCGAGTGCAACAGTCGGTTTAAACAGTTAACTGGCTCATCTCATTACCACTGAACTGTATCTACTGTTCTGGACAACAGAGGAGGATCATTGGCATCAGTTAAACCACTACCTAATCCCGCCATAAGCGGAAGGATGAAACATCATGGAACGTACCCTCAGTTCCGGTCTCGTGTTCGAAAACAACGCCCAGCAGTCCAACGCTTCGCTGCCACTGCGCGCCCTCTCTACCCTGCTGCTGTGGCAGCGTCGCATGGCCAGCCGCCGTCAATTGGCTCGCCTGGATGCCCGCCTGCTGGCTGACGCCGGTATCAGCGAATCGCAGCGTTACGAAGAGCTGAGCAAGCCGTTCTGGCGCTAAGCCCCGGTTCGCCGGCTGCGGCCGGCACCGCGAATTCCCCAAACCCGCTGCAGGCGACTGCAGCGGGTTTTTTATTGGCTGAGTCTGGGGCCAGAGCCTTTGCAGCAGCGAACGGTACAGTTTTATTGATATAAATATCGGCCATAACAGTTTGCTTGCGCACTGTTCATTAACATCCAGAAATACCGCCGCGTGATACGCTTGACTCAACAGTCTGGTAGAAACCAGTTGTTCAAAGGTACCGTGACGAACCCCGTGAGCGTCCGATAAGCAGATCCACAGATCCCTCCCCAGGAGTCCACGACCATGTCCCTTAAGCACCTGATTGGCGCAGCCCTGCTGCTCGGCCTGACCGGCGCCGCCAACGCCAGCAGTTTCGTCGTCACGACCGATGCCGTAGTCCGTGCCGTTGCCGCCACCACTGACGCCACCTCCGACCTGTCTTCGTCGTTCCGCGACGACAAGATCGTGCAGGCCGCCCGCGACGACGCCGCCACCTACGTTGGTAGCCAAGGCGCCATCCACGGGGCCAAGCTGGAAAGCGCCTTCCTGCACATCCGTTCGAGCATGCCGGCGCTGCAAGCCAGCGATGCTCAACTGGCGCAGGCTATCCTGGCGCTCTGATTCACAAGCTGTAATACGCAAGCGCTGGCTCTGGCCGGCACTTGCGGGCTAGCCTTTGCCGTCCTGTTCCTGTTTAAGAAGCCCATGCGTTATCTGTTGCCGTTGTTGTTCTGCGTAGCCGTCATGGGCAGTGCCCATGCCATGGACACCACCACGCAAGGGCTGGTCATCACCGGCTATGTCACCAGCCAGGTCACGACCGCGCCTTTCGACCGCAAGCTGGTCAGGCAGGCCCGCGACGATGCCGCAGCCTTTGTTGCCAGTCACGGCCTGATCCGTGGCGCGCGCCTGGAAGCGGCGCTCGATGCGCTGCGCCACAACTGTGCTTATCACCCTGTCGGCGACCTTGAACTGGCAGAGGCGATTCTCGTCCAATGATCACTTTCGACTCCCTGTATGTTCCGGAGATGCTCCATGCGTAAACCGCTGATCGCCGCTACCCTCGGCATGTTACTGCTGGCCGACCTGGCCCAGGCACAGACTCTGGTGGCCACCAGCAACATCATCGTGCGCGCCTTTGGCCGCTCGATCGATTTCACCTCTGACACCACTACCTCGATCCGCGACTCCAAGGTTGTGCGTGAAGCCCATGACGATGCCGCCAGTTTCGTCGCCAGCAACGGAGATATCCGCGGCGCTCAGCTGGAGGCTGCCTTCGATACCCTGCGCGAGCGCGTGCCTGAAGCGCGCAGCGCCAGCGACCAGGTGCTGGCCGAAGCTATCCTGGCGCTGTGAATCGCGTGCGTGCCTGGCTGCTCGGCTGCGCCCTGACGCTGCTCGGTACGCCCGCTCTGGCCGACCTGCAGCTCGATCTGCAGGCACCAGGCCTCACCCCGCAACAGGCCCAAGCTTCGCAAGCGCTGCTGGACGAGGCTATGGCTAAGCTCCCGCCGCGCTTCAAGCAACAGCTGGACCGGCGGGTGGCGGTCAGCTGGAGCGACACCATGCCGGCCGATGCCTATGGCCAGGCGTCCTTGGTCTCGACCCTGGAGCTCAATCGTCGCCTGTTGCCCAGCCTGGCTGACGGCAGCGCCGCGAAGCAACTCACCGACCGGCCCCATGGCACCGTGCGCGAAGAGCTGCTGGCTACTGTCCTTCACGAACTCACCCATATTTACGACCGGGCTCGGCGCTGGCCCAGCGCCGAGCGCTCGCTAATCGCCCGCTGCAAGCGCCAGCAAGGCACGGTAGGCAAAATTGGCCAGCGGGAGGAATGCCGCGGCCAGGCAGAACGCCGCTTCACCTTGAGCGACGACCCGCGTTTTCTTGACCTGGCCGGCTGGCCGCAATACGTCGGCCGCCGCGGCGAGCGTGAACAGCACAACGGCCAGTTCGTCCGTAGCCCCGACAGCTACGAGTTGAGCAGCCCCAAGGAATACCTCGCGGTCAACATGGAGTACTTCCTCCTCGACCCGAGTTATGGCTGCCGCCGACCGGCGTTGAACCAGTACCTGCGTGAACACTTTGGCTGGGCGCCAACGCAGCAAGCCTGCGCCAAGGGCCTGCCATTCCTCAATGCCGGCAGCGACTTCGCCCGTCAGCCCTTGGGCGATATCGACCCGGAGCGGGTCTACGAGGTGGACTTCCTGCTGGCCGAGGCCAACCAGAATCTGGTCAGCCGCTGGGGCCACAGCATGCTGCGTCTGGTGATCTGCAAGCCTGGCCGCCCACGCGGTCCAGACTGCCGCCTGGACCTCGACCAGCACCTGGTGCTGTCGTACCGCGCTTTCGTCAACGACGTGCAGTTGTCCAGCTGGGATGGCCTGGTCGGCGCCTACCCATCACGGCTGTTCGTGCTGCCGCTGGCCCAGGTGATCGACGAGTACACCAAGACCGAATTGCGCAGCCTGGCGTCGGTGCCGCTGAAGCTAAACCGCAACGAGATCGAAAACCTGGTACGCCAGGCCGCCGAGATGCACTGGACGTATGACGGCGACTACTGGTTCCTGTCCAACAACTGCGCAGTGGAGTCTTTGAAACTGCTGCGCAGCGGCACCGCCAACCCACGCATCAACGACCTCGACAGCATCATGCCCATCGGCTTGCTGGAGGTGCTGGCGGGCAGGGGGCTGGCGGATACCAGCGTGCTCGATGACCCACGCGAGGCCCTGCGCCTGGGGTATCGGTTCGATTCCTATCGCGAGCGCTATCAAGCGATGTTCGATGTGCTCAGGAAACAGCTGCCGGTCAAGCAGGACAAGGTAGAGGACTGGCTGGCCCTGGATGCCGAGCAGCGCCGCAGCTGGTTCGCACAGGCAGACCTGCGCACCAGCGCCGCCTTGCTGCTGCTCGAGCAAGCCAGCCTGCGCCGCCAGTTACTGCTGGCCCAGGACGAAGTGAAGCAGCGCTACCTGAATGCGGCCGCACTGAATGACGGCAGTGTCAGCAAGGCCGACCAGACACTGAAGCAGATGCTCGCCAACAGCGGCTTCCTCAGCCGCCCGGCGGAGCTGTTGGAGGCCAAGGGCTATGGGCTGCCGCAGCCGGAAGAACGTGAGCACCTGGAGAAGGTCAGCAGTGAGCGGCAGGCGCAGTTGCTGCGTTTGAGCACTGATCTGGATAAAGAGGTGAGGGCGCTGCTGGAGCCTTCCCGGGCCAAGGAAATTGCTGCGGTGGAGGCGAATGTGAAGCAGATCGGGGAGCATCTGCGGGCGCTGCACAAGGCTGCGGGGGGCCTGCAGCTACCCTAGTGTCTGCACTGGCCTCTTCGCGGCTGTAGGAGCGGCTTCAGCCGCGAGAGGCCAGCAGAACCAGCACAAAACTATGGTTTCTCCTCCGCCTCCCCAGGCAAACCCTCATCCAGATGCAGCCAGGGCAACCGGCTGCTCGTCCAGATATGCCGCCGCGCCCGCACCCGCTCCGGATGATCCAACGTCGCCACCGTCACATCGATGCTGTCCGGGCTGTGCTCGGTCACCAACGCCACATGCGCCCCACACTCCCCACAGAAGTATCGTTTGCAGCTGGCCGGCGCCACATAGCACTGCGGCCTGCCCGCGAGCCACTTGAAGTCCCGGCGGGGCAGGGTAAGCCAGGTCACCACCAGCCCGCCGCTGACCCGCCGACAGATCGAGCAATGACAATGGGCCACATCCGTCAATTCGCCCTTCAAGCGATAGCGCAAGGCGCCGCAATGGCAGCCTCCTTCGGTTACATCCTGCATCACCTACCTCCCGTCGCCCATCTCCCGGCGAAAGCTGGCTGAAAGCTAACCCCCCTAGGATAGCCTCCACCACCGGCACAAGACCGGTCAGCCAGGGCACCCGGAATTTCCGCGCCCGGCCCAATCAACAACAACAATGGTGATTCTGATGTATTCCTGTGCCCGCCTTTTTGCAGTCCCCCTCCGTTTGCTCCTTGCGCAGCGCCCGACGCGCTGACCCGCCCGAATCGCCGTTCCTTTCGCCGCGCCACGCCTGGAGTATTGCCATGCTGACCTTCCTCGGCTTTGCCATGGTCATCACCTTCATGTACCTGATCATGACCAAGCGCCTGTCGGCCTTGATCGCACTGATCCTGGTACCGATCCTGTTCGCCCTGTTCGGTGGTTTTTCCGCCGAGATCGGCCCAATGATGCTTCAAGGCATCAGCAAGCTCGCGCCGACCGGCGTGATGCTGATGTTCGCCATCCTGTACTTCGCCCTGATGATCGACTCCGGCCTGTTCGACCCGGCCGTGCGCAAGATCCTCAAACTGGTCAAGGGCGACCCGTTGAAAGTCTCGGTCGGCACCGCCGTGCTGGCCCTGGTGGTATCGCTCGACGGTGACGGCGCCACTACCTACATGATCTGCTGCGCTGCCATGCTGCCGCTGTACAGCCGCCTGGGCATGAGCCCGCGAATCATGGCCGGCCTGATCATCCTCGCCGGCGGGGTGATGAACATGACCCCGTGGGGCGGGCCGACTGCCCGTGCCGCCAGCGCCCTGCACGTGGACCCGTCGGACATTTTCGTGCCGATGATCCCGGCCATGGTCTTCGGCGTGCTGGCGATCCTGGCCATCGCCTACATGTACGGCAAACGTGAACGTGCCCGCCTGGGCGAGCTGCACCTGCCGACCGATGACATCGACCACAGCGAAATCAGCGTGTCGCAGTTCCCCGAAGCGCGCCGCCCAAAACTGCTGTGGTTCAACGGTGCGCTAACCGCCGTGCTGATGGTTGCGCTGATCGCCGGCTTGCTGCCACTGCCAGTGCTGTTCATGATCGCCTTCAGTATCGCCATGATCGTCAACTACCCGTGCCTGCAGCAGCAAAAGGACCGTATCGCCGCCCATGCCGGCAGCGTGCTGGCCGTGACCGGGTTGATCTTCGCCGCCGGTATCTTCACCGGCATCCTGTCGGGCACCGGCATGGTCGAAGCCATGTCCAAGAGCCTGCTGGCGGTCATTCCTGAAGCACTGGGGCCATACCTTGCGGTAATTACCGCGATCGTGAGCATGCCGTTCACCTTCTTCATGTCCAACGATGCCTTCTACTACGGCGTGCTGCCGGTGCTGGCGGAGGCCGCCAGCCACTACGGCATCAGCCCGGTGGAAATGGCCCGGGCGTCGATCGTCGGGCAGCCGGTTCACCTGCTGAGCCCGCTGGTACCCTCCACCTACCTGCTGGTGGCATTGGCCGGCATCGAATTCGGCGACCACCAGCGCTTCACCCTCAAGTGGGCAGTACTGGTGTGCATGTGCATAATGGCCGCCGCATTGCTGATGGGCATTTTCCCGTTGTTCAGTAGTCTTTAATAAACACGCACCACCGCAAACGCGAAGCGCCCATACTTGGGCGCTTTGCCATTACCGTTCGAAGGAAGACACATGGAATGGCTGACCAGCCCGGAAATCTGGGTTGCCTTTTTCACCCTCACCGCGCTTGAGATCGTGCTCGGCATCGACAACATCATCATGATCTCGATTCTGGTCAGCCGCATGCCCAAGCACATGCAGCCGCGCACCCGGATCTTCGGCCTGGCCCTGGCCATGGTCACCCGCATCATGCTGCTGCTGTCGATCACCTGGGTCATGCGCCTTACCGCTGACCTGTTCGTGGTTTTCGGCCAGGGCATCTCGGGTCGCGATCTGATCCTGTTCTTCGGTGGCCTGTTCTTGCTGTGGAAAAGCTCGCAGGAGATCTACCACGGCCTGGAAGGTGAAGACGAGAATCCCGATGAGCCGAAAGGCGCGGGCGGCAAGTTCTTCTACACCATCATCCAGATCGCCATCATCGACATCGTGTTCTCCCTGGACTCGGTGATCACCGCGGTGGGCATGGTCTCGCACGTGCCGGTGATGATCGCCGCGATCGTCGTCGCGGTGCTGGTGATGATGCTCTGCGCCGGGGCCATCAGCAACTTCATCGACAAGCACCCTTCGCTGAAGATGCTTGCGCTTTCGTTCCTGATCGTCGTAGGTACCGTGCTGATCGCCGAATCGTTCGATGTGCACGTGCCGAAGGGCTACGTCTACTTCGCCATGGCGTTCTCGCTGGCGGTCGAGGCCATCAACATCCGCATGCGCACCGCCATGGCGCGCAAGGACGGCAAGGAACACGACCCGGTGAAACTGCGCAAGGACATTCCGGGTCAGTAAGTACCTGGAGCGCAGCGAGAGGGCCCTTCGGGGCCCTTTTTCATGGCCAGGGTTTCATGACAAGTTTGTTTCAAACGCCCGCCAGGCATGCCAAGCTGGCATGAGCTGCGCAAAACAACTACAGCTTGAGTAAGCACTGGATTAAAAACACCCACCCCCGGGCCAGGCTTGCCGCTTCACCCATTGGCTTCGCTGCTGAAGCCCAGAATTAGAAAGGGGGGCTACACCATGTTGACCCTGCTCAACCTGCTCTCCGCCGTGGCATTGCTGGTGTGGGGCACGCACATCGTCCGTACCGGCATCCTGCGGGTGTTCGGCTCCAACCTGCGCCGGGTCCTCAGCCAGAACATGAACCGCCGGCCGCTGGCGTTCATTGCCGGCATCGTGGTCACCGCCGTGGTACAGAGCAGCAACGCCACCGCCATGCTGGTCACTTCATTCGTCGGCCAGGGCCTGATGGCCATGACCCCGGCGCTGGCGATCATGCTCGGCGCCGACGTGGGTACCGCGCTGATGGCCAGGGTGCTGACCCTCGACCTGTCGTGGCTGTCGCCGCTGCTGCTGTTTCTCGGGGTGATCTTCTTTCTGTCACGCAAGCAGACACGCGCTGGCCAGCTGGGCCGCGTCGGTATCGGCCTGGGCCTGATCATCCTGGCGCTGGAGCTGATCGTGCAGGCCGCCACGCCGATCACCCATGCCCAGGGTGTAAAAGTGCTGTTCGCCTCACTGACTGGCGACATCCTGCTCGATGCCTTGGTTGGCGCATTGTTCGCCATGGTTTCCTATTCCAGCCTGGCGGCGGTGTTGCTCACCGCCACCCTGGCCGGCGCTGAAGTGATCAGCCTGCCGGTGGCCATCGGCCTGGTGGTCGGCGCCAACATCGGCAGCGGGCTTCTGGCATTCATCAGCACCAGCATGCAGAACGCTGCCGGGCGGCGCGTGGCATTGGGCAGCCTGCTGTACAAGCTGATCGGCCTGCTGCTGATCATTCCCGTGCTGCACCCGCTGGTCGAGTGGATGGACTCGCTGAGCTTCAGCCCGCAGGAACTGGTGATCGGCTTCCACCTGCTCTATAACACCCTGCGCTGCCTGATCATGCTGCCCACGGTCAAACTCATGGGCCGGCTGTGCAACAGCCTGCTGCCCGAGCGCGAAAACGGCAACGGCCAGGTGCGCGCGCGCCACCTCGACCCCTCGGCACTTACCACGCCAAGCCTGGCCCTGGCCAACGCCGCCCGCGAAACCCTGCGCCTGGGCGACATCGTCGACAGCCTGCTCGAAGCCATGCTCAATGCCCTGCGCGGCACCCAGACCGCTTTGCCCCAGCAAGTCCGCGCCCTGAGCGAGGACGCCGAAGCGCTCTACAACGCGATCAAGCTGTACCTGGCGCAGATGGCGCGGGAAGACCTGAGCGATCAGGAGAACCGACGCTGGGCCGAAATCATCGAGTTGGCGATCAACCTCAAGCTGGCCGGCGACCTGATCGAACGCATGCTGCGCAAGGTGCAGCAGCAGAAGACCAGCCAGCGCCGGGAGTTTTCCCAGGTCGGCCTGGAGGAGCTCACCGGCCTGCAGGAGCAGTTGCTGTCCAACCTGCGCCTGGGCCTGTCGGTGTTCCTCAGCGCCGACCCTGAGAGCGCACACTTGCTCCTACGCGAAAAACGCCGTTTCCGCGCGCAGGAACGGCGCCTGGCCCACGCCCACGTCAGCCGTTTGCAGCGCAAGGTAGTGCAAAGTATCGAAACGAGTTCGCTACACTTGGAGCTGATCGCCGACATGAAGCGGTTGAACTCTTTGTTCTGCAGCAGTGCCTATGTGGTACTGGGCGGCACGGACACCGGCGGGCTGATGCTCGATACGGTACCGGATGAAGCCCGCCAGCCCTGATCTCGCACACCTGGAGACCCAAGCTCGCCCATGCGTTGCCTGACATTCGTTTGCCTGCTGATCTGCAGCCTGACCTCCCACGCCCTGGATCGCTCGCGGGTCGAAGGCTACCTGTTGCCCAATGGCCTGCAGGTGATCCTCAAATCCGGCTATGAACGTGACCACGTGGCGATCCGCCTGGTCGTCGGGGTGGGCCTGGACGATTTCGACTGCGAGCAGAAAGAGCTGCCGCACTTGCTCGAACATTTGCTGTTCAGCGGCATCGACGAAACCGGCGAGGGCGGCCTGGAAGAACGTCTGCAGGCCCTGGGCGGCGAATGGAATGCGTACACCAGCAGCGCCGACACTACCTTCGTCATCGAAGCCCCGGCGCGCAATCAGCGCAAAGTCCTCGACCTGCTGCTGGCGGTGATCCGCGATACCCGTATCGACGCCAAGGCGCTGGCCACCGCCAAACGCATCATCGAACGCGAAGATGGCGGCCATTACGGCCACTTGCAACGCTGGCTCGACCGCCAGGACATCGGCCATCCGGCCAGCGCTCAGCTGGCGACCGAGCTCGGCCTGAAATGCCCGGAGCGCTCCAACCTCGACGACATGACTCTGGAGCAGGTGCAGGCCCTGCGTGATCGCTGGTATGCCGCCAACAACATGACCCTGATCGTGGTCGGCGGCCTCGACCGCCTGCTGCCGGCCTACCTGGACCGTACCTTTGGCGAGCTGCCCGCCACCGAGCCGGAGGAACGGCGCAACCTCGACAGCATCAGCCAACAGGCCGAGCAACGCCGCGACCTGACTCGCGGGGTACTGGGCGACAGCGTCAAACTGCACTGGCTGTTCATCGAACCGGTACTGGACAACGATCACCAGCCGACCCTCGACCTGCTTTCGCGCTACCTGGACTGGGCCTTGTACGACCAGTTGCGGTTGCGCAACGGCCTGTCCTACGGCCCCTCGGTGCAGCGTGAAAGCTTTGGCGACAGCGGCATGCTGAGCATGAACGCCGACCTTGAGCGCGACGACATCGACAAGGCAGTCAAGGTGATGCAACAGCTGTTCGACCACCTGCGCAAGGAAGGCCTCGATGCCGATACCTTCGCCCGCATCAAGGACGCCGCCGTTGCCAAGGAGAGCTGGAGCACCCAGGGCAACAGCGCGTTGGCCGACTATTACTGGGGGGCGCTGAACGACTACAACAATGGGCGCTTTGCCAGCCCGACGCGGCAGCTACGCCAGGTCAGCCTGGAGCAGGCCAACGATGCATTGAAGGAATTGCTCAAGGACGAGGGGTATCTGCGGATCGAGAAGCCATTGCTGGGGTATGACGAGCTGTATGGGCTGATTGCATTGCTAGCTGGTGTGGTACTGGCTGCAGGGTTGCTGATACGGCGCCGTCACCCACCAGAGCGGCCCAGCGGTGCTACACGGGAGCGGTGATTCGGCGGTATCCTTCGTCAGTACCGGCCCTTTCGCGGGACAAGCCCGCTCCCACAGATTGTGTGATCAACATAAATCCTGTGGGAGCGGGCTTGCCCCGCGAAAGGGCCGGCACAGTCACCCCACCACTCTGTTGCAGACCTAATGCCCCCAATCCCCCACATCGTCCAGCGCATCATCGAGCTGCTCAAACGCTACCCCGGCGTCATCGCGCTCGGCGGTTTTCTCTCCGGAATCGGCAGCTTCATCCTGGTCGACCGCCAGGCCAGCCTGGCCAGTTGGGTCGCCGTCCTCATGCTGATCAGCTGGGTCTGGCTGATGTTCGAGAACACCCTCACCGGCCTGTTCGCCCGCACATTCAAGCGCGAGATCCCACAACCGCTGCTGCGTTACGCGACGCAGATGATCCACCAGGAAAGCCTGTTCTTCGTCCTCCCGTTCTTTTTCATCACCACCACCTGGAACAGCGGCCAACTGGTGTTCACTGGCCTGCTGGCGGGCGCCGGCCTGGTTTCTATCGTCGACCCTCTGTATTACAAATGGCTGGCCCCTCGGCGTTGGCTGTTCCTGGCGCTGCATACCCTGACGTTGTTCGCCGCCTTGCTGACCGCACTGCCGATCATTCTCCACCTGACCACCGCGCAAAGCTTCAAGCTGGCGCTGATCGCCGCCATGGTGTTGTCGTTCCCAAGCCTTGCCAGCAGTTTCCCGATCAACACTTGGCGCCGGGGTGTGGCCTTGGTTCTGGTGACCCTGGCCGTCGGCGGCGGCGGTTGGTTGCTGCGCTCCTGGGTGCCGCCAGCGACCCTGTGGATGACCGAGGTGGCGGTCAGCACCGAAGTGATCAACCGCCAGCCCGGCGACTCGCTGGACGAGATCGCCGCCAGCCGCATCCGCAGCAGCGGCCTGTATGCCTATACCGCGATCAATGCACCGCGCGGCCTCAACGAGCGCATCTACCACGTGTGGCAGAAGGACGGGAAGGAAGTCGACCGCATTGCCCTGGATATCCATGGCGGGCGCAAGGAAGGCTACCGCGCCTGGACCCACAAGCAGAACTTCCCGCCGAACCCGGTGGGCAAATGGCAGGTGCGGGTGTTGACCGAGGATGGCCAGGTGATCGGTGTGCTGCGCTTCAAGGTGGTGGATGACGCGGTCGCGAAATGAGGCGCTGCATGCTCTGAGGGAGCAACTGTCTTCCACAAAACTTAAAAAGCTGCGCGGATTAAGCTGTGGGAGCGGCTTTAGCCGCGAACACGGGCGTAGCCCGTGCCATATACCGCGGTGCCTGCTTCGCGGATGAATCCGCTCCTACCGGCGAAATGCCTCAGGCGGCATGCGATCCCTGTGGGAGCGGGCTTGTCCCGCGAACACGGGCGAAGCCCGTGCCATCCAGCGCGGTGCCTGCTTCGCGGGGCAAGTCGGATCGCCGCACCGCCACTCCCACAGGGACAGCACATTTTCAACAAACCGCTGCATGCCTGCTGCGCTATGATCAGCCTCTACGCCAGTCAGATGCATGGAGCCTATGACCACGCCCAGCGCCACCCTGGACACCAGCAGCCAACCGGCCTGCCTGCGCATTGCCGGTGACTGGACCCTGCTGCACTACGCCAGCCTCAAGCGCGACAGTGAGCGCCTGCGCATGCAGTACGGCGCCGACGCGGTGGCCGACCTCAGCCAACTGGGCCGCCTCGACACCGCCGGCGCTTCGTTGCTGGCCGAGTTGCTCGGCACCGAGCGCCTGTCGCATTGCACCAATGACTTGCCCGATGCCAGCCGCGCCTTGCTCAAGAACGTCTACTGCTCGGTGCAGGACTACTGCATCCCGGTCAAGGAACCCGAGCGCCATGTGCTGCTCCTGCTGCTCGAACGCATTGGCCGTGCCGTCAATACTCTGTGGCGAGATACCCTGCAGCTGCTCGGCTTCGTCGGCCTGATCCTGGAAACCCTGCTGCGCCGTGCCCTGCAACCGCACCGCTGGCGGGTCACGCCGGTGGTCTCGCACATCGAACAGACCGGCCTGGACGCCGCACCGATCGTGGCGCTGCTGACGTTTCTGGTGGGCGCGGTGGTGGCCTTCCTTGGTGCCACGGTGCTGGCCGACTTCGGCGCGACGGTGTTCACCGTCGACCTGGTGGCGTTCTCGTTCTTGCGTGAATTCGCCGTGCTGCTGACCGCAATTCTCATGGCCGGCCGCACGGCCAGCGCTTTCACCGCGCAGATCGGCTCGATGAAGGCCAACGAAGAAATCGACGCGATCCGCACCCTGGGGCTGAATCCGATCGAACTGCTGGTGGTGCCAAGAGTGCTGGCGCTGCTGATTTCGCTGCCGCTGCTGACGTTCGTCGCGATGATCTGCGGCATCGTCGGCGGCGCGGTGGTGTGCGCGCTGAGCCTGGATATCTCACCAGCCATGTTCCTCTCGCTGCTGCAAAGCGACATTGGCGTGCAGCACTTCATCGTCGGCCTGGCCAAGGCCCCGTTCTTCGCCTTCCTGATCGCCGCCATCGGTTGCCTGGAAGGCTTCAAGGTCAGCGGCAGCGCCGAATCGGTCGGCGCCCACACCACTTCCAGTGTGGTCCAGTCGATCTTCGTGGTCATCGTGCTGGATGCGGTGGCGGCGCTGTTCTGCATGGAGATGGGCTGGTGAGTGGCCGGGAAGCGGTGATAGAGGCGCGCGGTATCTGCAACCGCTTCGGCAGCCAGAGCGTGCACGAGAATCTCGACCTCGAGCTGTACCGCGGCGAAATCCTCGCCGTGGTCGGTGGGTCCGGCAGCGGCAAGTCGGTACTGCTGCGCAGCATCATCGGCCTGCGGCGGCCGAACGAAGGGCAGATCAAGGTGTTCGGCGAGGACCTGGCAGGCCTGCGCGAAGAACAGCGCTCGCTGGTCGAGCGGCGCTTCGGCGTGCTGTTCCAGAAGGGCGCCCTGTTCTCGTCGCTGACCGTTACCGAGAACGTCGCACTGCCGTTGATCGAGCATGCGGGGCTTTCACGTGCCGATGCCGAGCACCTGGCCGGGGTAAAGCTGGCCCTGGCCGGGCTGCCGATTTCCGCCGCCGACAAATACCCCTCGTCGCTGTCCGGCGGCATGATCAAGCGCGCGGCGCTGGCCCGTGCGCTGGCCCTGGACCCGGACATCCTGTTCCTCGACGAGCCCACCGCCGGCCTCGACCCGATCGGCGCCGCAGCCTTCGACCAATTGATCCTCACTCTGCGCGATGCCCTCGGCCTGAGCGTGTTCCTCATCACCCACGACCTGGACACTCTGTACACCATCACCGACCGCATTGCCGTGCTGTCGCAGAAGAAGGTGCTGGTGGCCGGCCCCCTGGCCGAAGTCGAACAGACAGACGACCCGTGGATCCACGAATACTTTCATGGCCCACGCGGGCGGGCGGCCGAGCACGCCGCCACCCGTGCCGGGCAGGAGCGCTGAACAATGGAAACCCGAGCTCATCACGTTCTCATCGGCCTGGTCACCGTGCTGGTGGTGGTCGGCGCCATGCTGTTCGGCCTGTGGCTGACCAAGTCCAGCGTCGACGATGCCTTCAAGGATTACGAAGTGGTCTTCAACGAAGCCGTCTCGGGCCTGTCGCGCGGCAGCCCGGTGCAATACAACGGCATCAAGGTGGGTGACGTCTCCACCCTGCGCCTGGACCCCAAGGACCCACGCCGGGTGTTGGCCCGGGTGCGTCTGAGCGGCGACACGCCGGTCAAAGAAGACACCCAGGCCAAGCTGACCCTGGCCGGCGTCACCGGCAACTCGTTCATCCAGCTCAGCGGCGGCACCCCGCAAAGCCCAGAGCTCAAGGGCAAGGACGGCAAGCTGCCGGTGATCATCGCCTCACCGTCGCCGATCTCGCAGCTGCTCAATGACAGCAGCGACCTGGTGACCAACATCAACCTGCTGCTGCACAACGCCAACCAGATGTTCTCGACCAGCAATATCGACCGGCTGAGCAACACCCTGGCCAACCTGGAGCAGACTACCGGGGCGTTCGCCAGCAAGAAGGGCGGTATCTCCGATGCCATCGAGCAGCTGGCCCAGGTCGGCAAGCAGGCCAACGCCACCTTGGCCGAAACCCAGGCATTGATGCGTAACGCCAACGGCCTGCTCGGCACCCAGGGCAAGCAGGCCATCGGCAGCGCCGAGCAGGCCATGCAGTCGCTGGCCGACAGCGCGGCGACCATCAACAGCCTGCTCAACGACAATCGCCAGTCCATCGACGACGGCGCGCAAGGCCTCAATCAGCTGACCCCGGCCATCCGCGAGCTGCGCGAAACGCTCAATTCACTCAAGGGTATCTCCCGGCGCCTGGAGGCCGACCCGAGCGGCTACCTGCTCGGCCGCGACAACAACAAGGAGTTCCAGCCATGAAACCCTCGCTGCGCCTGCTGGCCCTGGCGGCCGCGCTGAGCCTGACCGGCGCCTGCTCGATCCTGCCGCAGAGCGAGCCTGTGGATATCTACCGCCTGCCGGTCAACCAGGCCAGCCACAGCGCCACGCCGGTGGACTGGTCGCTGCGCCTGAACAAGCCCCTGGCCAGCGAGACCCTGGCCGGGCCGCGCATCGCCGTGATCCCCCAGGGAAATGTGCTCAGCAGCTACCAAGGCGCGCGCTGGAGCGACCCGGTGCCGCTGCTGGTGCGCAACCGCCTGCTCGATGGTTTCCAGCGTGACGGCCGCGTGCAACGCCTGAGCGCCGACGACAGCAACCTGCAGGCCGACTATGAGCTGGCGGGCGAGCTGCAGGCGTTCCAGAGTGAGTATCGCGCTGGCGGCGCCGTGGAAGTGCTGATCCGCTATGACGCGCGGCTTGTCCAAGGGCGCAGCCAGCGCATTCTCGCCAGCAAGCGCTTCGAGGTGCGCCAGCCGTTGACCGATACACAGGTATCAGCCGTGGTTGCCGGTTTTGGCGCGGCCAGCGATCAACTGGCCGGGCAGGTGGTGAACTGGACCGTGGCGCAGAGCGCTCAGGCTCAGGCGAAGAACCAGTAGCAGACCAGAATCGCCGCGATCACGCCGGACAGCTCGGCCAACAGGGCGCAGCCAACGGCGTGACGCACACGCTGTATGCCGACAGCGCCAAAGTAAACCGCCAGCACGTAGAAGGTAGTCTCGGTGCTGCCCTGCACGGTGGCAGCGACCAGCGCCGGGAAGCTGTCCACGCCATGGGTCTGCATGGTCTCGATCAGCATGGCCCGCGCCGCACTGCCGGAGAATGGTTTGACCAGCGCGGTCGGCAGGCCCTCGACGAAGCGGGTATCCATGCCCAGCCAGTTCACCGCATGGCGAATGCCGTCCAACGCCAGCTCCAGGGCGCCGGAAGCACGCAGCACACCCACGGCCACCAGCATCGCCACCAGGTAGGGCAACAGGCTCTTGGCCACGTCGAAACCTTCCTTGGCACCTTCGACAAAGGCCTCGTACACCTTCACCCGCTTCAATGCGCCGATCACCAGGAACAACATGATCACGCCGAACAGCGTGAGGTTGCCGAGTATCGATGACAGGCTGGCCAGCGCAGCGGCCGACAGGGTGCCGAGGAAGGCCATGAAGCCACCGAGCAGCAGCGCGCCGGGGATCATGTAGGCGAGCACCACCGGGTCCCACAACCGCAGGCGCTGCATCACCGCCACCGACAGCAGGCCGACCAGGGTCGAGGCGCTGGTGGCAAGAAGGATTGGCAGGAACACCAGGGTCGGGTCGGTGGCGCCTTGCTGGGCTCGGTACATGAAGATGGTCACTGGCAGCAGCGTCAGTGATGAGGCGTTGAGCACCAGAAACAGGATCTGCGCATTGCTCGCCGTGGTGCTGCTGGGGTTGAGTTCCTGCAGCGCGCGCATGGCCTTCAGGCCGATGGGCGTGGCGGCATTGT
The DNA here is from genome assembly GCF_044748725.1 of Pseudomonas sp. NPDC089752. NCBI lineage: Bacteria > Pseudomonadati > Pseudomonadota > Gammaproteobacteria > Pseudomonadales > Pseudomonadaceae > Pseudomonas > Pseudomonas sp. NPDC089752. The sequence goes on from NZ_JBIVGP010000013.1 coordinate 24,808, forward strand.
CCAGACCCAGGCCATTGGCGGCGAAGTTCATGGTGATCAGCCCCAGCGCCGGGTGGCCGGGCGGCACTTCCGGCATCAGCCGGGCGAACAGCGGGCCGAGGACCTTGGCCAGCCATTCGACGATGCCGGCCTTTTCAGCGATCTTGAGAAAGCCCAGCCACAGCGTCAGGGTGCCGAACAGCAGGATCATCACCTCCACCGACAGCTTGGCCATGGCGAAGATGCTCTCGACCATCGCGGCGAAGATGCCGGCGTTGCCACCGATCAGCCATTGGGCCAGGGCGGAAACGGCCGCCACCAGGAAAAAGCCGAGCCAAAGGCCGTTGAGCATCCGCGTATACCCCCGTGAAAAATGCCCGAATGATAGCGTATCGAGAAGGTTGGCTGGAGACCCAGGGCTGACGCAAGACTCTGTGGGAGCGGGCTTGCCCGCGAAGCAAGCACCTCGGTAGATGGCACCGGCTTCGCCGGTGTTCGCGGGCAAGCCCGCTCCCACAGAGGTCAGCGAAAAGCCAGAGCCATGTCACAGACAACAAAAAACCCCGACGAGTCGGGGTTTTTTGTTCAGCAGGTCAGGCTCAGCGCTTGGCGGTTTCGCCAACCACGGCCGCTTGCTTCTTGTCCGCCATCAGCGAGGCGTAGTACTTCTCGCCTTTGGCAGCGTCGTACATGCCTTCCCAACGCGCGATCACCAGCGCTGCCAGGGCGTTGCCGATCACGTTCAGGGCGGTACGCGCCATGTCCATGATGCGGTCGACACCGGCGATGAAGGCCAGGCCTTCCAGCGGGATGCCTACGCTGCCCAGGGTTGCCAGCAGCACCACGAACGATACGCCCGGTACACCGGCAATACCCTTGGAGGTGACCATCAGGGTCAGTACCAGCAGCAGCTGCTGGCTCCAGGACAGGTCGATGCCGTACAGCTGGGCGATGAAGATCGCCGCGATGCTCTGGTACAGGGTCGAGCCGTCGAGGTTGAACGAGTAGCCGGTCGGCACCACGAACGAGCAGATCGACTTCGGCGCACCGTACTTTTCCATCTTCTCGATCACGCGCGGCAGCACGGTTTCGGAGCTGGAGGTGGAGTAGGCGAGGATCAGCTCATCTTTCATGATGCGCATGATCTTGATCACCGAGAAGCCGAACAGGCGCGCCACCAGGCCCAGCACCATGAAGGCGAAGAAGGCGATGGCGAAGTACACCAGCAGTACCAGCTTGGCCAGCGGCAGCAGCGAGCTGAAGCCGAAGTTGGCGACGGTCACCGCGATCAGGGCGAACACGCCGATCGGGGCGTAGTTCATGATCATGTGGGTGACCTTGAACATGGTCTCCGACACGCCCTGGAAGGTACGCACCAGCGGCTCGCGCAGGTCGGCCTGCAGGCTCGACAGGCCCAGGCCGAACAGCACCGAGAAGAAGATGATCGGCAGCATTTCACCGCGCATCAGCGCTGCGAAGATGTTCGACGGGATCAGGTTGAGCAGGGTCTCGATGAACGCGTGCTCATGCTGAACCTCTGCGGCAGTCGCCTGGTACTTGGAGATGTCGACGGTACCCAGGGTACTCATGTCGATGCCGGCACCCGGGTGGAACAGGTTGGCCAACACCAGGCCGACGACGATGGCGATGGTGGTCACCACCTCGAAGTAGATGATGGTCTTCAGGCCAATGCTGCCCAGTTTCTTCGCGTCGCCTACCCCGGCGATGCCCACGATCAGCGACGAAATCACGATCGGGACGACGATCATCTTGATCAGGCGAATGAAGATGTCACCGGCGGGTTGGAGGACGTTACTGATCCACCAGGCCTTCTCCGCACTGAAATGGTTCAGTAGCGCGCCGATTGCAACGCCCAGGACCAGACCGATGACGATCTGCCAGGCGAGGCTCAGTTTTGCCTTCTTCATGTCTTTACCCTTTGTTCTAGTGGTCACGGGCACCGACCGGAAAAGCGCGTAACAGAGCCGTTGGCAACGTCACGGGGAGCTTTGGGCTTCCGTCCGGAGACCTCATGTAAGGACACCGCGAGCGAGCGACAGGGCGCTCGGGCCAGCGAAAAGGCGGCAACTATTGCGATGGCACAGGATGAAATCTAATGCCGGAAGCGTATACCCCATGCCGAAACTGCATACTTATCTGCATCAAATTGGGGCAACCGCAAGTCATTGATTTATAACGTTCGGAAACCCGAACAAGTCCAAAGCGCCAGTTTTAGGCAGATTTGGCCGTACTCAGAAGTGTCTGCGAATGGCTTGTTCGACAATCCGAATGGCTGAAATGCCACTTGTACCAGCTTCGGGCGGGACGAAAAAAAGTTGATGTACGGTCGAGACAAAATGTGTCTCGAGCGATTTTTCTTGAAAGGTGGGGAGATAAAGAGAAGATGGCACCTCGGAAGCCAGGCCTGGTTGCTGTAGGAAATCACACCCCTGACCTGAAACTTCCGATTCTGCCTTTCCTGACCCGGCCCAATCCTGGGGGCACTCCCTGTACCCCTAGGCCACTCCGATCCTGCAACAATCAGAACAGCCCGGCCCCTTGGTCATGTGCCACCCCTCCTCGGGGCGGCGCATCATAGAAGCGAGAAATATAGAAAGGTTCCGCTTCTATTAAATGACAGTGCGCGACCATCTGTCCGTAACCCTCAATACCACTTGGGGTCGCGCTTGAGTTGCTCCTGCAGCATGGCCTTCATGCCATCATCCGGCTCACCGAGCCAGCGATACTGGGCGTGACGGGTTGGCGACTTGTCGCTCGGCAACCCTTCAGGCACTTCCACGAGCATCCCGTAAGCGTCATCCTTGTCCCAGCTGAATGCCACGATCAGACGCTTGTAGGTGCAGTTGCCCTGGGACTCGCACAGTGGACCGACCAGGTATCTATCCCCATCTTCGGTTACCGCCGACATCTGCTCCTGGGAGCTGCCCGTCAGATTGATCACCCAGTCGGGAAGACGTTCCTCGCCTTTGATCGCGTCCTGCCATGTTTCCCGGTACTCAGGGTCCGAGCCGAGCAGTTGATCGACTCGGACCTGGCCGTCATTGGCCGCCATTGCTGCCGCACTACCGGCCAACAGCAGGCCGGCAGCGATGGCTTTGCAAAGCTTCCTGCTCATCTTCAACCTCGACCACGTCCAAAGAAGAAGGAAGCGACGAACAGGACCAGGAAGACAATGAACAGGATCTTCGCGATACCCGTAGCGGCGCCAGCGATACCACCGAAGCCCAGTACGGCGGCAATGATGGCGATGATGAGGAAAGTGATAGCCCAACTCAGCATGATGCTTCTCCTTTCTTTTTCGAAATCGATCCGGTCGGTGTCATACAGCAGCGTCTAGAACACCCAGCGTTGCTGAGGTACGACGTTTTCAACGGTGGCCGGAGAGGTATTGGCCGAGGGCAGAGGTTCCGCTGCCCTGACCAATGTATTGGCACGGGTCGCCTGAATCTGCGTCAGCAGCGCGGTCTGCGCTGCAACCTGCTCGGCCAGTCGCGCGGTCTGCAAGCTGTGATAAAAGAGGCCGGCGGCCAAAGTCAGCAGCAGCGCCATTCCAAGCAACAGGAACGAGCGCAGGGGCAGTGCGGCAGCTTGCGAGCGGTTGACGGATGGGCGGTTCATGCCGGCTTCTCCTGCTGTAATTTTTCTATTCAAACCTGAACAGGTAATTGCAGCCTGCATGCCAGCTTTTAACGCAAGATAAAATCCTTATAAATCAATGAGTTAAGCAATAACGCACAGTCGGGTGAGGACGTATCCTGCACGATGCCCCCTTGGACGTCGTGCGAAATGCACGAATCATCCTTCGACCTTCGTCGCCACTTTCAGCAAGTCGGCGTCCACACCCCGTACCCCGATGATTTGCCGCGCGATCTCCACCGCGATGGTTTTCTGCTCGCTGCTGACCACTTCTCCTGACAGCCGCACCATGCCCTCGGTACTGGCAACCTTGATGTTCAAGCCATCAAGGTTACGGCTGAAGCGGTAGCTGTTCTGAATCTTGTCGACCACCCAGCTGTCACTGGGCTGCGGCCCTGTCGGGGCACCCACTGGGTTCTCCCGGGCCTTGGCCATGGCGGCGGTGTCCAGGCTGACCAGGTTGTTGACCAGGTGCACGCCCTCGGTGGTGCGCGCCACGACACCTGCAAGTTCCTTGGCCTCGGCGCTGTCCACCTTGCCGCGCAGGGTCACCACGCCTTCACTGCTCTGCACCTCGATGGATGCCTTTTCGGTGGTGCGGCTCCACAGCAATCGCGCACGGATGACCGAAGCCAGCGTGGCATCCTCCAGGCGTTGGGCGTAGGCGCGCAGTTCAAGCGGGCGCTCGACCAGGCCAGGATTGACCCGCAGCTGATTGTCGACCTGTTCGATGCCTCGGGTGGCCTGGGCCACATGCTCGGCCAACTGCCGCTCGACCTCGTTCTCCACTTCGCCGCTCAGGCGTGCCCGCTGCTCCTTGACCACGACCTCGATACGAAACGGATTGAGCATGCGGTTGAGCGCCAACGCCGTTTGCAGTGACCCTTCCAGGCGTGCGTCCTGTACCTGATCGGCCAATGCAGGTGCGCAAACGGACAGCAGGCTGAAGGTCAATACAGCTGTTTGAATGGAAAAGGGCATGACAGCACTCCTTTTGTAGGCAAAATCTGAAAATAGTCGCAACCAATGTGCCACCCCACTGCTCTAACAAAATCATCGAGAAATCAGGGGGTCGGGCAAAAATTGGCCATTGGCTAGCATGCAAAGGACAGAATCCTTCAGAATTGACCATGCAACTTGCCCGATTTTTCCCACACTAATTGAAGATCTATCCTAAGGAGCGCAGCAAATGGAATCAGCCCAGGACAACCAAGGCCGCATTCTGCTGGTGGATGACGAGTCCGCGATCCTGCGCACCTTCCGTTACTGCCTCGAAGATGAAGGCTATAGCGTCGCTACGGCCAACAGTGCCGCGCAGGCGGAAGCCTTGTTGCAGCGCCAGGTGTTCGACCTGTGCTTCCTCGACTTGCGCCTGGGCGAGGACAACGGCCTGGATGTATTGGCCCAGATGCGTATTCAAGCCCCATGGATGCGCGTGGTCATCGTCACCGCGCATTCGGCGATCGATACGGCGGTCGATGCCATCCAGGCCGGCGCCGCCGACTACCTGGTAAAGCCCTGCAGCCCCGACCAGCTGCGCCTGGCCACTTCCAAACAGCTTGAGGTGCGCCAGTTGTCGGCGCGACTGGAAGCGCTGGAAGGTGAAGTCCGCAAGCCCAAGGACGGCCTCGACTCGCACAGCCCGGCGATGATGGTGGTGCTGGAGACCGCACGGCAGGTGGCCACCACTGACGCCAACATCCTCATCCTCGGGGAATCGGGCACGGGTAAAGGCGAACTGGCCCGCGCCATTCACAGCTGGAGCAAGCGCGCGCGCAAAGCTTGCGTGACCATCAACTGCCCGTCGCTGAACGCCGAACTGATGGAAAGCGAGCTGTTCGGCCACACCCGCGGCGCCTTCACCGGCGCTAGCGAGAGCACCTTGGGGCGCGTCAGCCAGGCCGATGGCGGTACGCTGTTCCTCGACGAAATCGGCGACTTCCCCCTGGCCTTGCAGCCCAAGCTGCTGCGCTTCATCCAGGATAAAGAGTACGAGCGGGTCGGCGACCCGGTGACCCGCCGCGCCGACGTGCGCATCCTCGCCGCAACCAACCTCAACCTGGAAGAAATGGTCCGTGAAAGCCGTTTCCGGGAAGACCTGCTGTACCGCCTCAACGTCATCACCCTGCACCTGCCGCCGTTGCGCGAGCGCAGTGAAGACATCCTGACCCTGGCCGACCGTTTTCTGGCCCGCTTCGTCAAGGAGTACTCGCGTCCGGCCCGAGGCTTCAGCGAAGAAGCCCGCACGGCGCTGCTCAACTACCGCTGGCCGGGCAACATCCGCGAGTTGCGCAACGTGGTCGAGCGCGCGAGCATCATCTGCCCGCAGGAACGCGTGGAGGTCAGCCACCTGGGCATGGGCGAGCAACCTGCCGGCAACGCACCTCGAGTGGGCGCGGCACTGAGCCTGGATGAACTGGAGCGCGCGCATATCGGCGCCGTGCTGGCGGCCAGCGACACCCTCGACCAAGCTGCCAAGACCCTGGGCATCGATGCCTCGACCCTGTATCGCAAGCGTAAGCAGTACAACTTATGAAATGGCAAATGAAGCTGCGCACGCGGCTTTTTCTCAGCATCTCGGCGCTGGTCACAGTCGCCCTGCTGGGCTTGATGCTAGGTCTGTTCAGCGTGCTGCAGATGGCCACCGTGCAGCAACAGTCGGTACGTGAGACCACCCACGCCCTGGAAATCGGCCTCAAGCTGCGGCAGAACCTCGGCGAACAGCTGACCCTGATGCTCGACGAAGAGACCGCGCCCGGAAACCTGAAAACGCTGCAGGACAATTTCCAGACCGAGCTTAATCAAGGCCTGGAGCGCGGTGGCGAGCGCAGCGGTTTCAGCAAGGCCAGCAGCAACTACCAGACCTTTCTGCAGGCCTACCGTGACAGCTCGGCACCGGCCCGCAGCCTGGGCGTCGACCAGCCGCTGGGGGCGGCCTTCAATCAAGTTCGCACCGACTTGATCGACGCGCACAAACAAGCCCTCGACCACATCACCCGTAGTGAAGAGCGAACCCGCGACCGCGCCTTGCTGGTCAGCGGCCTGCTGGGCCTGATGGGCCTGGTGGTGCTGGTTCTCGGGTTCATCACCGCACACAACATCGCCCGGCGCTTCGGGCACCCCATCGAGGCCCTGGCCAAGGCTGCGGATCAACTCGGCAAAGGCGACTTCGATGTCACCCTGCCGGTGACCCAGGCCGTCGAGCTCAACCAGCTCACCCGCCGCTTCGGGCTGATGGCCGACGCCCTGCGCAAACATCAGGCCACCAACGTCGATGAATTGCTCGCAGGCCAGCAACGCCTGCAAGCAGTACTCGACAGCATCGACGATGGCCTGCTGATCATCGACCGCCAAGGGCACCTCGAACACCTCAACCCTGTTGCCCAGCGTCAGCTTGGCTGGAGCAACAGTCGCGTCGGCAGCGGCCTTGCCGAAGCCTTGCAGCGCCCCGAGCTGGAACAACAGCTGCGCCAGGTACTGCGAGGCGGCAACCTGGACCGCCCACCCGACGACTTGAGCATCGAGGTCGATGAAGAGTCGCGCCTGCTGACCTATAGCCTGACCCCGGTCAGCCACCCGCAAGGGCCGATTCTGGGTGCGGTGATGGTGCTGCATGATGTGACCGAGCAGCGCGCCTTCGAACGCGTGCGCAGCGAATTCGTGTTGCGCGCTTCGCACGAACTGCGTACGCCGGTCACCGGGATGCACATGGCCTTCGGCCTGTTGCGCGAACGCGTGAAGTTTCCGGTCGAGACGCGAGAGAACGACCTGCTGGAAACCATCGGCGAAGAAATGCAGCGCCTGACCCAGTTGATCAACGATTTGCTCAACTTCTCGCGCTACCAGAGTGGCCTGCAGAAGCTCGACCTCGCACCCTGCGCCATCGATGAACTGCTGGAACGAGCCCAGGTGCGATTTGGCGAACAGGCCGCAAACAAGCAGATCGAGCTGATCAAGGCGCTGGAGCCGCCGCTGCCGCGGATCCAGGCCGATATCGCCCAGCTCGACCGCGTGCTCGACAACCTGCTGCACAACGCCATACGCCACACCGCCAGCGGCGGGCGCATCCGCCTGCACGCGCGGCGCCATGCGGAACGGGTGATCGTCAGTGTCGAGGACAATGGCGAAGGCATTGCCTATGGCCAGCAGGGGCGAATTTTCGAACCCTTCGTTCAGGTTGGGCGCAAGAAAGGCGGCGCCGGACTCGGCTTGGCGTTGTGCAAGGAAATCGTGCAACTGCATGGTGGCCGGATGGGCGTGTTCTCCCGGCCGGGGGAGGGAACGCAGTTCTACATGGCCTTGCCGGTCTGATCGATTTCTTGAACTGTATGGGTCCCTGTAGGAGCGGCTTTAGCCGCGAAACAAACGACGCGGTGTATGGCACCGGCCTCGCCGGTGTTCGCGGCTGAAGCCGCTCCTACCAAGGGTCCGCTGCATCCATGCTGCGACTTGACCGCCGCGCAGAGCGCCGCATACACAGTGGGAGCGGCTTTAGCCGCGAATCAAACGACGCGGTGGATGGCACCGGCTTTGCCGGTGATCGCGGCTGAAGCCGCTCCTACCAGGGGTCCGCTGCATCCATGCTGCGACTTGACCGCCGCGCAGAGCGCCGCATACACAGTGGGAGCGGCTTTAGCCGCGAAGCAAACGACGCGGTGGATGGCACCGGCTTTGCCGGTGTTCGCGGCTGAAGCCGCTCCCACTGCCAATCAAGGCTCGTCATCGATGCGCTGGCGCCGCACCTGGCGCCCGCGCGTCACCAGCTCGACGAACTGGCGGGCATTGAGGGGATGGGCGAATAGCCAGCCCTGGCCGTAATTGACCCCTTCGCTATTGAGCAGCACCGCCTGGGCCTCGCATTCGATACCCTCCGCAATCACCCGCAGATGCAGGTCGTGGGCCATGCGGATGATGTGTGGCGCCACGCCGCTGCTGGCGGCGTCGTGGCCCAACGCGTCGATGAAGGCCTTGTCGATCTTCAGGCAATCCACCGGCAGGGTCTGCAGATAAGCCAGGCTGCAATAGCCAGTGCCAAAGTCGTCGATCAGCACCTGATGCCCCACTGAACGCAGGGCCTGCAGATTGTCGCGGGCCACCACGACATCGATCAGACCGCGCTCGGTCACCTCAAAGGCGATCTGGCTGGCCGCGACCCGGTGCAACGCCAGTAATCGAGCCGCCACCCGGCCAATCCGCGGGACCATCACATCGCAGGCGGCCAGGTTCACGGAGATATACAGGTTGCGGTGCGAACGCAGCAGCTGACCCAACTGCTCCAATACGCGCTGCAAGACAAAATCGGTAATCTGGCGAATCTGCCCGGTGTTTTCCGCCAGCGGAATGAACAGATCCGGGCTGGTCAGCGTGCCATCCGGCCGTCGCCAGCGCACCAGTGCTTCGGCACCCACGCAGCGTCGGCTGTCCAATTCCATGATCGGTTGGTAGAGCACCTGCAGTTCGCCTCGGCGCAGGGCGTTCTGCAGCTCCGAGCTCATCGAGCGGCGCTGCAGAATCAGCTGCAGCACCAGCCAGCCGATGCAGCAGGCCGCCAGCACGCTCCCGGGGAACAACAGCCAGAGCATACCGTTCATGCGCAACGGCAGGCTGGCGCGCGGGGCGATCAGTACCAGCTGGTAGTCCGGCGACTTGGTGGGCATGCGGTAAACCAGCCGATCACGCAGTTCGTACAGGAAAGTGGAGCTGGAAGGTGACCAGTTATTGGCCGGTGGCCAGGTCTGCGGCGGTCCTAGTACCGGGATCGCCCGGGTACCGTTGTCCAGCACCACCAGCAGGCTGCCACCCGGCGGTAGATCGACCACGTCGGTCAGATGCCCACGCGAGGTAGAAACCAGAAAGTTGCCGCGAGCGAGCATCAGCGCGGCCAGATTCTCATTCGGTTCGGTGGTGGTATTCAGCCAATAGCTGTAGGTCGGCCCCTGGATATCCGGCGCGCGGGTCGGCACGAATGCCCTCGCACCTCCCCGGTTGGAGCAGGCGACGTTGGCGTCGACATAGGCCGCTTCATAAATGAAGCGTGAGCCCAGACCCACCTGCTGCAACAACGAAAGCATGGCCGGGCTGCAACCGCGCAGCGGCTGTGACTGTAAATCATCAACCCCCTCCCGTAACTGGCCGAACACCTGCTCCAGGCGGTCCAGGAAGCGCTCGCCCTGGGCGTTCATCTGCGCACTCTCGCCCTGCTTCATCTGGTGCAGGGCAATGCCGATGCTGGCGGTCAGCAACACGGCGGCGCTGGCCAACGCTGCCAATGAAGCCAGCATCCAGGGGCGGTAAAAAAATTGGCGCAGTGCGGTTATCAAAGCCGACATGGGCAGCATCCAGTTGATCTACAAGGTATAGCAACTGAAGAGCGGATTGGCCTGCCCGTTTGGCGGAGCGAGTGAACTCGGCGAACATCAGCGCATACGGTTAAGCACCTGGAGCATGGCCGCCGTCTGCGCATCGGGCGTACCGTCAAAGCGTTGTGGCCGGAAACGCATCTGGAACGCTGCGATCACATGACGGGTGGCAACATCCAGTTGGCCGGTTTGCTCGATGGCGTAGCCGAAACGTGCCAGTTCCTGCTGATACCAGCCGATGGTGGGCGGGTTGACCTCGAAGTAAGCTTGCTGGCGCGCGACGGCATTGGCTTCTGGCCAAATCCCCAGCCCAGCGTCAGCCAGGCGCTTCCAGGGGAACAATGGCCCCGGGTCGAGTTTGCGCAGCGGCGCGATGTCGCTATGGCCGATGATGTGGCGCGGGTCGATGTTGTTGCGTTTGACGATATCCTTGAGCAACGCGATCAAGGACTGAATTTGCGCTTCACTGTACGGGTACCAGACACGACCACTGGGCGTGGTATCGAAGCCTGGGTTGACGATCTCGATACCAATGGAGCTGGAGTTCAGCCAGGTACGCCCTTGCCATTGGCTGTCACCGGCATGCCAGGCACGGCGGCTTTCATCGACCAATTGATAGACCGTGGCCGGGCCGTCGCCAATCAGGTAATGGCTGCTGACCTCGCCATGGGTGAGCAGCGCCAGGGAGCGTTCCAGGGAGGCGTTGGTATAGTGCAGGACGACGAACTGGATACGTTCGTCCTGGTTGGCCGAGGGATGGCTGCGGTCAATGCGCAGGCCAGTGGAACAACCCGTGAGGGTCAGCAGTAACAGCGCTGTGAATAAAGTTTTCATCGAAAGGGACACGTCGAGGTGAAATAGCCGGGATGGCGACAGTATAACGAGCCCCTTTCAGGCGAGCCGGTTTTGGCAACGACTCAGCGCGTACACATCAAAAGAAATTCCATCGAATTGTTTCCGCTGGGCCCGTTGACATCGACCAGCTGCGTATTGACCGTGACGCCACCGTCGACGGTTGGCACGCCAATGACCCGGGCTTGACCGTGCATCAGGCGTTGCTCGGTGCTGCCGTCAATGGCCGAGGCCGAGCAGAATCCGGGGTTCTGATCGACGACGTCCTTGTTGACCAGCACCTTGTATTGGCTGAAGTAGTTGTCTTGTGCCGTGTGCTTCACTTTTTCGATCCAGTTCGGCGAGGCGCGCAGGATCTCGCCGTCAGCGCTGATATGCGCAGTCCACAAGACTTCCTTGGCCATGGCACTGGCCTGGAACGTCAGGCCGATCATCAGTGGCAATACCCATTTCTTCATTTTCAACTCCTGAATCAGTGGCTCGATGGCAGGGCTGCTGAGGGCTCAACAGCCTGGCTGCCAGTCTCGGCCTCTTGTCATTCAGGGGTGTGGTACATAGTTAGGCCAGTTCCACACAGTTGCGGCCGTGGTCCTTGGCGCGATACAGCGCAGCATCGGCTCGCTTGAGTACCTGATCGCCGCGCTCGCCCGAGCGGAACGTGCTCAGGCCGATGGAGGCGGTTATCACCACGCGCTCACCCTTGAAGTGGAAGGGGCAGGCTTCGATGGCCGCGCGCAGCACCTCGGCGACCTGGGAAGCTGCCGCAGATGACGTCTGTGGCAACAAGAGAACGAACTCCTCACCACCAAACCGGGCGATGAAGTCACGCGCCCGCAGGCGCTTGCGCAGTTGGTCGGCAACGATCTTCAGCACCTTGTCGCCGGCCAGGTGCCCGTAGCTGTCGTTGATGCGCTTGAAATGGTCCAGGTCGAGTATGGCCATCGCCAAGTGGCCACCCTGTTCCTGCCAGTCGAGCAGTTCGCGTTCGACCTGCTCGGCCCATGCTGCCCGATTGGGCAGGCCAGTGAGCGGGTCGATCAACGCCTTCTGGCGTTGCTCTTCCAAATGCTCGCGATAACCCAGGGCCTCTTGTTCCATGCTGGCTACGCGCTCTGCCAACCCTTGCAGGCGCCCGGCAAGCTCCTGCTCGCGACGATCACGCTCGTGCTGGTGTTCGTCCATCGTGCCCAGCAAGCCTTCCAGGCGGTTTTCCAGGATGTGCTTGAGGCTGTCGACGTCGGCTGCGCCCTGCACGCTGCTTTGCAGCCCATCGACCTGTTCACGCAGCTGGCTGTCCAGTTCGCGGGCCGCGGTGCTGTTGTCAGCATGGCCGGCGCTGGCTTCGTGCAAGTGGCTCTGGAAGCTGTCCAGGCGTTCGTTGAGCTGCTGCAGGTAGGTCTCGAATTCGTGCTGGCCGCTGTCGGTGATGGCCAGCATGAGCACGGCCAGGTCGTCGAGGACCGGGATCAGCTCATACCAGTTCAGCCCGCGCGCCACCCGCTCGCGCATTTCCAGGGCTTGGGCCTTGTGCCGCTCTGGCAGGCTGAGGTCGTCGAGCAGACCGATCAGGGTTTGCTCGATGTGCGCGGCAACCTGGCTATAAGGGGGTTCGACGGCGTCAGGGAGGGCATAGGGGCCATCCTCGCCGAAGGTTTCAGCCAATGGCGGCTCGGCAGTTGTCGATGCCGTCTCGAGTGCTTCGGCCTCTTGTGCTGGCGGCTCGGGTTCGACTTCTAGCGCTGGATCGACTGTAAGGGGCTCCGGCACCTCTTGCTCAGGCTGTGAAGCTACAGGCTCTGCCAATGGACGCAGCTCGTCGACATCCCGTGGCGGCAAATCCACCAGCACGGGACCTTCCTGCAGAGCCTGCGGCTCAGCCGGGGGAACAATAAGTAAAGGTGCAGGAGGGGCGTCGGTGTCAGCCTGAGGTTCGTTGTCACGATGGCCGAACAACCGCTGCAGAATACCGGGTTTGGCGTGTTCGTCCGGCTTGCTCAACGATGACAGCGCACGGCCCTGCAAACCGCTGAGCTCACCCAGCAGCGGCGGCAGCTCGCGTGACTGGCTGACCCCGCCATCGAGTTTTTTCGCCAGTTTCTTCAAAGGTCGCGAAACTTCGCCGGGCAGCGGCAAGCCTTGCAGCTGAGTGACCAGCGCAGTCAGCGCGTCACTGACCTGATTCATGCGCGTTTCGCGGCGCTGCTCGGAGTCCAGCACGGCCTTTTCAAGCCGCGGGATCAGCCCGGCGAGGCCTGCGTCCATGCTGTCGCTGCGGATGACGTCGCGCATTTCCTTCATGCACGCATCCACAGCCTTGTCGCTGCCTTCAGCGGCCAGGCTACTGCGCACCAGGCCTCGGCGCAGCAAGTCGAGGCGCGCTTCCCAGCGTCTTTCGAGCTTTTCCTGCTGCTCGATGCTTTTGAGGTATTTTTCTTTCCAGCGCTCGGCTTCTTCGGTCATGCCTGGATCCGCGACGGGTGATGCATCTGTTTATTGGGCTGTAATGAACGCTGTCGGCGCACGGCCCGGACACTTGAGGGCCAAGCGTGCGCTTACTGATCTAACTCAAGACCGGCAGCGTATCCACAGTCAATGCATCAGGCAATCGGATCTCTACGGCGACCGGGAGATGGTCGGAAATCGGCTGTGCCAACACCTCGACCCGTTCCAGGGTCAGGCTGGGGCTGAGCAGGATATGGTCCAGGCAGCGCTGCGGGCGCCAGCTGGGGAAGGTGGCTTCGACCTGGGGGGCGATCAGCCCCAGATCGCGCAGGGGAGAGTGGTCGAGCAGGTCGTTGGCATGGGTGTTCATGTCGCCCATCAGCACCTGATGGCGGTAGCCACCAATCAGCTCGCGGATGTAGGCCAGCTGACGGGCGCGGGTCTTGGCGCCCAGTGCCAGATGCATCATGACCACGATCAGCGCATCGTCGCCCTCGCCGAATCGCACCAGAATCGCACCACGACCGGAAGGGCCGGGGAGCGGGTGATCTTCAAGGAGGTGCGGCTTGAGGCGGCTGAGCACGCCATTGCTGTGCTGGGCGAAACGCCCGAGGTTGCGGTTGAGCTGCTGGTACCAGTAGGGGAAGCCCCCCAGCTGGGCCAAGTGCTCGACTTGATTGACGAAGCCTGAGCGCAGGCTGCCGCCGTCGGCTTCCTGCAGAGCCACAAGGTCGAAGTCGTTGAGCAGGTCGCCGATCTTCTGCAGGTTACCGGCACGCCCGGTGTGGGGCAGCAGATGCTGCCAGCTGCGGGTCAGGTAGTGCCGGTAGCGCTCGGTACTGATGCCGACCTGGATATTGAAGCTGAGCAACCGCAGGCGACCATCTTCCGGCAGGCCGTTGGCCTGCAGATGATGCTCGTTGACCTGCGGCTGGTGCAGGCCAATGCCACGCGTGGTTCTGAAGCGGGGCATGGGATGCGCCGCTTACTTAGCGGCGCGCTCCTTCTCGATCAGCTGGTCGGCGACATTCAGCACGCCTTCCGGACCTTGAGCGGTGCCCAGGTCGAAGCGGTACTTGCCGTTGACGACCATGCTCGGCACGCCGGTGATTTCATACTTCTTGGCCAGCTCCTTGGCCTGGTTGACCTGGCCCTTGATGGCGAACGAGTTGAAGGTGGCGAGGAACTTGTCCTTGTCGACACCCTGGGTGGCGAGGAAGTCAGCCATGTCCTGAGGGTCGGTCAGGCGCTTGCGCTGGTTCTGGATGGCATCGAACACTGCCGCATGAACCTTGTGTTCGACACCCATGGCTTCGAGGGTGAGGAACATCTGGCCGTGGGCATCCCATGGGCCGCCGAACATGGCGGGCACGCGCTTGAAGTTGACGTCCTTCGGCAATTTCTCAACCCATGGGTTGATCACTGGCTCGAAGTGATAGCAGTGTGGGCAGCCGTACCAGAACAACTCGACCACTTCGATCTTGCCGGGAACGGATACCGGAACAGGGTTACTCAGCTCGAGGTATTCCTTGCCAGCCGTGGCAGGCTCTGCGGCCTGAACGGCGGCCATACCGAACACGCTGGCGGCGACCAGCGCAGCGCTGAGAATCAGTTTACGCATGCTTTACTCCTGAGCAATCATTGGTCGCCTCGACACCGACCTGTATTGAGACAGGTCGAGAAGGGCCCGAGTTCTGTAGTGTAACGGCAGCGGACAGAAAAAAGGGCGGTCCGCGCCGCCCTTTCATCATTAGCGTTGCTGCATTAACCGAATGTTAATGCAGGCCCTGGATGTAGCTGGCCAAGGCTTCGATGTCGTGGTTGCTGAGCTTGCCGGCGATCGTGCGCATGGTCATCGCGTCACCATCGTTGGTGCGGTTGCCTTCACGGAAATCGGTGAGCTGCTTGGTCACGTACTGCGAATGCTGCCCCCCCAGGTGCGGGAAGCCGGCCAGCGCGAGACCTGCGCCATTGGGCGAGTGGCAGCCGGTACAAGCGGGCAGGCCTTTCTCCACGTCACCGCCGTTGAACAATGCCCGGCCGCGTTCGACCAGCTTGGGATCGGCGGCGCCCACGCTGCCTTTCTGGCTATGGAAATAGGCCGCGATATCGGCCAGATCCTGGTCATTGAAGGCGGTCAGCATGCCGGTCATTTCCAGCACGACACGCTTGCCGTCCTTGATTTCGTGCAGTTGTTTCAACAGATAGCGCTGGCCCTGGCCGGCCAGCTTCGGGAAGTTCGGCGCCAGGCTATTGCCGTCGGGGTTGTGGCAGGCACCACAGACGGCGGTCTTGGCCTGGCCGGCGGCGGCATCGCCTTTGATGGGCTCCGCAGCAGTGGCCGCACCTGCGACACCCAGGGTCAACAGCAGACTCACGACTAGTTTGTTCATCAGCTAATCCAACACGGCTAAGGGTGAAATGTTATGTATCGGGACTGCCGCTCATCCAAAGGATGACCAAACGGTAGTCCTCGGCACTGCAGTCCATGCACAATCCACGCGGCGGCATAGCCTTGAAACCCTGTGTAACATGCGCCATGAGTACCTCCATGCCTTGCGCCAGCCTTGGCTCCCAAGCTGCCCGATCACCCCGCTTGGGTGCCTGCGGCAACTGCCCGGCGTGACAGGCCGCACACGTGCGGTTGTACAACGCCTCGGGATCCTGTGTAGCCTGTGCGCTGAAAAACGGCAGGAACATACCGACAGCTAGCAGCCATTTCGCCATGCGAAACGACCTGACAGGGTTGGGGGACGCGCTGCGTTCTGATGCGCAAGCTATAGTTCGGCACCCCATGCCCGCTCTCCTTCGCTGGGAGAATGGGCACACAAAAACTGGGGCATTATATACTTCCGCCAACCAAACGGAAACGACACCGCCTGGCCTAGGCTTTGGCAACACCCACATCGGATATCCCATGCAAGTCAAGAACCCCATCCTCGGCCTCTGCCAGAAAGCCACATTCGCCCTCAGCGCTGCCAAGGTCGAACAATGCCCGGACGACCAGGGTTACGAGGTGGCCTTCGCCGGCCGTTCCAACGCCGGCAAATCCAGCGCCCTCAACACCCTGACTCATGCCAGCCTGGCGCGTACCTCGAAAACTCCAGGGCGCACCCAGCTGTTGAATTTCTTCAGTCTGGACGATGAACGGCGTTTGGTCGACCTGCCGGGCTACGGTTATGCAAAAGTCCCGATCCCGCTCAAGCAACACTGGCAAAAGCACCTGGAGGCCTACCTGGGCGGCCGTGAGTGCCTGCGCGGCGTGATCCTGATGATGGATGTGCGCCACCCGATGACCGACTTCGACAAGATGATGCTCGACTGGGCCAAAGCCAGTCGCATGCCCATGCACATCCTGCTGACCAAGGCCGACAAGCTGACCCACGGCGCGGGCAAGAACACCTTGCTCAAGGTGCAGTCGGAAATTCGCAAAGGCTGGGGCGACGCTGCGACCATTCAGCTGTTCTCGGCGCCTAAACGCCAAGGGCTGGAAGAGGCCTACCGCGTGCTGGCGGGCTGGATGGAACTGGAAGACAAGCCTGCTGAGTAAAGGCTGACCCATACCCCTGGGCTTGCCTGCAGGCCCAGGGTCAAATTCCGGGCAAAAAAAACCCCGGACTTCGTATGGGGAGGGGGAAGTTCGGGGTTCAAGTCTGGACCGCTAGGGCGGGGTCCAGGTATCTGCCAACACTTAACACAACATAGGAGCATCGAAAGGCTTCACCAGCCATTCAGTTACTCTGAGTTCCGTTTCACCGGTTTAGTTCCGACGCCCTCAAAACTATTTGCGATAGTTTCATGAAACCTCGGAACTAATGGCATCGAGCCATGCCAGGGTCCGCATCACTACAACCCGGATCCTAAACAGGTTTCTCAGCTCAATCAGTGAGCTTCATCCCAATTCGAACCAACACCTACTTCGACCAGCAGCGGCACATCCAGTTGCGCGGCGCTGCTCATGTGCCCACGAATTTCATCTTTCACCTGCTCCAGCAAGTCTTCGCGCACTTCCAGCACCAGTTCATCGTGCACCTGCAGGATCACCCGAGCATCCAGCCCGCTCGCGCTCAGCCAGTTGTCGACGCTGACCATCGCCCGCTTGATGATGTCGGCGGCGGTGCCCTGCATCGGCGCGTTGATCGCCGTGCGTTCGGCGCCTTTGCGCAGGGCCGGGTTCTTGGCATTGATGTCCGGCAGGTACAGACGGCGGCCGAACAGCGTTTCGACGAAACCTTGCTCGGCGGCCTGGGCGCGAGTGCGTTCCATGTAGGCCAGCACGCCAGGGTAGCGGGCGAAATAGCGGTCGATGTAGTCCTGGGACTGCTTGCGGTCGACGCCGATCTGCTTGGCCAGGCCGAACGCGCTCATGCCGTAGATCAAGCCGAAGTTGATGGCCTTGGCGCTGCGACGCTGGTCGGTGGTGACCGCTTCCAGGGCCACGCCGAACACTTCCGCCGCCGTGGCGCGGTGCACGTCCAGGTCGTTGCGGAAGGCATGCAGCAGCCCTTCGTCCTTGGCCAGATGAGCCATGATGCGCAGTTCGATCTGCGAATAGTCCGCCGCCAGCAACTTGTAGCCTGGGCTGGCGACGAAGGCCTGGCGAATGCGCCGGCCCTCGGCAGTGCGAATCGGGATGTTCTGCAGGTTCGGATCGCTCGACGACAAACGCCCGGTGGCCGCCACGGCCTGCTGGTAAGAGGTGTGGATGCGCCCGGTGCGGGGGTTGATCTGGCCAGGCAGTTTGTCGGTATAGGTGCTCTTGAGCTTGCTCAGGCTGCGGTACTGCATCAGTACTTCGGGCAGCGGATAGCCCTGCAGGGCCAAATCGTCGAGCACGGCTTCGGCAGTGGACGGCTGGCCTTTGGCGGTCTTGCTCAGCACTGGCATGCCCAGCTTGTCGTAAAGAATAGCGCCCAGCTGCTTGGGCGAGCCGAGGTTGAATTCTTCGCCGGCCAGCTCGTAGGCGCGCTTTTCCAGTTCGGCCATCTTCACGCCCAGCTCACCACTCTGCACCTGCAGCAAGGCGGCATCGACCAGCGCACCCTGGCGCTCGATCCTGGCCAGCACCGGCACCAGCGGCATCTCGATGTCCATCAGCACCGGCTGCACGCTCGGGGTCTTGGCCAGGCGCGCCTGCAACGCCTGGTGCAGGCGCAAGGTGATGTCGGCATCTTCGGCGGCGTAAGGGCCGGCCTTGTCCAGGTGGATCTGGTTGAAGGTCAGCTGCTTGGCGCCTTTGCCGGCGATGTCTTCGAACGAGATGGTGGCATGGTCGAGGTACTTCTGCGCCAGGCTGTCCATGTCGTGACGGGTGGCGGTGGAGTTGAGCACGTACGACTCGAGCATGGTGTCGAAGGCCACGCCCTGCATGTGGATGGCCGGCGTGCCATTGGCGAGGATATTGATGTCGTACTTGGCATTCTGCCCGACCTTGGCCTTGGCCGGGTCTTCCAGCAGCGGTTTCAAGGCCAGGAGCACGGCTTCACGGTCCAGCTGAGCGGGCGCACCTTCATAATCGTGGGCCAGCGGCACATAGGCCGCTTCATGCGGTTCGACTGCGAACGACAGGCCAACCAGCTGCGCCTTCTGCGCATCCAGGCTGGTGGTCTCGGTGTCGAAGGCGAACAGCGGTGCCTGGCGCAGCTTCTCCAGCCAGGCGTCGAAGCGCGCCTGGTCGAGAATGGTCTCGTATTTTGGCTCGACCTTATCCACAGGCTCGTCAACCGGCGCAACTTCTGCGCCGGATCTGGCTGCGTCACGCTGCACATCGGCGATCCAGCTCTTGAATTCCATCTCGGTGTACAGCGCCAGCAGCGCCTCGCGGTCCGGCTCGCCGCACACCAGTGCCTCGACTTCGACGTCCAGCGGCACGTCGCACTTGATGGTTGCCAGCTCGTAGGACATGAACGCCGCATCGCGGTGCTCTTCGAGTTTGGCAGGCAACGTCTTGGCGCCACGGATGGCCAGCGTCGGCACCTTGTCGAGGTTGGCGTACAGGTCGCTTAGCCCACCGCCGATGCCGGTCAACAGGCCGACTGCGGTTTTTTCACCTACCCCCGGCACGCCAGGGATGTTGTCGACCTTGTCGCCCATCAGGGCGAGGAAGTCGATGATGTGTTCCGGGCCGACGCCGAACTTCTCGTGTACGCCGGCCACGTCCAGCACACTGCCGGTCATGGTGTTGACCAGGGTGACGTGACCGTCCACCAGCTGCGCCATGTCCTTGTCACCGGTCGAGATGATCACCGACCGGCCTTGGGCCGCGCTACTGCGGGCCAGGGTGCCGATCACGTCATCGGCCTCGACGCCCTCGACGCACAGCAGCGGGTAGCCCAGCGCCTTGACGCTGGCATGCAGCGGCTCGACCTGCACCCGCAGGTCATCGGGCATGCTCGGGCGGTTGGCCTTGTATTCGGCGAACATCGCATCGCGGAAGGTGCCGCCCTTGGCGTCGAAAACCACCGCGAACAGGCTGTCGGGGTATTGCTTGCGCAGGCTCTTGAGCATGTTCAGCACACCCTTGACCGCGCCGGTGGGCATGCCCTTGGAGGTGGTCAGCGGCGGCAGCGCGTGGAAGGCGCGGTAGAGGTAGGAGGAACCGTCCACCAGGACGAGGGGCGCTTGGCTCATGAGCAGAATCAACCTTTTCGGCGGGTCCGGAGCTAGAATAGCCGGATCAATGACGACAAAGGGACAAGGTTATCATGCGTACACTCAATCGCCTGTTACTGCTCGGCCTGTTGGCAACCATGCCTGTCGTCACCCTGGCGGCGGAAGACGCCCCCTCGGCAGATCCCGAGGTGACCATTCGCACGGAAGGCGATAAAACCATCCAGGAATACCGGCAGAACGGCTTCCTGTATGCGATCAAGATCACGCCGAAAAACGGCAAGCCTTATTTTCTGGTACGCGCCGATGGCTCCGATGGCAATTTCATTCGTTCCGACCAACCGGACATGTTGATCCCGTCCTGGAAGATCTTCGAGTGGTAATCTGACGCGCACCGTTCACATCAACCCGGCACTTCCCGGCGGAAGTGCCCGTATGGGCATTTTTTCATCATGTCAGTCTTCACCCCCGTGACCCGGCCTGAGCTGGAAACCTTTCTGGCGCCCTATCAGCTGGGCCGTCTGCTCGACTTCCAGGGCATCGCCGCCGGCACCGAGAACAGCAACTTCTTCGTCAGCCTCGAACAGGGGGAGTTCGTGCTGACGCTGATCGAGCGCGGGCCCAGCGAGGACATGCCGTTCTTCATCGAGCTGCTCGACACCTTGCACGATGCCGACATGCCGGTGCCGTACGCCATCCGCGACCGCGACGGCAATGGCCTGCGCGAGCTGTGCGGCAAGCCGGCGCTGCTGCAGCCGCGGCTGTCGGGCAAGCACATCAAGGCGCCGAACAACCAGCACTGCGCCCAGGTTGGCGAACTGCTGGCGCACATCCACCTGGCCACTCGCGACAAAGTCATCGAGCGCAAGACCGACCGCGGCCTGGACTGGATGCTGGCGTCCGGCGCCGAGCTGATGCCGCGCCTGAGCGTCGAACAGGCCGCGCTGCTGCAGCCGGCGCTGGCCGAGATCACCGCGCACAAGGCGCAGATCCTGGCTTTGCCACGGGCCAACCTGCATGCCGACCTGTTCCGTGACAACGTGATGTTCGAAGGTACACACCTGACTGGCGTGATCGATTTCTACAACGCCTGCTCGGGGCCGATGCTGTATGACATCGCCATCACCGTGAACGACTGGTGCCTGGACGAACACGGCGCGATCGATGTGCCCCGCGCCCAGGCACTGCTGGCGGCCTACGCGGCGCTGCGGCCGTTCACCGCCGCCGAGGCCGAGCTGTGGCCGGAAATGTTGCGGGTAGGGTGCGTGCGGTTCTGGCTGTCGCGGTTGATCGCGGCCGAATCGTTTGCCGGGATGGACGTGATGATCCATGACCCGAGCGAGTTCGAGGTGCGCTTGGCGCAGCGCCAGCAGGTGGCTTTGCACCTGCCGTTCGCCTTGTAGATTGCGGCGACCTCTTCGCGGGGCAAGCCCGCTCCCACAGGGTTCAGCGCACTCTGTGGGAGCGGGCTTGCCCCGCGAAGAGGCCGATGCAGACACTAGAGCTGCTCCAGACACCCCACCAGATCATTGCCCAGCTTATCCAGCAACCGCTCATACCCCTTGGCATCCACAGGATCGGTGCCACCCAAGGCATCCAGCTCCGCCAACCGCACCGGCAACCCCGCCGTCAGCGTTTCAGCCAAACGCGGCCTGATCGGCGGCTCACTGAACACACAGGTCTTGCCCACTTCCTGCAGCCGCTTGCGCATCGCCGCGACATGCTGCGCCCCCGGCTGCACTTCGGCCGCCACACTGAACACGCCGGTATGCTTCAGCCCATAAGCCGACTCGAAGTAATCGAACGCTTCGTGGAACACGAAATACGGCTTGTCGGCAATAGCCGCGACTCGCGCCTTGATACGTGCATCCAGGCCATCGAGGCGTTCGGTGAAGGCCTTCAGATTGCGCTGGTAGCGCGATGCATTGGCAGGGTCCGCCGCCGCCAGGTCCGCCGCCATTTTCGCCGCGATGACCCGCGCGTTAACCGACGACAACCACAAGTGCGCGTCCAGGCTGCCGGGTCGATGATCATGGTCGTGATCGTCGTGGTCGTCACCTTCGTGGGAGTGGCTGTCCTCGCCGAAGTGGCGCAATTGCATGCCCTCCAGCGACTGCACGGCCACCGTTGGCTTGCTGCGACTACCCAGCACCCGGGGCAGGAAGTTCTCCATGTCCGGGCCAATCCAGTACAGCAGGTCGGCATCGCCGACGCGGCGCACATCGGACGGGCGCAGGGCGTAATGGTGCGGCGAAGCGCCGGGCGGCAGCAGCACTTCAGGGCTGCCGACCCCGTCCTGCACGGCGGCGGCAATCTGCTGCAGCGGTTTGATACTGGTCAGCACACGCACGTCGGCCTGCGCCGAACAGGCGATGAAAGCGACAAAAAGCACAAGGAATCGGGACACGGTGAATACTCGGGTCGTCAGAAACAGGTAACATAATAACGTCTCCATCCAGAACCGTCGCTGCCCATGTCCATCACGCCGCTGGCTCACCGTCCCCACGATCATTCCCATTGCGTGCACAGCGCCCTGGCCGAGGCCGAGGTGCTGTGCACCCGCCAGGGCCTGCGCCTGACCGCGCTGCGCAAGCGCGTGCTGGAGCTGGTGTGGCAAAGCCACAAGCCGCTGGGCGCCTACGACATCCTGGCCGTGCTCAGCGAACAGGATGGCCGCCGCGCTGCACCGCCGACCGTTTATCGGGCGCTGGATTTCCTCCTGGAAAACGGCCTGGTGCACCGCATCGCCTCGCTCAACGCCTTCATCGGCTGCAGCCACCCGGAGCATGTGCATCAGGGCCAGTTCCTGATCTGCCGCGAATGCCACGTGGCCATCGAGCTGGAGCAGGACAGCATCAGCGACGCGATCGTCGCCAGCGCCAAGACCGTGGGCTTCAGCGTCGAAACGCAAACAGTGGAAATCGTCGGCCTGTGCGCCAACTGCCGAGGCGCGGCATGAGCGATGCATTGATCCGCCTGGAACAGGTCGGCGTCACCTTTGGCGGCGAGGCGGTGCTCGACAGCATCGACCTGTCGGTGGCCCCAGGCCAGATCGTCACCCTCATCGGCCCCAACGGCGCCGGTAAAACCACCCTGGTGCGCGCCGTGCTCGGGCTGCTCAAGCCGCACCGTGGCACGGTCTGGCGCAAGCCGAAGCTGCGCATCGGCTACATGCCGCAAAAGATCCAGGTGGATGCCACGCTGCCGCTGTCGGTGCTGCGTTTTCTGCGTCTGGTGCCCGGCGTAGACCGCGCGGCAGCCTTGTCGGCACTGCAGGAGGTCGGCGCCGAACAGGTCATCGACAGCCCGATCCAGACCATTTCCGGCGGCGAGATGCAGCGCGTGCTGCTGGCCCGGGCGCTGCTGCGCGAGCCGCAGCTGCTGGTGTTGGACGAGCCGGTGCAAGGCGTCGACGTGGTCGGCCAGACCGAGCTGTACAACCTCATCACCCGCCTGCGCGACCGCCATGGCTGCGGCGTGCTGATGGTCTCGCACGACCTGCACCTGGTGATGAGCGCCACCGACCAGGTGGTCTGCCTGAACCGCCACGTCTGCTGCTCCGGCCACCCCGAGCAAGTCAGCAACGACCCGGCGTTCGTCGAGCTGTTCGGCCAGAACGCACCGAGCCTGGCCGTCTACCACCACCATCACGACCACAGCCACGACCTGCATGGCTCGGTGGTCGCCCCTGGCACCCATGTTCACGGAGACCACTGCAAGCATGGCTGATTTTCTTCTCTACGCCCTGCTCGCGGGTCTTTCCCTGGCGCTGGTGGCGGGCCCGCTCGGCTCCTTCGTGGTGTGGCGGCGCATGGCCTACTTTGGCGACACGCTGTCGCACGCCGCGCTGCTGGGCGTGGCCATGGGCTTCGTGCTGGACGTCAGCCCGGCGCTGGCAGTTACCGTGGGCTGCCTGCTGCTGGCAATCCTGCTGGTGACCCTGCAACAGCGCCAGCCGCTGGCCTCGGACACGCTGCTCGGCATCCTCGCCCCGAGTACCCTGTCGCTGGGCCTGGTGGTGCTGAGCTTCATGCACGACGTGCGCATCGACCTGATGGCCTACCTGTTCGGCGACCTGCTGGCCATCAGCACCACCGATCTGGCCTGGATCCTCGGCGGCAGCGCGCTGGTCCTGCTGCTGCTTGCGGCTTTGTGGCGCCCATTGCTGGCGGTGACCGTGCACGAGGAGCTGGCCATGGTTGAAGGCTTGCCAGTGGCCGGCCTGCGCCTGGCGCTGATGCTGCTGATTGCCGTGGTGATCGCCGTGGCCATGAAGATCGTCGGGGTACTGCTGATCACCTCCTTGCTGATCATTCCGGCCGCTGCGGCGCAGCGTCACGCACGCTCGCCCGAGCAGATGGCGTTGGGCGCCAGCCTGCTTGGGGTCACCGCCGTCTGTGGCGGCCTGGCCATGTCATGGTTCAAGGACACCCCGGCCGGCCCATCGATCGTGGTCTGCGCGGCGGTGCTATTCTTGCTGAGCCTGGCCCTGCCTAAACGCTGAAAACCGGGGTGTGCCACGGCACACCCTGCAACCTTTTCATGGGTAAATGGTCTGTAAGACTTGTTTTCGAGCGTGCGCACCTGGGTGTAGACTTGCTCGCTTTTTGCGCAAATAGAGAGTCGCAGGAATGAAGCCGTTCGCATCCCGTTATCTGCTTGTTGCCGCGTTTTCCCTGTTCCTGGCCGCGTGTTCCAGCGCGCCGGTCGAGCAGGCCAGTGCACCTGCGCAAGCCGATGCCTGGCAGCAGCTGCAGCAAAGTATCACTACCAATGAATTGGCCACCGCCGAGGACCAGCTCGCTGCCTTGCAGGCGCAAGCGCCTGGTGATGCGCGCGTGGAGCAATACCAGCGGCAGTTGGCCGAGGCCTATCTCAAGCGCAGCCAGATCGTCCTGCAGAAGGGCGATGTGAATGCTGCCGCAACCGCCTTGGCACGCGCCCGTGCACTGATGCCCCAGGCACCGGCGGTGACCGGCGGGGATGCGGTTAGCCAGGCGCGCAAAGCTGAGCTGGAGAAAGCCGAGGCTGCATTGAAGGCTGCTGCGGCCAAGCCGCAGGCACGGGTGATCGATCCGACGGCGCCAAGCACGGTGATCGCGCTGAAGACCACGGATATCGCGGCCATGCGCCGTCAACTCGATGAGATTGCCAAGGATGTGGTGAATTATCAGTGCGAGGTGGTGTTCCAGGTGCCGCGCACCGAGGATGCGCCTTGGTTGAAGAATTTGCTGCAGAAGCGCGTTCACAAGCTCGACAGCGGCTTTGAGCTGAAACAGAAGCATGAGATTCAGCGCAAGTTGCCGGCGCAGGTGGTATTGGTCCCACATCAGCGGTGAGCCTTTCGCGGGGCAAGCCCGCTCCCACAGGTTTGGTGGCGTTGCATAAAACCTGTGGGAGCGGGCTTGCCCCGCGAAGAGGCCCTATCAGGCAGGCACCGCTTCCGCAGCCGCCTCCCGCTCCCAAACCCGATGCCCTTCGACTGCTTTGACAAAGGCATCCATGGTTTTCTGGTCATCCCCCAGCAGCAAGCCTTTATCTTCCTTCAGCCCCAACCCATCAACCAATGCCTTGCCTTCCTTCGCAAACCCTATGGCCTTGAGGTGTTTGTAGGCTTCCAGCAGGAAGTGCTTGGCCAGCCCACTGGCGCCCAGGGCATCCAGTGCAGCCTTGCCCGCCGGCACCAACACCCCGTCGAACATGATAGAAGGCATGCCCTCCATCGACGCATCCACTGGCAGCTGCTTTCCATCTGCCGTTTTCACCGGAGCTGAAGTGGGCCCAAGCAGCAGAATGCGGGCGCTGTGTGCTTCCAGGGCCTTGACCAGCCGGTCCACGCTGCCCCCATCCACCCCGTCAGCCAGCAGCACGGCTATCTTGCGCCCCTTGATACCGACCACGCCCGGATGGTTCATCTGGCTCAGGGCCGGCGACTGCGCCAGCTGGCTACCCTTGACCTTGACCGTACCGGCCTTCGGCGCAGGCAGGCCGAGATTGGCGGCCACTGCGGCGGCCAGCTTGAGGTCGATATTGGCGAGGATTTCGTTGACCTCGCGCGCGCGAATCGCTTCACGCTCCACTTTGCCCAGTTCAAAGCTGTAAGCCTTGATGATGTGCTGCTGCTCGTTCGGGCTCATGCTCTGGAAAAACAACCGCGCTTGCGAGAAGTGGTCACCGAACGATTCGCTGCGCTGGCGGATCTTGTGGGCATCGATACGCTCCTGATAACTCTCGAAGCCGCCATCCTGCGCGGCAGGCGGGGTTTCTTTCGGCCAGCCGCCATCGATGGAGTTCGGCTCGTAGGAAGCACGCCCCTTGTGCACCACATGCTGATGCAAGGCATCGCGCTGGTTGTTGTGGTTGGGCGCGACTGGGCGGTTGATTGGAATCTGGTGGAAGTTGGGCCCGCCCAGGCGGCTGAGCTGGGTGTCGGTGTAGGAGAACAGTCGGCCCTGCAGCAATGGATCATTGGTGAAGTCGATGCCCGGCACGATATGCCCGGGGCAGAAGGCGACCTGCTCGACCTCGGCAAAGAAGTTGTCGGGGTTGCGATTGAGCACCATCTTGCCCAGCGGGGTGACCGGCACCAGTTCTTCGGGGATGATCTTGGTAGGGTCAAGCAGGTCGAAGTCGAATTTGTGCTCATCGGCCTCGGCGACGATCTGCACGCCCAGTTCCCATTCAGGATAATCACCGGTCTCGATGGCTTCCCACAGGTCCCGGCGCTGGAAGTCGGTGTCCTTGCCTGCCAGCTTTTGCGCCTCGTCCCACAGCAACGAGTGAACGCCCTGCTTCGGCTTCCAGTGGAACTTGACGAAGCTCGCCACACCTTCAGCATTGATCAGGCGGAAGGTATGCACGCCGAAACCTTCCATCATGCGCAGGCTGCGGGGGATGGCGCGGTCGGACATGGCCCACATGACCATGTGCGCCGATTCCGGCACCAGCGAAACGAAGTCCCAGAAAGTGTCATGGGCTGAGCCACCCGTAGGTATCTCGTTGTGAGGCTCTGGCTTCACCGCGTGGACGAAGTCGGGAAACTTGATCGCGTCCTGAATGAAAAACACGGGCATGTTGTTGCCAACCAGGTCGAAATTGCCTTCATCGGTATAGAACTTGACGGCAAACCCGCGCACATCACGAACGGTGTCGCCCGAGCCCCGAGGCCCCTGAACCGTGGAAAACCGCACGAACACTGGGGTGATCTTCTGCGGATCCTGCAGGAATCCGGCCTTGGTCAACTCGGCATGGTTGCCGTAACTCTGAAAGAAGCCGTGGGCCCCGGTGCCGCGGGCATGGACGATACGTTCAGGGATGCGTTCATGGTCGAAGTGGGTGATCTTCTCGCGCATGATGAAATCTTCGAGCAACGAAGGCCCGCGATCACCTGCCTTGAGGGTGTTCTGGTTATCAGCTATGCGCACGCCCTGATTGGTCCGAAGCGCCTGGCCGGTGGCATCGCTACGCACATTCTCGAGGCTCTGCAACTTGGTGTTGGTGTTGGCACGATCAGGGGTTGCGGTACCGGCGAGTTCGCTCTGCTTCGGCGCATCCGTTTTTTTGCTGGGCATCTCGGCTCTCCTCATCAGTCTTCAGGCGTGCCCATTCGGGCTTGTTCTTGTAGTGACTGGAGGGCTTCGATGAGCGTTCAATCAGGATTACCAGTTGTCGCGTTATGCCGGATGGATTGGTCCATTACGAAATAAATGCTAAGAACAACTATGGGAAAAGGCTAAAATGCGCCACCCCAGCCTACCGCTGACCCCAATTTCCATGCGCCCCACAAGGTTCGCTACGTGATCGAGTTCCAACATGTCCACAAGACCTACCGCGTCGCCGGTAGGGAAATCCCCGCCCTGAACCCGACCAGCCTGACCATCGAAGCCGGCCAGGTGTTCGGCCTGATCGGCCATTCCGGCGCCGGCAAAAGCACCATGCTGCGCCTGATCAACCGCCTGGAAGAGCCGTCCGGCGGCACGATCATCGTCGACGGCGAAGACGTCACCGCGTTCAACGCCACCCAGCTGCGCGGTTTCCGCCAGCAGGTCGGGATGATCTTCCAGCACTTCAACCTGCTGGCCTCCAAGACCGTCGCCGACAACGTCGCCCTGCCGCTGACCCTGGCCGGCGAGCTGTCGCGCAGCCAGATCGACAAACGCGTCACCGAGCTTTTGGCCCGCGTCGGCCTGCAAGACCACGCGAAAAAGTACCCGGCGCAGTTGTCGGGCGGCCAGAAGCAGCGCGTCGGCATCGCCCGCGCCCTGTCCACCAACCCGAAGATTCTGCTGTGCGACGAGGCCACCAGCGCCCTCGACCCGCAGACCACGGCGTCGGTGCTGCAACTGCTGGCCGAGATCAACCGTGAGCTGAAGCTGACCATCGTGCTGATCACCCACGAGATGGACGTGATCCGCCGGGTCTGCGACCGCGTGGCAGTGATGGATGCCGGGCTGATCGTCGAGCAAGGCTCGGTGGCCGAGGTGTTCCTGCACCCGCAGCACCCGACCACCAAGCGCTTCGTCCAGGAAGACGAGCAGGTCGACGAAGGCGAGCAACGCGACGACTTCGCCCACGTACCGGGCCGCATCGTGCGCCTGACCTTCCAGGGCGACGCCACCTACGCGCCGCTGCTGGGCACCGTGGCCCGCGAAACCGGAGTGGACTACAGCATCCTCGCCGGGCGCATCGACCGCATCAAGGATGTCCCCTATGGCCAGCTCACCCTCGCCCTGATCGGCGGTGACATGGAAGCGGCGTTCGCCCGCTTCAAGGCAGCTGACGTACATATGGAGGTACTGCGTTGATGGACGCCCTGAATTTCTTCGCCAACGTCGACTGGGCCGAAATCTGGCTGGCCACCATCGACACCATGATCATGCTGTTCGGCTCGCTGTTCTTCACCGTGCTCCTGGGTCTGCCGCTGGGCGTGCTGCTGTTCCTCTGCGGCCCGCGGCAGATGTTCGAGCAGAAGGGCGTGTATGCGCTGCTGTCGCTGATCGTCAACATCCTGCGCTCGTTGCCGTTCATCATCCTGCTGATCGTGATGATCCCGATCACCGTGCTGATCACCGGCACCTCGCTGGGCGTCGCTGGCGCCATCCCGCCGCTGGTGGTGGGTGCCACCCCGTTCTTCGCGCGCCTGGTGGAAACCGCCCTGCGGGAAGTGGACCGCGGCATCATCGAGGCCACCCAGTCGATGGGCGCCACCACCCGCCAGATCATCACCAACGCGCTGCTGCCGGAGGCCCGTCCGGGCATCTTCGCCGCCATCACCGTCACCGCGATCACCCTGGTGTCGTACACCGCCATGGCCGGTGTGGTCGGCGCGGGCGGCCTGGGCGACTTGGCGATTCGCTTCGGTTACCAGCGATTCCAGACCGATGTGATGGTAGTCACCGTGGTGCTGTTGCTGGTGCTGGTTCAAGTCCTGCAAAGCGTGGGCGACAAACTGGTCGTGCATTTTTCCCGTAAGTAACCCCAATGGGGTCGGCTCAGCCGACCCGTTCGGGGGCCGTCGCGGCCCTCACAAGGAGTGATCAATGAAGAAGCTGCTTGCTGTTGCTGCCGCCGTCGCGGCCTTTTCGGCCCACGCCGGTGACCTGACCGTCGCCGCCACCCCGGTGCCGCACGCCGAGATTCTCAACTTCGTCAAACCGCAGTTGGAGAAAGAGGGCGTGACGCTCAAGGTGAAAGAGTTCACCGACTACATCCAGCCTAACGTGCAGGTCGCCGAGAAGCGTCTGGACGCCAACTTCTTCCAGCACCAGCCGTACCTGGATGAGTTCAACAAGGCCAAGGGCACCAACCTGGTCAGCGTTGCCGGCGTGCACATCGAGCCGCTGGGCGTGTACTCCACCAAGCACAAGAAGCTCGACGAGCTGCCATCCGGCGCCACCGTGGTCATCCCCAACGACGCCACCAACGGCGGCCGTGCCCTGTTGCTGCTGGACAAGGCAGGCGTGATCAAGCTCAAGGACAACAAGAACATCCTGTCGACCGTGAAGGATGTTGTCGAGAACCCGAAGAACGTGAAGTTCCGTGAGCTGGAAGCAGCCACCATCCCGCGCGTGCTGACTCAGGTCGATGCGGCCCTGATCAACACTAACTACGCGCTGGAAGCCAAGCTGAATCCTGAGAAGGATGCGCTGGCCATTGAAGGCAGCGACTCGCCGTATGTGAACATCCTGGTTGCCCGCCCGGACAACAAGGACTCGGAAGATATGAAGAAGCTGGCCGCGGCGTTGCATTCGCCTGAGGTGAAGCAGTTCATTACCGAGAAGTACAAAGGTGCTGTAGTACCGGCGTTCTAAGCTTTTAGATCGAGCTGAATTCTTCGCGGGGCAAGCCCGCTCCCACAGTGGCCGGTGATTGCAGGACCATTGTGGGAGCGGGCTTGCCCCGCGAAGCTTTTAAAGCCCAATCAATCCCGCTTGACCAGCCCCGGCAACTGAGCCACCAGCTTCTGGTTGTTGAACGGCGCCCGAATGAACCCGCGCTGACGCCCATCCGGCCCGACGATGGCCAGGTTGCCGCTGTGATCCACGGTATACCCAGGCTTGCTGGTATCCGCCGGAATGAACGGGATGCTCAAGGCATTCGCCAGTTTCTGGGTATCCTCGATCGACCCCGCCACGCCCACGAAATCCTTGTCGAAATAGCCCAGGTACTGCTTGAGCTGGTTCGGCGTGTCGCGGTTCGGGTCCACACTCACCAGCACCACCTGCAGCCGGTCCACGGCGTCCTTGGGCAGCTCGCTCTTGACCTGGCGCAACTGGGCCAGGGTGGTCGGGCAGATGTCCGGGCAGTAGGTGTAGCCGAAGAACAGCAGCGACCATTTGCCTTTCAGGTCATCCAGCTGCACCGGCTGGCCATCCTGGTTGGTCATGGTCACGTCCGCCACCGTACGGCTCTGCGGCAGCAGGATGATGCCGGCGTCGATCAGCTCGGTCGGGTTGAGCTGGTCACGGCCGTTAAGCACTTTGTTGACGGTCAGGCCCATGATCAACGCGACCAGGGCGACGAGGATGAAGACGGTTTTCTGGGTTCGGGTCATAGGTTCAGCAACAAGTAGTGGTCAACGAGCAACGCGATGAACAGCGCGAACAAGTAGCCGATAGAGTACTTGAACGTGCCGATCGCCGCGTGCGGCCGGCTGCCACGGTACAACACCCAGGCCCATTGCAGGAAGCGCAGGCCCAGGGCGAGGCCGCAGGCCAGGTACAGCGGGCCGCTCATGTGGATGGCATAGGGCAGCAAGGTGACCGCCAGCAAAATCAGGGTGTAGAGCAGGATGTGCAGCTTGGTGTAGCGCTCGCCGTGGGTCACCGGCAGCATCGGAATATCGGCCTTGGCGTATTCCTCTTTGCGGTGGATGGCCAAAGCCCAGAAGTGCGGCGGGGTCCAGGCGAAGATGATCAGCACCAGCAGCAGGGGTTCGGCGCTGATGTGGCCGCTCACCGCCACCCAGCCAAGCAGCGGCGGGGCCGCGCCAGCCAGGCCGCCGATGACGATGTTCTGTGGTGTCGCACGCTTGAGATAGCCGGTGTAGAGCACTGCATAGCCGAGCAAGGACGCCAGCGTCAGCCAGGCAGTGAGCGCGTTGGTGAACACCAGCAGCAGGGCCATACCCAGCACTGCCAGCGCGAAGGCAAACAACAGGGCCGGCAGCGGCTCGACCCGCCCCTCGGCAATCGGCCGCTTGTGGGTGCGCGCCATCAATGCATCGATACGCCGATCCACGACATGGTTGACCACCGCCGCGCCGCCCGCGCACAGGGCGATGCCCAGGTTGCCGAACAGCAGCACGCTCCAGGGCACACCGGCACGGGTCGCCAGGAACATGCCCACCAGCGAGGTGATCAACATCAGCACCACGACCTTGGGCTTGGTCAGCTCCAGGTAATCGCGCCAGCCGGCACGCTGGGCAGTCAGAACCGTCGCCACGAATCGTTCCTCATGTGATGGGATACGCCGACGCCGGTGACCGGAGTCAGGCGCCAGCCATGGCCGACGCGTACCTTGTCGACCACGCGGATGCGGTAGTTCACCAGCACCATGCTCAGCAGCAACAGCGCGCCGCCGGCGTTATGCGCCACGGCCACGGCCAGCGGCAGGTGGAACAGCACGTTGCTGATGCCCAGGCCAACCTGCAGCGCCAGGGCCAGCAGCACCAACTTTCCAAGCCCCGGCAGGCCACAACGGTGCAGCTTCCAGCTGAGCATCAGCAGCACGCAGGTAACCAGCAGTGCGCCCAACCGGTGGCTGATATGGATGGCGGTGCGGGCATCGCTGTCCAGCTGCCCGCCGAGGTAGTTGGGGCCGACGTGTTGGGTGAGGTGGAAGCCGTTGCTGAAATCCGCTGCCGGCCACCACTGGCCATGGCAGGTAGGCAAGTCGATACAGGCAACCGCCGCATAGTTGGCGCTGACCCAGCCGCCCAAGGCGATCTGGCCGACTACCACCAACAGCGCCAGCGCAGCGATCCGGCGCAGGCTCAGCGGTAACTTCGGCAATGGCGCAAAGGCCCGGGATAGACGCAGGGATAGCAGGAGCAGCAAGCTCAAGGTGGTGAAGCCCCCGAGCAGGTGTGCGGTGACTACCTGTGGCCACAGCTTGAGCGTCACCGTCCACATGCCGAACGCCGCCTGCGCCAGCACCACGCCCAGCAGCAATACCGGCAAGCGGTACGGCTGGCCGTCGCGGGCATGGCGCTTCACGGCCTGGAACGCGAGCAAGGCAATCACCAGGGCCAGCGTCCCGGCAAAGTAGCGGTGGACCATCTCGGCCCAGCCCTTGGCTTCTTCCACCGGATGCTCGGGGAAGTGCAGCTCGGCATGTGCCAGTTGCGCGTCGGTCTTCGGCACGCTGATAAAGCCATAGCAGCCTGGCCAGTCGGGGCAGCCCAAGCCAGCGTGGGTCAGGCGGGTGTAGGCACCGAGCAGGACGACCACCAGCGCCAGCAAGGTGGCGAACACAGCGAGGCGAAATCCGGGTCTGGCCATGGCAGGCTCCTAGCCGATGTTGGACAGCTTGAGCAGGTGGCGCAGGTCGTCGAGCACCTGCTTGCCGTTGACCTTGCCGTCGTAGCGGAGCACCAGATTGCCGTGCGGGTCGACGATCCACAGGTGCGGGGCGAGCTCCCCGACCTTCTGGATGTAACGCTGGGCATCCAGCGGGTAGCGTTGCAACTGCGGGTATTCACGCCCCAGCAGGGTTTGATAGTCCGCGCTCAAAGGCTGCGCAGCGGCCAGGGCATGGCTGGCGCGGCTGGCGTCGCGGCCCAGGCCGACCTGAATCTGCCGCGCCAGGTACACCAGGCGCTGGCAGTCCTCGGCGCACGCTTCAGGCGCGCTGACCAGCAACTGCCAGCGCGCATCCTCGCCGGTGATGCCGATATCGCTGCGGCTTTCGCCGTTGCCGATCATCGTGCCGTGGTAGCTGCGGCCTTCCGGCACCCAGAACTTGAGCTTGTACATGCTGGTGGCCAGGATCATCGGGCCGAGCACCACCAGCAGAATCAAAATCAGCTGCAAACGCCCGCGGGCTCTGGGTTTGCGACGTTCAGGCACGTTCAGTGGAGTGGTGGCGGCGGCCATGGTGGTTCTCCTTCTTGTTGTGCCAACCGAAATAGAGGTAGAGCAGCACCAGCGCGGTGGCCAGGGCGAACCACTGCACCGCGTAGCCCAAGTGCTTTTCCGGGCCCATGGCGACTACCGGCCAGTCCAGGCGGTAGGTCGCAGGGCCAGGCTGCAGGCGAAGCTCATGGGCAAATCCTTCTCGCCCGAGCTGTTGCCAGAGCTGCACCGGGTTCACGGCCGTGAGCAGATGCGGCCACTGGCCGCCGACCGGGTCGGGGTGCAGCTGGAAGGTGCTGCCCGGGGCCACGTAGACCGAAGCATCCAGAGCCAACGCCTGCACCGGGGTGTCGAACGTTACCGGCACCCTGCGATCCGGCCAGGGCAACCAACCGCGGTTGACCAGCAGCCACAGGCCGCTGGGCTGGTCATGGAAGGGCTGCAGCAGCTCGACGCCGGCCTGGCCGTCGCGCATGCGGTTGTCCAGCAGCAGGCTGTGCTCGGCATCGAAACGGCCATAGAGGTGCACACGGCGGAAGGCGCTGTCGTCGTTTTGCTGCAGCTGGGTGGTGGTCAGCGGCGCGTCAACGCTGCGCTCGGCATAGGTCGCCAGCAGCGCACGCTTTTCATCGGCGCGGCCCAGCTGCCAGCAGCCGAGCGCGATCAACCCCGGCAGCAGCGCAAGCACCACCAGGGTCGGTATCCAGCCTGGGCGAAACGGCCTCACGGGCGCCTCGCTATACTTATCCACATCACCGCATCCCCCCGGAGTTACCGCCATGCTCAAGGCCGCGATTGTCCTGATGCTGTTGGCCACGGTTGCCAGCCTGTTCAGTGGCCTGGTGTTTCTGGTCAAGGACGATGAAAACTCGACCCGCCTACTCAAGGCGCTGACCGTGCGCGTGACCCTCGCCAGCCTGACCATCGCCTTGGTGGCTTACGGCTTGATCAGCGGCCAGCTGGTTTCCCACGCACCCTTCTGAAAGTTCCACCTAAACCCTGTGGGAGCGGGCTTGCCCCGCGAAGAAGCGGCGCGGTGCCTGGCACCGGCTTCGCCGGTGTTCGCGGGGCAAGCCCGCTCCCACAGGGTTTCTGCATTGCTTCTCAAAGCACGTACACAAAGATGAACAGCCCCACCCACACCACATCGACGAAGTGCCAGTACCAGCTGGCCGCCTCGAAACCGAAGTGTTTGTCGGGGTTGAAGTGCCCACGCAGGATGCGCACGAACATGACGATGAGGATGATCGTGCCCAACGTCACGTGGGCGCCGTGAAAGCCCGTGAGCATGAAGAAGGTCGCGCCGTAGATCCCCGATCCCAGCGTCAGCCCCAGCTTGTTGTAGGCCTCGTGATACTCGTAGGCCTGCAGCGCGATGAAGCTCAGGCCCAGCACGATGGTCAGCGCCATCCACAGTTTCAGCGGGCCGCGATGGTCACGGCGCAACGCATGGTGAGCGATGGTGATGGTCACGCTGGAGCTGACCAGCAGGATGGTGTTGATCAGCGGCAGGTGCCACGGGTCGATGACTTCCTTGGGCGGCGGGAACAGCTTGGGATCGGGCGTGTGCAGCAACGGCCAGGTGAACTCGAAACTGGGCCAGAGCATATGCGCTACGCCTTTGGCGCCTTCGCCCCCGAGCCACGGCCCGGCCAGCACTCGCACGTAGAACAGCGCGCCAAAGAAGGCCATGAAGAACATCACTTCGGAAAAGATGAACCAGCTCATGCCCCAGCGGAACGAGCGGTCCAGCTGCGGGCTGTACAGCCCGGCGCGACTTTCCTTCACCACCGCGCCGAACCAGCCGAACAGCATGTAGGCCAGGAACAACGCCCCGACGAAGAAGATCAGTGGCCCGTGGGAATCGGGATGGCCGGCCTTCATGTCGTTGAACCAGGTGCCCAGGCCGTACACGGTGATGAACATGCCGATGGTGGCGATGATCGGCCACTTGCTCTGCGCCGGTACGTAGTAGTGCTCATGACTTGCCATTGCTGTTCTCCTTCCCTTAACGGGCGCCTTGAACGCCCTGGGCCGCGACATGCGCGACCGGCGGGTGGCGAGCGGTGATGTCGAACAAGGTGTAGGCCAGTGTCAGGTGCTTCACGCCGGCCGGCAGGTCGCGGTCGACGATGAAGCGCACCGGCATCTCGATGCGTTCGCCGGGCTGCAGCACCTGCTGGGTAAAGCAGAAGCACTCGGTCTTGTGGAAATACGCCGCCGCTTCCGCCGGCGTGATGCTCGGTATGGCCTGGGCGCTCATCGGCCGGTCGGTCGGGTTGTGGGCGATGAAGATCATCTGATTGACCGCGCCCGGGTTGACTTCAAGCTGGTCGGCGGTGGAGTAGAAGTCCCAGACCATGTCGCTGGCATTGGTCGACATGAACTGCACCCGCACCGAACGCGTCGGGTCGCTGACCTGGCTGCCCTCGTACTGCCCG
Source organism: Pseudomonas sp. NPDC089752 (assembly GCF_044748725.1). NCBI lineage: Bacteria > Pseudomonadati > Pseudomonadota > Gammaproteobacteria > Pseudomonadales > Pseudomonadaceae > Pseudomonas > Pseudomonas sp. NPDC089752. Next base: position 60,721 of record NZ_JBIVGP010000013.1, read on the forward strand.
CCGGTCTTGCCGTTGATGCCGAAGGCCCTGCACATCACGTCGTAGATCGGCACCAGGGCGAAGCCGAAGGCGAACATCACCACCGTCAGCATCAGCAGGCGCAGTACCAGGCGTTTGAGCGGTTGGCCGGTCATGGTCGGTGTCCTATTTCACTTCCGGTGGGGTCTGGAAGGTGTGGTAGGGCGCCGGTGACGGGATCGACCACTCCAGCCCTTCGGCGCCATCCCAAGGTTTGGCCGGGGCCGGCGCGCCGCCACGGATGCACTTGATGACGATGAACAGGAAGAAGATCTGCGTGGCGCCGAACATGAAGGCGCCGATCGACGAGACCATGTTGAAGTCGGCGAACTGCAGGTTGTAGTCGGGGATCCGCCGCGGCATGCCGGCCAGGCCGACGAAGTGCATGGGGAAAAAGGCCATGTTCATGCCGATGAACGACAGCCAGAAGTGCAGCTTGCCGAGGGTTTCGTCGTACATGTGGCCGGTCCATTTCGGCAGCCAGTAATAGGCCGAGGCGAAGATGCCGAAGATCGCCCCCGGCACCAGCACGTAGTGGAAGTGCGCCACCACGAAGTAGGTGTCGTGGTACTGGAAGTCGGCCGGGGCGATGGCCAGCATCAGGCCGGAGAAGCCGCCGATGGTGAACAGGATGACGAAGGCGATGGCGAACAGCATCGGCGTCTCGAAGGTCAGCGAGCCTTCCCACATGGTGCTGACCCAGTTGAACACCTTCACCCCAGTGGGCACGGCGATCAGCATGGTCGCGTACATGAAGAACAGCTCGCCCACCACCGGGATGCCGACCACGAACATGTGGTGGGCCCAGACGATGAACGACAGGAAGGCGATCGCCCCGGTGGCGTAGACCATCGAGGTGTAGCCGAACAGCGGCTTGCGCGAGAACGCCGGGATGATCGAGCTGACCGCGCCGAAGGCCGGCAGGATCATGATGTACACCTCGGGGTGGCCGAAGAACCAGAACACGTGCTGGAACAGCACCGGGTCACCGCCACCGGCGGCGCTGAAGAAGCTGGTGCCGAAGTGGATGTCCATCAGCATCATGGTCACCACCCCGGCCAGCACCGGCATCACCGCGATCAGCAGGAATGCAGTGATCAGCCAGGTCCAGACGAACAGCGGCATTTTCATCAGGGTCATGCCGGGCGCGCGCAGGTTGAGGATGGTGGCGATCACGTTGATCGCGCCCATGATCGAGCTGACGCCCATCAGGTGAATGGCGAAGATGAAGAAGGTCACGCTGGCCGGCGCGTAGGTGGTCGACAGCGGCGCGTAGAAGGTCCAGCCGAAGTTCGGCCCGCCGCCTGGGCTGAACAGGGTCGAGACCAGCAGCAGGAACGCCGCCGGCAGCAGCCAGAAGCTGAAGTTGTTCATCCGCGGCAGGGCCATGTCGGGCGCGCCGATCATCAGCGGGATCATCCAGTTGGCCAGGCCGACGAAGGCCGGCATCACCGCGCCGAACACCATGATCAGGCCGTGCATGGTGGTCATCTGGTTGAAGAACGCCGGCTCGACGATCTGCAGGCCCGGCTGGAACAGCTCGGCGCGGATCACCATGGCGAACGAGCCGCCGAGCAGGAACATGATGAAGCTGAACCACAGGTACATCGTGCCGATGTCCTTGTGGTTGGTGGTCAGCACCCAGCGCATCAGGCCCTTGGCGGGGCCGTGCGCGTGGTCATGGCCGTGGGCGTGGTCGTCGATGACTGCACTCATGTCCTGTCTCCTGCGAGGTTCATTGCGCTTCGGCCTGTTTGAGCGCCAGCACGTCCTTCGGTGTGACCATGTCGCCCTTGTTGTTGCCCCAGGCGTTGCGCTCGTAGGTCACCACGGCGGCGATATCGACTTCCGAGAGCTGCTTGCCGAACGCGGCCATGGCGGTGCCGGGCTTGCCGTGGAAGACGATGCCCAGGTGGGCTTCCTTCGGCCCGGTGGCGATCTTCGAACCCTTGAGTGCCGGGAACATCGGCGGCAGCCCTTGGCCTTCGGCCTGGTGACAGGCAACGCAGGTGGTGTGGTAGACCTTGTCGCCACGCTCGACCAGCTCTTCGAGGGTCCATTCCTTGCTGGTCAGCTCCTTGAGCTTGGCTGCCTCGGCCTTGCGCTCGCCGAGCCAGGTGTCATAGTCGGCCTTGGATTTGACCTCGACCACCACCGGCATGAATCCGTGGTCCTTGCCGCACAGCTCGGTGCACTGGCCGCGATAGATGCCGGGCTTCTCGATGCGCGTCCAAGCTTCGTTGACGAAGCCTGGGATGGCATCGCGCTTGACTGCAAAAGCCGGTACCCACCAGGAATGGATGACGTCGGCGGCGGTGACCAGAAAGCGCACTTTCGCGCCCACCGGCAGCACCAGCGGCTGGTCGACTTCGAGCAAGTAGTGCTCGTCCTTGGGCGCCTTGTTGTGGATCTGGTCGGCGGGGGTGGCCAGGTTGCTGAAGAACTCCACGTCCTGGCCCAGGTATTTGTAGTGCCACTTCCACTGGTAGCCGGTGACCTGGATGTCGATGTCCGATTCGCTGGCGTCGTAGATGTCGATCAGGGTCTTGGTGGCCGGGATGGCCATGGCCACCAGGATCAGGAAGGGAACCACGGTCCACATGATTTCCACCCAGGTGTGCTCGTGGAAATGCGCGGCCTGCTGGCCGGTGGAGCGGCGGTGGATGACCATGGACCAGAACATCGCGCCGAACACGACGATGCCGATGATCACGCAGATCCAGAAGATGGTCATGTGCAGGTCGAACACGGCGTTGGAGACTTCCGTCGCCCCCGGCGCCATGTTCACGGTCCAGGCGGCGTTGGCCTGACCGAAAACCGTCCACAACAGGAGGCCCATCCAGACATGTGGATGTCGCATCATTGCGGGTTCCCCTTCTAATTCTTGTAGTCCCGGAGGCGTGGCCTGCGGCAAGAGGGAACGGCGGTCAAGACTGCCTGGCTTCGACGACCGAGCCCCTGCGAAAGCAGTCGGGCCTCATCAACGAATCACGTTCAAGCGGAGTATAGACAGCGACCAATGGCACGCAACGGCGCGGGTGAAATGAACTTCACGAATTCATCCAATGCCGCGAAACGCCCAGTCTAGAGAGGGTGTGGCACAATAATGGCGCCAATATATAGCCAAGAGCGCACACGTTTGCGGGGCTTATAACAAATGCGTCTTAGGTATTCTGTATACCGAGCTAATTTAGTGTCTTCCGTTTGAAACGTATTGTCCCTGGAGTTGTCATGAACATCGCAGCTGTACGCGAGCAAATTAGCCAAGCCCACGTTCACGAGAGCCGTACTGGCCAACTGAAAGCGCGTCTCGAGGCCCAACTGCCACACCTTCACCCCTCGATCCAACTGCCTGAGCAGGACGCCCAGGGTACTTTGGCGCGCTTCGTCAGCGCTTACATCGAACAGGTTCCGGAGTTGCTGGAGGCTGCCCATGACGTGGCGGTCGAAGCCGGGATCGAGTCGCAGATCAAACCGGTGTTGAAGATTGCCGAAGCCTACTTCCTGCAGCCGCCCGAGGTCATGGCTGGGCATGTGGGCGTGGATTGCCTGCTGGATGAGGCCTACCTGGCGCATCGGCTGGTGGAGGAGGTGAACGATCTGTATATCCGGCATTTCCAACAGCCGCTGATACCGTTCGATACCACGATGGCGAACTTGATTGCCCATCAGCTGATTGGCGAGGAGTTCGCCAATCAGCTGGATGAGGTGGTGCACCATTCGGTGGATGAGATGCTCGATGACGCGAGCTTTGCTGCGGAATCGGTTGAGGCGTACCGCGACAAGTTGAGCAGCCCTGAAACGGGTGCGGCGTGGAAACGCTGGCCGTGCCTGTCGCGTCAACTGGGTGTGGAGTTGGGTCAGCCGGCCTGATGTTACCTGCCCCGCGAAGAGGCCAGCTCAGGCACCCACACCCGCTGTAGTCCGCATCCGCCCCTCGATCCGCCGCTTCAACCGGCGCTGCTCGATCAGCAACCGCGAGCCATGCGCCGCATTGCTCCGCCCCCAGTCCTCGAGCAGCTCCAGGCATGAATGGTCGATGTAACTCAGGTTGCCCAACGGCACATGCAGCTTGGTCCCCGCCGGCACAGTCTCAAGCACCTGGGTCAGCGCCGGCACCTTGAGGAAGGTCGCCGCGCCGCTCAGGCGCAGTTCCATGTGCCCCTTTTTCTCCAGATCCACCAGGTTGATTTTCAGCCGCGCCGCCTTGAACGCCAGCTTCAGCAAGGTCAGGGCGAAGCCCAGCAGCACACCGGTCAAAAGATCGGTGAAGATGATCGCCAGGGCAGTCGCCGCATAGGTGAACATCGGCATGCGGCCATAGCGACCCAGCCCACGAAACGCCTTGAAGTCCACCAGCTTGATACCGGTGTACACCAGCACACCCGCCAGGCTCGCCACCGGGATCTGCTGCAGCACGCTGCTCAACACCACGACGAACGCCAACAGCCACAGGCCATGCAGGATGGCCGAAGCGCGAGTCTGCGCACCGGCCTGCACGTTGGCCGAGCTGCGCACGATGACGCCGGTCATCGGCAGGGCGCCCAGCACACCGCACAGCATGTTGCCGATGCCTTGGGCCGACAGCTCGCGATCGAAGTCCGAGCGCTGGCCGCTGTGCATGCGGTCGACGGCAGCGGCTGACAGCAAGGTTTCGGCGCTGGCGATGAAGGCCAGGGCGAAGGCGGCCACCAGCAGGGTAGGGTCGGCCAGTTTCAGCAGGTCGTCCGGGCGGATCCAGTCGATCGCCTGGGACAGGTCTGCCGGTACTTGCACGCGATTCACCGGCAGTGCCAACCACATGCTGATGAGCGTCATCGCCCCCACACCCAGCAAAGCACCCGGCACGAAGCGCAGCTTTTGGGGTTTCAGGCGCTCCCAGGCCCACATGATGAAAATGGTACCCAAGCCGAGCGCACCGGCTTGCCAGCCCGAGCCTGCGCTTTCCAGCGGCAAGGCACCGGCAACGGTCGTGGGGAACTCCAGCAGGTTCTGCAGGCCGGACGGTTGCGGTGCGCTGTCGAACATCACGTGCACCTGTGACAGCACGATCAGCACGCCAATGCCGGCCAACATGCCGTACACCACGGCCGGCGCCGTCACCCGGAACCAGCAGCCCAGGCGCAGGCGCCCGGCCAGTAATTGCAGCAGCCCCGCCAGCAGCAGGATCGGCCCGAGCATGGCCACGCCATGCTGGCGCACCAGTTCGAACACCAGCACCGCCAAGCCGGCGGCCGGGCCGCTGACCTGCAGGGGCGAGCCCGCCAGAAAGCCCACCACGACGCCGCCAATGATGCCGGTGATCAGCCCCTTGGCCGGCGGCATGCCCGAAGCGATCGCGATGCCCATGCACAAGGGCAGGGCCACCAGGAATACCACCACTGACGCCAACAACTCACGCGGCAGGGCCGCTTTCAACTGTGTCATGTTCACCGTGTTTCTCCTTTCAAAAGTCACACGGCCATTCCTCTGGCCGTGGGCACGTGGCCCCTGACGAACGCGCAGGCGCGGGCCGCCAGCGCGCACGCCGGCAGGGCAGTCAGGGAATTCAAGGCAGCAGAAGGCCGCGCCACACCCTGACGGGTGCAGCCGGCTATCAAGGTTCTAGCGTTGGACGGGTCGCTTAGTAGCGGCCTCTCGGGGTGGCGCAGGGGATCGGCTCACCTGCGGCCAAAGGCATGAAGCTGTCGCTGGCGGCGTCGTAGGCTTCGATCTTGCTGGTCTCGATGTCGTAGACCCAACCATGGATGTACAGCTCGCCAGCCGCCAGGCGCGATGCCACGGACGGGTGGGTGCGCAGGTGGTGCAGCTGGGCGATGACGTTCTCGCGGGTCAGCACCTGCATGGTTTCATGCTCGCTGCCACAGTTGCAGTTGTTCTCGACCACGGTGCGAGCCACTTCGGCGTGACGCAACCAGGCGGAAACGGTCGGCATCTTGGTCAGCGACTGCGGGTTGAGCACCGCACGCATGGCGCCACAGTCGGAGTGGCCGCAGATGATGATGTGGTGCACGCCCAGCGCGGAAACAGCGTACTCGATGGCGCTGGAAACGCCGCCGTTCATCTGGCCGTAGGGCGGGACCACGTTACCGACGTTACGGGTCACGAACAGGTCGCCTGGCGAGCTCTGGGTGATCAGCTCGGGGACGATCCGCGAGTCGGCACAGGTGATGAACATGGCGCGCGGCGTTTGCGCGGTGGCGAGCTTCTTGAACAGCTCTTGCTGCTCGGGGAATACGTCATGGTGAAAACGCAGGAAGCCGTCGACGATGTGCTTGAGGGCGGCATCGGCGCTCTCTGCGGGGACCTGCGGAACGACCTTGGATGGGTCCTTGACGGGCATGATTCATCCTCTTGACGGTGTGTAGGTAAATCCATTTTACCGGTGAAAGATTCTGGCTATGCGCAGATTTAGATGACGTACACGGGTAATTAATCACAGTCTTCGCTGACTGGATTCTTACGCTAGCGAGGAAAACTTAACTGAAGCTTAATTCGGAGGCTCTAGAACGGGCGTTCCAGACCTTAAAGGCGGGATCTGAATAATAGCAAAAAACCATCAACTGCCAAGTACTATTACTCTAATTATTCATTGGGATGAATGACACTGAGGTTGCAATTGCCCCGGCCTCACCGGGGCGTGCGGTTCCACACCAGCCAAGGCCTGACCACCTCATCGAGCTGCGCTTGTGGCACGGCGCCGAAATAGCGGCCATCGAACGACAATCGGCTGTAATCGGAGAGCATCAGCACCTCACCATTACCCAGCCGGAAATGCGTCGAAGACGGCAACGGCATGCGGCGGCCGCTGGGGTCCTGCAACAGCGGTTGGCTGCGTACCTGCAACCGACCGTTGACGCTGACCCCCTCGGGTACGATCAGTACATCGTCACCCGGTACACCGACCAGGCGCTTGATCATGCGCATATACCCCCCCGGGCAAGGCCCACTGCTGAGGTAGCCGCGGGTGTGCGCCAGGTCGAACACCGGCTGCTGAGGAGGGCAGAACATGACCAGGTCGCCTTTTTCCGGCGCCTTGTCGACGACCCAGTAGATGCCCGGCGGGAAACTACTGGTGACATTGATTCGGGCGCCGCTGCGCAGCACCAGCGGCAACACCAGCAACAGCAGAATGGCCAGCACCGCAGCCACGCTCAGCGGCCGCCTCATGCCGGGGTCGCCGCGCCTTGGAGGTCGATGGTCCGATCGCTTTCACGCGGCGCCGGTACCTTGGCGCGAGCAAGGAAGATCGGGTCCTGGAAGTACAGCGGCTGCTTTCCGTAGAACGCCGGGTAGCCGGCGCAGTACACCACCATGTCGCCGGCTTCCTCGATGTTGCCCTGGCTGTCCTTGCGCGGGCCTGGCATGCGCAGGGCCTCGTCGGTGGTCAGCAACGGCCGCTGCACTTCCTGGATGGTGCGCGACACCTGGCCCAGCAACGCACTGGAGCGTCGCCCGCTGGTAGTGATCTGCTCCTTGACGATGGTGGTCTGCCCGGTGAGTTTGGACAGGTGCTCCGCCGTCTCCACACGGTTCGGCGGGTAGGCATTCTGGATATGGCAGTTGGAGGTGATGCTCTCGTTCTGCCCGTAGAACTCCTGCAGCTGCGACAAGTCCTGGATGATCAGGTAGCACTTGATGCCGTAGCCGGCTACGAAGGCCAGCGATTCCTGCATGATGTCGAGCTTGCCCAGGCTCGGGAACTCGTCGAGCATCATCAGCAGGCGGTGCTTGTAGTGCGCCTTGGGCCGGCCGTCCTCGAAGTCCATCTTGTCTGCCAGCAGGCGCACGATCATGTTCACCAGGATCCGCACCAGCGGGCGCAGACGCGCCTTGTCGTTCGGTTGGGTAATGATGAACAGGCTGACCGGGTCGTCGTGGTTCATCAGGTCGCGGATCTTGAACTCCGAGCGGGCGACGTTGCGCGCCACGATCGGGTCGCGGAACAGCGACAGGTAGGACTTGGCGGTGGACAGCACGGACCCTGCCTCTTCGGCCGGTCGGTCGAGCATGTCGCGGGCGGCGGAACCTACCAGCGGGTGGTTTTCGCCGTCCAGGTGGCCGTAGTGGGTCATCTCTTCCCACAGCTCGTTGATCGGCCGCGACGGGTCGGCGAGCAGGGCGTCCAATGCCGGCAGGCTGGCGACCCCGCCTTCGTCCAGCGAGCGATAGCACAGGTGCAGGATGCAGCCGACCAGCATGGCCTGCGAAGTCTTCTGCCAGTGGTCATTGAGGCCCTTGCCGTCCGGGTCGACGATCAGTGTCGCCAGGTTCTGCACGTCACCCACCTCGAACTCGGTGCCCAGGCGAATTTCTTCCAGCGGGTTCCAGCCCACGCAGCCATTGGCGGTGGCCGGTTCGAAGCGCAGCACCCGGTTGCCGGCATGCTGCTGGCGCCAGCCGGCGGTCAGCGCCCACAACTCGCCCTTGAGGTCGGTGATCACCGCGCTGTGCTTCCACGACAACAAGGTCGGGATCACCAGGCCGACACCTTTACCGCTGCGCGTCGGGGCGAAGGTAAGGATATGCTCCGGGCCGTTGTGGCGCAGGTAATGCAGCTTGTTGCGCTTGTCCAGCCAGGCCCCCACATACACGCCTTCGTCGGCCAGCAGGCCGGCGCTCTCGATGTCCTTGCGTTCGCCCCAGCGCGCCGAGCCGTGCAGGAACGCGTTGGCCTTGGCACTGTTGCTGCTGATCAGGCGGATGACCATCAGCGCCATCATGCCCACGCCACTGACCAGCATGCCCAGTGAGCCGGCACGCATCAGCGAGTCCTCATACTGGCCCGACCAGTTGGCCGCCCACACCAGGATCATCCATGGCGCGTAGACGCCATTGAGGTTGGCGCCCAGCGCCGCGTGGTACTGGAACAGGTAGGCAAAGTACTGGGTGGCGGTTGCGAGGCCAGCCAGCAGAAAGAAGATCGCCAGCAAGGCCTGCCAGGTACTGCCGCTGCTGCGTTGGCCACCGCGGATCTGCGGGCCGACGGCGTTGTTGTGTTTCATGGGTTCGCTCCGTGAACGAAGAAGTGGAAAGTGAGTGCCGGTTCAGGGCGATGAGGTGCGCGAGCGCCCGAGTTCCTGGGCCTGGCTGCGCCGCTGCGCTTCGCTCAGGACCCGTTCGGCCTGGCGCTGCAGGCTCCACTGCTCGGCCAGTTCGGGCTGTTCGGCGCGCAGCTTGCGCACCGCCAGCTCTTCGATCAGCGGCGTGTACAAGCCCATGCCATGGTGCAGGTCCTGTACCCGTTCCAGGCGCAATTGCAGCTGCTGCAATCGCGCCTGGCAGCGCTGGCTAGCCTGTTCCCACGCCGCTCGCGTCGAGGGCAAGGCGATGAACCCTGGGCGCTGGGCCAGGCTTTGTTGCAACTGCGCCTGCTGGCGCTCCACCATGCCCTCCAGGCGCTGTTCCAGTGCTGCACACTGGTCAGCCTTCTGCTCGACGTACTCACCCAGCGCCTGGTTGTAGCGCGCCTGTACCGAGCCGCCTTCGAGCAGGGCGGCCTGCTCGGCAGCCAGCGCCTGGGCCTGAGCTTCCAGACCTTGTCCAGCGTCATCGAGCGGCGGCTTGGTCTTGTTGAGTGGATCCATGGGCACCTGCTTCATATCAGGAAAAGGTAACCGGCCTTGGCCATTGGAATGCGGATCAGCCACAGCGCCAGCAGGTGAAGGGGGTAATAGGCGTAGAACAACCAGCGCCAGCGTGGCAGAGGCAACCGCACCCAGCTGGCGATCGCCAGCAATGGCAGGGCGGCCAGGGCCCAGGCGTTGCCGTTGATCAGCGTCAGCGCCGCAAGTGAAAGCACAGCGCCCACGCCAGCCAGGCCATTCGGGCGCCGAACGTACCAGCCTGTACAAAGTCCCAACAGCACCGCCGGCCACCAGAATTCGACCAGCGCCCCGCCCACCACGAACACCAGCAGCGCAACCGCCCAATACAACGGCCGTCCCGAAGCCGCGCGTTCACAGGCTGCAGTCGTCAAGGTGATCACCAGCAGGGTGAAGAGAATGTTCAGCGGGTAAACCCCATACAACAGCCCGCCCAGGGCGATGAAGGGCGGCGTCGCCAGCACGCCGAACAGGCAAAGGCGCAGCGCGGTGCGGCGGTAGGCGCCGTTTGCCCCCGCACCCGGGCGCGCCAGGTTATAGGCCAGTACCACCACGAACAGCGGCATCGCCAGCCGCCCGGCCTCGAACAAGTAGGGCAAGGTCTCGTTGAACAGGTACTTGTTCACGTGGTCGCCGGTCATCAACAGCAGGGCCAGCCACTTCAGCGTATCCAGAGTACCGTCGGCGAATTGAAGGCGCGGCAGAAAACCAAGGGCTTTCTGCATTGCGAGCGGCCTGGCTTCACTCATCGGCGCATCGCCTGGGACAGGCCCAGGTCCAGTTCCAGTTTGGGCGCCACATCGCGGGCCACTTCACCGATGCCCTTCTCGTTCACGATGGCCGTGCTCTTGCCCACCTGGAAGTTGCGGCTCGGGTCGACGTCGCGGCGGTCATGGATGACGAACTGGTCAGTCTGGCCGACCTTCTGCAGGATGTGATGCTCGTCCATGCCCATGACCATGCCGCTGGTGGCCTTGCGCCCGGTTTGCGAGGCTTCGCCGATGCTGGCCGAGGGGTTCAAGGCGCGGGCCTTCTCTTCCATGGCTTTGAACGAGTCGTTGCGCTGTTGAGCCTGGGGGTCTTGCTGTTGCTCCGGCCCGAGGTCCCTGGGGACCGGCACAGGTTGCAGGTTCAGGCTCTCGATATAGGCGGCATTGGGGCGCGACGTCTTGAGCTCCCCGGACAACGTGGCCACTTGCTCGCGGGAGTGCGCCTCTTTTTCCGCCCGGAGCTCTGCATAAGCACCCTTGCTTTCCTGGCGTGCTTGTTCTCGGGTCTCCAGACCCAGTGCCCGCATGGAAGCCGACACCGTATCCTGCCCCATCGACTTCAGACGATCACCGAAGCTTTCCAGTGCCCTGGAGATACCGTTGCGGCTGAGCCGATCATCATTTTCGAAGATTACGCCCCGACCATTGGTCTCATGGTCGAAGGGCTTGGTTTGACGGTCGAACACATTAATCATGCCCCTTTCCATCGGGAAGGGCATGTTGTCCACTTTCTGATAAGCACCATCGGCGCCTTGGCTGAACGCTTTTTCTCCCTTCAACAAGCGAGAATCGATCAGCGCTTCCTGGACTTTCTCCGGGCTCTTGATCAACTCGTTGTACTGTTCGATGCGCTTTACATCGTCTTGCTGCATCGGCCTCATCTCGATGCCAGCCAATTGCAGGCGGTCATGCATTACGGCCAGGGGGCCGGCTGCCAAGACATCATTCTGGTAGCCACCTCCTACCTGCGAATGCGCGCCGGCGAACTTCAGCTCCTCGATACGGGAATTGTCGTCGTTACGCAGTGCACTGGTAAGGCGGAATGTATCGCGGTACTCGTTCATCGCCACCAGGTGCGTGGTCGAGTCCACGTTTTTGCCGATTTCCAGGTTCTTGCCCAGATGAGTATCGGTATTGGACAAGCCGTCGGTGGCCACGGTGTCGAAGATGCCGAGCTTATTTACATGGGCCTGACCCGGCGGAATCAGGAAGTCACCGGTAGGTTGCCCCTGCCCATCCAGTTGCGGTACGCCGCGCTCGATGAACTCGTTGGCCAGGGCCCGAGACTGCGACGCACCTCGGCTGAAGCCGACGATGTTCACATCTATCTTCTGGTCCGGGTACTTGTTGTGGAAGGCAACGATGGCGTCATAGGCCTGGTCGATACGCTCCTGCGCGCCCCGCCCGGTGGCACCCTCGATCAGGGACCGGCCCGAGGTTTCGGCTTGGCTGCCGACGCCATCGAAGTAAATCTTCTCTGACTGGCCCGTCCGGTCTTGAGCATTGTATTGCTCTGGGGGATGCCCAGAGTTACGTGCCAGGTTGGTGCCTTTAGCGGTATCCAGGTCGAACAGGCGCGCCACGTTGGTCTGCGTGCCTTCGGGGGTATTCAGATCTTTGTTGTTCCCGGTGCCATCGAAATACACCGTAAACCGCATTGCGTCGCTCATCTCATATCCCTATGGATCATCCCGCCGCTTGGACAGGATGATCTCTCCAAGACATTCTCGAACTGCTCTCAAGCACCTGGCTTGTTCAGGCCCACGATCAAATCGTGGACACCATCACCCGCACTTGCGGTATAGCGGTCCAAAAACGCATCGTCTTTATTCAGCAGGGGAGATCCTCTCAGCGATTGGGTAGCCGCACGAATTGCCATGGCCCCACAGCTTTCGGCCATCTGCGCAACAAGCTTGCTGCGCTCGGCTGGATCGTTGGCGGACTCTTGGTACACCTTCGAGATCCGATACTCGACCAACTTGTCCTCAAAGGCCTCATTGAGATATTTGGCCAATGCGAAAAGGGACTCGCGCGCCAGAGTAGGATCGATGCCATCAGCCTTCATTACAGCTTCCGCACGTTTGGCAGCAGCGCCAATCAAGTCTTCATGGGTATAACCCTGCATCGGCGGAAACACGCCATCAGGCAGCTTCATGCCGGGGGTGTAACGTTGGTACTGGCCTTGATTGTCTTGCATGGAAAACTCCTTGGCGTGAACGGGAGAAATAGTGGCAGGCAGGAGCACGCAGGCCCCCAGCAGGAGGGGCAACATCGAGACCAGACGCAGCCGTGCCCAGAAGCCCTTGGTGCAGCGCGAGGCGTTCCCGGCAAAGGGTGCACTCGCTGCAGACGTTGAACGGTTCATACTGTCTCTCCCTGCATCCCCCTCGCGGCGGGTTCCTGTTTCATTCGTGATACGGACTGGGCCGCCAGATGGCTCGCAGAATACCGAGAAACCTGTGGCCAGGGGCCGTTAGTCTGTCGCAAAGCAGAGCTCCAACAATCTTGCCTTCATCGACGCATCGCCTGGGCCAAGCCCATGTCCAGTTCCAATTTCGGCGCCAGGTCGCGGGCTACTTCACCGATACCTTGTTCATTCACGATCGCGGTGCTCTTGCCCACCTGGAAGTTGCGGCTCGGGTCGACGTCGCGGCGGTCATGGATGACGAATTGAACAGGCTTACGATGCCATTGTGGCCTTCCATAACAAGCACCCGGACCAGAAGGTTGACGTGAACATCGTCGGCTTCAGCCGCGGCGCAGCGCAGTCTCGCGCGCTGGCCAACGAGTTTGTCGAGCGCGGCGTGCCGAAACTGGACGGCCTTGGGCAACCGACAGGCGACTTCCTGATTCCTACGCTCCTGGCCGCCCAAGCCAGTGCCGCCTTCTAGCAGGGATCGACCTGTGGTATTTCGCGTAACGTGTCAGGAATTCTTTTGGTTGAGGGTTACGATCCTGTCATTGACCCCATCACCGGCAGCATTGATGAAGGCGCTCAGGAAAGCGTCGCTCTTATGCAGCAAAGGGGAGCCCTTCAACGAGTCGCCCGCTGCACGGATGGCGAGCGCACCAAAGCTTTCACCCATGGCAGAAACGCTTTGTGCGCGTGCAGCAGGGTCGTCGTACGGTTTCTTGAACCAGGTTGCAATCTGATATTCGACGTTTTGCGACTGGAAGGCTCGATTCAGATGATCGGCCAAGGCGAAAAGCGTTTCTTTGGCCAGCGTCGGATCGACGTCATTGGCCTTCAGCACGGCCTCGACCCGCTTGCCGGCCGCCTCGATCAGATCCTCGTGGGTGTAACCTTGCATCGGGGGAAAGACCCCATCGGGCAGTTTCATGCCAGGGGTATAAGGTTGATACTGACCTTGATTGTCTTGCATGGAAATCTCCTGGGCTTGAAGTGAAGATGAAGTGGCCGGCAGTAGTACACAGGCTCCCAGCACGAGAGGCACGAACGAGGCCAGACGCAACCGCATTAAGTGACGCTTGGTGCAAAAAATGACATTGCCGAACGCGAATGCGCTCCCACCGGATATTGTTCCGTTCAAACTTCCCTCCCTGCATCCGCCTCGCGGCGGGTCCCTGTCCAATGTAGTGATACGGCCTGGAACGCCTAACGTGAATCGCAGAATACCGAGAAACCTGTGGCCAGGGGCCATTAGCCTGTCGCGAAGCAAAGCTTCATTAGTGCAACCTTGCTTTCATCGACGCATCGCCTGGGCCAGCCCCATGTCCAAATCCAATTTCGGCGCCAGGTCGCGGGCCACTTCACCGATGCCTTTTTCATTGACGATCGCGGTGCTCTTGCCTACCTGGAAGTTGCGGCTCGGGTCGACATCACGACGGTCATGGATGACGAATTGGTCAGTCTGGCCGACCTTCTGCAGGATGTGATGCTCGTCCATGCCGACAACCATCCCGCTGGTGGCCTTACGGCCGGTTTGCGAGGCCTCGCCGACGCTGGCCGAAGGATTCAGGTCGCGAGCTTTTTCTTCCATGGCCTTGAACGAGTCGCTGCGCTGCTGGGCCTGCGGGTCTTGGTGCTGACCTTGCTTGTTGCCTTGAGGCACAGGCACCGGCTGCAGTTTGAGCCCTTCGATGTAGGCGGCGTTCGGGCGCGAGGCCTTGACCTCATTGGACAGCTCGGTGACCTGTGCCTGCGCATTGGCGCTGAGCTGCGCACGCATCTCGTCAAGCTCGTTGCGGGTGATCTGTTCCTGCTGATCGCGGGTGCCCATACCCAGGGCCTGCAAGATACCGCTCTTGGTCTCCTGCCCCAGCGCCTGCAAACGTTCGCCGAAACTCTCGAGCCCTCTGGATACCGCGTTGCGGCTGAGTCGGTCATCGTTCTCGAAGATCACGCCCCGACCATTGGTCTCATGATCGAAGGGCCGACTCTGGCGGTCAAAGAGATTGATCGTGCCCCTTTCCAGAGGGAAAGGCGTGTTGTCGACCTTTTGGTAGGCGCCGTCCGCACCCTGGCTGAAGGCATTCTCACCTTTCAACAACCGGGAATCGATCAGCGCCTGCTGAACCTTTTCCGGGTCCTTGATCAACTCGTTGTACTTCTCGATGCGTTGTACATCCTCCTGCTGCATCGGCTTCATTTCGATACCGGCAGACTGCAGGCTCTGGTACATCACCGCCAAAGGGCCAGCCGCCAGCGTGTCGTCCTTGTAGCCGCCACCGACTTGCGAATGGGCGCCGGCGAACTTGATTTCCTCGATACGCGAGTTGTCGTCGTTACGCAGGGCACTGGTCAGGCGGAAAGTGTCGCGGTATTCGTTCATCGCCACCAGGTGGGTGGTCGAGTCGACGTTCTTGCCGATCTCCAGGTTCTTGCCCAGATGCGTATCGGTGTTCGACAGGCCATCGGTGGCCACGGTGTCGAAGATACCCAGCTTGTTCACATGGGCCTGGCCTGGCGGAATCAGGAAGTCGCCGGTGGGTTGACCCTGGCCATCGAGTTTCGGCACGCCGCGCTCGATCAGTTCGTTGGCCAGCGCCCGGGATTGTGACGCTCCGCGGCTGAAGCCAACGATATTCACATCGACTTTCTGGTCCGGGTATTTGTTGTGGAAGGACACGATGGCGTCATAGGCCTGGTCAATGCGCTCCTGCGCACCCCGGCCCGTGGCGCCCTCCAGCAAGGATTTACCCGAGGTCTCGCCTTGGCTGCCCACGCCATCGAAGTAGATCTTCTCCGACTGCCCAGAACGGTCCTGGCCATCGTACTGCTGCGGGGCATGCCCCGAATTGCGCGCCAGGTTGGTGCCTTTAGCCGTGTCCAGGTCGAACAGGCGAGCCACGTTGGTCTGGGTGCCTTCGGGGGTATTCAGGTCTTTGTTGTTACCGGTGCCATCGAAGTACACCGTGAAGCGCATTGCATCACTCATGTCATATCCCTATGGCCCATGTCCTCCAACAATCCGGAATGGGCTCGCCAAGACAATATCGAACTGCGCTCAGGATTTCGCTTTGCCCAAGGTGACGACCAGTTCGTACACACCATCCCCGGCGCTTCTGCTGAGACGGGCGAGATAATCATTGCTCTTGTTCAAGAGTGGCGAACCGCGGAACGACTGCGTGGTTGCCTGCATCGCCATGGCTCCCAGACTTTCTGCGACCTGGTCAAAGAGCTTGGTGCGTTCGGTGGCATCATCCTTGGTTTCCTGATCAAGCTTGGCAAGCCGATACTCGACCAGCTTTTCTTCCAGTTGCTCATTGAACTTCGCGGCAAGCGCAAACAGTGTTTCCTTGGTCAGCGTCGGGTCCACACCGTCAGCCTTCAGAATGGCTTCGACAGGTTTGGCTGCAGCCTCGAGCAGATCAGCGTGGGTGTATCCCTGCACCGGTGGGTACACACCGTCAGGCAGTTTCATGCCGGGCTTGTAGGGTTGGTACTGGCCTTGATTGTCTTGCATGGAAATCTCCTTGGCTTGAAGCGCAGATGAAGTGGCTGGCAGTAGTACACAGGCTCCCAGCACGAAGGGCAGCATCGAGCCCAGACGCAGCCGTGACCAGAAGCCCTTGGTGCAGCGCAAAGCGTTCCCGGCAAAGGGTGCACTTGCTGCAGAAGGTGAACGGTTCATATTGTCTCTCCCTGCATCCGCCTCGCGGCGGGTTCCTGTTTCATTCGTGATACGGACTGGGCCGCCAGATGGCTCGCACAATACCGAGAAACCTGTGGCCAGGGGCCATTAGCCTGTCGCGAAGCAAAGCTTCATTAGTGCAACCTTGCTTTCATCGACGCATCGCCTGGGCCAGCCCCACGTCCAAATCCAATTTCGGCGCCAGGTCGCTGGCTACTTCACCGATACCTTTTTCATTCACGATCGCGGTGCTCTTGCCCACCTGGAAGTTGCGGCTCGGGTCGACGTCGCGGCGGTCATGGATGACGAACGGGTCTGTCTGGCCGACCTTCTGCAGGATGTGATGCTCGTCCATGTCCCTGACCACGCCGCTGGTGGCCCTACGGCCGGAATGTCATTACGGTAGCCGCCGCCGACTTGCGAGTGAGCACCGGCGAACTTGACCTCTTCAATGCGTGAGTTGTCATCGTTGCGCAAGGCGCTGGTCAGGGGGAAGGTGTCGCGGTATTCATTCATCGCCACCAGGTGAGTGGTGGAATCGACGTTCTTGCCGATTTCCAGATTTTTGCCCAAGTGCGTATCTGACATCGCGTTGCCATACGAAGCAACGGTGTCGAAGATACCCAGCTTGTGGACATGCGCTTCGCCAGGCGGAATGAGGAACTCGCCGGTAGATTTGCCCTGTGCGTCCAGTTTCGGCACACCCTTGTCGATGAATTCATTGGCCAGTGCGCGGGATTGTGCGGCGCCACGGCTGAAACCAACGATGTTCACATCGACTTTCTGGTCTGGGTACTTATTGTGGAATGCCACAATGGCGTCATACGCTTGGTCGATACGCTCCTGGCCACCCAGGCCACTACCCCTTCGGCCAACGAGCGCAGGCTGACATCGGCTTGGCTGCCCACCCCATCGAAATACACCTTTTCGGACTGGCCCGACCGGTCATGTGCGTGGTATTGCAGCGGCTCGTGCCCCGAGTTACGGGCAAGATTGGTGCCCTTGGCCTGGTCCGCTTCATAAAGTCGCGCAACATTGGTGTGGGCCCCTTTGGGCGTGTCCAGATCCTTGTTGTTACCCGTACCGTCGAAGTAGACCGTGAAACGCAATGCATCGCTCATGTCATGTCCTTATGAATATTCCACTGACCAGGGCGTTGCGATCTTTCGCCCTTTCGGCAAATGACCTCAGGCGCCGGGTTTGTTCAGGGTTTCAATCAGGTTCTGGACACCCATGCCTGCGCTGTCCAGAAAACGACCCTGGAAGTCTCGGCTCATGCCGCCCAGTGGCGACTTGACCAGCGCCTTGCCAGCAGTCCGAATGGTAAGGGCGTTGAACTCCTTCGCCATTGCCTTCACGCTCTCTGCACGAACCGCAGGGTCGTTGTAGGGCTTCTGGTACCAGGTGGAAATCTGGTAATCCACGTTTGCGTCCTCGTAGGCAGCGGTCAAGTAGTTGAACAGTTCGAAGAGCGACTCTTTGGCAAGCGTCGGATCAATCTTGCTTTCCTTGAAGAACTTGTCGACGCTCTGGCATGCGGCCGTGGCCAACTCCGCATTGGTATAACCCTTCATGGGAGGGAAAACGCCTTCTGGCAACTGGCTGCCGGCCGCGTGGGAGGTGTTCTGGCCTTGATTGTCTTGCATGGAAATCTCCTTGGCTTGAAGCGCAGATGAAGTGGCTGGCAGGAGCACACAGGCTCCCAGCACGAGGGGTACGAGCGAGGTCAGGCGCAACCGCGACCATAAGCGCTTGGCGCAGCGAGAGGTGTTGCCGAGCAGGGGTGCGCTCGCACCAGAGTTTGTTCCGTTCAATCTTTCTCTCCTTGCATCCGTCTCGCGGCGGGTCCCTGTTTCAGATCGTGATGCGGACTGGGCCGCCTGACGTGGCCCGCAGAATACCGAGAAACCTGTGGCCAGGGGCCGCTAGCCTGTCGCAAAGCAGAGCTCCATCGGCGCAGCCTCGCTTTCATCGACGCATCGCCTGGGCCAAGCCCATGTCCAATTCTAATTTCGGCGCCAGGTCGCGGGCCACTTCGCCAATGCCTTTCTCATTGACGATCGCGGTGCTCTTGCCCACCTGGAAGTTGCGGCTCGGGTCGACGTCGCGGCGGTCATGGATGACGAACTGATCTGTCTGGCCGACCTTCTGCAAGATGTGATGCTCGTCCATGCCCATGACCAGGCCGCTGGTGGCCTTGCGGCCGGTTTGCGAGGCTTCGCCGATGCTGGCCGATGGACTCAGTTCGCGGGCCTTTTCTTCCATGGCTTTGAATGAGTCGCTGCGTTGTTGGGCCTGCGGGTCTTGAGGCACTCCAGATGCCCCCCCGGGCAGCGGAACTTCCTGAAGCTTCAGGGTCTGCAGGTAATCCTGGCTCGGCCTCGATTTGGAAAGAGACGTGGTCATCTCTGTCACCTGCGCCTGGGACGTACGCTCGAGTTCTTCAAGTTTGGCTTCAAAACCATCTACCTTGCGCTCTACGGATTCATTCTGAGTCTTGGTGGTGGCAAACCAAGTCGATGGATCCTTGGTCTTCTGTCCAACCGCCAAGAACCAGGCTCCCACTTTCTCACCCACTCGCTGGACACCCAATTTGCTGAGTGAATCGTCATTTTCGAAGAGGACCTTGCGGCCACTGACCTCATGATCGAACGGACGGGTTTGCCGGTCATCGCTGTTGAATGTGCCGCGCTCCATCGTGAATGGCTTGTTGTTCACTACCTGGTAAGCACCGTCGGCAGCTAGCTTGAAGGCATCCTTGCCTTCCGCCAGCCGCGAATCGATCAGTGCCGCTTGAAGTTTCTCTGGGTCCTTGATGATTGCGTTGTACTGCTCGACGCGCAGCACGTCCTCCTGCTGCATCGGCTCCATCTCGATACCGGCAGCCTGCAAGCGGTCGTACATCACCGCCAGCGGTCCGGCCGCCAGAACGTCGTCTTTGTATCCGCCTCCCACTTGCGAATGCGCGCCCGGGAACTTCTGTTCCTCGATCCGGGAGTTATCATCGTTTCGCAGGGCGCTGGTCAATCGAAAGGTATCGCGATATTCGTTCATCGCCACCAGGTGGGTGGTCGAATCGACGTGCTTGCCGACCTCCAGATTCTTGCCAAGGTGGGTATCGGACATCGCATTGCCGTAGGAGGCGACGGTGTCGAATATTCCCAGCTTATTGACATGGGCCTGGCCCGGCGGAATCAGAAATTCGCTTGTCGCTTTACCCTGCTCGTCAAGCTTGGGCACTCCACGTTCGATGAACTCGTTCGCCAGGGCACGTGACTGCGCCGCGCCACGACTGAAGCCAACGATATTGACGTCGACTTTTTCGTCCGGGTACTTGTTATGGAACGCCACGATGGCATCGTAAGCCTGCTCGATACGCTCCTGCCCACCGGCTCCGGTAGCGCCCTGCCAATTAGCAGCCAGCGCGCTGCCTTTCTGGCTACCGACGCCGTCAAAATAGATCTTCTCGGACTGCCCCGAGCGCTGAGCAGCATCGTACTGCAACGGCTGATGGCCCGAATTACGGGCCAGGTTAGTGCCTTGAGCGGTGTCGAGATCATACAGCCGCGCAACGTTGGTCTGCGTCCCCTCGGGGGTGGCGTGATCCTTGTTGTTCCCGGTGCCGTCGAAGTACACCGTGAATCGTTTGGATTCAGTCATCTCATGTCCTTATGAACAACCGAAGTGATCAGTTCTTGTTCAACGAACGAATCAGGTCGCCTACTGCATCGCCGGACTCAATCATGAACTGGCGGTAGAATTCTTTCCCCTGGCGCAGCAGCTGCGAGCCATCCAGGGAGTCGGCGGCGGCCTCCACAGCGAGGGCACCAAATTGCTCGGCCATGCCATCGACACTGCGCTTGCGCAGGTCGGGGCTGTCGTATGGCTTCTGATACCAGGTAGCGATCTGGTACTCGACGCCCTCTTTCTCGAACGCGGCAACGAGATGGGTATCCAGTGCAATCAACGTTTCGCGGATAAGACCAGGGTTGATACTCTTGGCTGTGAGGAATTCCTCGGTACGCGCGTGGGCAGCGGCAATCAAGTCCTTGTGGGTATACCCCGGCATCGGTGGGAAAACACCATCTGGCAGCTTCATGCCAGGGATATAAGGTTGGTATTGGCCGTGTTTGTCTTGCATGGAAATCTCCTTGGCTTGAAGCGTGGATGAAGTGGCAGGCAGAAGCACACAGGCTCCCAGCACGAAGGGCATGAGTAAGCCCAGGCCCAACCGCGACCAGATGCCCTTGGCGCGGCTAACGTCGTGGCCGACGGTAGGTGCGCTTGCAACAGTGGTGTTACCGTTCAATCTCTGTCTCCCTGCATCCGCCACGCGGCGGGCCCGTGTTGAATCCATTGTGTGACTTGAACCACGTTGAATCGAGCGAATAACACCGGAAGCGCAAGGCATCGTTCATGCCATTTCCCTTTGAATGATCGTTCGGGCAGGGCGTAAGTGTTCATCTCCCGGCGCGCTGACGCCGTGCCTACATCAGGATTTTTTCTGGTTGAGGGTCACGATCAGGTCATGCACGCCGTCACCCGCCGCACGGATGAACTCTCCGTAGAACTCCTTGCCTTTGAGTAGCAGCGGCGAACCACTCAGTGAGTCGGCAGCGGCATCAACGGCAGCACCGCCGAAGTCCTCGCCCATCGCAGCAACACTGCGGGTCCGGGCAGCGGGATCGTCATAGGGCTTCTGATACCAGCTGGATATCTGGTATTCGATACCTTCTTTTTCGAACTGAGTGTTCAGGTGAGTCGCCAGGGCGATGAGCGACTCGCGCATCAGTGTCGGGTCTACATCCTGTGCCTTCATGAAAGCCTCCACTCGTACCTGTGCAGCGGCGATCAAGTCAGCATGGGTATAGCCCTCCATCGGCGGGAACATACCATCGGGAAGTTTCATGCCAGGGGTGTAGGGCTGGTATTGGCCATTTTTATCGTGCATGAAGAACTCCTTGGCATAAGCGGAAGAGAATGTCGCCGGAAGCAGTACACAGGCTCCCAGCACGAGGGGGATCACCGAGCTCAGTCGCAGTCGTGCGCTGATGCTCTTTCGGGCCGATTTACCATCGGCCGCAGGTGCACAGGCACCGAATAATGGGCGGTTCAAACCGTCTCTCCTTGCAACCACCAAGCGGCGGGTCCCTGTTTCAATGTTCCGCACGGACAGCCCGGCGGAGGGGGAAAGCATACCGCCAGGCCTGAGACAACGTTTTTCATCACTTGCTTCCCACAACCAGGCCTCGCGGCACATAGGAAGACGTCGCGGCCGGCGCCGGCGTTACGACTGGCTCGACCGCAACGGCCTTGACCACGGCCTTCACCTCAACCACCTCGGCAGGCGCACCGCTCACCACCGTGCCCTGCGCCACCTGCTGGGTGGCGAAGCGTGCGTCCAGCCAGTCGGCCCAGTAGGCGGCGCGGCGCATCACCTGCTGGCGGTAGCGGGCGTTGATCGCCGGAGTGCGCGAGTGGTAGTTGGCGACCCGCGTCCACAGGTCGCCACGGTCGTTGCGCACATGGCCGCGGATGCGCCAGGCGGCCAGCTCGTAGGAGTAGCAACCGCCCTGCTCGACATCCTCCGGGGTGATGCCGTAGCGCGACAACTCGCGCAGGTAACTGGTGTTGAACTGCATCGGCCCGACGTCGTAGGTGCCGTTGCTGTTGCGCACCCATTGGCCGGGCTTGCCGCCTTCCTGGCCGGCCACGGCGAGGACGATGTTCACCGGCAACTCGTATTTGACCGCGGCCATGATCGAACACACGACGGGTTCGGTCAGGGCGGGTGGCGGGACATCGGCAACGAATGGCATGGCGGCGCGCCTCAGATGACCCTGCCGAACTTGTCGTTGATCGACTTGGTCGCGTCCGGATCGGCCTTCGGACAGCTGTCGAGGAAGGACTGGCGGGCGTTGGCGGTCTGGCTCAGCTTGATCTTGCCCTTCTTCTTCTTGACGATGTCGAAGTAGTCGGCCACCGGGCCGTCGCAGTTTTCCACCACACCGGCGCCCTTGAGCTTGCCCCACATGCACAGCACGGTGGCGCAAGGGTCGCGGGCCTCGGCGGGGAGGGCGACGGCGAAGGTGGCAGCCATCAATACCGTGGGAATCATCTTTACAATTTTCATGAGCATTCCTTTGTTCAGGCTTTTTCCTGTTTGCTGTCGCGGTAGGCCGCCACCTCGTCTGCCGGATCGAAACTGCGACTAGAAGAAGCGGTGTCCAGACTGGAACTCTTGCTGGAGCCTGGTTTGGATATTTCAGCCGCCAGCTTCCCACCCATGGTTTTATCAATACGTGCTTGTGCCATGCGCCCCACACCTGAAACCAGCTGCGCTCCCATGTCCAGTGCGATGCGCCCGGCTTTGCCAGCTCCACTTGAAGGCTTAGAACCTGCGCCAGGAGTGCCACTTGCGCCACTCTCGCCATTGCTGCTGGCGCTAGAGGGGGACCCAGATTCTCCTGCGCCATTTGCACCGCCCGCCTCTGCATTCGAGCCCGAACTGTTGCCATCCCCGGCCTCGGTGCCACCGCCTTCCGAGCCCGCCGAACCCTGTGTGCCAGCCTCGGACATTCCGTCGCCAGTCGATGTTGCAGACATCGCCGCACTGGCAGCGCCGCCGTCCACTCCAGCGGACGCAGCGCTGGCAAGACCCATGGCAGAATTCAAAGGACTGGCGCTGGCGCTTGAATTGCCTGAATTGCTTGAATTACTACCGAACATACCGGCAATGCGGGACGAAATGTCGTTACCCGCTGCAACACTGGCCTGCGAGCTTTTAAAGGCTGCATACATTGATTGCCCAGTGCCTGCTGCATTAGCCAAGGTGGAGCCGGCGGCAGAGGCACCGCCACTGAATACCGATGCTCCAGCCGACGCTGCCATGGTCGCTGCGCTTGCGAGAGTTGCCAGCCCCATGGTGTTGCCTATGCCACCGCCGCCAATGCTGGAGCCACTGATAACGCCTGCCAGCAATGGCGGTATCTTGGCAATCAGCGCCATCAGCACCACGCAACATACGAGCAGAGCCGCCATGGCTTTGAGATTGGCGCCGTTGATGCTCGCTGACATTGCGGCGTAATACTGATCCAGAAATGTCTTTCCCACCGACAGCAGCAGCAACATCGCTAGGATCTGCACGGCCATGCCCAGCACAGTCTTGAAATAGTTGATGGCCATATCCGAAGTCCAGCGAGCACCGCCAAACCCCAAGAAAAAGATACCGGCGTAAGCGAGGAACCAGGCGGACACTGTCAGTAAAAGCATGTTGATGGCGATGACCACCAAGACCATCAGTATCCCTAACCCCATGAGCACACCCGCGAAGCTAATCGCGATCTTGCTAGGCCACATCGACATGTTATCGACGATCTTGGCAAATATATCGAAACCGAGCTGAACGATGTCCGAAGGGCTAAGACCGAATTTATCGTTATAAACCGGCAACCCTCCCGCTTGTGAGCCCAGCTTGGATAACGACTTGACCAAGGTGTCTGCGAAATTGGGGCCATTTTGAAGCAGCCACCAATAAAAACCGACAAACATGATGAAGCGCAACATCTCGGCAAAGAACTCGCCGATGTCAGCTTTGCGTAATGCCATCAACCCAAAGGTCCAGACCATGCTGATGACCGCGAGCGTCCAAAACAATCGCGTGGCGGCCGCCATGATGAGCGTCCGCCACCCTTTGGCGGCCTGACTGAACCGTTGAAGAATGGTATCGAAAAAGCCAATGTCAGGCGCTGAATCTGCTGCGTTGGCGTGTACTGCGAGCAACAGTATTACAACCCCCAGTACGACGGGGGCTACAGACAAGGGTCCATTCTTGAGTTTCATATCGTCCGGTCAATCCGCTCAAAAGGTCTCGGGCACTCGGTGTTTATAACCACCACGTGTCATGCAACGTTCTACAAGAGAATCCCGGCTTTTACTTTCCGGGAGTGTCTTCCAGAATCGAGGCGTGCAGGTTTCCGAGGTGGCTTCGATCCTAAGTTCTTCCTTCTCCAGGCAACCCGCCAACAATGCTGCCAGAAGCAGCATTGCCCAGCGGAGCCGGTTCATCGAGCGTCCAGGACTCACCGGGTCATGCACCCTTCGACCAAGGTGTCTCGCTTAGCGTCTTCTGGAAGCGTCTTGAGATGTTCGGTCGCGCAGTTTTTATCGTTTATTTCATAGTCAGCATTGCCTTTATTGCAGGCGCCGAGCGCGACGATGGCCATCACGAATATGAATGATTTAATTACTTTTTTCATGGGCTGGATCCTTACCAGGTTTCTGCGGGGACTTTTTTGTAGCTGCCACTGGTCATGTTTCTTTCTGCAGCAGTTTCTCGTGCCTGAGCATCTTGATCTGCCGCTGATTTCGCGGCCAGTGCATTCTGCTGCGCCAGCATCAGGCCACGGATTTGCAGCAATTGGTTAGCTTGCTGGCTCGCGATCTGGCTGGCATATTGTATTGCCTTTACTTGGCCATCCGCAGAGGCGGCAGCGGACTGTAGTTGCTCAAGACGTCGGGCGTCAGACTTTAGGTTTTGCTGTTGCTGCTCAATACCTTTGTACATCGCAATGTTAGCTTCCTTTTGCGCCGCCGAATATTGATCTTCCTGGGCCTCGATGGTCGCCTTGTCGTCGCTGGAGCAACCGCTCAATTGGAAGCAAGACGACCCCTTGTAGTAATTGACATCCTGAAATTTCGACAAATAGGAGTCCATGCTTCCAGCTTGGGTGGTGTAATAGTTGAGCATGTCCTGCGCATTCATCAACTTGTTGATAGTCGAATTAGCTTCATCCCAGATATAGGCGGCTGGCGCGACCGTGTTCTTGATCATGTTCTCGTACTGATCAAGCTGCGTCTTGTACTGGTTGATCTGCGTCGCATATTCCTCGACTTGCTTGAGCGTCTGGGCGACATTCTCGACGGCGGAGATAGTGCCCTGTGAGAGGCTGGCCCCGTCGATGACCGGAATACCGGCATTGGCCTGCAGGGCAAATCCGAGGCTGACGAAAAAGGTAATGGCAGGTTTGAACAGATGCGTAGCCTTCATGCTTCTCTCCTTGGCAATGGGTCAGTAATCGAAAGACTTATAGGGCTTCGAGAACGTCATGTCCTTGGTCACCATCACATTGAAGCGATAGCCCGGGCGAATCTCAAGGGTAGGGGCGATGTTGAGGTTCTTCGCAATCATCTGAGCGGTAACCTGGCCCAGCTGCTGGCCGAGGGCTTCGCTCATGGCGCTGCTGGCAGTTTCGCGGTCGTCGCCGTTGCCACTGGCACGATCCTGGCTGAGGCTGATACCCGCCACGATACCGGACATCAACAGGGCCGAGCCGAAGATCCGCACGTAGTGGTTGTTCGTCTGATCGTTCATTCCGGAGTAACCCGCGCTGTCCGCCCCAGGCATCGAACCAATATCCATTGCCTTGCCGTCAGGGAAGATGATCCGCTGCCAGGCCACCAGCACCCGTGACTGCCCGTAGGCTACGTCGCTCGAATAGGAACCGACCAAGCGCGAACCTTGCGGGACCAGCAAGTGCTTGCCGGTAGGTGTGTCGTACACACTCTGGGTAACCTGAGCCATGATCTGCCCAGGCAGGTCAGAGTTGATCCCGGATACCAGCAGGGCCGGTATCACGAAGCCCGCACGAAGCTCATAGGGGCTGCGCGGCGCCTCGATGGCAGTGTCGAGCCGCCAGCGGTCGCTTTCACCTGATGCCCCAAACTGGTTGTAGTTCTTACCGTTGCCTGCCACGGCCTGCAGCAAGAACGGCGATTCGCCCTGGGCTGCACCGCCCGCGCCACCACCGCCGATGCCCGCTGCACGCATCTCTGCCAGTCGGGCTTTGTAAGCAGCAGTGGGATCGCTGTGCGACTGTTCCTGCAAACGCTGACGAGCGGCGGCAATTCGCGCTAGCGCCTCCTGCTGGCTGACCGCGCCACCGGCAACCGCGCTTGAGCCAATACTGCGCGGCGCCTCCACACGTACCGTGCTGCGCGCTTTCACCGCGTCCTGGAACTGTTGCATCTTCATGCGGCGAATGCGCTCGAGTTCGTCGGCGTTGACATCCGGCGGCAACTCGCGCGGTGGCATTGGCGGCGCGTCGAGATTGGTCGGGCGCACCACCTGCAAACCGGCGGGCTGTGCTTGCACGTTGTCCAGCGCTGGCAATGTCGGTGGTTCGGCCTTGCTCGGGATAATTCCGTCCGAATCGATGCCCCTGATCTGCTGGGCGAACAGGCTGCTGTTGCCTGCCTTCTCGGCTTCCTTTTCCACCGGCTTGTTCTGATTTTCGGCACGATCAGCGGCGACCATCAGCATGATCAGCAAAAAGATCATGGCGGCACCGCCGATGATGTACATCGGCCAGTTGTTGACCCGGCGCACACCGCTTTTGCGGTTCAACTTGCCGGGCGAAGCGTCCGGGGACATGGCATCGTTCATGTTACTCATTGCTCGTCACTCCTTGCGCACCCAGGCTCCAGCGGCCAGCAGGCGGCCGTTCTGCACCGCGTAGACGCGGCTCAGCGACTCACGCCCGACCAGCAGGGTGACGCGGAACAGCTCGCTGTCCTTGGGCGCGTCGACGATGTAGTTGACCGCCAGCGGGGCTACCTTGCCGGCGGGGGCCGGAGCGGGCTGCGCCTTCGGGTCGAATTCCTGCACCGAGAAGCCCGAGGCGCGCAGCGTTTTGACCAGCGACAGGCCGTAACCGTCGGACGCTTCCTGGTTGATCCGCAAGTGGGTGCTGGCTGGCGGATGCACCACGGCCAACTGGCGCACGCTGGCGGCAGCCAGTTGCTGGTTGATCGCCGGCGAGCTGCGCTCGGCGAAGTTGCCGTATGGGCCGCTGGCACAGGCGCTGAGGGCGAGGCTGGCAAACAGGGCAATCCATGCTCGCATCATCATTTACCCCGCTGAATGGTGACACGGTCCTGCGACTTGCCGACGCCGGCAATCAGGATCGCCTTGTCGAACACCGTGTCGACGATGTAGCGGTCACCCTGGACGCGGTAGTTGACCATCACGGTCTCGTCATCGCTGAACCAGCCGCCATCCTTGCGCACTACCAGAAGCGACGGCGCTTCGGTCTGGGCCATGCTGCGCGGCATCTGGATGATGGTCTTGGTACCGTCGTTGTAAACCCGTACCGGCTTCCACGAGGTGTCGCCATCGACCTTGTAGTCGAAGCTCAGGTTGCCCAGGTACTCACCAGTTTCCGGGATGGTCGCTTTCTTGCGCTCGGTCGCTTCGCGGTTCTTTATCAGGTTCCATTTCGCCAGCGCCTCTTCCGGGTAGGTGAAGGCGACCTGCGGCATGTACTGGGTACGGTGCGAGCGCAGCTTGAAGTGGTAAGTGCGGCGGTTGGTAGTGACTACCAGGGAGGTCTCCAGGCCAACGTCCATCGGCTTGATGATCAGGTGCTGCACTTCACTTTCGCCGACGCCGGTGATGGCCGGTTCGACCGTCCAGCGCGCGGTGTCGCCGAGGTTGATCGAGTTCACCTGCTCACCGGCCTGCAGGGCGATGTCGCATACCTGCAGCACTGCGCATACGATGCTTGGCTGCTGAGCGCCAAAGATGAAGCGCGCAGTGCCATCGCCGCCGTCCACCGGCTTGATACCGGTGGCGCTGGCCTGCTGCCAGCGCTGGGAGATGGCCAGCGCGGCCTTCTCCTGCGGGGTCAGGGTCGGGTTGCTGTCGGAGAAGTACAGATCGGCCTGGCTGGTTCCTGGCGCGGCCTGCGCGAACGCAGGCAGAAGTGCCGCGAGCATCGCACAAAGGTAACGGTTCATGGTCGGTCTCTCAGAGTTGCTTGGACCAAGAGAAGTCGCGCACGTAGGTCCCGATCGGGTTCATCCGTACTTGCTCTTCGCTGGTCTGGGTAGTGGGTTCGGCGGTGTAGGTGGTCACCAGAGCGCGCCAGTTGGCCTTACTCTTGATCAGGCCCTGACGGTCGCGGGTGACTTCCTCCCAATCCACCTGCCAGGTTTCCGGGGTCTGCTGCATCACCGAACGGATATCGACGCTGACAGTTTCCTCGGCAGCACGAAGGAACGGGCTCGACTCCTTGGTACCGTTGAGCCATTCGTTCATCTTCTGCGTTGCCGCGTCATTCGGCCCCAGCAGTGCATACAGGCGGAAAATCGATTTGCGCAGCAACGCAACGTCGGGGGTAACGGTGCGTGCATCGGCGATAAACGAGGCCACTTGCGACTTGACCACGCGCAGGTCGACCGGCCTGGCCACCTGGGCAGGCGCGACGGCCATCGGCTGACCGAGCTTGTCGACTTCCACCACGTAGGGCACAAACTTCGACTGGCTGCCAATGTGGATGATGCCGCCGACTCCGGCCAGGGCGACCATCATCGACAGGATGCCTACCACCTGCCAGGACTGGCGCGAGGTGATCACGCTGCCGACATGGTCGTTCCAGGTGCGGCGGGCGGTCAGGTACGGGTTGTCGAGCAAGGCGCCCTTGGGTCCATCGGTCTTGGCTTCACCCGTCTTGGCTGGGCGTTTCATGACCATTCCCTTGATGCTTTCAGCGAGGCTCATGCGGCCACTCCATAGTCATTCAATCTGAGGCCCCTGGCCGCCAGCCACTCCGCCACCCAGGCGTCACCATACTTGGCTTCCAGGCGCTTGATGGCAGCCACCGACTCTTTGTCGGACGAGCCGACGAAGGCCAAGGCCAACGGGCCCAGGGCCAGGTCGTAGAGGCGTCGGCCGTTCTCCGACACGTAGTAGTACTGGCGCTTGGGGATCGCGGTGGCGAGGATTTCGATCTGCCGGGCGTTCAGGCCCATGCGCCGGTAGAGGGCTGCGGTGTCCTCGTCGCGGGCATACACGTTGGGTAGGAAGATCTTGGTCGCGGTCGATTCGACGATGACGTCGAGAATCCCCGAGTTGGCCGCATCCGAGAGGCTCTGGGTGGCCATCAGCACCAGGCAGTTGGCTTTACGCAGTACCTTCAACCATTCGCGGATCTTCTCGCGGAAGGCCGGGTGGCCAAGCATCAGCCAGGCTTCATCGAGGATGATCACCGCCGGCTGGCCCTTCAGCGCGCACTCGATGCGGCGGAACAGGTACAGCAGCACGGGCAGGGCGTACTTGTCGCCCAGGTTCATCAGTTCCTCGATCTCGAACACGGTGAAGTCGGACAGCGCCAGGCCGTCCTCTTCAGCGTCGAGCAGGTGGCCCATGGTGCCGTCCACGGTGTATTGGCGAAGGGTCTCGCGTACCGCCTCGTCCTGCACGATGATGCAGAACTCGGACAAGGTGCGCGAACCGTCGCGGTACATGGTCATCACCGCGTGGCCGATCTCGTTGCGCTGGGCGGCAGTGGTGTCGAGGCCATTGAGTGCCAGAATGGTGTCCAGCCACTCCATCGCCCAGGCACGGTCGCCTTTGGTTTCAAGGAACTGCAACGGGCAGAAGGCCAAGCGTTCGTCATCCGCTGCAACAGTGAAGTGGCGCCCTGACTGACCACCGCTTTCGGCGCGGATACCGGCCGCCAGCGGATACATGGACATGCCCTTGTCGAAGGCGAAGATCGACATGCCCTTGTAGCGGCGCAGCTGGGCGGCGATTAATGCCAGATGCGTGGATTTACCTGCACCGGTCGGGCCGAACATGAAGGTGTGGCCCAGGTCTCGCACATGCAGGTTGAGGCGGAACGGTGTGGCGCCACTGGTCACGCAGTGCATCAGCGCCGGCGACAGCGGCGGATAGAGCGGGCAGGGCGCATCCGCGCTACCGGTCCAGATACTGCTGGTAGGCAGCAGGTCGGCCAGATTGAGGGTGTTGATCAAAGGCCGGCGCACGTTCTCCACGCCATGGCCCGGCAGGCTGCCCAGGTAGGCGTCGAGGGTGTTGATGGTTTCGATACGGGCAGCGAAGCCCAGGCGCTCGATGGCCTTCTCGACGCTGCGTGCAGCCTCTTCCAACTGCGCGCGGTCCTCGTTCATGAGCACCACGACGCTGGTGTAGTAACCCTGCGCGACCAAACCGGAGTTGACCTCGGCAATTGCATCGGCAGCGTCCTGCACCATCGCCAGGGCGTCCTGGTCGATATTGCCGTTATTGGTATTGAACACCTGATCGAAGAAACCGCGGACTTTCTGCTTCCACTTCTTGCGGTACTTCTCCAGGTGCTGCACCGCTTCGTGCGTGTCCATGAAGATGAAACGGCTGGACCAACGGTATTCGCAAGGCAGTTCGGCCAACGCCGAAAGGATGCCCGGAGCCGACTCCAGCGGGAAGCCTTCGATGGCCACCACTTGGACGAAGTTGCGCCCGATCTTCGGCACCACGCCGCCCCAGAGCTCCTTGCCGCCGATCACAGCGTCGAGGTACATCGGGTTGCTTGGCAGCAGCACCGGCTGGCTTACACCGGTCACACAGAACTGCACCCAACTGAGCAGGTCGTCATGGGTGATTTCGGCACCTTCTTCGGTGACCATGCGGTTGCCCTTCAGGCGCGTCAGTTTCAGCACCGAAGACAGGCTGCCCTCGACACTGAGGCAATCGCGCTTGAACTGCTCGATGAGGTTGCGGGTGCGCGACTTGTGGTCCGGTGGTGGCGTGTCGTCGTCGAACATCAATTCGACGAACTTCTGCTGGGCCAGCATAGGCGGGAAGAATGTGAGGGTCAGCACGAAGTAGCCCTCGTACATGGTCCCCAGCGATTCGAAGTACGTCCGACGCTCTTCGTCCATTGCTCCGGTCAGGCTGTCGGCGAAATGCGACACGCCTTTGGCGGAGTAGTTCGAGGCCGGGCGGCGCACTGCATCGACGTGAATCATCCAGCCATTGCCCAGGCCGGCCAGCGCCTGGTTGATGCGCAGCGAAACCAGCTCCCGCTGGGCCTCGGTGCTGCTGGCATTGTCATCACCCCGGTACAGCCAGGCCGCCATGAAGGCACCGTTCTTGCCTACGATCACACCGTCATCAACCATTGCTGCATGGTTGAGCAGGTCTGCCAGACCAGCATCCTTGGAGCGATGCTTTTTCAGCTTGAGCTCGGCATCCACCTGCAACAGACGCTGGATCAGCAGCAGGACCAGCAAGGCACCGAGGGCTGCGATGGCATACGCAATACCTTCGATCATTTGTATTGACTTCCCTGACTTGGAGGATTGTCCCTGAACGGCGTGCTACGTGCCGCGTAGTAGGACTTGTAGCGCCGGTGGCGCAGGTAGACGAGGCGCATCTTCGGGTCGGACTTGGCCATCACGCGGAGCATGAACAGCGCGCCAAACCACAGCACCAGGCCGACTACGGTTGCCCGCATTTCTTGGGCACTGAAGATCAGCGCGAAAGCGAGCAATCCGGAGAACATCACCAGCTCGCGATCCCCGCCCATGAACAGGTTGTCGCGGTTGCCGGCCCGTCGGATGGGAATCGTGCGCAGGGCCATGGTTCAGACCAATCCCTGTACCAGGCTGTTCTGAGGCAGCAACTGAGCCAGTTCGGCGCTGGTGCCAAAGAAGCCGGTCATGATGTTGTTCGCACCAACGATCAGTGCCATTACCAGCACGAGGAAAATCAAGGTACGGAAGAAGCCATTGAGGTCCCCGCCGAAGATAAGTACACCACCGGCAACCACAATGCCGATGATCGACAAGGCGAAGGCGACAGGGCCGGTAACCGACTCACGCAGCGAGGTCAGCCAGCTTTCATAGGGTAGCGAACCGCCGCTGCTGGAGGCCGCGAACGCGTTCTCCGGAGCGACCATCACGGCTAGTACCAAGAAGCTGAAGGCCAGGTAGCCAAACGTTTGTGCATTCATACGGAACAGCGAGGTGAAGGCTTGCATGTGCGATGTTTTCCTTAAAGGTTGCGCATGATGTAACGGCCGTTCTCATACCCGGAAACCTCGAGGATCTCCTGGATGCGTCGGCCTTCTGGGGTTCTGGCGATGGAAATGACGACGTGAACCGCTTCGCCAATCAGCGGCTCGATTTCGGCAGGCGCCGACTTGTTGCGGGAAACCAGGGATTTCAAACGGGTCAGCCCTTCGCTGGCGCTGTTGGCGTGCAGGGTTGCCGCGCCGCCAGGGTGGCCGGTGTTCCAGGCATCGATCAGGTCGAGTGCCTCTTCGCCACGCACTTCGCCGACCAGAATGCGGTCCGGGCGCATGCGCAGCGAGGTCTTGAGCAGGTGGGTCATGCTGACGTCGACGGTGGTGTGGTACTGCACGAAGTTCTTTGCCGCACACTGAATCTCGCCGGTGTCCTCGATGATGAACACGCGCTCGCTGGGGAATTCCACGACCATTTCGTTGATGACCGCGTTGACCAGGGTTGTCTTGCCGGTACCGGTACCGCCGATGACCAGGATGTTGCGGTGATCGCGGATGGCGCGCTTGATGGCGTCGCACTGAATCGGCGTCATGATCGCCGACTCGACATACTGGTCGAGGGTGTAGATGGCCACCGCTTTTTTTCGAATGGCGAAGGTGGCGGCACGGACCACCGGTGGCAACTGGCCGGCGAAACGCGACCCATCGAGCGGCCACTCGCCTTCGAGCAACGGTTTGCTGCGGGTCACTTCCTTGCCGTGGAAGCCGGCCACCGTCTTGATGATGGATTCTGCCTGCGCCGGGCGCAGGTCACCGATGTGCTTCATCGGCTGGCCGAGCTTTTCAAGCCATAACTTACCGTCGCCATTGCACATCAACTCGACGGTCTGCGGATCGTTGAGCGCATCGATGATGAGAGGGCCGGCATCGCGCTCCAGTTTTTTCTTGGCGCGATCTTTCAGGCTGGCAGCTTCAGCAATGTCCACACTAATCGTCCATGAATTAAATGCCGCCCACAGTCCGTGGGCAGGTCATTCAAGCTCCCTGCTCGGCAGGTCATCAAACTATGGGTGAATCGAAAACCTTCTCGCCCCGAAGTAATCTGCTATCGCTAGCGAAATTTCTTCGAATTCTGAGAGGCAATTCACAAGGGCGCGCAGATTACCCGAGCAACAAATGTTAACGAAATAGTAAATTTCTTACAGGCGTGTAAGCATTATCCTACAAGCTTGGAACTAGCGTTCCACCCCACATACACTTGGAATCAGCTGAAACACGCGTAGACACTGGGCTTCATCGTTGACCAGGATCAACGGATTCTGAAGTGGCCATCATTTTTGCCATTACCTATCGGCTCCAAAACCTGACGGAGTTCACATTTGCGCGCGACGTATTCTTACCTATCAACTGACATTAGCTCGGTTAGCAGCTAAGGCATCTAGACCAACTAACGACCCAACTTCCTTCGGCGACATCCATATGCCACTACGTGATATCAATTAGACATCAATTGCACTTTCCGTGGCGACACCTGCAACTAAAAAAAGTTCAGAGCAGTGGCATTTGGCCGCCTGGTGGGCAAAAAAGGGAGCAATCGAGTGCCTGCGCTTGCGCTCCCTCGAAGTCCAATTTGCGCATGGTCATGGCGAAACGTTGCGCCAGCAATTCAGCAAAGATGCCCTCGCCACGCATCCGCTTACCGAAACGGCTGTCATACAGCTCGCCACCTCGGCTTTGGCGAATCAGGCTCAACACATGGCTGGCGCGCTGCGGGTAATGGTCCTGCAGCCACTGCTCGAACAGCGGCGCCACTTCCAGCGGCAAGCGCAGCATCATGTAGGCCGCACTCTGTGCGCCGGCCTCCTTGGCGGCTTCGAGCAGGCGCTCCAGTTCGCTGTCGTTGATCATCGGGATCATCGGCGAACACAACACGCCCACCGGCACCCCCGCTTCGCGCAGCACGCGGATCGCCCGTAGCCGCGCCTTCGGGGACGCCGCACGGGGCTCCAGAACGCGCTTGAGGTCGTCGTCCAGGGTGGTCAGGCTGATCATCACCCGCGCCAGCCGCTGCTGGGCCATCTCGGCCAGCAGGTCGAGATCGCGCAGTATCAGCGAGCCTTTGGTGACGATGGTCACCGGATGGCGAAAACGCAGCAGCACCTCCAGCAGCCGCCGGGTCAACTGGTGCTCGCGCTCGATCGGCTGGTAAGGGTCGGTGTTGGAACCAAGGTTGATCGGCGCACAGACATAGCCTGGCTTGCTCAGTTGCTGTTCGAGCACTTCGGCGGCATTGGTCTTGGCGATCAGCTTGGTTTCGAAATCCAGGCCTGGGGACAAGTCCCAGTAGGCGTGGGACGGGCGCGCATAGCAGTAGATGCAGCCATGCTCGCAGCCTCGGTAAGGATTGATGGAACGGTCGAACGGCAGGTCGGGCGAGGTATTGCGGCTGATGACCGATTTGGCGGTCTCGATCCGTACCTCAGTGCCTTGAGTCAGCGGCACTTCCTGGTACCAACCGTCATCCTCGGCCACCGAATGGCTCGGTGCGAAGCGGTTATGAGGGTTGTGCGCCGTGCCACGGCCTTTTTGCGCTGCTGGAGGAATCATGGCTCACCCCGATACTGTATTCATATACAGTATCGGGATTGCCCGTTCGTTACCAGCGCCTCCGGTCAGGGCAAGCCTTACTCGGAGGGTTTCTTCAGCTTCGGATTGGGGAAGAACTGCACGGTCTGAACCTTGGCCGGCGCCGCCTTGGGAGCCAGGTGATTGACCCGGGTACCCAGCTCCTTGGGCACCGACAGGCCCTGTTCATTCAGGGTGTCGGTGAAGCCGCAGGCCACGCACTCGCGGTGCGGCACGTCGTCTTCGTTCCACATCATCAGCTTGTCCGGCTCGCTGCACGCCGGGCATACCGCCCCGGCGATGAAGCGCTTCTTGGTCTTGTTCACAGCTACCTCGCTCATGCCGCCGCGTCCTCGCTCAGCCCGCAGTGGCGCAGCAATGCATCGATGGAAGGCTCACGGCCACGGAAGTCGACGAACAGCACCATCGGCTCACGCGAACCGCCCCGGGCCAGGATCGCCTCGCGGAAGGCGCGGCCGGTTTCGGCGTTGAGCACGCCTTCTTCTTCAAAGCGCGAGAAGGCATCGGCCGACAGCACTTCGGCCCACTTATAGCTGTAGTACCCCGCCGCGTAACCGCCAGCGAAGATGTGCGCAAAGCTGTTGGGGAAACGGTTGTACGCCGGCGGGCGCATGACCGACACCTCGTCGCGCACGCCTTCGAGCACCTGCAGCACGCTGCGGCCATCGCCATGGCTGGCGTGCAGCTCGAAGTCGAACAGCGAGAACTCCAGCTGGCGCACCATCATCATGCCGGACTGGAAGTTCTTCGCTGCCAGCATCTTGTCCAGCAGGTCCTGGGGCAGGGCCGCTCCGGTCTCGTAGTGGCCGGAAATCAGCGCCAGGCCTTCCGGCTCCCAGCACCAGTTTTCCATGAACTGGCTCGGCAGCTCGACCGCATCCCAGGCAACGCCATTGATGCCGGACACGCCAGCATGCTCGATGCGGGTCAGCAGGTGGTGCAGGCCGTGGCCGAATTCGTGGAACAGGGTGGTGACTTCATCGTGGGTCAGCAGCGCAGGCTTGCCGGGCGCGGCCGGTGTGAAGTTGCACACCAGGTTGGCCACCGGGCTTTGCAGCTCGCCGACGGCGGTGCGGCGACGGTCGCGGGCGCCGTCCATCCAGGCACCGCCACGCTTGTTGGCGCGGGCATAGAGGTCGAAGAAGAAGCGACCGACGTGCTGGCCGTTTTCCTTGATCTCGAACAGGCGCACATCCGGGTGCCAGCTGTCGAAGCCCTTGAGTTCGGCGATTTCGATGCCGTACAGGCGTTGGACGATGCTGAACAGGCCGGACAATACCTTGTCGATCGGGAAGTAGGCGCGCAGGGTTTCCTGCGACACGCTGTAGCGTTGCTCGCGCAGCTTCTCGCCGAAGTAGCCGGCGTCCCAGCTGGCCAGCTCGGCGCAGCCTTGCTCGGCGGCGTAGGCCTTGAGCTGCTCCAGGTCCTGGGCAGCGAACGGCTTGGAACGCTTGGCCAGGTCGCGCAGGAAGCTCAGCACCTGATCGCTGGACTCGGCCATCTTGGTCGCCAGGCTCAGTTCGGCGTAGTTCTTGTAGCCCAGCAGGGCGGCCAACTCCTGACGCAGGTCGAGGATCTCGCGCATCACCGGGCCATTGTCGAACTGGCCGGCATTCGGGCCTTGGTCCGAGGCTCGGGTGCAGTACGCGGCGTACAGCTCTTCGCGCAAGGCGCGGTCGCTGGCGTAGGTCATCACCGCGTAGTAGCTGGGGAATTCCAGGGTGATCAGCCAGCCGTCGAGGCCCTTGGCCTGGGCGGCGGCGGCCATCTGCGCCTTGGCCGAATCGGTCAGGCCAGCCAGCGCGGCCTCGTCGGTCACGTGCTTGGTCCAGGCTTGAGTGGCGTCGAGCAGCTGGTTGGAGAAGCGGCTGCCCAGCTCACTGAGCTTGCTCTGCACTTCAGCGTAACGCTGCTGCTGGTCGGCCGGCAGGTCGATACCCGACAGGCGGAAGTCGCGCAGGGCGTGCTCGAGGATGGTTTTCTGGGCCACGTCGAAGCCTGCGGCTTCCGGGCTGCTGATCAAGGCTTCATAAGCTTCGAACAGCGCACGGTTCTGGCCCAGTTCGGTAGAGTAGGCACTCAAGGCCGGCAGGCAGGACTCGTAAGCCTCGCGCAGCTCCTTGCTGTTGCACACCGCATTGAGGTGGCTGACCGGGCTCCAGGCGGCGCCCAGGCGGTCATTGAGTTCGTCCATGGCCAGCACCAGGCCGGCCCAGGTGGGGTTCTTGCCTTGCTTTTCGAGGATCTCGGCAATGGCTTTGCGGTTGTCGGCCAGGATCGCTTCGATCGCCGGCAGCACGTGTTCGGCACGGATCGCCGAGAAGGGTGGCAGATCATAGGACTGCAGAAGTGGGTTGTTCGCACTCACGGTTTGGCTACCTTGGCAGAAGAAACACTGACCCATCTTAATTACAATCGACGCCGACCGCAGCAGGCAGCCTGCCTATCGGCACAGATGAGAGACCCTATCATGGCCATCCGAAGCTTCCAGCAACACACTCCGAAAGTTGGACTGCGGGCCTTCGTCGACCGTTCGGCGGTGGTGCTGGGCGACGTGGAGATCGGTGAAGACAGCTCGGTGTGGCCGCTGACGGTGATCCGCGGCGACATGCACCGCATCCGCATCGGCGCGCGCACCAGCGTGCAGGATGCCAGCGTGCTGCACATCACCCACGCCGGCCCGTTCAATCCCGACGGTTTTCCACTGATCATCGGCGACGAAGTAACCATTGGTCACAAAGTCATGCTGCATGGCTGTACCCTGGGCAACCGCATCCTGGTCGGCATGGGCAGCACGATCATGGACGGCGCCATCGTCGAAGACGAGGTGATCATTGGCGCCGGCAGCCTGGTGCCGCCCGGCAAGCGCCTGGAGAGCGGCTACCTGTACGTCGGCAGCCCGGTGAAACAGGCCCGGCCACTGTCCGACAAGGAGCGCGCCTTTTTCCCCTACAGCGCCGGCAACTACGTGAAGCTCAAGGACCAGCACCTGGCCGAAGGCTACGACCGCCCGGAATGAACCTGACTACCGAGACCTCCATGCACCAGCAGAACATCCTTTTCGACCTCGACGGCACCCTGACCGACCCGCGCCTGGGCATCACCCGTTCGATCCAGTACGCCCTGGCCAAGCTGGGCATCGACGAACCGGACTTGGCGCGCCTGGAACACTTCATTGGCCCACCCCTGCTGCAGGCCTTCATGCAGTACTACAGCTTCGATGAGGCCAAGGCGTGGGAGGCGGTGAATTTTTACCGCGAGCGTTTCCGCGTTACCGGGCTGTACGAAAACCTGGTCTTTGAAGGGGTGCCGGAATTGCTCGAGGCCCTGAATGGCCAGGGCCGTACCTTGTATATCGCGACGTCCAAGCCGTGGGAATTCGCTCACGAGATCGCCCGGCATTTCGCCTTTGATCATCACTTCAAGGTGATCTACGGCAGCGAGCTGGATGGCACTCGCACCAACAAGGTCGAGCTGATTCGTCACCTGCTGGACGAGGAGGGGCTGGATCCGGCGCAGACGCTGATGATCGGTGATCGCAAGCACGACCTGATCGGCGCGCGCAGCAACGGGCTGCAGGCGGTGGCGGTGGGGTATGGGTTTGGGAGCGCGGAAGAATTGACGGCGCATGCGCCGGAGTTTCATTTCGCGACCTTGGCCGAGATGCATCAGGCATTTATCAAGGCCTGAAGCAGAGTGGGGCTGCTTTGCAGCCCATCGCGGATGAATCCGCTCCTACAGGATTCATCCGCGATGGGGCGCGAAGCGGCCCCAGGACATCAACGCCGCCTTGCGCTCATCAGCCGGCAACCGCCCCAACACCTCAACCCGCTCATAAAACCGCGCCCAATCCCCGCCAACCTCGCGAAACACCGCCGCAAACGCCGGCACCCACTGGTCATACAGCCCAAACGGCAACAGCTTGGCATTGCTCATCGGCCCGTACATCCAGGCGTCATAGCGCTTGTCTCCCGCCCACTGGCTGTCCCGCACCTGCCGATACTCGCGCCGCAACCGCTCGAACTCGGCCTGCTTGGCTACCCGTTTGTGCGCATCATCCAGAGGCCCGACATAGATCGCCTGCAGCCGCTCACGACTGGCCAGCACCAAGCGGATGAACTGCTCGCGCTGCTGGCCCTGATCCCCCTGATCCGCTGCAAGCCCGCGCGCCACGCGCCATTGCCGCGTCCCCTCCTGCTCGACGAAGGTAGCGAAGGACTCGTTGAACTCGGTATCGTCCTGCACATAGACGCGCTGATGCGCCAGCTCATGAAAGATCAGCGTGGCCAGGCGCTCGTCCCCCCAGGCGACCATCGACGAGAGGATCGGGTCATCGAACCAGCCCAGTGTCGAGTAGGCTTCGACCCCGCCCACATAAACATCCATGCCTTGCTCACGCATTAGCGCCGCGGCCCCGCGCGCGGCACCCTGGCGGTAGTAACCGCGGTAGGCCACGCACCCAGCGATGGGGAAGCAATGCGTCACCGGCTGCAGCGACAGCTCGGGCGTGGCGAACACGTTCCACACCACATAGGGACGCCCCAGGTCGGCATACACCCGGTAGCTATCGTTATCCGGCAGCTTCAACTGCTCGCTGGCGAACACCCGCGCCTGCTCCGCGTGCTGCAAGCGGGCGCGTAATTGCGCGTTGCTGGCGGGGTCGGCGAGCACCTTTTCCACAGGTTGGCGCGCGCGCAGCAACTGCCACTGACCTTCGCCCAACTGGGCGTAATAGCCAAGGCTGCTGCAACCGTTCAGCAGAAAGGCACCCAGCACGGGAACCAACCCCCTGAAAACACGGTCGAGTGGCCCAGGGCCTGAGCGCTTCAAAAGAAAAAACCACACCATCTTGGGCAATCCAACTCGCTCACGGCCGACGCTCCAAGACTATCTCGCCAAGGGGGAGTTACGCCATGCGTGCACTGTTCGTCGCCGGTTCGTTGTTACTGGTATCGGCCTGTTCCACCCTGCCAGACCCCGACCCGAACCAGGCCTGGGTAGATCTGGCCCCACAGGATGAAAACTCGTTGCACGCCGTTCAGGTGGACGAACGCGACTGGGCCGACACCCGTTATTTCGAAGTCCAGCCCGGCAGCCACGAGCTGACCGTGCGGTACCAGTTTCCCGTCACACCCAGCAATATCGGCCCGGTCAATGAGCCGTTGTGGCGCGATTGCCAGCTGAACCTGACCTTCAAGGACTTCAATGCCGGGCAGCGCTACCAGTTGCAGGCCGGCAGCATTGGCTTCCGCCCATGGATCAAACTCTACGATCACCAGCAAAAACTGGTCGGCCAAGGGTTGCCAGCAGGTTGTCAGCGCACCTGAGCTGCGCAAACGGCGCTATGCTTGGGTATGTAATTCGCAAGTGGGAGTTTCACCATGCGCCAGCCCATGATGCTGATGGCCCTCAGTGCACTGGGGGGTTGCGCCAGCCCCTTGCCCCCCGTCGACGCAAAACAGGCCTGGATCGACCTCTACACCATCACCCCCGGCCGCGTGATCATGGCCGACAAGCTCGATGGTCAGCGCCTTGAAGACGGCCGCTATTTCCAGGTGACGCCTGGCAAGCACGAGTTGGTGGTGCGTTTCGATTATGAATTCTACGGTGGCGGGATAATGAACGAACCCAGGGATCGCACCTGCTACCTGACAGTGCGCTATGACAGCTTCAAAGCTGGCGAACGCTATCGCCTGGAAGCGCGTGCCCCCGCCATGCAGCCGCAGGTTCTGCTGTACGACGCCAGCCGCAAGGTGCTGGTCAACGAACCCAGCAACGTCTTCTGCATTCCCTGAATGCCTGAGGGCCGCAACGCGGCCCTCAACTTCTTCTACCGACCATTCTTCTGGTAAATGATCTTCTTGGTCCCGCCATCACAGCTGCCGATGATCATGTTCTGATCCTTGACCTCGCTGTTAGGTACGATCTCCAAGGTGTACGACTGAACACCCTGGGCCTGGATCTTGGCTTCGATCTCGGCTTTGAGTTCCTCGCACGGTTTGACCGCCGCCAGTGCAGAAGTGGCCAGCAGAGACGCCAGCACGGCGATTGCTACGCGGATCAT
Source organism: Pseudomonas sp. NPDC089752 (assembly GCF_044748725.1). NCBI lineage: Bacteria > Pseudomonadati > Pseudomonadota > Gammaproteobacteria > Pseudomonadales > Pseudomonadaceae > Pseudomonas > Pseudomonas sp. NPDC089752. Next base: position 101,725 of record NZ_JBIVGP010000013.1, read on the forward strand.
GGAACGGCTCCTGGAAGGGCAGCAGCGCTGCCGACGCTGTTTAGACTACAGCAAACCGCCCCTGTTGCGCCGCTCAACCCACCAGCGTTGCATCCAGGCTGATCGTGGCGTTCAGCACCTTGGACACTGGGCAGCCTGCCTTGGCTTTGTTGGCGATCTCGATGAATTGCGCCTCGCTCGCCCCCGGCACCTTGGCCTTGAGAATCAGGTGCACAGCGGTGATGGCGAAGCCGTCCGATTGCTTGTCCAGGGTCACTTCGGCGATGGTGTCGATTCGGTCAGCTGTCAACCCGGCCTCACCGAGCATCATCGATAGCGCCATCGAGAAACACCCGGCATGGGCGGCGCCGATCAGCTCTTCAGGGTTGGTTCCCGGCGAGCCCTCGAAACGCGTGTTGAAACCGTAGGGGTTCTGCTTGAGCGCGCCGCTTTCGGTCGAAAGCAGGCCTTTGCCGTCCTTCAAGCCACCTTGCCAGATCGCCGATGCTGTCTTTTTCATGTTGCCTCCTGGTCACACGGTTACTTTGCCTATGGGTTCAGAGACCACCCGCCTACGGCAAGTTCAGCGCAATCGCACAACTAACATTGAATCCGCCGAATGTGCCCATACAGAGATGAAAAGGCCTTCGGCCAATCACTTTTGCGGAGGCTCCAATGACGCAGCTGCGTGACCTGAAAATTTCTACCCTCGACCTGGTGCCGGTGCGCGCCGACGGCGGCCCCGCGCAAGCGCTGCGCAATTCGCTGGACCTGGCGCAACACGTCGAGCGCTTTGGCTACAACCGTTTCTGGGTCGCCGAGCACCACAATATGGATGGCATCGCCAGCTCGGCGACCTCGGTACTGCTCGGCTACCTGGCCGGCGGCACCTCGACCATTCGAGTCGGCTCCGGTGGTGTCATGTTGCCCAACCATGCGCCACTGGTGATCGCTGAACAGTTCGGCACTCTGGCCAGCCTGTATCCGGGGCGCATCGACCTGGGCCTGGGCCGTGCGCCGGGCTCCGACCAGATGACCGCCCACGCCCTGCGCCGCGAGCGTTCGGGCAGCGCCGACGACTTCCCGGACGATGTCGAAGAATTGTCGCGCTACCTGGGCCCGCGCACCGATGATCAAAAAGTGATCGCCGTCCCGGGCCACGACACCGAGGTGCCCATGTGGCTGCTCGGCTCCAGCCTGTTCAGCGCACAACTGGCCGGCATGCGCGGCATGCCCTACGCCTTTGCCTCACATTTCGCACCGCGCTTCATGCATGAGGCGATCCGCGTGTACCGCAACCATTTCAAGCCGTCCACCACGCTGGACAAGCCTTACGTCATGCTGGGCATTCCCATGGTCGTGGCCGATAGCGACGAGCAGGCCGAATACCTGGCCACCTCGGTGTACCAGCGTATTCTGGCCCTGATACGCGGGCAGAGCCTGATGCAACGCCCACCCGTGGCCAGCATGGACGGGCTGTGGTTGCCGCATGAACGGGAGACGGTGGCCAGCTTCCTGGGGCTGGCGATGATTGGCAGCCCGCAGAAGGTAAAGGCCAAGGTGGAGGTGCTGCTCGAGCAGACTGGGGCGGATGAACTGATCTTTACCTGCGACCTGTATGAGCATGCGGACCGGGTCAGGTCGTATGAGTTGATGGCGCAGGCCTTGAATGCCGAGTGATCCCCTTCGCGGGGCAAGCCCGCTCCCACACGGACCCAGTGGGAGCGGGCTTGCCCCGCGAAGAATCCACCACTTACCCCCGGCGGTAGACGATTTCCTTGCTGCCGCCCTCACAGCTACCGACCACCTTGCCCGCCGGGTCGCCTTTCTTGACCACTTCCAGGGTGTACCCCTTCACACCTTTGGCATCCAGCTTGGCGGCAATTTCTGCCTTGAGTTCCTCGCAAGGCTTGCCGGCCGCTAGCGCGCCGCCGGCCAGCGTCATCAGACCCACCGCCAGAATCAATTTCTTCATCACTCGCATTCCTTGAACAGACGAACATTGAAAAGGCGCCAACGAAGGCGCCCCTTGACTGTATAACGCCATCATTCCCGGCGATACCATCCGGAAATGCTTCAGCTGTTGGCGATACGGAATCCTACTTTCAGCGTCACCTGGAAATGCGCCGCCTTGTTACCTTCGATATGGCCCCGGGTATCGACTACCTCGAACCACTCCAGGTGCTTGATGCTCTTGGCCGCTTCGGCCAAGGCATTGTTGATCGCCTCTTCGATGCTGGTGGGCGAGGAACCTACCAGCTCGATCTTCTTGTAGGTGTGATGATCGGTCATGAGCGCTCTCCTTGGATGACAGTGAAATTGAGCCTAGCAGCGCAGGCCTGATTTACCTGCGAGCCATCACCCTTCGGGAAAGTTCGATCGCACTTTCCCCACACGGCGCAGTCGCAATCTTTACAGCCCATACTGCAAAGGAGAGTCAACATGCACCGCAACTCGCTGCGTAAAACGTCCCTGGAAAGCATGGAAGCAGAGATCGAAAGCCTGCTGAAATCCTTGGAAAGCCTCAAGCACGACGCGTCGGAGGAGTCCCAGAAATCGGTGAAGGCCATCCGCAGCAACGCCGAAAGTGCGCTGAAACACTCGCGTAGCCTGATCAGTGATGCCTACGAGGAAGTGAAGACCCGCACCCGCGAGACCGGCATCGCCACCCGTGATTACGCTCAGGAACACCCGGTGACCACCGCAGGTGTAGCCATTGGCGCCCTCGGCCTGCTGGCCGCCTACCTGTTGTACCGCCGTAACTAACCTGCCTGCCGTTCCAGCTCGCGGCGCAGCCATTGCGCCAACTGCTCGGCGCGCCCGTCTGCGGCGCGCCGAGGCACCCATAAAGCCAGCGCTGCCGGGGTAGGTGAGAACCCCCACGGTGCGCTCAGGCGCCCGGCGCGCAAGTCGTCAGCTACTAGCGGCTGTGGCGCAATGGCGACGCCAAGGCCCGCGACTGCGGCCTCCAGCAGATAATACAAATGCTCGAAAGCCCGGCCGTACTTCAACGCGGAAGATGTCAGCCCCTGGTCCTCAGCCCAGGTTGGCCATGCCTGGGGACGCGATGTGGTATGCAGCAGCGCCTCATCCAGCAGGGCAGTGGCGGGAGCCCCACGCAACCTTTCGAAGCCGGCGAAATGCGGGCTGAGCACAGGCCCGATGCGCTCCTCGGCCAGTACATGGACCTGCATATCCGCAGGCCAGGGCGGTTCGGCATACACCAGTAACGCATCCAGGCCAGGCCGGCGCGGATCCAGGTCGCCTTCACCTGCCGAGAGGTGCAGGCGCAGTTCCGGCAGGTCAGCCTTCAAACGCCCAAGCCTGGGGATGAACCAGCGCGCCAGCAGGCTCCCCGAGCAACCCAGCACGAAAGGCGCCTCGCTGACATCCCGACTCAGCTCGGCGCACACGCTCCGCAGCCGGTCGAACGCTTCGCTGCTGGCATCACGCAGCCTGACACCGGCATCTGTGAGTTTGATGCCACGCCCGTCCTTGACGAACAGCGCCACGCCCAGATGCTCTTCAAGCACCTTGAGCTGCCGGCTGACCGCCCCATGCGTAACGTGCAGCGCCTCCGCCGCCTGGCTGACGCTGTTGAGTCGGGCAGTCGCCTCGAAGGCCCGCAGGGCATTCAGGGGAGGAAGGTCGTGGGCCATTTGACGTGTGAGATTTCCTGACAGGTTGACGCAATCTTATCGGTTTTCAACCGGGCTTGCCGTGGTTAGAGTAAAGCCCATCACTCATTCATCACGCTCTGGAGCGACCCATGACCCAGTCCCAATACCGCGCCGGCCCCGATGCCAACGGCCTGTTCGGCTCGTTCGGCGGCCGCTACGTGGCCGAAACCCTGATGCCGCTGGTGCTGGACCTGGCCCGCGAATACGAAGCGGCCAAGGCCGACCCCAAGTTCCTCGAAGAACTGGCCTACTTCCAGCGCGACTACATCGGCCGCCCCAACCCGCTGTACTTCGCCGAGCGCCTGACCGAGCACTGCGGCGGCGCGAAGATCTTCTTCAAGCGTGAAGAACTGAACCACACCGGCGCGCACAAGGTGAACAACTGCATCGGCCAGGTGCTGCTGGCCAAGCGCATGGGCAAGAAGCGCCTGATCGCCGAAACCGGCGCGGGCATGCACGGCGTGGCCACCGCTACCGTCGCCGCGCGCTTCGGCCTGCCCTGCGTGATCTACATGGGTGCCACCGACATCGAGCGCCAGCAGGCCAACGTGTTCCGCATGAAGTTGCTGGGCGCCGAGATCGTTCCGGTCACCGCCGGTACCGGCACGCTCAAGGACGCCATGAACGAGGCCCTGCGCGACTGGGTCACCAACGTCGACGACACCTTCTACCTGATCGGCACCGTGGCCGGCCCGCACCCGTACCCGGCGATGGTCCGCGACTTCCAGTCGATCATCGGCAAGGAAACCCGCGCCCAGTTGCACGAGAAGGAAGGGCGCCTGCCCGACAGCCTGATCGCCTGCGTCGGCGGCGGCTCCAACGCCATGGGCCTGTTCCACGACTTCCTCGAAGACGAAAGCGTCAAGATCATCGGCGTAGAGGCCGGCGGCCACGGTGTGCACACCGACAAGCACGCAGCCAGCCTCAATGGCGGCGTACCCGGCGTGCTGCACGGCAACCGCACCTACCTGCTGCAGGACGACGACGGCCAGATCACCGACGCCCACTCGATTTCCGCCGGCCTCGACTACCCAGGCATCGGCCCGGAACATGCTTACCTGCATGAAGTGAAGCGCGTGGAATACGTCAGCATCACCGACGACGAAGCCCTCGACGCGTTCCACGCCACCTGCCGCCTGGAAGGCATCATCCCGGCCCTGGAAAGCTCGCACGCGCTCGCCGAGGCGATCAAGCGCGCGCCGAACCTGCCCAAGGACCACCTGATGGTCATCTGCCTGTCCGGCCGTGGCGACAAAGACATGCAAACCGTGATGAACCACATGGCCGCCCAGGAGAAACAGGCATGAGCCGTCTTGAACAACGCTTCGCCGAACTCAAAGCCGAAGGCCGCGCCGCGCTGGTCACCTTCGTCACCGCTGGCGACCCTGGCTACGATGCTTCGCTGCAGATCCTCAAGGGCCTGCCGGCCGCTGGCGCCGATGTGATCGAACTGGGCATGCCGTTCACCGACCCGATGGCCGACGGCGTGGCCATCCAGCTGGCTACCCTGCGTGCCCTGGAAGCCGGCCAGACCCTGGCCAAGACCCTGCAGATGGTCCGCGAATTCCGTGTGGATAACCAGACCACGCCGATCGTGCTGATGGGCTACTACAACCCGATCCACCGCTTCGGTGTGGAAAAGTTCGTCGCCGAAGCCAAGGAAGCGGGTGTCGATGGCCTGATCATCGTCGACCTGCCGCCAGAGCACGACGCCGAGCTCGCCACCCCAGCCCAGGCCGCAGGCATCGACTTCATCCGCCTGACCACCCCGACCACCGACGATGCGCGCCTGCCGCGTGTGCTGGAGCGCAGCTCCGGGTTCGTCTACTACGTATCGGTGGCCGGTGTGACCGGTGCGGGTTCTGCGACTACTGAGCACGTGACCGAGGCCATTGCCCGTCTGCGACGGCATACCGAGCTGCCGATCAGCGTTGGTTTCGGCATTCGTACGCCGGAGCAGGCTGCGGCAATTGCGCGCTTGGCTGATGGCGTAGTGGTGGGTTCGGCACTGGTCGACAAGATCGCTCAGGCCAAGGATGCCGACCAGGCTGTCAGCGATGTATTGGGCTTGTGCTCGGCGCTGGCTGAGGGTGTGCGCGGCGCACGACGCTGATCCGCGTTGCCTTTTTCGCGGGGCAAGCCCGCTCCCACAGGTTCACCGCTGCACCTGAGCAGTGCAGCCATCCTGTGGGAGCGGCGGTCCGGCGATCCGGCTTGCCCCGCGAAAGGGCCCGTTCAGCCACCGAAAATCGACAGCTTCAACGGCCTAATAGCCCCCATCCAGATCGCATGATCGCGGTGATCCGCCAGTTCATCCCCCGTCTCCGGGTGCAAAAACACCACCAGCCCCTTGCGATACAACGCCAACCACGGCAACACCACCCCTACCACCTCCGGCCCGAACGCCAACTGGCAGCTCCAGTCCGGGTGCGGCCCAACCGGTTTCTGGTGCATGCGTCCCATGGTCACGGGAAACAGCCGCGTCGCTTCCTCGCACAATTCCCGCGCCTGTTCCATGGTCGATGCGTCGTAGTAAATGTGGGCGTGGTAACCCTTGATCCTCTGCACGATGTCTCCTGATTGCGGTCCAACCATCACCCACCTGCAAAGGGAGCGATGCGGTGAAAAATGCCGAAACCCCAGTGTTCAAGCTGGTGCTGTTCGGGGCTGAAAGCAGCCTGGGCAGTGCTCTGATTGCCGAAATGTTGTCGCGCCAGCACGAAGTCACGGCCGTGGTTGACGACCTCAACCGTCACGCCCCGCGCCCGGGCCTGCATTTCAAGATAGGCGGGTTGGGCGATGCCGACCAGGCGGAGCAGGGCGCGGCAGGTGGCTCGGCGGTGGTTGCGCTGTTGTCAGGTGAGCTGGCCGGACAAGGGCGGATGGCCGAGGCGCTGGTGGCTGGGTTGTCTCGCACGACTATACGCCGCGTGTTGCTGGTGGGCGATTTCGATGTGCTTGATGCGCCGGGCAAGCACACCGACGAGGAGCGTGAGAGCGTGGACCGGGTAGTGGATGTGCTGCAGCGCAGTGCGTTGCACTGGACGGTGATCAATGCCCCAGCTGCCTTGGCAGATCTTGAGAGAGTCGCAGCAGGGATGGCCGATATGCTGGCGCTGGATCTGCATCGCGGCGAGCATCTGAACTTCGTATCTTAGGGCCCTTTCGCGGGGCAAGCCCGCTCCCACAGGTTTCACCGCAGAGCTTAAATTCAGCGGGGTATCTGTGGGAGCGGGCTTGCCCCGCGAAAGGGCCCTCAAACACTGCGTTCATTTTCCAGCCAATCCACAAACCGCTCGATCAACGCCCCACGCCGCTTGCGCGGCGGCAGCACCACATAATATCCCCGCTTGGAACGCAAGCTGCCCTCCAGCGGCCGGCACAGCAACCCTTGCTCGACCAAACCATCGACCAGATGCCCCCAGCCGATCGCCACCCCTTGCCCGGCAATCGCCGCCTGGATCAGCAAGGTGTAGTTATCGAAGCGCAACTGCCCAGGCGGCGGTGCACTGGCCACGCCAAACCCACGAAACACGCCCGCCCAATCGAACCATCCGCTGGCCTGCTCGCCGCGCAAATGGAGCAACGGTAATCGTTGCAAAGCCACGGCTGACAAGGGTTTGCCATGAATCAGCCGTGGGCTGCAAACCGGGAACACCTCTTCATCGAACAGCCAGCGGCTTTCACCTTGGTGGAACCGCCCATCACCAAACAGCACCGCCACATCGATATCCGGCCGCAGCATGCCCTGGCTGCGCTCACCGGTCACCAGGCTTACATCCACTTGTGGATAAGCCTCGTGAAAGCGCTGCAGCCGTGGCATCAGCCAGAACGACGCAAAGGCAAAGTCGGTGGCCACCTGCAGCACCTCGCGCTGGCCGCGACCACTCGCTTGGGCAATACCGTCGTCCATGGCCTGCAGGCCTTGGTGCACCTGCTCGAACAGCATCTGGCCCGCATCGGTCAACGCAATGCCACGGTAGATGCGGTCGAACAACCGGGTACCCAGTTGCGCCTCCAGCCTTTTGACCTGCTGGCTCACCGCTGGCTGGGTGGTGCCCAGCTCCAGCGCCGCCGCCGTGAAGCCGCGCAGGCGAGCGGCGGCCTCGAACACGCGCAGGGCATCGAGCGACAGTTCGGCGAGGTGATCAAACATAAGCTTGACTAATCCCAGTCATTGCCCGCCATGGGCTTTACCCATGTTAGTCACAGTCGCATCTTGAAAGGCAAGCGGTTCGCATAACCTTCAACGATGGAAGCCAACCATGACGCGCCCCAACATCCTGTTCATCATGGCCGACCAGATGGCCGCGCCCTTGCTGCCAATCTACGGCCCTTCGCCCATTCAGATGCCGCACCTGAGCCGGCTTGCTGAACAAGCCGTGGTGTTCGACTCGGCCTACTGCAACAGCCCCCTGTGCGCGCCGTCGCGCTTCACCCTGGTCAGCGGCCAGTTGCCCAGCCGCATCGGCGCCTATGACAACGCCGCCGACTTCCCCGCCGATGTGCCGACCTACGCCCATTACCTGCGCCGCCTCGGTTACCGCACGGCGTTGTCGGGCAAGATGCACTTTTGCGGGCCGGACCAGTTGCACGGCTATGAAGAACGCCTGACCAGCGACATCTATCCCGCCGACTATGGTTGGGCGGTGAACTGGGATGCACCCGATGAGCGCCCGAGCTGGTACCACAACATGGCGTCCGTGCTGCAGGCCGGCCCCTGCGTGCGCACCAATCAGCTGGATTTCGATGAGGAAGTGGTGTTCAAGGCCCGCCAATACCTCTATGACCATGTGCGCGAAAATGATGGGCGGCCATTCTGCCTCACCATCTCGATGACCCACCCGCACGACCCGTACACCATCCCCAAACGCTACTGGGATCGTTACGAGGGTGTGGATATCCCCCTGCCGCGCGCTGAATTCAGCCAGCATGAACTGGACCCGCATTCGCAACGCCTGCTCAAAGTCTACGACCTGTGGAACAAGCCCCTGCCTGTGGACAAGATCCGCGACGCCCGGCGCGCCTACTTCGGCGCCTGCAGCTACATCGACGACAACATCGGCCAGTTGCTGCAAACCCTGGAAGACTGCAACCTGGCCGACGACACGCTGATCGTGTTTTCCGGCGACCACGGCGACATGCTGGGCGAGCGCGGGCTCTGGTACAAGATGCACTGGTTCGAGATGTCGGCGCGGGTGCCGCTGCTGGTCCACGCCCCCAAACGCTTCGCCGCAAGCCGGGTCAGCGCCTCGGTATCGACCTGCGACCTGCTGCCGACCCTGGTGGAGCTGGCCGGCGGCGCTGTGGATAACAGCCTGCACCTGGACGGCCGCTCGCTGCTTGGCCACCTGCAGGGGCAGGGCGGCCACGACGAAGTGATCGGCGAATACATGGCCGAAGGCACGGTCGGCCCACTGATGATGATCCGCCGTGGCGCCTACAAGTTCGTGTACAGCGAGGACGACCCCTGTCTACTCTATGACCTGAGCCGCGACCCGCACGAGCGGGAGAACCTCACCGGCAGCCCGGACCATCAGGCGCTGCTGCAGGCATTGCTCGATGAAGCCAGGCAGCGCTGGGATATCCCCAGCCTGCGCCAACACGTTTTGGCCAGCCAGCGGCGCCGCCGCCTGGTGGCCGAGGCCCTGGCCATCGGCAAACTGAAAAGCTGGGACCACCAACCGCTGGTGGACGCCAGCCAACAGTACATGCGTAACCACATCGATCTCGACGACCTCGAGCGCAAGGCACGTTATCCACAGCCCGCACCCATGGATTGAGAAGAGAGGCCGCCATGCACAAGTTCTCCCCCGCCGTGTTCGCCCTGGCCCTGAGCCTGGGCGCCGCCACGGCCCACGCCGAAGACGCGCAATGCAGCACCGTGAAGCTGGCCGACCCTGGCTGGAGCGATATCGCCAGCACCAACGCGGTCGCCCGCCTTCTCCTGGAGAGCCTGGGCTACCAGGTGAAGATCGACAGCCTGGCGGTGCCGATCATCTATGGGGGCCTCAAGGACGGTAAGGTCGATGCCTTCCTGGGCAACTGGATGCCGGCGCAGCAGGGCTTTCACGACAAATTCATCGCCAATGGCGATGTGCAGCAACTGTCGCGCAACCTGGAAGGCACCGAATTCACCCTCGCAGTGCCCGACTACGTGTGGAATGCCGGTGTGAAGGATTTCGCCGATCTGCAAAAGCATGCCGATCAGTTCGACAAAAAGCTGTACGGTATTGGCTCGGGGGCGCCCGCCAACTTGTCGCTGAAGGAAGTCATCGACAAGAATGAATTCAACCTCGGCCAGTGGAAGCTGGTCGAATCCAGCGAGCAGGCGATGCTGGCGCAAGTGGACCGCGCGGTGAAGAAAAACCAGTTCATCACCTTCTTGGGCTGGACACCGCACCCGATGAACGTGAAGCTGAAGATGCATTACCTGACGGGTGGCGAGAAGTGGTTTGGCAGCAAGGGCGAGGTCTATACCCTGACCCGCAAAGGTTATCCACAAGCCTGTCCGAACCCGGCCAGGTTGCTCAGCAATCTGAAATTCACCCTGGACATGGAAAACAGCATCATGGCCGAGGTTGTGGATAAGAAGATCAGTTTTGATGAGGCGGCCAGGGCTTGGGTGAAGACGCATCCCGAGCTGTTGGAAGGCTGGCTGGCAGGAGTGACTACCAAAGAAGGCGGTGATGCTGTTCAGGCTCTAAACACCAAATTGTGAGATCTGTGGGAGCGGGCTTGCCCCGCGAAGCAGTCACCGCAGTGCATGGCACCGGCTTCGCCGGTGTTCGCGGGGCAAGCCGGATCGCCGGACCGCCGCTCCCACAGGGTATTGCACACTGACAAGGATTCTGAATAAACCATGCACCGCCTCATCCACCTGCTGCCCTTCCTCACCTGGCTGCCTCGCCAATCGGGCCGCAGCCTGCGTCAGGACCTGCTGGTAGGCTTGAGCGGTGCCATTCTCGCCCTGCCACAATCCATCGCCTACGCCCTGATCGCCGGCCTGCCCGCCGAATTCGGCCTGTACGCGGCCATCGTGCCGGTCTTGATTGCGTGTTTGTGGGGCTCATCCTGGCACCTGATCTGCGGCCCGACCGCTGCCATTTCCATCGTCCTGTACGCCAGCATCAGCCCGCTGGCCGTGGCTGGCAGCAGCGACTATGTGACGCTGGTACTGCTGCTGACCTTCCTCGCCGGCATCTTCCAACTGCTGCTCGGGCTGTTGCGCTTCGGTGCGCTGGTCAATTTCGTGTCCCATTCGGTGGTGCTCGGCTTCACCCTGGGCGCCGCCATCGTCATCGCTCTCGGCCAACTGCCCAACCTGCTCGGCATGGACTTGCCAAGCCAGGCAACGGCGTTGAGAACGGTGCAAGACCTGGCCAGCCACGCCGGTGAAGTTGACCTGCCATCCTTGATCCTGGGCCTGGCCACGGTACTGATCGGCGTCGTCGTCAAACTCTGGCGGCCGCGCTGGCCGAGCCTGTTGATAAGTCTTATCGCCGTCAGCCTGCTGGCCTGGCTGCTGCCGGGCTACTTTGGCCATGTACCGCGGGTGCCCTCGTTTACCGGTCAATTGCCGCCGCTCAGCCCGCTACCGCTGCTGGATGTGGAACTGATACTGCGTCTACTGCCCAGTGCCGTAGCGGTGGGCATGCTGGGCCTGGTCACCAGCCTGTCGATTGCTCGCTCGTTGTCGGCACGCTCGGAACAACTGATCGACGCCGACCAGGAGATCCGCGCCCAAGGTTTGTCGAACATGGTCGGCGCGTTCTTCTCGGGTTATTTGTCGTCTGGCTCTTTCACCCGCTCGGGCCTGAGCTACGACGCCGGTGCTCGCTCGCCCATGGCCGGGGTGTTCTCGGCGCTGTGGGTGGCGCTGTTCGCCGTCACGGGCGCCAGCCTGATCGCGCACCTGCCGATTCCGGCCATGGCCGGCAGCATCCTGCTGATCTGTTGGGGATTGGTGGACCACCGGGGAATACGCGCGTTGTTTAGGGTCAGCCGCGCGGAATTTCTGGTCATGGCCCTGACCGCCGCCGCCACCTTGCTGTTAGAGCTGCAGACGGCGATCTACGCGGGCGTGCTGGCTTCGCTGTTCTTCTACCTCAAGCGCACCTCACGGCCTCGGGTGCAGCAGAGCCGCGAAGGGCAGGCCGATGTGCTGCGGGTGGGTGGGTCGATCTTCTTTGGTGCGGCGCATTATCTGCAGGTGCGGCTGCAACGCTGCCAGGGGCCGGACGTGGTGATCGACGCGCGGCAGGTGAATTTCATCGATTACTCGGGGGTGGATATGTTGCACCGCGAGGCGCGGCGGTTGCAGCGGGGCGGGGGGAGTTTGACGTTGCAGCGGGCCAGGCCGCAGGTGATCGAGGAGTTGCAGAAGCTGGAAGGGGCCGAGGTGTGCCCGATTCGATTTGTGGAGTGATTGGGGCCGCTTTGCGGCCCATCGCGGATGAATCCGCTCCTACGGGTGTTGCGCTGAACCTGTAGGAGCGGATTCATCCGCGATGGGCTGCAAAGCAGCCCCAATACCTCAGCCGCGAGCCAGTTGCCGGCGCAACTCAGCCAACACCGGCGCCGTATCCGGCCGCACGCCACGCCAGATAAAGAACGCCTCGGCCGCCTGCTCAGCCAGCATCCCCAACCCATCCAACATCTTGGCCGCGCCCAACTGGCTGGCCCACTGGCAGAACGGCGTCGCCTCCTTGCCATACATCATGTCGTAACACACCGTCCGCCCCGCCTCGACCAGGCTGTCGGCAATCGGCGGCAGCTCACCGGAGAGGCTCGCCGAGGTGGCGTTGATGATCACATCCACCGGCTCCTGCAGCCAGGCGAACCCACTGGCCACCACCGGCCCCAGCTCATCGAACTCGCGCGCCAACTGTTCGGCTTTTTCCACTGTGCGGTTGGCAATCACCAGCGACTGCGGGTTGTGGGCCAAAATCGGCTCCAATACCCCGCGCACCGCACCACCGGCGCCCAGAATCAGGATACGTTTGCCTGCCAACTCGACCCCGGCATTCACCGTCAGATCACGCACCAGGCCAGCGCCGTCGGTGTTGTCACCGCGCAGCGTGCCATCGGCCAGTTTGCTCAAGGTGTTCACCGCGCCGGCTCGCTGGGCGCGAGGGGTGAGGCTGTCGCACAGGCGGTAGGCCTCTTCCTTGAACGGCACGGTGACGTTGGCGCCACTGCCTTGCTTGAAGAAGCCACGGGCGCAATCGCTGAACTCGTCCAGCGGTGCCAGCAAGGTGGCGTATTCCAGGTCTTCGCCGGTCTGCTCGGCAAACAGCCGGTGAATCAACGGCGACTTGCTGTGGCCGATGGGGTTGCCAAATACGACGTACTGGTCCATGGGGGCTCCTCGGTTATCCACAGGCTTACTGGGCGAGCCAGTCGCGGTCTTGCAGGTAATACTCGGTCAGGCGGGCTTCTTCACTGCCTGGCGCGGCCTTCCAATCGTAACCCCAGCGCACCTGCGGCGGCAGCGACATGAGGATCGATTCGGTACGGCCACCGGATTGCAGGCCGAACAGGGTGCCACGGTCGTAGACCAGGTTGAATTCCACGTAGCGGCCACGGCGGTATTCCTGGAACTCGCGCTGCTCGGCGGTATAGGGCGTGGCCTTGCGGCGCTGGACGATCGGCAGGTAAGCGTCGACGAAGGCATCGCCGATGGCGCGGATGAAGGCGAAGCAGGTGTCGAAGTCCCACTCGTTCAAGTCATCGAAGAACAGCCCGCCGATACCGCGCGGCTCGCCACGGTGCTTGATGTGGAAATAGCGGTCGCACCAGGCCTTGTAGCGTGGGTACACGTCGGCGCCGAACGGCGCGCAGGCCTGCTCGGCCACGCGATGCCAGTGGATGCAGTCTTCTTCGTTGCCGTAGTACGGCGTCAGGTCGAAGCCGCCACCGAACCACCACACCGCTTCTTCACCCTCTTTTTCGGCGATGAAAAAGCGCACATTGGCGTGGGACGTCGGCACATGCGGGTTGTGCGGATGGATCACCAGCGACACGCCCAGGGCCTCGAAGCCACGGCCCGCCAGCTCTGGGCGGTGGGCACTGGCCGACGGCGGCAGGCCGGCGCCGAACACATGGGAAAAGTTGACCCCGCCTTTCTCGATCACCTTGCCCTCACCGATCACCCGCGTGCGGCCCCCGCCACCGGCTTCGCGCACCCAGGCATCCTCGACGAAGCGGGCGCCGCCGTCCTCGGTTTCGAGGGCGGAGCAGATGCGGTCTTGCAGGTCGAGCAGGTAGGCTTTCACGGCCTCGGTGCGGCTAGTCATCGGGTCACCAGAAACGGGCAGGGAAGAATTCGCCGCGTAGCATATCACCGCCAGCGCGCGCGCCGCAGTTGACGGCGATCAAGCAAAGGCGTCCGATAGAAGGCCTTTTCCGATCCCGACAACAGGAGTGCGAGATGGCCAAGCGTATCCAGTTCAGCCAGCATGGCGGCCCCGAAGTGTTGCAGCTTGTGGAATTCGACCCGGCACCGCCCGGGCCGCAGCAAGTGCGCGTGCGCAACCATGCGATCGGCCTGAACTTCATCGACACCTATTTCCGCAACGGGCTGTATGCCCCGCCTGCGCTGCCTTCGGGCCTGGGCACCGAAGGTGCCGGCGTGGTCGAGGCGGTAGGTGAGGGCGTCAGCCGCCTGAAAGTGGGCGACCGCGTGGCCTACGGTGGCGGCCCGCTGGGCGCCTACAGCGAAGTGCACACGCTGCCCGAAGCCAATCTGGTCAAGCTGCCCGACAACATCAGTTTCGAGCAGGCGGCGGCGGTGATGCTCAAGGGTTTGACCGTGCAGTACCTGTTGAAGCAGACCTATGCCGTGCAGCCCGGCGACGTGATCCTGTTCCACGCGGCGGCCGGGGGCGTCGGTTCGCTGGCCTGCCAATGGGCCAAGGCGCTGGGTGCCAAGCTGATCGGTACCGTGAGCTCTGCCGAGAAAGCCGAGCGGGCCAAGGCGCTGGGGGCGTGGGCCACCATCGACTACAGCCGCGAAGATGTGGCCAAGCGGGTGCTGGAGCTGACCGATGGCAAGAAGTGCCCGGTGGTGTATGACGGCGTGGGTGCCGACACCTGGCTGACCTCGCTGGACTGCCTGCAGCCGCGCGGGTTGATGGTGAGCTTTGGTAATGCTTCCGGAGCGGTCAGCGGGGTGAACCTGGGGATTCTGTCGCAGAAGGGGTCGCTGTATGTGACCCGGCCGACCTTGGCGACCTATGCCAACAATGCCGAGAATACCCAGGCGATGGCGGATGACCTGTTTGCGGTGATCGCGAGCGGCAAGGTGGTTGTGGATATTCAGCAGCGGTATCCGCTGAGTGAGGCGGCGAAGGCGCAGGAAGAGTTGTCGGCGCGCAGGACCGTGGGGTCTACTGTCTTACTGCCGTGATCGCGGGGGCCGCTGTGCGGCCCTTTCGCGGGGCAAGCCCGCTCCCACAGAATATGCACTGCTTCGTAGGCCGATGATGTACCTGTGGGAGCGGGGTTGTCGGGTCGCCGCACCGCCCGCGAAGACGTCAGCCAGCAGATTTCTCGGCTTCCGGCGTTGACTCGATGCCATCGAGTATCGCTTCGACCAATCCCTCAGCCAGTTCAATCGCATGCAGGTTCGACCAGTACATGCCGCGACCTTCTTCGCTCAGGTAGTCGAGCGTCTTGTAGCCGGTTTCACAGGCGCTGCGTAGGTAGAGGGCGACATGCACCAAAGCATCGGCGGCGCAGATGTTGGGGTTTACGCTGAACAGGGCTTCATGGCCGGCGTCGCAGCGGCCGAAGGCTCGGGTGGAGGTGCAGGGAAGGGGTGGATCGGGCACTAGCTTCTTGGTCATGGAAAATGCTCCTCAAGGCCGCACCCAACCACTACCACGTGAATTGGGTGGCGACTGTACGCGAGGTGGTAGACCCGGGCATTTTCCAAACCAGGCAGGCTCGAAAGCCTCCCGCGCACAGCCGCCATAGACTGTCATGGAAAGAATGCATCCGGGCTACCACACCCGATCGCCAAGTTGTTCGGCGACGGTCTGAAGCCTAGAGACAGGACTTCCCAATGAGAAGGTGATGGTATTCGATGCGGGCTGTAGGAATTTTCCCAAACTGAAGGCTGGACAGCCATTTGGGTAAGAATTAGAAAAATTGCAGGCGAATCCGTCCACTGTGGGAGCGGGCTTGCCCCGCGAACCAGGGCAAAGCCCTGGCCATACACATTGGGTAACTGGACCGGCCTCTTCGCGGGGCAAGCCCGCTCCCACAAAGTGCGGGGCTTACACTTGGCAATTCAGCCAGGCCGCACAACCTCGCCCGTCACCAAATCCCGAATCACACTCGGATTCTTCCGCCCCCCCAGCGCCCCACCGAGCACCAGGTCCAGCTGGCCATGGAAATACTGCTCCACCCGCAACCGCGTCTTCGCAGCAGGCCGCCCGGCGGGGTTGCACGAGGTGGAAATCAACGGCCCCACCAGCGCACACAGCTCACGCACCTGGGGATGATCACTGACCCGCAGCGCCACGGTGTCGTGCTGCCCCGTCACCCACTCCGGCAACAAATCCTGATGCGGCACCAGCCAGGTGTTCGGGCCTGGCCAGGTGCTGCCCATGCGGTCGATCCAGTCTTCGGGGAAATCCTCGAACAGGAAGTCGAACTGGCGGATGTTGTCGGCGATCAGGATCAGGCCTTTATCCACAGGCCGGGATTTGAGCGCCAGCAGGCGATACACCGCGTCCTCGTTCCAGGGATCGCAGCCCAGGCCCCAGACCGCTTCCGTCGGGTAGGCGATTACTGCGCCCGCCCGGATCTCACGTGCGGCTTGTTGCACACGAAAACTGCTCACCATTTGTGTCTCTCCGCCTTTAAGCCATGCGCGCAGTTTACTTAGCCCACGCGGGCAAACCAACGGCCAGCTTCATTACTCACCCGGCCTTCGAGCTCCAGCTCGGTCAATTGCGCCAGCACCTGTGCCAACGGCTGCTCGCTGCACAGCGCCAGCGCCTCGCTGGTCTGTGGTGCAGCATGCAACAAAGCGAGCAATGGATGGCCGGGTATATCCACAGTAATCGGCGGTAGGTTCTGCCACCCCTGCAACGTTTCCAGGATCTGCTCCACGCTTTCCACCAGCAACGCTCCATCGCGGATCAGTTGATGACAGCCCTTGGCACCGGGGTGGTGGATGGAGCCGGGCAGGGCATACACCTCGCGGCCCTGTTCGGCCGCCAGGCGCGCTGTGATCAGTGACCCGCTGGCCAAACTCGCCTCGACCACCAGCACGCCCAGCGACAGCCCGCTGATAATGCGATTGCGTCGCGGAAAGTTGCCCGGCAGCGGCCCGGCATCCAGCGGGTACTCGGAAACCAGCGCGCTACCGCTGTCGATCATCGCGTTGGCCAAATCGCGATGGCGCTGTGGATAAAGTTTTTGCAGCCCCGTGCCGAGCACACCTATCGTGCGTCCTCCAGCCTGCAGCGCGCCCCGATGAGCGGCGCCGTCGATGCCCAGGGCCAAGCCGCTGGTGATGGTGAAACCGGCTTGCGACAGATATTGGGAAAACGCCCTGGCGTTGTCGATTGCCGTCGGTGAAGCACGCCTACTGCCCACAATGGCCAGTTGCGGTCGGTCGAGCAGGGCAGGGTCGCCCGCGACGAAAAGCAGCGGCGGCGCATCGTCGATTTCAGCCAGCAGCGCAGGGTAGCCAGGGCTGTCCCACATCAGTAAATGCTGGTCCGGTCGCTCTAGCCAGGCCATTGCAGCCATAGCCCCATCGCGCACTTCGGCGCTGCGTCGGGCGTCGATGGTTGCCTGCGTAAACCCCAATGCGCGCCACGCGCCAGCGGGTGCAGTGAGCGCTGAAGAGGCACTGCCGAACGCTTCAACCAACGTTTGAAACCGACGCAGCCCCGTGCTGGGAAGGCGATGCAGGCGAAGTCGCGCCTCAAGTTCAGCAGGGGAGCAAAGCGACGAATGGTGAATCGGCATGGTGATCATCCTTGATCGAAACAGGGCCATTTACGTGGCACAACCTGTGGATAACTGTGTGGGTAACACTTTGAAAAGCTGTCCATGAAATGAACGCTATCAATCCCATAGACACCCTAGACGACCTTCCCAGGTGCCGAAATCGCCGATTCCCTTTATTATGTGTGCTCAGTTTTCAACCGAACGCACAGTGACTGCCTGACCTTATGGCCATCTTGAACATTCTCGAATTCCCAGACCCGCGCCTGCGCACCATCGCCAAACCGGTGACGGAGTTCAACGACGCCCTGCGCCAGCTGATCGACGACATGTTTGAAACCATGTACGAAGCGCCCGGCATCGGCCTGGCCGCGACCCAGGTCAACGTGCACCTGCAGGTCGTGGTCATGGACCTGAGCGAAGACCGCAGCGAGCCGCGCGTCTTCATCAACCCGACCGTCGAAGAGCTGACCCACGACATGGGCCAGTACCAGGAAGGCTGCCTGTCGGTGCCGGGCTTCTACGAAAACGTCGACCGCCCGCTGCGGGTACGGGTCAAGGCCCAGGACCGCGACGGCAAACCCTACGAGCTGGAATGCGAAGGCCTGCTGGCGGTGTGCGTGCAGCACGAGTTCGATCACCTCAACGGCAAGCTGTTCGTCGACTACCTGTCGCAGCTCAAGCGCGACCGGATCAAGAAGAAGCTGGAAAAGCAGCACCGCCAGCAAGCCTGATCCCCACCTTCCAGAAGGCTTGCTCCGGCAAGCCTTTTTCTATTTTGAAGCGAGAACTCCATGCGCATCGTCTTTGCAGGCACTCCAGAGTTTGCCGCCGAACACCTCAAGGCCCTGCTCGACAGCCCTTACCAGATCGTGGCCGTCTACACCCAGCCCGACCGCCCGGCAGGTCGTGGCCAGAAGCTCATGCCGAGCGCAGTCAAAGCGCTCGCCGTGGCCCATGACATCCCGGTGTTGCAGCCGCCAACCCTGCGTAACGCTGATGCCCAGGCCGAACTCGCCGCGCTCATGCCGGACCTGATGGTGGTGGTCGCCTACGGCCTGATCCTGCCGCAAGCCGTGCTGGACATCCCGCGCCTGGGTTGCATCAACAGCCACGCCTCCCTGCTGCCGCGCTGGCGCGGCGCTGCGCCGATACAGCGCGCCGTGGAAGCCGGCGACGCCGAGAGCGGCGTAACCGTGATGCGCATGGAAGCGGGCCTGGACACTGGCCCGATGCTGCTCAAGGTGGTCACCCCGATCAGCGCCGAAGACACCGGTGGCAGCCTGCACGACCGCCTCGCCGAAATGGGCCCGCCGGCCGTGGTACAAGCCATCGCCGGCCTGGCCGACGGTTCGCTGCAAGGTGAAGTGCAGGACGATGCCCTGGCGACTTATGCACACAAGCTGAACAAGGACGAAGCGCGCATCGACTGGAGCCGCCCGGCTGTCGAGCTGGAGCGCCTGATCCGTGCATTCAACCCGTGGCCGGTGTGCCACAGCACGCTGGACGGCGAAAGCGTCAAGGTGCTGGCAGCCACGTTGTCCACAGGCCAGGGCGCCCCAGGCGAGATCCTCTCCGCCAGCAAGGACGGTCTGGTCGTCGCCTGCGGTGATCACGCCCTGAGCCTGACGCGCCTGCAGCTGCCGGGTGGCAAGGCTCTCAACTTCGCAGACCTGTTCAACAGCCGCCGCGAGAAGTTCGCCAGTGGCAAGGTGCTCGGCCAATGAACCCACGCCTCGCCGCCGCCCGCGCCTTGGCCGCTGTCCTCAGCGGCAAGGCATCGCTCAACAGCTCGCTGCCGGCACAACTGGACAAGGTCGATGAACGCGACCGTGGCCTGACTCAGGACCTGGCATTCGGCACCGCCCGCTGGCAGCCGCGCCTGGACTTGCTGGCCGCGCAATTGCTGCAGAAGCCGTTCAAGGCCGCCGATGCCGACGTACAGGCGCTGCTGCTGGTCGGCTTGTACCAGCTGTTCTACACGCGCATTCCCGCCCACGCCGCCATCGGCGAAACCGTTGGCTGCGCCGACAAGCTGAAGAAGCCGTGGGCCAAGGGCCTGCTCAACGCCGTGCTGCGCCGCGCCCAGCGTGAGGGCGAGGAACTGCTCGCCGGCATGGAACGCGACCCGGTGGTGCGTACCGCGCACCCGCGCTGGCTGCAGAAAGCACTCAAAGCCTTCTGGCCCGAGCAGTGGGAAGCCATCTGCGCCGCCAACAACGCCCACCCGCCGATGATCCTGCGGGTCAACCGCCGCCACCACAGCCGCGATGCCTATCTGGCACTGCTGGCCGAAGCCGGTGTCGGCGCCAGCGCCTGCCTGTTCAGCCGCGACGGCATCGTGCTGAACGAGGCCTGCGACGTGCGCAGCCTGCCGGGCTTCGCCGAAGGCTGGGTGAGCGTTCAGGACGAAGCCGCGCAGCTGTCGGCCGACCTGCTCGAACTGGCCCCCGGCCAGCGCGTGCTCGATGCCTGCTGCGCCCCGGGCGGCAAGACCTGCCACCTGCTCGAAGCCGAAGCTGGCCTGGCGCACCTGGTCGCCATCGACCTGGAAGCCAAGCGCCTTACCCGCGTTCGAGAAAACCTCGACCGCCTGCAACTGGACGCTGAGCTGATCGCCTGCGACGCCCGCGACACCGCCAGCTGGTGGGACGGCAAGCCGTTCCAGCGCATCCTGCTCGACGCCCCGTGTTCGGCCACCGGCGTGATCCGCCGCCACCCGGACATCAAGCTGACCCGCCAGGCCGACGACATTCCAGCGCTGGCCTTGCTGCAAGGCGAATTGCTCGATGCCCTGTGGCCGACGCTGGAAGTGGGCGGCATGCTGCTGTACGCCACCTGCTCCAGCTTGCCAACCGAGAACACCGAAGTGATCGAAGCCTTCCTCGCCCGCACTCCGGGCGCCCGTGAGCTGGACCTGGCGACCGAAGCCGGCGTGCGCCAGCCCCATGGCCGCCAGCTGCTGGCCCAGGAAGGCGGCCACGACGGGTTCTACTATGCCAAGCTGATCAAGATCGCCGCCTCGCGCGGATAAGTAAAAAGGTTAGGGAGTAGCGGATGAAGATCATCATCCTCGGCGCAGGGCAGGTGGGCGGCACGCTGGCGGAACACCTGGCGAGCGAAGCCAACGACATTACCGTGGTCGACACCGACGGCGACCGCCTGCGCGACCTCGGCGACCGCCTGGACATCCGCACCGTGCAGGGCCGTGGCTCGCTGCCGACGGTGCTGCGCCAGGCCGGCGCCGACGACGCCGACATGCTGGTGGCGGTGACCAACAGCGACGAAACCAACATGGTCGCCTGCCAGGTCGCCTACACGCTGTTCCACACCCCGACCAAGATCGCTCGGGTGCGCGAGTCTGCGTACCTCACCCGCGAAGAGCTGTTCGACAACGACCATATCCCCGTGGACGTGCTGATCAGCCCCGAGCAGGTGGTGACCAACTACATCAAGCGCCTGATCGAACACCCAGGTTCGCTGCAGGTGATCGACTTCGCCGAAGGCAAGGCGCAGCTGGTGGCGGTCAAGGCGTACTACGGCGGCCCGCTGGTGGGCCAGCAACTGCGCCAGATCCGTGCGCACATGCCCAACGTCGACACCCGCGTGGCGGCAATCTTCCGTCGCGACCGGCCCATCACCCCACGCGGTGACACGGTGATCGAGGCCGATGACGAAGTGTTCTTCATCGCCGCCAAGAAAGACATCCGCGCCGTGATGGGTGAACTGCGGCGCATCGACGAGACCAACAAGCGCGTGGTCATCGCCGGTGGCGGGCAGATCGGCGAACGCCTGGCCGAGGCCATCGAAAGCCGCTACCAGGTGAAGATCATCGAGATGAGCCCGGCCCGCTGCCGGCACCTGTCCGACACCCTGGAAAGCACCGTGGTGCTGCAGGGCAGCGCGTCAGACAAGGACCTGATGCTCGAAGAGAACATCGCCGACGCCGACATCTTCCTGGCCCTGACCAACGATGACGAGGCCAATATCATGTCCTCGCTGCTGGCCAAGCGCCTGGGCGCGCGCAAGGTGATGACCATCATCAACAACCCGGCCTACGTCGACCTGGTGCAGGGCGGCGAGATCGACATCGCCATCAGCCCACAGCTGGCCACCATCGGCACACTGCTGGCGCACGTACGCCGTGGCGATATCGTCAGCGTGCACTCCCTGCGCCGTGGCGCGGCCGAGGCCATCGAGGCGGTGGCGCACGGCGATGCGAAGTCGAGCAAAGTGGTTGGCAAGGCCATCGAAGACATCGCCCTGCCACCGGGCACCACCATCGGCGCGATCATCCGCGACGAAGAGGTGCTGATTGCCCATGACGACACGGTGATCGAGTCGGGTGACCATGTGATTCTGTTCGTTGTGGATAAAAAGCATATTCGGGACGTGGAGAAGCTGTTCCACGTTGGCTTGAGTTTCTTCTAGGAGAAGAGGGCATGCGCGAATCGCTGGAGAAGATGCTGGCCAAGGGTGTGGATAACCCATTGCTGAGGTTTGGCCTGGGCAAGGCCTGGCTGGATGAGGGCAATGGCGCTGAAGCGGCGGTGCACCTGGCGCGGTGCGTGGAGCAGGACCCGAAGTATTCGGCGGCGTGGAAGCTGTTGGGCAAGGCGTATCAGCTGCAAGGTGACCTCGCAGCGGCGCGCAAGGCCTGGGAGGACGGGATCGTCGCGGCCCAGGCACATGGCGACAAGCAGGCCGAGAAAGAGATGACCGTGTTCCTCAAGAAGCTCAACAAAACCTCAAGCTGACGCGGTTACTACCTGGCTCATTTCTGACAGCAGGCACAATCCTTGTGGGAGCGGGCTTGCCCGCGAACACCGGCAAAGCCGGTGCCATACTCTGCGGTGCCTTCTTCGCGGGCAAGCCCGCTCCCACAATGTCCCTGCTAAAGCAGGTAGATTTGTATTCAGCCTTCTGGAAGAACCTCAAAGGCTCAATACCAGCGCGGCTCGCCGGCCGGGCGCTTCTTGAAGCGCTTCATGCTCCACATATACTGGCTCGGGTACTCGCGCACATAACGCTCGACCACCTTGCTCATGGCCGCCGCCGACTCAGTCACATCGGTGCTGTACATCGCCTCTGGCGCCGCTTCCAGAATCACTCTGAAGCCCGAGCCATCCGGCAGCCGCAGCGCATGCAGGAACACCCCCACCGCTTTGCCACCGGCCAGCATGTTCGGCACGAACTTGCTGGTCAGCGCCTGGGTGCCAAGAAACGGCACGAACACCCCCGCCGACTCAGCCGGCTCCGGGTCGGCCGGAATGCCTACCTGGCCACCGCGGCGCACTTCCTTGATCACGCTGAGAATGCCTTCCTTGGTCGAAGGCGCCACGCGGTTGCCCATCTGCACCCGCTGCTCGCGCAGCAGGTCATCCACCGCCTTCAGTTTCGGCGGGCGGTAGAAGATGATCGGTTTGCACTGGTTGCAGTAGAAGTGGTTGAGCACTTCCCAGTTACCCAGGTGGCTGGTGATGCCGACCACGCCCTTGCCCGAGGCCAGGGCCTGCTCCAGCACTTCAAGGCCGTGCACTTCCTTGACCAGATCGAGCGAGCGCTGTGGCGGCCAGATCCATGCACAGGCGCTCTCGACGAAGGACTTGCCGATGTCCCGAAGGGCTTGGCCAACCAATTGCTCGCGGGCAACCGGGTCCATCTCCGGGAAACACTTGGCCAGGTTGATGCGCACGACATTGCGCGACCCATTGGGGATTTTCCACATCAGCCAGCCGATGCCCGCACCGACGCGCTGCACCGCGCCCCAGGGCAGCTTGGCAAACAGACGCAGCACCCCGACCATCAGGGCGCCCTTGAACTTTTCCACAGGCGAATTCCTTATTTCAGCAAGGCGCGCATTGTAACCCCTCAGCGCAGCAAGGCGGCGTAGCGATCGCAATCGGTGGTGTGGTCCATGACCATGCCGGTGGCCTGCATGAAGGCGTAGCAGATGGTCGGGCCGACGAAGGTGAAGCCGGCTTTCTGCAGCGCCTTGCTCATGGCCTTGGCTTCGTCGGTGACCGCCGGCACATCGCCACGGGCCTTGAAGTGGTTGATCTTCGGCGCGCCGCCGACGAACGACCAGAGCCACTCGGCCGGGTTGTCCACAGCCAGCCAGGCCTTGGCATTACGCCGCACGGCGTTGAGCTTGAGGCGGTTGCGGATGATGCCGGCATCGAGCATCAATTCTTCGATGCGCTCGTCGCTCATCTGCGCCAGCTTGACCGGGTCGAAGCCCTCCAGCACCTCGCGATAACGCTCGCGCTTACGCAAAACGGTGATCCATGACAGCCCGGCCTGGAACCCTTCGAGCAAAAGCATCTCGAACAGCAACGCCGGATCGCGCTGCGGTGTTCCCCATTCCTGGTCATGGTAGGCCTGATACAACGGATCGTCGGTACACCAAAAGCAGCGTGGCATAAGGCTCCAATGAGTAGAGGGCGAGGCGAATCAGGTTATACTCCCGCTCTTTACATCCGCATCCCCAGATACAGGTGAATTTCGTGAGCCAGCCTACGCCAGCCGTGCGTACCTTCCAAGACCTGATCCTCGCCCTGCAGAACTACTGGGCAGCTCAAGGTTGTGTGGTGCTTCAGCCCTACGATATGGAAGTAGGCGCCGGCACTTTCCATACCGCCACGTTCCTACGCGCCGTCGGCCCAGAAACCTGGAACGCCGCCTACGTGCAGCCCAGCCGTCGCCCTGCCGACGGGCGGTATGGCGAAAACCCCAACCGCCTGCAGCACTACTACCAGTTCCAGGTCGTGCTCAAGCCCAACCCTGCCAACTTCCAGGAGCTGTACCTCGGCTCGCTGAAAGCCATCGGCCTGGATCCGCTGGTCCACGACATCCGCTTCGTCGAAGACAACTGGGAGTCGCCGACCCTGGGCGCCTGGGGCCTGGGCTGGGAAATCTGGCTCAACGGCATGGAAGTCACCCAGTTCACTTACTTCCAGCAAGTGGGCGGCATCGAGTGCTACCCGGTCACCGGTGAAATCACCTACGGCCTGGAGCGCCTGGCCATGTACATCCAGGGTGTCGACTCGGTGTACGACCTGGTCTGGGCCGACGGCCCGTTCGGCAAGGTCACCTACGGCGACGTGTTCCACCAGAACGAAGTGGAGCAGTCGACCTACAACTTCGAGCATGCCAACGTCGAAAAACTGTTCGAGCTGTTCGACTTCTACGAAAGCGAAGCCAACCGCCTGATCAAGCTGGAGCTGCCGCTGCCGACCTACGAAATGGTGCTGAAGGCCTCGCATACCTTCAACCTGCTCGACGCCCGCCGCGCCATCTCGGTGACCGAGCGCCAGCGTTACATCCTGCGCGTGCGTACCCTGGCCCGGGACGTGGCGCAAAGCTATCTGCAAGCCCGCGCACGCCTGGGCTTCCCGATGGCCACCCCTGAACTGCGTGACGAAGTGTTGGCGAAGCTGGAGGCTGCACAATGAGTGCTCAAGATTTCCTGGTAGAACTGGGCACCGAAGAGCTGCCACCCAAGGCCCTGTCGGCCCTCGGCGACGCCTTCCTGGCCGGCATCGAGAAAGGCCTGCAGGCCGCTGGCCTGAACTACACCGGCAAGCAGGTGTACGCAGCACCGCGCCGCCTGGCCGTGCTGATCCGCCAACTGGACGTGCAGCAGCCTGACCGCAGCATCAACATCGACGGCCCGCCCCTGCAGGCGGCCTTCAAGGACGGCGAGCCGACCCAGGCTGCTCTGGGCTTCGCCAAGAAGTGCGGCGTGGAGCTATCGGAAATCGACCAGAGCGGCGCCAAGCTGCGCTTCTCCCAGCACATTCCGGGCAAGGCCACCGCCAGCCTGCTGCCGACCATCGTCGAAGATTCGCTCAACGACCTGCCGATCCCCAAGCGCATGCGCTGGGCGGCCAGCCGTGAAGAGTTCGTGCGCCCGACCCAGTGGCTGGTGATGCTGCTGGGCGACCAGGTCGTCGATTGCACCATCCTGTCCCAGCAGGCCGGCCGTGAATCCCGTGGCCACCGCTTCCACCACCCGGAAAACGTGGTGATCACCACGCCGGCCAACTACGTCGAAGACTTGCGCAAAGCCTATGTGCTGGCCGACTTCGCCGAGCGCCGCGAACTGATCGCCAAGCGCACTGCGGAACTGGCCATGCAGCAGGAAGGCAGCGCCATCGTGCCGCCGGCGCTGCTGGATGAGGTGACTGCGCTGGTCGAGTGGCCGGTGCCGCTGGTGTGCTCGTTCGAGGAGCGTTTCCTCGACGTGCCGCAAGAAGCCCTGATCACCACCATGCAGGACAACCAGAAGTACTTCTGCCTGCTGGACAGCGAAGGCAAGCTGCTGCCGCGCTTCATCACCGTGGCCAACGTCGAAAGCCGTGACCCACAGCAGATCGTCCAGGGTAACGAGAAGGTCGTGCGCCCGCGCCTGACCGACGCCGAGTTCTTCTTCAAGCAGGACAAGAAGCAGCCGCTGGAAACCTTCAACGAGCGCCTCAAGAACGTGGTGTTCCAGGCTCAGCTGGGTACTGTCTACGACAAGGCCGAGCGCGTTTCCAAGCTGGCCGCGTTCATCGCCCCGCTGATCGGCGGCGACGCCCAGCGCGCTGCTCGTGCCGGCCTGCTGTCGAAATGCGACCTGGCCACCGAGATGGTCGGCGAATTCCCTGAGATGCAGGGCGTTGCCGGTTACTACTACGCGCTCAACGATGGCGAGCCGCAAGACGTCGCCCTGGCCCTGAACGAGCAGTACATGCCGCGCGGTGCTGGCGCCGAGCTGCCGCAGACCCTCACCGGTGCTGCCGTGGCCATCGCCGACAAGCTCGACACCCTGGTGGGCATCTTCGGCATCGGCATGTTGCCTACTGGCAGCAAAGACCCGTACGCCCTGCGCCGTGCCGCCCTGGGCGTGCTGCGCATCCTGATCGAGAAGCAGCTGGACCTGGACCTGACCGGTGCGGTCGATTTCGCGGTCAAGCAGTTCGGCGCCAAGGTCAAGGCCGCAGGTCTGGCCGATCAGGTGCTTGAGTTCGTCTTCGATCGCCTGCGTGCACGCTACGAAGACGAAGGCATCGACGTCGCCACCTACCTGTCGGTACGTGCCCTGAAGCCGGGTTCCGCCCTGGACTTCGACCAGCGCGTGCAGGCCGTGCAGGCCTTCCGCAAACTGCCGGAAGCCGAAGCCCTGGCCGCGGTGAACAAGCGCGTATCGAACCTGCTGAGCAAGGCCGAAGGCGCCATCGCCGAGCAGGTCGAGCCGAAGTACTTCGACAACGCCAACGAGTTCTCCCTGTACTCGGCCATCCAGCAGGCCGACCAGGCCGTGCAGCCGATGGCAGCTGCTCGCCAGTACAGCGAATCGCTGGCGCGCCTGGCGGCCCTGCGTGACCCGGTCGATGCCTTCTTCGAAGCGGTGATGGTCAACGCCGAAGACGCCAAGGTGCGTGCCAACCGTTATGCCCTGCTCAGCCGCCTGCGCGGTCTGTTCCTGGGCGTGGCCGACATTTCGCTGCTGGGGTAAGCCTTGAAACTGCTGATTCTCGATCGTGACGGGGTGATCAACCAAGACTCCGACGCCTACATCAAGTCGCTGGAGGAGTGGATCCCGATCCCCGGCTCGATCGAGGCCATCGCGCAGTTGAGCAAGGCGGGCTGGACGGTGGCCGTGGCCACCAACCAGTCCGGTATTGCCCGTGGCTACTATTCGCTGGCAACCCTCGACGCCATGCATGCGCGCCTGCGCACGCTGGTGGCCGAGCAGGGCGGCGAAGTGGGCCATATCGTGTATTGCCCGCATGGGCCGGACGAGGGTTGCGAATGCCGCAAGCCCAAGCCCGGCATGCTGCGGGCAATCGCCGAGCATTACCAGGCCGACCTGTGCGGCGTATGGTTCGTCGGCGACAGCAAAGGTGACCTGGAGGCCGCCCTGGCCGTCGGTGCACAACCCGTGTTGGTGAAAACCGGCAAGGGTGAGCGAACCGTGGAAAAGGGCGTCGCGGAAACTACACTGATTTTCGACGATCTGGCAGCTATCGCCAGAGAACTAATTTAAACGATGCGCCTACGGGCGCATTTTTCTCAGGCGGGCACGCCCCGCAACGGTACATGCCACTATGTCGATCCTGCAGGCGATCAGAATCTTTCTTTTTTACCTGCTGCTGGGCACCAGTTCGCTGCTGTGGTGCTCGCTGAGCTTTTTTATCGCGCCCTTCTTGTCGTTCCCCAAGCGTTACAAATTCATCAACGTGTACTGGTGCCGTTGTGCGTTGTTTTTGAGCCGCACGATCCTTGGCATCGATTACAAGATCACTG
Organism: Pseudomonas sp. NPDC089752; assembly: GCF_044748725.1. Lineage (NCBI taxonomy): Bacteria > Pseudomonadati > Pseudomonadota > Gammaproteobacteria > Pseudomonadales > Pseudomonadaceae > Pseudomonas > Pseudomonas sp. NPDC089752. The sequence continues at coordinate 129,645 of NZ_JBIVGP010000013.1, forward strand.
GCGCTGAGCATGTGCCGAGTGAGCCCTGTGTGATCCTGTCCAACCACCAGAGCACCTGGGAAACCTTCTTCCTGTCCCAGTACTTCTCGCCCCTGAGCCAGGTGCTCAAGCGCGAGCTGCTGTACGTGCCGTTTTTCGGTTGGGCCATGGCCATGCTGCGACCGATCGCGATCAACCGCGACAACCCCAAGGAAGCCCTGCGTCAGGTGGCCAGCAAGGGTGATGAACTGCTCAAGCAGAAGACCTGGGTGTTGATTTTCCCGGAAGGCACCCGGGTGCCTTTCGGTACCGTGGGCAAATTCTCCCGCGGCGGTACTGCCTTGGCGGTGAATGCCGGGTTGCCGGTGCTGCCGATCGCGCACAATGCCGGCAAGTTCTGGCCGAAGGCGGGATGGGGTAAACGCGCGGGTACCATCGAGGTGGTGATCGGTGAGCCGATGTACGCCAACGGTACTGGCCCACGCGCCATTGCCGAGCTCAACGACCGCGCTGCGGCCTGGAACGAGGCTACTCAGCGGGCAATGGGTTCTCTGCCACCGGTAGACGAAAAACCTGAGGAAAAGATTGCCTGACGATCTGTGGATAACTTGTTAGCAATTTTTCCGCCAACTGCTACTGATGATCGCTAAGTGTTTGAATTAGCTATTTATTTCAACACATGACATTTTTCTGAAAAACGTGCATAAGTTTTTTCAGGGCATAAGAAAACCGGCTTTTACAGCCGGTTTTTTTATGGCTTCAGTCACACCTTGTCGATATCCACATCCTTGGTTTCTTTCAGGCAGAAGATGCCCACCACCAGGCTGATGCCGGTCACCAGCACCGGGTACCACAAGCCATAGAAGATATCCCCGGTGTACGCCACCAGCGCGAACGACACCGTAGGCAGGAAGCCGCCAAACCAGCCGTTACCAATGTGGTAGGGCAAAGACATCGAGGTGTAGCGGATGCGGGTCGGGAACAGCTCGACCATCACTGCCGCCAGCGGTCCGTAGGTCATGGTCGCGATCAGGATCATCGCCACGATCAGCACCACCACCATCACCTGGTTGACCTGCGCCGGGTCTGCCTTGGCCGGGTAGCCTGCCTGCTCGATCGCCGAGCGCATGGCCGCTTCGTCGAAGCCATTGATGCTCTTGTCACCGATGTTCACCACCACCTGGCTGCCGGCCACATTCACCGAGCTGTACGGCAGGCCCTGCTTGACCAGGAAGGTCTTGACCTTGTCGCACGGGCTGTCGAAACGCGCCTTGCCGACCGGGTCGAACTGGAAGGTGCAGCCTTGCGGGTCAGCGGTGACCACGATCGGCGCCTGGCGGCTGGCCGCGTCGATCTGCGGGTTGGCGTAGTGGCTCAGCGCCTTGAACAGCGGGAAGTACAGCACCGTGGCCAGCAGCAGGCCAAGCATCAGGATCGGCTTGCGGCCGATACGGTCAGACAGCCAGCCGAAGAACACGAAGAACGGTGCACCGATCACCACACTGATGATCAGCAGCGTGTTGGCCTGGGCCGGGTCCATCTTGAGCATCTGGGTCATGAAGAACAGCACATAGAACTGCGCGGTGTAGAAGGTCACGGCCTGGCCCGCGTTGATACTGAACAGCGCGGTGAGCACCACCTTGAGATTCGGCCAGGAGGTGAACGACTCGCGGATCGGCGACTTGCTGATCTTGCCCTGTGCCTTCATTTTCACGAAAGCCGGCGACTCGTGCATGCTCATGCGGATCCAGGTGGAAATCGCCAGCAGCACGATCGACAGCAGGAACGGCAAGCGCCAGCCCCAGGTTTCGAACTGGTCGCCACTGATGTAGCGGCTGCCGAGCACCACCAGCAACGACAACAGCAGGCCAAGGGTGGCGGTGGACTGGATGAAACCGGTGTGGAAGCCGCGCTTGCCGTGTGGCGCGTGTTCGGCCACGTAAGTGGCCGCGCCGCCGTATTCACCGCCCAGTGCCAGGCCCTGGAGCATGCGCAGTATCACCAGGATGATCGGCGCGGCGATGCCGATGCTGGCGTAGGTGGGCAGCAGGCCAACGGCAAAGGTCGACAGGCCCATCAGCACGATGGTCACCAGGAAGGTGTACTTGCGCCCGATCATGTCCCCCAGGCGACCGAACACCAGCGCACCGAAGGGTCGCACCAGGAAGCCGGCGGCAAAGGCCATCAAGGCGAAGATGAAGGCGGTGGTGTCGTTTACACCGGCAAAGAACTGCTTGCTGATGACCGCTGCCAACGCGCCATAGAGAAAAAAGTCATACCACTCGAAAACCGTCCCGAGGGATGACGCGAAAATGATCTTTCGTTCTTCACGACGGCTGGGGCTGGCCGCCGTCGCACCCTGCTCTTGGATGTAATCCGACATCGTTGCTGTCCTCGGCCCGCAGGCCACAGTGATTATTCTTTTTGTTCCACTGTCGGCAGCGTCTGACCGCGCGCTGCCGGTACTGCACGCACCCGGTCAGGGCGTCGGTAGCGCGTCTTCGTTCAGATAGGTCTGGGTAGCGGCTCCTTTGAGGATCAGTTGTGCCGCCTTCTCGGCGATCATCAGTGTGGGTGAACAGGTATTGCCGGAGGTGATCTGCGGCATGATCGACGCATCCGCCACGCGCAGGCCGGGGATGCCGTGCACTCGCAGCTGGTTATCCACAACGTCCAGCGGGCCGCCGCCCATGCGACAGGTGCCGACCGGGTGGAAGATGGTGGTGCCGATCTTGCCGGCGGCGTCGAACAGGTCTTGCTCGGTCTGCAGGGCCGGGCCGGGCAGGTATTCCTGTGGGTCGAAGGCGGCGAGGGCAGGGGCCTGGACGATCCGTCGGGTGATACGGATAGCATCGGCGGCGACGTGCAGGTCCTGCGGGTCGCTGAGGTAGTTGGGGTCGATATGGGGCGCACTGTTCATGTCGACGCTGCGAATGTCGATGCGCCCACGGCTCAGCGGGCGCAGGTTGCACACCGACGCGGTGAACGCAGGGAACTGATGCAGCGGCTCGCCGAAGCGCTCCAGCGACAGCGGTTGCACATGGTATTGCAGGTTGGCGGTGGCCTGCTCAGGGCTGGAGCGTACGAACGCTCCCAGTTGGCTCGGCGCCATGGCCAGCGGGCCGCTGCGGTCGTAGAGGTAGCGCAGGCCCATGCCCATCTTGCCCCACAAACTGTTGGCCATCTGGTTGAGGGTGCGGGTATTGCGAATTTGATAGATCAGGCGCAATTGCAGGTGGTCTTGCAGGTTGCCGCCGACGCCGGGCATATCGTGGCGTACCGCAATACCCAGGGATTCCAGCAGCGGACGCGGGCCGATGCCGGAGCGCTGGAGGATGCCGGGGGAGCCCACGGCGCCAGCGCAAAGGATGATCTCGCGGCGCGCGGCAAACTCATGCCATGCGCCTTGCCAGAGCGCTTTCACCGCGCGGGCACGGATGTTGTTCAACAACACCTGGTCGACTTGCACGCCGGTCAGCACAGTGAGGTTGGGGCGCTTGTCCACAGGCCGCAGGAAAGCCTTGGAGGCATTCCAGCGAACGCCGCTGCGCTGGTTGACTTGAAAATATCCACAGCCCTGATTGTCGCCGGTGTTGAAGTCATCGACCTTGGCGATGCCACTCTGCTCGGCGGCATCGCGGAAGGCATCGAGGATCGGCCAGCTATAGCGCTGGCGCTCGACCCGCCATTCGCCAGCGCCGCCGTGGTGCTCACTGTCGCCGGCAAAGTGATTTTCGCTGGCCTTGAACAGGGGCAGCACGTCCTTCCAGGCCCAGCCGTCGTTGCCTTGTGCGGCCCAGGCGTCGTAGTCCGCCGCCTGGCCACGCATGTAGATCATGCCGTTGATCGATGAACAGCCACCCAGCACCTTGCCCCGTGGATAGCCCAGGCTGCGACCGCCCAGGCCGGCCTGCGCTTCGGTCTTGAAGCACCAGTCAGTGCGTGGGTTGCCGATGCAGTAGAGGTAACCGACGGGGATGTGAATCCAGGGATAGTTGTCGCGGCCACCCGCTTCGAGCAGCAAGACGCGGCAGGAAGGGTCGGCGGACAAACGATTGGCCAACAAGCATCCGGCAGGACCGGCGCCTACGACCACGTAATCAAAGACAGAATCGGCTGATGGCATGTGCAACCTCGCGCCTGATTTTTATTCTTGTTCCGATCCATCTTAGTGAGTAATTTCGCTGTGGGAACACGAGTTTTCGCGCAGCCGCTGTGCGTTTTAGCACAGCGACAAACAGGGAATGGATGCATGTTCGACTGGAATGATCTGCGGTTTTTCCTCGAGTTGCAGCGCAGCGGCCGCCTGCTCAGTGCCGCCAAGCGCCTCAACACCACCCACAGTACGGTCGCCCGGCATATCGAGAGCATCGAGAAAAGCCTGGGCACACCGTTGTTCGTGCAACACGCCCAAGGTTATGAACTGACGCCCTCCGGCCAGGCGCTGCTCAAGCACGCCGAAGCCATGGAAAATGTCGCGTTGCTGGCGCAGGAAGAAATCACCCAGGCCATCACTCCACTGGGCAAGATCCGCCTGGGCGTCACGGAAGGCATCGGCATCATGTTCTTCACGCCGCGCATGAACGCGCTGTTCGAGCGCTATCCGGGGCTGGAAGTGGAACTGGTGGCGGTGCCGCGCTTCGTCAGCATCCTCAACCGCGAAGCGGAAATCAGCATTCACCTCGAACGGCCCAATGCCGACCTGCTGATCACCCGCAAGCTCACCGACTACCGCCTGGCGCTGTATGCCAGCCAGGTGTACCTGGACCGCGCACCGCCGCTACGTAACCGCGAAGACCTGGCGCGTCACAGCTGGATCGGTTACGTCGATGACTTGCTGTTCAGCCAGGAGCTGCTGTTTCTCAACAGCTTCTGCCGATCGCCCAACGTGGCCTTTCGCAGCACCAGCGTGATCGCTCAGCAGACCGCGGCGCGCGCGGGCCTGGGCATTGCCGTGCTGCCCAACTACATGGCACGCCACGACCCGACGCTGGTTCGCGTGTTGCCCAATGAAACCATCCAGCGCAGTTACTGGATCTGTACCCGCCGCGAGCTGCACAAGTCGGTGCGCCTGCGGGTAGTCTGGGACTACCTGCTGGCGCTGTGCGCGGCCGAACAGGATGAGCTGCTAGCCGAGTAGCGCCTTGCCGGCCAACATCAACGCCGCGCTGCAGCCGACCACCGCGAACAGCTGCTGCAGGCGGGGGCCGGCCAGCTTGCTCGCCAGAGGTCGCGCCAGCAACAGGCCTAGCACCGCCCCTACTGCAAAGGGCGCGCCGACTTGCCAGTGCATCACGCCGGCCAGGCTGGCGCTGACCACGCTCCCCGTAGACACCAGGGCGATTACCGCCAGCGAGGTCGAGACGATGCTTTTCATGCGCAGGTTGGTGTAGCGGTTCAAGGCGGGAATGATCACGAAGCCTCCGCCCACGCCCAGCAAACCGGACAACAACCCCGACACTGCACCGGTCATGGCCAGGGCTCGCGCGCAAGGCAAGGTCCAGCGCAAACGGCCCTGCAACGGGTTGAGCACGCAAGGTTCGATGAAGCGGTGGGCGTCGTTGTTTTCTCCGCGCAACTCCCTCGTCGCTTTGCGCCAGATACGCAAACAGGCATACACCAGCACTCCAGCGAACACCAACGCCAAGGGTGTGTTGGCCAGCCGATGTGCGAGCATCAGGCCGAGGGGCGCAGCGGCGATGCCAATCAGGGCGATGAACAGGGCAGCGCGATAGCGCACCAAACCTTGGCGCAACCCGAGTATCGCCCCCACAGCCGCAGCGAGGCCCACGGCGAGCAGGCCGATCGGTGCAGCTTCGACCATCGACAGGCCGAGGCCGAAGACCAACAGCGGCACGGCGAGGATGCCGCCACCCGCGCCGGTCAGCGCCAGCACCGCGCCAATGACTGCGCCCAACCCGGCCCCGAGTAATTGCTGTTCGATCACTGCACGCCCTCGACCAGCGGCTGCGGGCGTGCCAGCCATTCCCGACCTTTGAGCATGCCCTGCCAGTACAGCGGTGGCAGCACCCGCGCCTTCAGCAGCCAGGCCAGTCGTGTTGGCTGGCGGCCATCGAGCAGCCAGCGCGGGAAGCTCGGCGCGACCTTGCCCCCATAGGTGAACTCGGCGAGGACGATCTTGCCACGCTCGACCGTCAGCGGGCAGGAGCCGTAACCGTCGTACTGGGCGAGGATCGACAACCTGCCCAATGCCACCAGCACGTTGTTGGCGACCACCGGTGCCTGCTTGCGCGCAGCAGCGGCGGTCTTGGCGTTGCTGGTATTGGCCACATCGCCGAGGGCGTGGACACTGGCGAACTGGCGATGGCGCAGGGTGTGGGGGTCGACATCGACCCAGCCAGCGGCATCGGCCAGTGGGCTCTGACGGATGAAGTCCGGGGCCACCTGCGGGGGTACGACGTGCAGCATGTCGAAAACTTCGCTGCGGGTTTCGCTGGTGCCATCGGCCAGGGTACGGGTAAACGTGGCGCGCTTGTTGGGGCCATCGACGGCCACCAGACGATGGCTGTAATTGAGGTCCACGCCATATCTTTCGATGTAGGCCATCAACGCGGGCACATAGTCCGGCACGCCGAACAGCACGGCACCAGCATTGAAGAAGCTGGCTTTGACGTCGCCTAACCGCCCCATGCGCAGCCAATGGTCGCAGGACAGGTACAACGCCTTCTGCGGGGCGCCGGCACATTTGATTGGCATGGGCGGCTGGGTGAACAGGGCACGCCCTTGCTTGAGGTTCTGCACCAGCTCCCAGGTATAGGGCGCCAGGTCATAGCGGTAGTTAGAAGTCACGCCATTGCGACCGAGGGTTTCGCTGAGGCCGTCGATGGCAGCCCAATCCAGCTTGAGGCCGGGACAGACCACCAGCTGTTCATAACTGATGGAGCGGCCATCATCCAGGACGACCAACTGGCGCGACGGGTCGAAACTCTGTACCCGCGCTCTGATCCAGCGCACGCCCCGGGGAATGGTGGACGCCAGGGTGCGAGCAGTGCTGGGCGCCTTGAACACGCCAGCACCGACCATTGTCCAGCCAGGCTGGTAGTAATGCACATCGGCGGGGTCGATCAGCGCGATGTCCAGTGAAGGGTCACGCTTGATAAGGCTGGAGGCCGTGGCGATCCCGGCGGCGCCGGCACCGACGATGACCACCTTGTGATGGTCGGAATTGGCAGGGGACAACGAGGCAGGCATGGCAATCAATCCTGGAAATCTAATTATGTGGGGCAGGGCGGTCACAGCTTGTTCAGCGGGATCTTCAGGTAACTCACGCCGTTTGCTTCAGGCTCCGGGAAGTGGCCGCTGCGCATGTTGACCTGCACCGAGGGCAAGATCAGCACGGGCATGTCGAGCGTCTTGTCGCGAGCCTCGCGCATGGCCACGAAGCTGTCCTCGTCGATGCCTTGATGGATGTGGATGTTGCTGGCGCGCTGCTCGGCCACGGTGGTGACGTATTGCATGTCGCGCCCACCGGGGAGGTAGTCGTGGCACATGAACAGCAGGGTCTGGTCAGGGAAGGCCAGCAAGCGGCGAATCGATTGGTACAAGGTGCGCGCGTCGGCTCCGGGGAAGTCGCAGCGCGCAGTGCCGTAGTCAGGCATGAACAGGGTGTCGCCAACGAACAGCGCCTGTTCACCCGCATCGGTAACCAGGTAACTCATACAGGCCGGGGTGTGCCCCGGCGTGTGCAAGGCGCGGGCATGCAGGTTACCGATCGAGAAGCCTTCCTCATCCATCAGCAGCACATCGAACTGGCTGCCATCGCGGGCAAAGCCTGGCTCGGCATTGAACAATGCACCAAAGGTCTTCTGCACCTTGGTGATGTCGGCGCCGATGGCGGTATGCCCGCCGAGTTTTTCCTTGAGGTAGGCCGCTGCCGAAAGGTGGTCAGCGTGCACATGGGTCTCCAGCACCCACTGCACCTTCGCATCCAGGGCCTGCACCCGTTCGATCAACCGGTCCGCTGAAGCGGTGTTGGTGCGGCCCGACTTTGGATCGTAGTCCAGCACGCTGTCGATCAACGCGCAGTGAAGCGTCTCACGATCCAGCACCAGGTAGCTGATGGTCGAGGTCGCCTCGTCGAAGAAGGCTTCCACCTGAAGGTTGTTGCCGATGATCATCACGTTCTCCAAATAATCCACCGCGCCTTGTACAGGCGTAGGCAGTGACAGGTGGTTTATCAAGATGCATGCCAGCCAATTTCCCTGACCAGGGCCCGCAAAAGCAGTGGGTAGTGGCGCCTGCCCGGCACGCTGACAGCTGTGCTGGCAGTCGACTGTCAGCCAATGGCAGTGTTTGGCAGTCCTTGTTACCCTGCGCCGGGTTAACTCACCGGTGCCGTCATGCCTGAATCCCGTCCCCTCATCCTAGCTCTGGTTTCCTACCTCGAACACGATCCGCTGCCTAGCATCGTGCTGGACACCGACTACAACATCCTCGCCGCCAATGCTGCTTATCGCCGGCAGTTCGCTCGCGACGATCAGGCGCCGCTGGGTGAAAAATGCCACCGGGTTTCCCATCACTACGCCGTGCCTTGCGATCAGGCCGGCGAGCATTGCCCCCTGCGCAAGGCCTGGGACAGCAAGTTGCCGGAACGCGTGCTGCACATTCATCACACACCACGCGGGCCTGAGCATGTGGATGTGGAACTGCGGCCAATCCTCGATGAACAGGGCAGGGTGATAGCCTTTGTCGAACGCCTGACCACTATAACCCTGGCTTCCGCACAGCCTGCCCAACAGGGCCTGGTCGGCCGCGCGCCAGCGTTCAAGACGGCGCTGGCCAGCCTGCAGCGTGCGGCACCCGCGCAGATTCCGGTGCTGCTGCAGGGCGAATCCGGTACCGGGAAAGAGCTGTTCGCTCGGGCGATCCATATGGGCAGCCCACGGGCCAATGGCCCACTGGTGGTGGTCGACTGCACCGGCCTGACCGAGTCGCTGTTCGAGAGTGAGTTATTCGGCTACGAGAAGGGGGCGTTCACCGGCGCCAACCAGCGCAAGACCGGCCTGGTCGAAGCCGCGCATGGCGGCACGTTGTTCCTCGACGAAATCGGCGAAGTGCCGTTGGCCATGCAGGTCAAATTGCTGCGCCTTATCGAGTCCGGCAGTTTCCGCCCGGTCGGCAGCACGCGCACCGTGCACGCGGATTTCCGCCTGGTGTGCGCAACCCACAAACCGCTGAAGCAAACGGTGGCCGACGGGACATTCCGTGAAGACCTGTACTACCGCATCAGCGGTTTTCCGATTCGGCTACCGGCATTGCGTGAGCGGGTGGAAGATCTGCCGTTGCTTGCACAGAGCCTGTTTCAGCGTATGACCGGCAAGCCGACCGCTAGCCTGACCGACGCCGCGCTGCAGCAACTGGCGCTGCACCCGTTTCCGGGCAATATCCGCGAGCTGCGTAACATCCTGGAAAGGGCACGGCTATTTACCGATGACGGGCTGATCCGGCCAGAGCATCTGCCAGAGGATATTGGCCCGCAACCAGTCGGTTTGAGCAAGCCACGCGACTTGAGTGATCTGGCACAGGCGCTGGCGCAATTTCAGGGACCACGCAGTGAATTGGCGCGCCATCTGGGCATGAGTGAGCGCACGCTGTATCGGCGTCTGAAAGCCTTGGCGCTGAATGCGACTTGAGACTAAAAAGCCCGCTTGCGCGGGCTTTTTATTGGCTGTGGATCTACACCGGATGTAGGCTCACAGAAAAGCTGACATCTGCGGTCCAGTGTTTACAGCTGAAGCTGCATCTATTCTGTGACTCATCAGTAGAAATTTCACAGAAAAAATGAGAATTGCCTACCGCATTCACAAATTAGCTGATGCATCCAAAACGGCAGATCGTCATCTGCAACCTTAGCGTCGATTCTACGTAGCTTGGTACTGACAGCCCCGGCAACAACGAGCGCAAAAAAAGGCACCCACGGGTGCCTTTTCAATATGTCCGAGGAGTAGTCGCAGCGATCCTTTAGCTCCCAGTCTAATGACCTTGGGTTCAGAATCCTACAGGCTAGGCCTGTCGTCACTACTTCAGAGAAACCAGCTTTCTCTGCTGCCAAAAATGCCGGGGGGCCTTTGCTGGTACCCAGTCACGACGGATGCGCGATTGCAGTCCTCCGATACGACGTTACCCGAGGAGGCAAGCTCGTTCAATCACATGCGATGAAAGGCTCAGATTCCTCACAACAGCCGGGGTTTGGGGTCAAAAGCGGTCGGTCGTGAATGACCGCTTTCGACCCAAAGCAGCCATTGGTGAATGGCAGGATTCAGCCAGAAGCAGCCGTTCGGAAATTTCTACAAATCCAAGGGCGATTCAGGCGCCCACTGAAGCCGAGAAAAATTAATGCAGAGTCCTGGACTAGCTGATCAGAACCTATAATTTTTTGCCAACCAGAAACTGGAGAGCCTCAAGCAATTAAATTCACTTTCAGCCACTCATTACGACGCTTCAGCGCTTTTGCTTTTCTTTATACTCTTTAATTTCTCAAACAAAACACCCACAGCCTCGACGGACTGGAGCATATGATTGAAGTCGTTCTTATTTAAATCTTTGAGCTCTGGCCACTCTTCTGACTTCTCTAGAATTTTAAGCAAATCATTTTTTGCTACCTCCCCCCCATCACCGAACTCAAACACAGCACAGTATGCCAAGAGGTGCCTTCCGTACATAGACCGTACCTTCATGTAAGCAAAAGCTGAATCCCCATAGTGGCGATATTGCTTTAAGAACCAGGCCCCCAAAAACTCTACTGTTATGAATAGAATTGTGCACGACGCCATGCCAACAATCATCCCTGGCGTTAGCTCCATGTGAGCCCCCCACAGATATAATTGCCAAGCAATAATTGTAATCAAATAAAATGAAATACCCATTTTTATGAACGATCTGCCGCTCTCAAGCAACCGGGAAGCTTTTTCCTCAGCGTAGCGAATTTGACTATCAAGATTTGAAATTATATCTTGAATATTTTCGACAAAATCATAGCTTGGATCTTTTACAGGGGCTGATTTGGCTTCACTTATAGACTTTAGCTCAAGTCCAGAATATTTGTTAACGGCATCAATCTTAACGCGTGCAAGCTCTTCCGAAAACGCTCGCATTTGAGCCTGTGCTTGAGCCTTCGCCTTGATTAATTCTCTATATTCGGCACGTTTATCTAGCTCAACGAAAGAGGTGTCACTACCAGTCAAGTCTTTTCGCATCCAGATCTTGGCAATAGCGAAAAAGCTTATCGCGAGCAAAACAGGAATCGCAGTATAGGTCACATAGAAATAATAGTAGACCACCGACTCACGAAAAGTAAAAACAGTTCCAAAAATTGTAACAACAAAGGTAATAACGGTCAGTGTTGAAAAAATCTTCTGTTGAAATAGTTCGCTGGCGAGTTGATTTTTCACTCTGGCCTGCCTTTCTTTTTCTAAGGCCGCTTGCTTTAGCTCTTCATCTTCGTCACGCTTCTTCATAGCATCATATTCACGATGAAAGCGTTGAGACCATCTAAGTTGAGAGAGTCACCATTTGGAATTTCTGCTTCCGACATCGAAAATCACCCCTCCCGGCACGGAATCGAGAACAATAACCACCATTAAGATCTGTCTTTGCGCGCTTTTTGACCACCCTATGTGGATCGCGCGGCATGCAATTTGACTGGAGTGAGCCATAAAGGCAACCGGTCTTTGATCAATTGATGCCGAAACACACTAAATCTACCCACGACAGCAGCATGATTCTGATGGCCGTCATTTACGAATAGACGGTTATCAAACTTGACGGGCGAAAGACTGTTTTTGGCCGATTGCGGTCTTCCGGGAAGGGCCGCTATGGGTCGAAAGCGGTCACTCGCGATGATTGCAATCCACCCATTGCGGACATTCAGAGAGAAGCCCCAGCCATCTAGGTATAGGCTTTGCGCTTCTGAAATGGATTTCCAAGTGAGGGCATGTGGCTTATGGCTAGTTCCGAAATTCACGAGCGGTTGAACAACCGTCGATTCACGGTAGCCAACAACTCCCAAGGGCTATCTGGTAGTGGAACGATATTTCACTATCTCGTCGACGGTGGAGCCATCACCGGCACTTACCACGGCGGCCGGATCCGCATGGGCAGTCAAGTGGGGCGGGTGACCGGCAGCAACACCATCGAGCTTCTTTATCACTGCCTTACCACTGAGGATGAGATCCCTGCTGGCTGGTCGCGCGGTGAGATTGGCCAAGACGATCTTGGGCGCACGACGCTTCATTTTGTTTGGGGATGGTTATCCGGTGCGACGGGTGGGGCGAGTCTAGTTACATTGAGCTTGTCGACTAGCTAATCTACCGCAGAAGCGGTGATTCTCGCCTGCAATGGGTCGAAAGCAGCCGGTTTCGACTGACCGCGATCAACCCAGAGCGGCCGGTGAGCCATTTGAACGATATTTAAACCAAGATAGCCAGCTTGTTTTCGACAGCGGTATACAGATCGATGTCCGTCTCTGGGGTTTTGATAGAGATGATCAGGCTGTAACGAGCGGGGAGCGCGTACCGGTTGAGATTGGGTCGGGTTCTCCACCAGCCCATTCCAGGAAACACAGCCAGCAAGCCACGGCTTGCGAGATCAGCAGCAGTGCCTTTCCAAATGTCTTGGTGAATGGACCCTTTGTGCCTGTATTGCCCCCCGAGGAGCCAGTCGGGATCCTTGGGCGCCATCCCTTCATTCACTTGCTCAGCAGCCGCATTTACGCGTCCCACAAAATCATCAGGCCCTTCCAAAGGCCGCTTAACATCGAATCGTAGGCGGTGTGATGGGTAGTGATACTTGGACGCGGAGCCGCGAGCAGAGGGATTCGGCTCAACAAAATAGGAAAGGGTGACCTTCATCTCCACCTCTGCGCCTTGCAGAGCTTCAAGCTCGTCCTTTGGCCAAGGGATGTTGTGGAGGTTCATCTCCTTCGTATCGATCTTCCCCTTCCCTTTTTTATAAGGAAAGAGCTGGTCTTCCACCACCAAGGTCAGAGAGTTGCTCGCACTCCAAAGAGCACGCTCAAGACTCGGTTCTCCCCAGCCGGCATGTCGAATAAGGTTTACGTAGTCCGATTTCACTGGGCGAGCAGGAAGATAAGCGTCACGCATAGCTTCCGACCATTCCGCTGAGTGAACAATCAGGGCGCGGACTGTCTCTGGACGCAAGGCTGGGTACTGAACCAGAATTTGGGCCGCCATACGTGAGCACAATGCCGACGCTGCGCTCGTAGCGTTAAAGGTGCAGAATCGTCTTGCCTCGAACTCATTCTTGGCGGTGAGCAAATTAAGGCTCGCCATCCCCGCTGCGCCATATCGGTCCTTGGCAGCATTGCCCCCCTCAAAAACCACGTCCGGTTTCAATGGCCAGGCACTTTCCCACGTAGCAGAAGTTGTGGTAAAGGGGCTGAGCCCACCTTCTTGCGCTATTGGTTCATAGGCCGTGAGTCTCGTGTCCATTTTGCGGGTACAGGCACCCACTGTCAGAGCGTTCCAAGCCTGCCCCGGATCATGGATCAGGTTGGTGCTCAAGCTCGCGGGATAAAGCATCCAGGCGTTGATGTCGCGAATGTTCCCGGCCGATTGGATAAACAGCCTGGGGAACTCACCTTCGTTATCGGCATCCGCAGCTAGGCTGTCCAGCTTTGAAGACCAGGAGGATGGGCGACCGCGGTCACGATAGTCCTCGGCGCTAACTGCTGAATTAAAGACCCTGGATCGATCCGCGTGGCTAATTTCTGGTCGCGCCACCCCTTCAGCAAAAAGCGATGCATGAAGCAGTGCGTTCCCCTCGTTCGCCCCATGGCTTGGAAGAAGCTTCACCGACTCAAGCCGATGATGAATGCTCACACGTTCAAGTGATGACAGGCAGTCGGTAAGATCGCCATAGGCTGCGAGGGCTGCCATGCCGGTGCCGTGGTTCTCCTCATCGTGCTTACCCCACTGAGGGTTAACGGTGTGAGTATCCTCTTCCTCGATCAGTGGACTGAGCAAGGGGTGAGCGCGATTGACCCCAGAGTCCAGCAAACAAATTCTAGGAGCGCGACGATTGATTGCTGGGAAATCAGTTCTCGCAACCAGTTCATCCAGCCATTCGATTTGCTCTTCATTGGCCAAGTCATCGAAGCTATCTGCGGTTTCTTTGGCTCGACGAAGCTCAGCGACGCAGTTGAGCCCCATCACCGATTGCGAAAATTGGCGCTGTGAACCTTTCATCAGCACCACAGTTCGTTCGGGAAAATCAGCTCGTGCTTCGCTGACTACGCATCCACTACCTTCGACGATCTTAGTGAAATCGTTAATAACGGCCTGGCGCGCACCTCGTACCGGAAGCCACACCTCCCACCAAAACTCTTTTGATTTGTCGTCCGGCAGCAAATCTGGATCGTCTGTCCATAAGGCTTCCAACTCGGCGTTGCGAATCGATTCGATCGTGTTGACTAGGTTACGGTGGTCTCGGGGATTACCGTTCTTGTCCTTCTTCTCCTGAAGGTACTCCGTAACGATCCTCTCAAAGTGGTCGAGCTTGCCATCGGGGACGAAGACGTTGGCAATGGTCTGGTCTCCCTCTTGGCGTACGCTGAGGAGTTCGATTTTCTTGCGCTCATCACCAAGGCTTTGGAAAGCCATTTCCACATCGGGTTGACCGATGAACTGGATTTGCAAGCCCAAGCCGCTTTCAACATCTATCCCCTGTTGAAAGTTCTTAGCTGCTTCGGCCATTGGCTTCAATGCGTGCAGTTGATGCTGAAGTGACGCACCATGCTGCTGCCTTGGCAAATCTGGGATCTGCGGCTTTACGCCACCCTTAGAGGCATGTGCCGTGAAATCTCTCGGCTTAGAATTTTTTGGCAGTATTAAGTGTTCACGCTTTGCGTTTCTTTTGTCCGGCATGGCTCGCTGCTACGTTGTTTTGCCAATTTCTGGCTGAGCAGTTGGCGGTCCATCAATGCCTTGCCCAGCGTCTGTCCTTTGACGCGTTCTTCATCATGCATAACGGCATCTTTAATAGCGTCATCCACCGCCCGCCGGATTTCGGCATAGCTCAAGCCAGCAGCCTTCTCCCCAATGGCTTTAGCTGAAAAGGGCTTAGGTGCGAAATGGCCAAGCCGCGAACGAATAAGACTCGATGCTTGTTCAGCAGTAGGTAAGTGATACTCGATGACGTCATCGAAACGACGAAATAAGGCGTAGTCAAGGATCTCGGGGTGATTAGTCGCGGCAATGATTAGGCTATTTGATTGGTCTTCTTCGATCATCATCAAAAAGCTGTTTAGGACCCGTCGGATCTCGCCAACATCGTTTGGCATTCCACGCTGGGAACCAATTGCGTCGAACTCATCAAAAAAATAGACACCACGGACTTCAGCTATGGCATCAAAAACCTGCCTAAGCTTCGCCGCAGTTTCACCCATAAACTTGGTAATAAGCGTGTCCAAGCGGACAAGGAAAAGTGGCACTCCGAGCTCACCAGCTAGAGCGGAGGCAGTCATGGATTTACCCGTCCCTGGGGGGCCTACCAACAGCACCTTCCTGCGAGGAGAAAGCCCATGCTCTCGTAGACGAGAAAACATTCGTTGTTCTTTCAAGACTCGTTGCAACTGAGCAGATGCCGTTTCGTCGAGAACCATCTCTACGAAGCGATCTTTAGGATAGGTAACGCTCAGCAAGCCCGCCATTTCGCCGCGAGGCTTGGCAAGGGGAGTAGGGCTATTGCGTCGACCTTCCAGACTCACACTGCTTTTGGCAGCATCAATCATGTCGCGCAGATCGGTCGCCAGCTTGCCATGGCCCGATTTAGCTTCGCGCGCGGCAACCTGCATCGCTACGGAATAGAACTGACTGTCATCCCGTTCGATGTGAGATTTCACGAGCGCTTTGAGCTGTTCGGCGCTGGCCATTTCTGTTACCTGATCTCTGCAAAAAATGCCCAATCCGTGGCTATGGCGACGACGCGGTGCTCAGGATAGGAGGGACTCAATGACTCGCATCCTGCTCGCCAAAGCAGGATTACGTTATGCCACCATGGTAGCAGTTAGAGTCAAGGGAGACGACTCCATTCCTATGAGCGGTGTCCTGATTTGAGTTTGAGGGATCGCCCCCATTCAGACCTCGTCTGAGGATCAGGAGCACCAGGATAGGCGTCAAGGAGCTGGTCATTTTGAGGTGGACTATGCTGACCAGTTGCTCTCAAATCTAATCGTGAGGTCCTCCATGGCAAACCCCAATCTGCTGGTTCGATTCAGAGATGAAGTCCTTTTGGCCGGGCCTGAAAGCTCCCTACCTAGCAACCTATCTCAGTTCTGGCTTGAGGAGCTCCAGAATCATCTGGAGAGGTATTTCGACGGTTTGAACTCGGAGTCGGATGCAGAAGAGAAGAATCTCGACATCTCCCTCCCACTCGCAGCGATCATCCACATCTTGTTCGCAAAGAATGGTGGGGAGGAGATATCCGAGAGCTCTGAAAAGCTGTACGAGTATTTCCAAGACTACCGGCTCGAACTGGCCCTCGAAGAGATTACGCGCAAGACTCATGTGGCTGCCGAGGCTGCAACCATTGAGACCATCTTCACCAACCGAGACGTCCTGGTGGAGCAAAGCCCCCTCCTTCAATAGGTACCTCCACCGATGCCATCGCCGGCGGGCACGCTCCGAGGCAATGAAGGAATGCATTTCACGGCTGCCGAGATCAGTGAATGAAAGAAATTGCTGCGCCGATGTTCGATCTAATCGCTTTGTCGCTTCCACGAGGGTTGGGGTTTGGGGACAGCCCGCCAGTAGGGGCATGGCTTAGTGAGGACGGACTTTCTTGTGCCGCTCTAACCCGAAATATCCAGTCCGGCAGCTTCGGAGTAGTCATCTTACGGCGTCGTGTCGATAGCGTGTGGGTGCTCCTCAGCCATGGTGAGTGCACCGCTCGCGAGTCCGAAGCCCGCGCCTCAATCAGCCATTTTCTCAATACCCAAGCCCATCCGCTTCCACTCCCCTCAGGCGAACGACGACGTGCTCCTCTAAGCAGAATGGGTAAGCGCACACCAAGCGTGGTGTTCAAATCACTATTTGATCCAAGCCGCCGTATTGGGGCGTGGGCGCTCAATCAACTGTATCTCGCACTGCCATCCCCAGACAGAAATTGGGTTCCCGATTGCCAGACTGAGAATTTTCACACCCGCCTTTGGGAGGCCCACCTATTAGCGATTTTTCGTGAGCAGGGACTCTTGGTCACCCAGCCTAAAGAATCACCCGATTTTCATATCGAGAATAGGCTGGGAGATGAGGCCTGGGTTGAAGCAGTGACAGCCAACCCGGAAGAGCGGTATGAGCATTTTGGCGCCTCGCCGGTCCTCCCACCCGCTGACCGACATGAGCGCTTCTTTGGAGCGGCTGCAGAAAGGTTTGCGAGGACCATCCAAAACAAATTGGACAAGCGTTACGAATCCCTACCGCACGTGGAGGGTAAGCCGCTCATTCTGGCCTTAGCCGATTTCCATGCGCCCAGTTCAATGCTGTGGAGCAGGGAGTCACTCATCAGCTATCTCTATGGCTTTTCAGTTCACTCATCTGCGCATCGTGGAATGCAGCTGATAACTGTGGAGGAAGAGACATCTCTGCTATCAGGGCGCCCCAACGGCCTATTTACGCTAAGGGAAAATGCCCATCTTTCAGCGGTCATTTTCACCAATGCCTGCACAGTCCCAAAGCTCAGCCGAGTGCCGATTTCAGGTGGAGCTGATCTAGACGGGTACCGATACTTGCGGTTTGGTGAGTTTTTCGACCGTTCTCCAGGTGCATCACAAGGTATCCCATTTTTGTTGGATGTAGCGTCCAGCGATTACGGTGAGCTCTGGCCGCAGTATGGCTACGAGCCGTGGTCTGCTGAAGTGGAGGTCTTCCATAACCCTATGGCATTACATCCGGTGCCTAACGAGCTGATACCAGAAGTCACCCACTGGAGAGAAGTGAATGGAAGAGTCGAGTGCGAATCTTTCTATGATGTATCCATACTCCGATCCAGGACACTCGTCCTGAGTGCTAACGCTAAGGTTCCGTCACTTGATGAGTTACTGACAGCAGCCAGTCCTCCCGAGCTCTGACGGCGACGGGGTGGACGCATCTTTGCCACGCAGGTAGATGAGGATTACTCAGCAAGCTACCAGTAAGGGAAGGACATGACCCCCTGCGCAATCCACAACCGTTGAAGCGTCACCTCTCTTCGGGTAAAAGGGTGACCTTCTTACAACGTTACAACAGTGTCATCCCCGAAAACATAGGAAGAGAAATGTCGACCCAAGGACTAAACCGATTCATCGGACGCAAGATTCACGCCGTGATAATGATGGCCCCACTAAAGCGGGAAATGATACGCCTCGGCATATGCACCGTCATGGCACTTGTTCTTAATGTGATCTTGTATACCGGGGTTGAAATAGACGGTACCATCAAGCCGTGGGCAGAAACGCCGATAAAACTATTCGCATCATCGATGTTATTCGCCTTCATGATTAAGGCTTTTCTGCCACTTCTTGGGTGGACAATTCTGAAAGCAGTTCTACTGAGTGCGAATAATGCTTTCAGCGGTATCCTAAGTTTTTTGGGAAACCAGTTCACAGGGGTCATGTACTGCACTGGAATCATCCTGGGATCTGTCACGATTAAGCAGTATATGATTTCTGGGGTCTTAGATTCAGAAATGGTTTCCCTGTCCGCAATCGTATTTTCTTCCGGGATTTTATATTTCTATGTGCTGCAATGCGCCATTCAAAAAACAATGAGTCCAGCTCTGCGTACACCAGCTGTACCGCGTTCAACCACCAGGCTGTGACTATTCCGCCTCTGGCGCTCAGTAGACGCTCGATCTGCTGAACTCTTACCTGTTTCACACCGTGCTCGGCATGATGAACGTTCAGACGTCTTCGTATCGCTCAGCGCTGGATTTCACAGCCCCTTGCAAGCCCTTGGCCGGAGGCTCTTATTCTGGCCTCTGAATGTTCGTTGTGGACCGGATCATCGGCCAGGCGGTTCTGCACCAGCCTGCTTTGACAGCTGAGAGAAGCTGGACTATTTACATAGCTGCATTCAACAACCC
The DNA here is from genome assembly GCF_044748725.1 of Pseudomonas sp. NPDC089752. Taxonomy (NCBI): domain Bacteria; kingdom Pseudomonadati; phylum Pseudomonadota; class Gammaproteobacteria; order Pseudomonadales; family Pseudomonadaceae; genus Pseudomonas; species Pseudomonas sp. NPDC089752. The sequence goes on from NZ_JBIVGP010000013.1 coordinate 148,719, forward strand.
AAGCGGAAAAGGAAGTTTTGCATGAGCATCAAACCAGGCCCAAAGCGCACCAATGAAGATGGCACTCCGGACAAAAGGCAGCGAGTCACCCCTGAAAAGCAGAAGGACCATCCGGACCTGAAACCCCACAAGCACAAAAAGGGGGAGTAAGAAAAAAGCAGCTCTCGGGAGCTGCTTTTTTTGGGCTGTGTGCAAACCCTCCCGACCGTCTCGCTGATCAATCGGACCGCGTCGTGAGTCTTCCGCTTGGCTTGATGGATTCTGAAGCTACCTCCGGATCGGTTATCCCTTCAGTGCGGACGACGAGACTGATATCCCAGAGCGTTGAGCTGATACTCGCTGACAGCCCGAAATTGTGATTCTGCGATCAATGACAGCCTGGTACAGCGAATCTGCCAATAGGTGAAGACGCTGTACTTCAAGGTCTGGCAATCCAGCATCCTCCGCTTCGTGGGCCTGTCGGATAGCTTCAAGCGCTTGTCTCATCAGTGGCTCACCAGCCTCGACCATTCCAATGAATGTGCGCTTCACAACATTTTGCTCCATTCAGCTCAAGATGAATTATAGGACACCGCGGCGTTGCAAGGCCCCGAGCAGCACAGGTGTTCGACACCCGGCAGAACGAATCAATGAGGAGCGCGCTGGCCTGGGGAGTGGCCAGGGCGCGTGTCGTAGCTACGTTGTAAACCATTTTTTTCACTGTAAACCACTGTGGTTTACAGTGAAAAAAGTGGTTTACAGCAGGCCTCCTCAGGCTTGAGTCAGCTCCAGCAGATCGCCCAGTTCCTCCCGGGCCATCTTCACTCTATCCATTCTGCGATAAGGATGATCAACCGGCATCCGGATAAGGGATTCGAACCAAGCCGAATCGAATTTGATGACTTCCTTGTGAATGTGCTCAAGCTCACCTCTGCGAGGCTGTGACACCACAAACTCCATGCTTTCGACCAAGCCGGACACTTCACTGTCTTTGACGATTCGATGGCGGATGAAACTCATTTTGAGATCAAAATATGCCGCCTTCGAACCAGGCACCTTCTTCGATTCCAGCCGACCAGCGCTGCTGATTTCCGCCCCCGGCACCTCAGCGGCAATAGCTTTCACCAGCTCAGCATTTCCACTGACCTTCTGGCCAAACAGGCGGGTGGCGTCCGACATGTAAGCAAAGATCCATGGCACATTGCGAAGCGTCGCGCCGGTATAGAGGTAGCCACGCTCTCCCTTGTAACGCTGCAGCATGCCTCTCAACGCGTTCTCGGAAAGGACCAGTTGGGTCTCTTTCTCCAGGATGTAAACCACGCGATCGAACTGTTCGATCAATAGCTTGAGAATCTTCCGCGGGACGCCGTCAAACCTGGTTTTTCGTTCTGTTTTCTTGTGCTGGCGAGGCTGGAAGTACGGGCAATCGTTACGGGCCTCACTATCAAATGGAGCGATGCCGCGAATGCTCTTAGTAGCATGTTTCCCGAATGGGTTCTTCACGTTAGGCGGTAGCTCATACAGCCCAACCAGCTGGACAGGGTTGTCGCATGCCGGGCATACAGCAAACTGAGCTAGCTTGCCCGCACTCCCAGGCTGGTACCACGGATCTCTGCGGAAGGTCTCGGCCTCGAAACCTTCCTTGTCGATGATCTTGCTTTCTGTGTCTTCGATGCGGAGCTTATAGACATCCATCTTTGCTGAAACCGTATCAATAGAGGGTCTCTGGATGGTAACGAGCGAGGATAGGCAGCAGTAGGCCTAACTGACCCTTTTGGTGGTCACCCACTGGTTTGAAGCCCGCCCAAAGCATGCCTGACCGACCTGCGCGGGCCCTAAAGGCCAGATCACTTTGATCTGAGTAGCCATTGGCATGGAAGTGACCACTACATTCCATGATCATGACCGGTAAAGAACGGCTATGGATTCACACAATGGAGACTACAATGGCAAGCCTACGCTCCGTCCTGGAGGTAGCATGCTGAACGCGAAAGTCAGAGGCGCTTGTAGGAGTCAGCGATGAAAATAACCGGAAGAGTCGAAGTCGAGACCGTTATAGACGTCGTGTGCGATGTATGCCGTTGCTCCACCCGCTTGGATACTGGCGGGAATCAGTTCGGCGCCCTACAAGCACACTGGGGCTATGGTACTGCCCATGATGGGGAGCGCTATGAACTGCACCTGTGTGAGGATTGCTTCTTCCAAACATTGGCTTACCTCAAGCAGGAGCGGCGGACTCAAAATCTGTTCAGCGAGGATGGCCAGGATTTCATCGATGATCTTGGTCTGGTCGCAAAGGATGATTATTTCGGTGACGCCGGGAGCCGATAGCTTCGTTGACGCATGAAAATCCTGACGACAAAGGTGATCGCGCCCGCTTGAAGATACACAGACACCATCTCCCTTAATGCTGGAGTTCGGAAGGTGACTTGACCGGACGCTTACAGATCACTCAGCTACGCAGCGCTTTGGGATGCGCAGCTTGACACAGTGATTAGTCGAATCGACGGGTCAGTAAGAGGGGGAGTGATCCAGTGAAGCACGAGCGCAGTCAGGAGGCTCGCGATGGTGTTCACTGAGATTGAAACGAGAGCGTTACGCATTTTGGAGTCTATTTTTTGAAGTGGACCTCTATTTAATGCGCATAAACTGTGTGTCACCACCACCCGCAGAAAATTTCGTCACGCCCCAGAATGGGAATTCGCATTCGGGGCGCACCACGATTTACGTCGTGCCAGAAGCCGCCTGCAGTGTAAGCGTCTGTAGAAGTCACCTTGCTCCTTCAATGGATGCCCCGCTGACCTGCGGTAGAATTTTGCCCATAAGCTTACGGTGCGGGTGACGCTAAAGACGGTCTATCCTGCCAAACGGCAGGTCGCCACACCTGCTCCATCGTTGTTACTCAAAGGATTGTTTATGACAGCTGAACTGCACACGGGGGCGCGTGCCGGCTACAGCACTCTCGACTGGAATGCCGGATGCGACGTTAACCTGGGCGACGTCATTCACCAGCTTCCTCAGCTCGTACTGGGCCGTTATGTGGCAATCGCCTGGGCAGATAGCGGGCCCTATACACTTAGCGCTGCTGAGATCGCTAGTGGGTGGCAGCGAGTAGGAGACCTGGCGATCAGTCCTATAATTACGGATATCGGTCAATTACCGACGCCAGGCTTTGATGAGTGGTATGTCTTTGACCGCTTACCTGATAGGGCGAGGCTAGCCAAATTTAGTAGCGCTGTTACATTTGAACCTTTCGGAGAGACCGATAAGGTCGACGAGTTCTGGTCACAAATTGAAGATTTGCAGCCAACGCACGCTCTGCTTGGAGCCTGTCCTAGCCTGTTGCTGATTACTCAGGACGCAGCAATGTACGAGCGCGTACTTGCTTTCTATTTGACCTAAGAACACTCAGACGTAAGCGTCCGGCGAATTTACCTTGCGTAAATCAGGCCGGCATCCACTGATGCGGCAGCAACTGACCGATCTCACTGGCCCGTTGGGTCGGCAGCCGCGTCAGCACATCCTTGAGATAGGCATACGGATCATGCCCATTCATGCGTGCCGACTGGATCAAACTCATGATCGCCGCCGCTCGTTTGCCGCTGCGCAGTGACCCGGCAAACAACCAGTTCGATCTCCCGAGTGCCCATGGCCGTATCTGGTTCTCGACCTGGTTGTTGTCGATGGGCACAGCCCCATCGTCCAGGTAGCGCGTCAGCGCTACCCAGCGTTTCAGGCTGTAATCGAGGGCTTTGGCCGTAGCTGACCCGTTGGGCACCAAGTCGCGCTGAGCCAACATCCAGTCATGCAGCGTTTTGATGATCGGCACCGCCATTTCCTGGCGTATTCGCCAGCGGTCTTCATCGCTCATGTCCCGCGCTTGGCGCTCGACCTCGTACAAGCCGCTGATCGAATGCAGTGCCTGTTCAGCCAGCTGACTTTTGTTCGCCACGTGCAGATCAAAGAACTTGCGACGGGCGTGGGCCATGCAGCCGATTTCAGTGATGCCTTGCTCAAATCCGGCCTTGTAGCCAGCGAAGTCATCGCAAACCAGCTTGCCGTTCCAGTCACCTAGGAAGTTGCGCGCATGTTCCCCGGCACGGCTTGGGCTGAAGTCATAAACCACCGCGTTGAGCGCCGAAAACGGCGTCGTGCTGTAGGCCCAGACGTAGGCCCGGTGGGTTTTCTTCTCGCCTGGCGCAAGCATTTGAACCGGTGTTTCGTCGGCGTGAATCACGCCCTGGTTCAGCACCGCCTCACGCAGTGCATCGACCAGCGGCTGGAGTCGCACGCCGGTTTGTCCGACCCACTGGGCCAAGGTCGAGCGAGCAATTGCCAGTCCGGCGCGACCAAAGATTTTCTCCTGTCGGTACAGCGGCAGGTGATCGGCAAACTTGGCCACCATCACGTGGGCCAAAAGGCCTGCGGTCGGAATACCTTTGTCAATAACCTGGGCTGGCACTGGCGCCTGGATCAGAGTTTCACACTGACGGCAGGCCCATTTGCCACGCACATGTTGCTCGACGGTAAACACGCCCGGCGTGTAATCCAACTTCTCGCTGACGTCTTCGCCGATGCGTTGGAGCAGGCAGCCACAGACGCACTGAGTGTTTTCGGGTTCATGGCGAATGACGGTGCGGGGAAACTGCGGCGGCAAGGGCGCACGTTTCGGGGATTGCCGTGGTTCGGCCTGTTGCGCAGCTGGGAGAAGCTGTTTCAGCTCAGCCTCGATAGCTTCAAGGTCTGTATCGAGCAGGTCATCCAGCAAGCTGCCTTGCGCTGGACTGATT